>NZ_JADDRL010000153.1 GCF_021538895.1 Streptomyces olivochromogenes | reverse complement strand
CCCCGCGCGTCGCGGGAAGGCGTCGGCTTTGCCGAGACCTGGTGGGGCAATGCCTGGGTCGCCGCGCTGGAGGGCGGCGCGTTGGATGTGAAGCGGCTGGCTCGGGGGCGGGGGTACGCCGGGCGGGGACAGGTGGACGCGATCACCGTGACACCGGGGCTCGTCCTGGCGTACGTGCGAGGCAGCCGCCCGCGCCCGTACCGGGTGCAGGTGCGTCTGCGTACGTTGGGCGACGCCGACTGGGAGCGGTTCCTGGACGCGGCCGCCGACCGGCCCGGACACATCGCCGCCCTGCTCGACAAGGAACTGCCGCAGTCCCTCGCCGACTGCGGTGTGCCCCTGCTGCCCGGCCCCGGCGACCTCGCACCCCGGTGCAGCTGCCCGGACTCCGGTCACCCCTGCAAGCACGCGGCCGCGCTCTGCTACCAGACGGCACGTCTGCTCGACGCCGATCCCTTCGTACTGCTCCTGCTGCGCGGTCGTGGTGAGCGCGAACTGCTCGACGCGCTGTCCCGGCTGAGCGCCGCCCGTGCGGCCCGCGCCGCGCGCGAGCAGGGACCGGCGCCGCTCCCCGGCGTCCGCGCGTCCGACGCCTTCGCCCCGCGCCGACTCCCGCCGTTGCCGCCGCCGCTGCCGACGCCCCCGCACCCCGAGCAGCCCCCGGTGTACCCGGCGGCCCCGGGCGGCCCCGACCCCTTCGCCCTGGACCAGCTGGCGACGGACGCCGCCGCCCGCGCCCACGCACTGCTCGGCACCGGACGCGACCCGGTCGGCGAGCTGACACTGTGGCAGGACGCGGTACGGCTCGCCGCGGCCCGCCCCGGTTCCGGCCTGACCGCGGGCACGCGCGCGTTGTACGCCTCGCTCGCCTCCGCCGCCGGCCGCACCCCGGCGGAGCTGGCGCGCGCGGTCGCCGCCTGGCGGCAGGGCGGGCTCGACGGGCTCACGGTGCTCGAAGAGCCGTGGGATCCGCCGGCGGGCCGTTTCGACCGGGCCCGGCCGCTCCTGCTCGCCGCCGACCTGCCGGCGTTCCGTCCCTGGCGCAACCGCCTCACCCACCCCAGTGGCCATGTCCAACTCCGGCTGGGCCGCGAAGGCTTGTGGTACGCCTACGAATCGGAGGCGGGCCAGGACGACTGGTGGCCCCGGGGCACCCCCGACCTGGACCCGGTCGGCGCCCTCACCGGCCTCGGCACACCGGACGACCTCTGAGCGACGGCGACGGCACCGGCACCCGCCCCGGCACCGTGCGTTGCGCTACACCTGCTCCTGGGCCTGGGCAATCCGCTTCGCGGCCGCCGCTTCCAGACGGGACGCGCGCAGTCGTTGGCTGTCGGCGACCGCCATTTCCAGGATGTCGATGGCTTCCCGTGTCTGGCCGAGGGCGAGGCGGCACTCGGCCTCCGCGATCCGGTTGGCGATCCCCATGAAGGGCAGGTTGTGCGACTCGGCCAGCCGGTGGCTCTCGGCGTGCAGACCCAGCGCCGCGTCCAGACGGCCCTGGACCCGGGCGATGATGGCGAGGCCACGCAGGGCGGCGCACCTGCCGAGGGGATCGCCGAGTTCCTCGAACGCCTCCAGGGCCGCGCGGCCGGCCACGAGGGCGTCATCGGGTCGATCCTGGTGGAGATTCACCATGAGGGAGCACTGCGCGTTGGCCACGGTCCAGCGGCTCCGGTGCGTGCGCCCGAGCTCGACGGCCCGCCGGTAGAACGCGTTCGCGGTCTCCTTGTCGCCCTGGTAGGCGGCCGCTATCCCGCGGCAGATGACGGTCTCCGCGTGCACCACCGCGTCACCGGCGGCCTCGGCGGCCCGTTCCGCCTCGCTCAGCACGGATTCGGCCTCGTCGAGCCGGCTGATCTGCATGAGCGCGCCGCCGAGCATGTAGCCCATCCGCCCTTGACTGCGCTCGTCCCCGCGGGCGCGCGCCTCGGTGAGCAACTTGCGGGCGGGCTGGATGATCCGGTCCCACTGGTGCGTCTCCTCCAGGAGCGGATCCAGGGCCAGGACGAGGTCCACCGCCAGTCGCAGACAGCCGTCCACCGCCGAGGCCTGCTCGGCGACCGCGAGCACCGGCTCGATCGAGGCGTTGAGCAACTGGTTCGCCTGGCGCCGGGACTCCACCGGGAAACCGGGGCTGTCGGTGGCGCTGAGCTGATCGGCGATCGGGTGCCCGGGCCGGGCGATACGGTACGTGTTACGCGCGGTCGCCAGAAAGTACCCGGTCAGACGCCGCAGGACGGACGAGCGCACCTGCTCCGGGTCCGTCTCCCGGCAGACCTTGCGGGCGAAGGCCCGCAGCAGGTCGTGGTACCGGTAGGTGTACGGCGCCGATGACTCCAGAAGGCTGAGGTCGACGAGTCTTTCCAGCACCGACCGGGTGGCGGCTTCGGGCATCTCCAGGGCGACGGCGGCCCAACGCGCGGTCAGATACGGCCCGTCGGGGTGGGCCAGTTGACGGAAGGCCCGCGCCTCGTCGGGGGTGAGCTGGTCGTAGCCGAGCCGAAAGCTGGCCTCCACACCCAGGTTGGGGGTCGCCAGCTGGTTCAGGAAGTTCGCCTCGTCGGTCAGCTGGTCGACCACCGCCGCGAGGGACCAGGACGGCCTGGTGGCGAGCCTGGCCCCGACGATCCGCAGGGCCAGCGGCAGGTGGCCGCACGCCTCGATGAGTGCCGTCGCCGCCTCCGGCTCCGCCAGCATCCGGGCCTCGCCGATCTGGCCGTACAGCAACTCCCGTGACTCGTCGGGCGAGAGCACGTCGAGGTGCACCCGGATGCCGGCTTCGAGCTCGGCGAGCCGGTTGCGGCTGGTGACCAGGGTCGCGCAGCCCGCGGAGCCAGGCAGCAGGTGCTGGAGCTGCGCGGTGTCGCGGGCGTCGTCCAGGACGACCAGCACCCGGCGTTCGGCGAGCAGGGAGCGGTAGAGGGCGGCGCGTTCCTCCAGCGCGAAGGGGATGGCGTCCGTGGGTGCCCCGAGGGCCCGCAGGAGGGTGTCGAGCACATTGCTCGGCTCGGCCGGGGTCGCCTGCGAGCCGGACAGCCGGGCGTACAACTGGCCGTCGGGGAAGTGACCGCGCACCAGGTGACCCACATGGACGGTGAAGGCCGACTTGCCCAGTCCGCCCATGCCGGTCGTGGCGCCGACCACCGCGCAGGACGTGGCGCCCGCCGTGAGGGCGGCGGTGAGGTGGGCGATCTCGCGGCGCCGGCCGACGTAGTGCAGGACATCCGCGGGCAGTTGGGAGGGGGCGGGCAGGGCCGCGTACCGGGCCGGGGTGCCCCCGAGGCGGGCGTCGGCGCGCAGGATGCGCTGGTGCAGCTCGTCGATGGCCGGGCCGGGAGATATCCCGAGTTCGTCTCTCAGCCGGTGCATGACATCGGCGTACACGGTGAGTGCCTCGGCCTGCCGGCCGGCGCGGTAGAGCGCCAGCATGAGCAGTTCGTGCAGGCGCTCGCGCAGCGGATGCCGGCGTGCGAAGCCCGTCAGCTCGCCGATGACGTCGGTCGGCAGGGGATCGGCGGTCCGCATCGCCTGCTCGGCCCAGAGTTCGCAGGCGCGCAGCCGGGACTCGTCAAGACGGGCGGCCAGCGAGTCCCGCAGAGGCGTGTCGGGCAGTCCGTCGAGGGCGGGGCCGCGCCACAGGTCGAGGGCGTGCCGGAGCCTCGCCGTGGCGTGTTCGTCGGGGACGCGGGTCCCGCCCTCGGCGCTGTGCACCAGGGCGTCGAAGACCCGGCTGTCCACCGTGTCGGGGTCGCCGGTGAGCTGGTAGCCCGAGGCGTGGGTGGTGATCGCGAGGGGGAGACCGGCCAGGCTCTTGCGCAGGGCCGCGACATGTCCCTGGAGGGCCGGCTTCGTGTGCTCGGGGGGCTGCTCACCCCACAGGAGCTCGCAGAACCGCTCCACGGGAACGACCCGGCCGAGCTCCAGTGCCAGCAGTGCCAGTACGGCCTTGCGTTGCGGACCCGCCACGTCGACCGTGCGTCCCGCGTCGTCGCGAAGCTCCACGGGGCCGAGGAGGGCGATACGAAGCGGGCTGATCTGGTTCACCGGGACAGTCAGCCCGAGTACCTCGTCCTCGCGCAAGCTGGACATCCGTTAGATCACCAATGCCGGAATAGAGCGGGCCGGTTCGGTCCGGTCGCGTGTGACGCGTCGAACTCCGCGCCACTGATCCGGCGTTCTCCATGACGGCGGGGGTCACGAGGCTCCACGGCTCAGGGTCTCGTGACCGCCGCGTCAACGCGCGCCGCCGGCGCTCGTCGGCCGCCAAGGACCCGCTGTGCGACGCCTTGGCGGATCCTTGGCGGTTTCTTGGCGACGCCCGCCACTCTCCCGTACGGAACCGGGGCGGCCCCGGGTCGCGAACGGCCCGGAGCCGTCATGGCCGGTTCCCGGCGACCACGTTCGTAAGACCGGCAAGACAGCAAGACCGGCAAGACAGCAAGACCAGGGAGTGTCCGATGTCCGTCCCAAGAGCCACCCTCGACCGCGAGTCGCTCGCCGAACTGCACCGACTGTACGAGGGGCGGTTGCTGCGCGTCGTCGCCCGGCTGACCGGCGATTTCGGCAGAGCCGAGGACATCGTGCAGGAGACGTTCCTGCGGGCCTGGCAGCACCCCCGGGCGTTCGCGGGCGGCGCGGACGCCGCACTGCCCTGGCTGCTGACCGTGGCGAGGCGCCTGACGATCGACCACCACCGGATGCTGTCCCGCCGCGCCCAGGAGGTCGACAGCGAGGAGTCGGTCGAATCCGGCGTCCCGCCCGTGGATCCCTACGACAACGTGCTGCGGGCCTGGGACGTCGCGCGGGTCATGGCCGGCCTGCCGGACCACCACCGGGAGGTGCTGGTCGAGCTGTACTTCGAGGACCGCACCGCCGCCGAGGTCGCGACCCGCATGGGGGTCCCCGTGGGCACGGTGAAGTCCCGCAGCCACTACGCGATGCGCACGCTCCGGCCGATCCTCGTACGACGCGGCCTCGTGCCGCGGTGCGCCTGAAGCGCGGTGGGGACAGCCGTGTTGGCCATGGTCACGAAGAACGCGCTGATCGCACTGATCGCCGCATGCGCGGCGATGCTCCTGCCCCTGCACCGGCATCCGCCGCACAGTACTGAGCGGCAGGACCAGTGCACCTCCATGCGCGTCGAGCCGCAGGACCCTGCCGTTCCCCCCTACGCCGGCGGGACGGCCGATCCCCACACCCTGCCCGTCATCAGCTGGTGCGCGGACGACGCCTCGGCATGGCCGGCCCGCTGAGACATCACCCCGCGGCGAGACGTTCGTAACAGTCGTAGTTGCGCTGAGCGACGATCTTTCCGTCGCGGAACTCCAGGAACGCCGCGATATGGGCGCGCAGTACGTGGCCCGCGCGCAGCTCGCCGAAGGGGACGGCCAGTGTGCCGGACCACGTGACCTCCAGCGCGACCTGGCTGCCGGAGGCCACCGCGTTGATGACGTCGTAGTGCTGGTCGCGGAGCAGCGTGCGGGCCTGTCGCGAGGCGGCCAGGATGTCGGCGAGGCCGCGGACGGTGCCGTCGGGGAACAGGACGTTGGGCAGCTGGGTGTGGACCGTGTCCGCGTGCAGGAACTGCGCGAGCTCTTCCGGCGGGGCCAGTCGACCCACGGCATCGTGATAGCGGACAGCCGTCTGGACATCGGGGTGCTGTGCGATCTCCACCATATGCACAACCATAGTTGCACAACCTAGGTTGCCAAATAGAGACTGGAGTCATGCATCAGCCGCTCGACCCCCGCGATCTGGACACGGGCAGCCTCGCCCTCTTCGTCGGCTTCGCCGCCACCGACGCCGTGCGGGCGGAACTCGCCTCCCAGGGCTTCGGTGACCTGCGGATGTCCCACGGGTACGTGTTCCAGCACCTCATCGACGCCCAGCCCACCATCAGCGACCTCGCGCAGAAGCTCGGCATGACCCAGCAGGGCGCCTCCAAGGCGATCGCGGAACTGGAGCGCCTCGGCTACACCGAACGCCTTCCGGACCCGCGCGACGCCCGCATCCGGCGCGTCGCGTTCACTCGGCGCGGGCGTGAAGCCGTGACCGCCGCCCGCCAAGCCCGGGAACGGCTCGAAGCGCGTCTGCGGGAGCGCTTCGGTGCCACGGCGTTCGACGCCGGCCGCGCCCTGCTCGTCGATCTCCTCGACGAACTCGGCGGCACCCCGGCCGTCCGGCGCCGCGCCGTACGGCCCCCGCAGTGAGAAACCGGACGGCGGTGCGTGCAGCCGGTAGGTGAAGCCGGGCACGGAGGATCTTCGCGAGGCCGCCACAACCTGGGACGCCCTGCGCGGGTTCCGACCCCCGCACGTGAGAATTCGTGCGATGTGAGAGCGTGCAGGGCGTGAGTGAGACACAGACGAACACCCTGCAATACCGCCTGGACGGACCAGAAGACGCACCTGTACTGATCCTGGGTCCCTCACTCGGAACGACCTGGCACATGTGGGACCGGCAGGTGCCGGAACTGGCCCAGCAGTTTCGGGTCTTCCGGTTCGACCTGCCCGGACACGGCGGCGCCCCCGCGTACCCGGCCGGCTCCGTCACCGAGCTGACCGCCCGGCTGCTCGCCACGCTCGACGCGCTCGGCGTGCAGCGCTTCGGCTACGCGGGCTGCGCGCTCGGCGGGGCCGTCGGCATCGAGCTGGCCCTGCGCTGCCCGGAGCGGGTCGCCTCGCTCGCGCTGGTCGCCGCCTCGCCCCGGTTCGGCAGCGCCGACGAGTTCCGGCAGCGCGGGGTGATCGTAAGGACCAACGGTCTTGACCCGATCGCCCGGACCTCGCCCGACCGCTGGTTCACCGGCGGCTTCGTGGCCGCGCAGCCGGCGATCACCGAATGGGCCGTGCAGATGGTGCGCACCACCGACCCCGGCTGCTACATCGCCGCCTGCGAGGCCCTGGCCGGTTTCGACGCGCGGGCCGAGCTGGGCCGGATCGGCGTGCCGACGCTGGTCCTGGTGGGTTCGGACGACCAGGTCACCGGCCCGGCCGAGGCCCGCACCCTGGTGGCCGGCATCCCGGACGCCCGGCTGGCCGTCGTCCCCGGCGCCTCCCACCTGGTGCCGGTGGAGCAGCCGTCGGCCGTCAGCGACCTGCTCGTCCGGCACTTCTCCACCGCCTGGCAGCCCGCCGTCGAATCCGCCACCGGCCAGCTGGCCGTCGTCCCGGCGGCGCCGGTCAGGCCGGTGCCGGCCGTCGCGCCGGTGGCCGGGCCCATCGCCGAGATCGCCCCGGCCGTCGTACCCCTGCTGCCATCGGCGCGGTCCGACACCTACGACACCGGGCTCAAGATCCGCCGCGAGGTGCTCGGCGACGCGCACGTCGACCGGGCGCTGGCGCTGGCCGACGACTTCTCGGGGGATTTCCAGGAGTTCATCACCCGCTACGCGTGGGGCGAGATCTGGGACCGGCCCGGCCTCGACCGGCGTTCGCGCAGCTGCGTCACCCTGACCGCGCTGGTCGCCGGCGGCCACCTGGAGGAGCTCGCCTTCCACACCCGGGCCGCCCTGCGCAACGGGCTGACCCCGGGCGAGATCAAGGAAGTGCTGCTGCAGGCGGCGGTCTACTGCGGGGTACCGGCGGCGAACAGCGCGTTCCGGGTGGCGCAGCAGGTCATCCACGAGGAGACCACGCCGGAGGAGTGAGCATCCGCTCATGGCCGGGGGCAGGATGGGTGCCATGAAGCTCACGAAGAAGTCCCACGCGTGTGTCCGTCTGGAGAAGGACGGGCGCACGCTCGTCCTCGACCCCGGAGGGTTCAGCGAGCCGGACGCCGCGGTCGGCGCGGACGCCGTCCTGGTCACGCACGAGCACCCGGACCACTTCGACGAGGGGCGGCTGCGGGCCGCCATGGAGGCCAACCCGGCGGCCGAGATCTGGACGCTGAAGTCGGTGGCCGACCGGATCGCGGCCGCCTTCCCGGGCCGGGTGCACACGGTCGGCCACGGCGACACCTTCACCGCGGCCGGCTTCGACGTCCAGGTCCACGGCGAGCTGCACGCCGTGATCCACCCGGACATCCCGCGCATCACCAACGTCGGTTACCTGATCGACGCCGGCCGCGTCTTCCACCCCGGCGACGCGCTGACCGTCCCCGACCGGCCGGTGGAGACGCTGATGCTGCCGGTGATGGCCCCCTGGAACAAGATCTCCGAGGTCATCGACTACGTGCGCGAGGTCAAGCCGCAGCGCGCCTACGACGTCCACGACGCCCTGCTCACCGACCTCGCCCGCCCGATCTACGACCGTCAGATCGGCGCCCTGGGCGGCTCGGAGCACCTCAGGCTGACTCCGGGGGAGTCGGCGGACGTCTGAGCCCCACGGCGGGCGGGAGGGCGTTGTCGGTCCCGCCCGGTAGGTTGTCAGGCATGCGCATCGCGACCTGGAACGTGAACTCGATCACCGCTCGCCTGCCGAGGCTGCTGGCCTGGCTGGAGAGCAGCGGCACCGACGTGCTCTGCCTCCAGGAGGCCAAGCTCGCCGAGGAGCAGTTCCCGTTCGACCAGCTGCGCGAACTGGGCTACGAGGCGGCGGTGAACGCGACCGGCCGGTGGAACGGCGTGGCGGTGCTCTCCCGCGTGGGCCTCGCGGACGTCGTCAAGGGCCTGCCGGGCGACCCCGGGTACGAGGGCGTCGTGGAGCCCCGTGCCATCTCGGCGACCTGCGGCCCGGTCCGCGTCTGGTCGGTGTACGTGCCGAACGGCCGCGAGGTGGACCACCCGCACTACGCCTACAAGCTCCAGTGGTTCGAGGCCCTGAAGGCGGCCGTGGCCGGTGACGCGGCGGGCGGCCGCCCGTTCGCGGTCCTCGGCGACTACAACGTGGCGCCGACCGACGACGACGTCTACGACCGGGCCGCCTTCGAGGGCGCCACCCACGTCACCCCCGCCGAGCGCGCCGCCCTGGTCTCGCTGCGCGAGGCGGGCCTGTCCGACGTCGTCCCGCGCCCCCTCAAGTACGAGCACCCGTTCACGTACTGGGACTACCGCCAGCTCTGCTTCCCCAAGAACCGCGGCATGCGCATCGACCTGGTCTACGGCAACGAGCCGTTCGCCAAGGCGGTCAAGGACGCGTACGTCGACCGCGAGGAGCGCAAGGGCAAGGGCGCCTCGGACCACGCGCCGGTCGTGGTCGACCTGGAGGTGTAGAAAGCCGCCGCCCGGCCGCGACACCAGCTCCCGCCCTGTGGTGCGCGCGGCGGTCCGAATGCCACGCTGGGCGTATGAACATCCCTTTTCTGGGCCACAGGCACGACAAGAACCGTCACGCGGTGCTGTCCGCCGACCCCGAGGGTGTCGCGGAGCTCCTGTCCGAGTGCGAGCTGCTCCGCTCCCACGCGTCCCAGGAGGGGGTCCGGCTGGACGACTCGGCGGCCTCGCTGGAGGCGCTCGACCAGCTGGTGCCGCGCTGGCGCGACGACGAGGAGATCCTGCCCCGGCTGGGCAACGACGCAGGCCTGTACCTGGGTACGGTCATCGTGCGCACGGTGTCCGGAGCGAGCTGGGACTTCCGGTCCGACGGGCAGCCCGTCGTACGGCTCGCGTCCGGCCGTGAGTTCGATGTCGTCGCCTCGGGCCGCGCGTGGGCGGCCAGCGGGGTGCCCGAGCTCTCGCAGCTCTACGCCGAGGTGGCGGAAGCGTAAAGGCAAGATAAATACGGCTTATGACTGAAAGGTGCGTGTCGTGCATTAAGTCCGGTTCTGTCCGGATAGTTTGCGGCAACCACGACACAGCTGAGAGTGAGTAGGGCTGCGCATGGCCGTCGATCCCCTGATCGAACCGCGTGACATCGACCAGTACGTCGCAGAGCCCGGGCGCTCGACCGCCCGACCCGGCCCCGGACGAAGGGACTTGTGGCGCAGGCCGTACGGACGGTGCACCGCACCGACACGCTGATCGCGAGAACCTCGACTACGATGTGCCCTTCATCCCTGTGGTGAGGGCGGAGTCACCGAACCGCACCGGGATGAGCGTGCTGCTCCCCGCGGCCGAACCGGGGTGCCGCTGCCGGGTGGGGAGCCCCCCACGGCCACGGGACCGCAGGGGGCAAGCAGTTCACAGGGCCAGGCCCGCCCGGCGGCAGCCGGAGATCACTGCTCGCGCAGCGGGACGTCCACGTAGGACGGGTCGTTGGCCGGCGAGGAGAAGGTCAGCTGCGCGCCGGACGGGTTGTGCTCGATGTAGAGCGGGTCGACCGTGTCCACCACCAGGGCGAGCCGGTGCCCGGCCGGGACGTCGTAGGCCGTGGAGAACAAGTCCAGGTCCACGTCGAACGCCTGGCCGGGTGTCCGGTCGTACCAGGTGTACGGCGCGTTGGTGACCAGCTTGCCGAGGCCGAGCGGCCCTACGTCGTACAGGTACGCGACGAGGGTGCCGCTCTCCTTGGTCGGGGTGAGCGTCGTGTGCAACCGGGCGGTGCCGCGCACCTGTTGGGTGCCGGCGTACCGCTCCGACTGCCAGACCGCGGCCCAACGGCGGGGCAGCAGCGGGATCGAGGCGATCGGCGGGAGCTGGGCGATCTGGTCCAGGATGCTGGACAGGAAGATGACGCCGCCGTCCGCGCCCGAGTCGACATTCGCATGGATCGTGGTGGAGCCCGCCAGGGCGAGCTTGCGACGGGTGGCGCCGACCGACTTCCAGTCCGGGTAGCCCTCGTAGCCGCCGGAGGTACGGGACTTGAGCTGCACCGGCTGCTCGCGGTCGATGCCGTTGTCCACGCCCTTGAGGTAGTGGTCCAGCCACCGCTCGGTGTCGGTCCACACGTCGTTGGGCAGTCCGAACAGGCCGGTGATCTCGGCGGTGGCGTGGTCGCCGGGCCGGAACTCCAGCCGCTTCGGGACTGTCAGCTTCTCGTAGAAGTCGGCGTACTGGTTGGCCGGGAAGATGGTGTCGCCCCAGGCGTTGGCGAGCAGGAGCGCCGGGTTGTTCCGGTTGAGCTGGTCGACGTACGTCCCGACAGAACGCTTCTTCCCCCACTCGACGAGTTCCTGCTCCTTGCTCAGGTTGGAGGCGTAGAAGTCGTCGAAGACCTGCCGGACTTCGGGACTCTCGCGGCCGGTGACGGTTCCGGCGCCGTCCAGCATGGCCGCCGCCTGGACGTGCTGGGTGCGGCCGGAGTAGATGGAGCCGATCAGGTCGGCCCAGCCGCTGAGCGCGGCGACCGCCTTGATGCGCGGGTCGTGGGCGGCGGCGAGCAGGCTGATGCCGGCGCCGTAGGAGACCCCGGCCATGCCGATGTGCCGCGAGTCGGCCGGTGTGTTGGCCAGCGCCCAGTCGATGACCTTGGAGGCGTCCGCTATGTCGGGCGGACCCGCCACTTCTATCTGGCCGCCGGACTGCCAGAAACCGCGCACGTTGTACGTGAGCACGATGTAGCCGGCGTCGGCGAGCTTCTGTGCCTGCGCGAGGTACTCGACCTGGGGCAGGCCCCAGCTCGTGGGCAGCACGATGAGCGGGTAGCGGTGCGAGGCGTCGGCTCCGGCCGGGGTGATGACGTTCGCCTTGAGGGCCGTGCCGCCGTCGCCGGTGATGTCGACGAAGCGGACGGAGCCCGCGGCCTGGGCCGCCGGGGCCAGTCCGACTACGGTTCCGGCGATCAGAGCCGCCGAGACGGCTCCCGCGGCAGCGGTGCGCAAGGTGGTGCGACCGTGTCCCATGGGGTCACTCCTCACTCGTGTCAGTGCAAAGTGACCCGACGGTAACCGCCACCCCTTACCGCAAGTAACCCGTCGGTAAGTTACGTGCCGGTAAAGTTTGTTGGGCGGTACCGGCCCTTACGAGGCCCGGTGCGAGGCCCGCGTGGTCTCCACCGCGGGCAGCGGCGCCTGCGCGGCCCGCGTCACGTCCGCTACCAGCTCGACGACGTCCGGCCCGTACGCCTGCGAGTTGACCACCTTCAGCAGCAGGACGAACGTGCCGCCGCCGTGCTTGCGGGCCAGCCGCTCGTGGTTGCGGGCCAGGTAGCGGGTCGCCGCCTGGTTGGTGATGGCGCGCTGCCCGCAGAAGAGGAACACCGGCCGTGCGTCACGGCGTTCGCCGGCGGTGAGGCGGGCCAGCAGGACGTACTCCGTGACGCCCGCCTCCAGGCGGTAGCGCTCGCTGCCGATCTGGAAGGCGCCGCGGTCCGGGCCCGGTTCCGGGTCTATGTTGACCCGCACGCCCGGCAGCATCGCCGACATGTGGGCCAGCATCCGGCGGTTCGACCCGGGACCGCCCACACAGAACTCGGTGCGGTCGCCGAAGCTCTGCTGGACGTTGTCCTGGGTCACCATCTGCAGATGCGCCCCGCAGTCCTTGATCAGCGCGGCGAGCTCCAGGAGGGCGAACACGTCGAAACGGTGGACCGCGGGCTCGGAGGTGGCCGGGTCGCGGTTGACGACGAGCAGTGATTCCGAGTTCTGCGGAAGCCCCAGGAACGCTTGTTTGCGCCCCAGCTTCCGCTTCCACAGGTAGGTGCGGGCCAGCCAGCCGAGCGCGGCACTGATGCCGGCGGCCACCACGCCGAGGACGATATTGCGCACGTCGTCATTCATGGGCGCGCATGGTAGCGGGCCCACGTGACCTGTACGTACCCGTGTTCGACATGTGAATCTGGTAGGAGGGCAGCGGGCAGGGGCTGTCGGGCCCCCGCCAATCTGGCTACGCTGCGCGGACGGTCTGGGCGGGCGCCGCTGCACAGGCGCACCGCTCCATCAAGGCTGCCTGGAGGTGCGGATGCGTCGCTCTGTCACACGGAAACTGGCGGTCCTGGCGGTCTCGGCCGCCGTGGTGTCGGTCGGGGCCGCGGCCCCACCCGGCTCGACGAGCGGCACCGCCGAGAAGGTTCCGGTGGCCGTCGGCTACGGCGGCGCGGTCGCCAGCGTCGACGCGGACGCCTCCGCCGCCGGCATCGAGGTCCTGCGCAAGGGCGGCAACGCGGTCGACGCCGCCGTCGCCACGGCCGCCGCGCTCGGCGTCACCGAGCCCTACTCCTCCGGCATCGGCGGAGGCGGCTACTTCGTCTATTACGACGCCCGGTCCCGTACGGTCCACACCCTCGACGGACGCGAGACCGCGCCGCAGACCGCCGGCACCGACCTCTTCCTGGAGAACGGCAAGCCCCTCGCCTTCGCCGACGCCGTCAGCAGCGGCCTGAGCGTCGGCACCCCGGGCACGCCCGCCACCTGGCAGCGGGCCCTGGACGAGTGGGGCAGCCGCAACCTCCGTACGGTCCTCGGGCCCGCCGAGCGGATCGCCCGGGACGGGTTCACCGTGGACGACACCTTCCGCTCCCAGACCGCCGCCAACGAGGCGCGCTTCCGCTACTTCCCGGACACCGCCCGGCTGTTCCTGCCCGGCGGACAGCTCCCGGTGGTCGGCTCCACCTTCAAGAACCCCGATCTCGCCCGCACCTACGAGGAGTTGGGCCGCAAGGGCACCGGCGCGATCTACCACGGCGACCTCGGCGAGGACATCGTCGACACCGTGAACAACCCGCCCGTGGACCCGGGTTCCGGCTGGAACGCCCGCCCCGGCAAGCTCACCACCGCCGACCTCCGGGACTACCGCGCCAAGCTCCAGGCGCCCACCAGGACCTCGTACCGCGGACTGAAGGTCTACTCGATCGCGCCCTCCTCCTCGGGCGGCACCACGGTCGGCGAGGCCCTCAACATCCTGGAGAACACCGACCTTTCGAAGGCCTCCGAGACGCAGTACCTGCACCACTTCATCGAGGCGAGCCGCATCGCCTTCGCGGACCGCGGGCGCTGGGTCGGCGACCCCGCCTTCGAGGACGTACCGACCAGGGACCTGCTCGCGCAGCGGTACGCCGACACGCGGGCCTGCCTGATCAAGGACGACGCGGTGCTCACCAGCCCGCTGGCGCCCGGGGATCCGCGTCATCCGGTGCCGTGCGCGACGGGCGGGACGGCGGCCCCGACGACGTTCGAGGGCGAGAACACCACGCATCTCACGGTCGCCGACAAGTGGGGCGACGTCGTCTCCTACACCCTGACCATCGAGCAGACCGGCGGCAGTGCGATCACCGTCCCCGGCCGGGGCTTCCTGCTCAACAACGAGCTGACCGACTTCTCCTTCGCCCCGGCCAACCCGGCCGTGCACGACCCGAACCTGCCCGGGCCCGGCAAGCGGCCGCGCTCCTCGATCTCGCCGACCATCGTGCTGGACCGGCACGACCGGCCGGTGGTGGCGGTGGGTTCACCTGGCGGCGCGACCATCATCACCACCGTGCTGCAGGTCCTGACCGAGTTCGTCGACCGGCATCTGCCGCTGGTCGACGCGATCGCCGCACCGCGCGCCAGCCAGCGCAACGCGGCCCAGACCGAGCTCGAACCGGGCCTCTACAACAGCGACCTGAGAACGCGCCTGGAAGCCATCGGCCACAGCTTCAAGCCGAACCCGGAGATCGGTGCCGCGACCGGCGTCCAGCGACTGCCGAACGGCAAGTGGCTGGCCGCGGCCGAGACGGTGCGCCGCGGCGGCGGCTCGGCCCAGGTGGTGGTCCCGGCGCCGTAGTGCCGTAGGACGGGCTTCGCCGTAGGGCGGGCGGTGACGCGGTGAGCGAGTGGCGCCGCGTCACTGCCCGGGGCCGGACGGCGGCTCCGGGGTCTCGCCCCCGGGTCCGCCCTTCCCGGCGTCCGGCGCGGTGCCGCTCGCCTCGGTCACCGGCACGGCCTCGCTCGGCCGCGGTGCCTTGGCGGGGAACACGAGGTTTCCGTCCGCCACGTCCACCGTCACCTCGCTGCCCTCGCCGATGCGGCCGTCGAGGAGCAGCCGGGACAGCTGGTTGTCGATCTCGCGCTGGATGGTGCGGCGCAGCGGGCGGGCGCCGTACTCCGGCTGGTAGCCGCGGTCGGCGAGCCAGCCGACGGCCGCGTCGGTGAACCGGACGTCGATGCCCTGGGCGTGCACCAGCCGACGGGTCCGCTCCAGCAGCAGGTTCGTGATCTGCCGCAGCTGCTCGACGGTGAGCTGGCGGAACACGACGATCTCGTCGATGCGGTTGAGGAACTCCGGCCGGAAGTGCTCGCGCAGCGGCCGCAGGATCCGCTCGCGCCGCGCCTCCTCGTCGGCCTCGTCGCCCCCGGGCCCGAACCCGATCCCGGCACCGCGCCGGGTGATCACCTCGGAGCCGAGGTTGCTGGTCATCACGATGACCGTGTTGGTGAAGTCCACCGTGCGGCCCTGCGAGTCGGTCAGCCGCCCGTCGTCCAGCACCTGCAGCAAGATGTTGAAGACGTCCGGGTGCGCCTTCTCGACCTCGTCGAGCAGGAGCAGCGAGTACGGGTGCCGGCGCACCACCTCGGTGAGCTGACCGGCCTCCTCGTGCCCGACGTACCCGGGCGGGGCGCCGACCAGCCGGGAGACGGTGTGCCGCTCCTGGTACTCGCTCATGTCCAGGCGGACCATCCGGTCCTCGCTGCCGAACAGCACCTCGGCGAGCGCGCGGGCCAGCTCGGTCTTGCCGACGCCGGTCGGACCGAGGAACAGGAAGCTGCCGATCGGCCGGTCCGGGCTCGCGAGCCCGGCGCGGGAGCGCATCACGGCCTCCGCCACGGCGCCGACCGCCGCCTCCTGCCCGATCACCCGCTGGTGCAGGTGCTCCTCCAGGCCGAGCAGGCGCTCCTTCTCCTCCTGGGTCAGGCGACTGACCGGGACGCCGGTCAGCCGGGACACCACCTCGGCAACGGCCTCCGCCGTCACCTCCAGGTCCTGCCCCTCGTCGGCCTTGTCGTCGCCCGAGGTCTCCGTGATCCGCTGCTTCAGCCCGGCGATCCGGTCGCGCAGCTGCGTGGCCTGCTCGTACTGCTCGTCCGCGACCGCCTGGTCCTTGTCCCGCGTGAGCTGCTCGACCTCGCGCTCCATGGCGCGCACGTCGGTGCCCTTCGTCCGGGCGCCCAGGCGTACGCGCGCGCCCGCCTGGTCGATGAGGTCGATGGCCTTGTCCGGCAGCCGCCGGTCGGTGAGGTACCGGTCGGACAGCTCCACGGCGGCCACCAGGGCCTCGTCGGTGTAGCGGACCTGGTGGTGGGCCTCGTAGCGGTCGCGCAGCCCGCGCAGGATCTCGATCGCGTCCGGGACCGTCGGCTCGGGCACCAGGATCGGCTGGAACCGCCGGGCGAGCGCCGCGTCCTTCTCGATCCGGCGGAACTCCTCCAGTGTCGTCGCGCCCACGATGTGCAGCTCGCCGCGGGCCAGGGCGGGCTTGAGGATGTTGCCCGCGTCCATCGAACCGCCCTCGCCGCCCCCGCCGGCGCCGACCACGGTGTGCAGCTCGTCGATGAAGACGATCAGCTGGTCGGAGTGGGCCCGGATCTCGCTCACGATGTTGTTCAGCCGCTCCTCGAAGTCGCCCCGGAAGCGGGTGCCGGCCACCACGCCGGGCAGGTCGAGGGCGACGACTCGGCGGCCGGTGAGGATGTCGGGCACGTCCCCGTCGGCGATCCGCTCGGCGAGCCCCTCCACGATCGCGGTCTTGCCGACGCCCGCGTCACCGATCAGTACCGGGTTGTTCTTGCCGCGCCGGGACAGCACCTCGATGGTCTGCTCGATCACGTCGTCCCGCCCGATGACCGGGTCGACGCGACCCTCCCGGGCCAGCTCGGTCAGATCGCGGCCGTACTTGTCCAGGGTCGGCGTCGAGGTGGGCCGCTGCCGTTCGGTCCCGGTGCGGATCCGGTCGGCCTCCGCCGTCTCGGGGGGCATCCCGCCCGCCGCGAAATGGGCGGCGCTCAGGATGTGCCCGGCGGCCGAGTCCGGGTTCGCGGCGAGGGCGCTGAGCACGTGCTCCGGGCCGATGTACCCGGCGCCGCTCGCCCGGGCCAGGTCGTGCGCGTCCAGGAGCGCGCGCTTGACGGCCGGGGTCAGGGCCAGCGAGGTGGGCGGCGGGGCCTTGTCCGGCGGGTGCTGCACCGGGCCGGACCGGGCGTCGATCTCCGACGCCAGGGAGTCCGGGTCCGCGCCCGCGCGGCTGAGCAGGCTCCGGGTGGGCTCGGCGGCGAGCGCCGCGCGCAGCAGGTGCTGGGTGTCCAGGTCCCGGCTGCCGTGTTCGGCGGCGTACTGGGCCGCGCCCCGCACGAGTTCCCTGGCGGGCTGGCTCAGCAGCCGGCCCATGTCGATCGGGCGGGGCCCCTGCTGGGGGCCGCCCGCGCCGAAGAAGCGGGACAGGAATTCACCGAAGGGGTCGGGAGGGTAGCCGTTGGTCATGGCGTTCCGTTCCTTTGGTGCGTGTTCATAACACCTTGGCACGGATGTCTGCGCCTGGCACGCGCGGGGAGCGGCCGCCGTTCGGGGGCTCGTACGGACACGGCGGCCACGGTGCTCTGGGACCGGTCGCGCGGTTCCCCGCGCCCCTTCGGCTCAGTGCCGTGCCGTGAGGATCCTCGGGCCCTCGTCGGTGATCGCCACCGTGTGCTCCACGTGTGCCGCGCGGGAGCCGTCCGTCGTCCGCAGGGTCCAGCCGTCCGGCGCCGCGTAGTAGCCGTCCTCGCCGCCGGCGGTCAGCATCGGCTCGATCGCCAGGACCATGCCGTGGCGCAGCGGGAGGCCGCGGCCCGGCCGGCCCTCGTTCGGTACGCCGGGGTCCTCGTGCATGTGGCGGCCGATCCCGTGGCCGCCGAAGCCGTCCGGGATGCCGTATCCGGCCGCCCGGCACACGGAGCCGACGGCGTGCGCGATGTCGCCGATGCGGTTGCCGACGACGGCCGCCTCGATACCCGCGGCCAGGGCCCGCTCGGCGGTCTCGATGAGGTGCACGTCCGCCGGGCGCGGCCGGCCCACGGTGAAGCTGATCGCCGAGTCGCCGACCCAGCCGTCCAGTTCGGCGCCGCAGTCGATGGAGACCAGGTCGCCGTCGCGCAGGCGGTAGCGGTCGGGGATGCCGTGCACGATCGCGTCGTTGACGGAGGCGCAGACGACCGCGGGGAAGGGGGTGGGCGCGAAGGAGGGGCGGTAGCCGAGGAAGGGCGAGGTGGCGCCCGCCTCGTCCAGTACCCGGCGCGCCACCGCGTCCAGTTCCAGCAGGGACACACCGACGCGCGCGGCCTGCCGTACGGCCGTCAGGGCGCGGCCGACGACCTGGCCCGCGGCGTGCATCGCGTCGAGGGACGTGTTCGACTTCAGTTCCACCATGCCAATTACTATACCGGTATTAGAATGGTGGCATGGTACGCACCCCACTCACCCCCGAAGAACGCGAACGCGGCGAGCGGCTCGGGCAGTTGCTGCGCGAGGCGCGCGGCGGCCGGAGCATGGCGGACGTCGCGGCGGAGGCGGGGATCTCCGCGGAGACGCTCCGCAAGATCGAGACGGGGCGTGCGCCGACCCCGGCGTTCTTCACCGTCGCCGCGCTGGCCCGCGCCCTCGGGCTGTCCATGGACGACCTGGTGGGGCGGTGCGTCCTGCTGAAGGCGTGAGCGCTGAAGCCTGAGTGCGGGCCGAAGGTTCGGGCCCGTTCGGCCGCGCGTCGCCGTCGCTCCGAAAACTCCCCGTAGCCGGTTCGTAACACGACTGGTGTTTTCTACGGAACCAGAGTGCTCCGGTCTGGCGGGAGTTGAGCAATGGCAGCGGATCAACTCCCGGACAGGGTGCGGGAGTTCGTGGACTACCTGGACGGCCTTCTGGCGCGCCTGAATCCCGACGGCGGGTGGTGCGCGGTGTTCTGGCGGCGGGATCCGGAGGGCATGCGGGCCTGTCTCGACGGGCGCGAGGTCCCGCCGTGGGACGTCGTGGAGGCCCTGCTGCTGGACCTCGCCGCCGACTACGGTGCCGCGGTCTTCGGGCCGGAGCGGGAACACGCCCGCGCGCTGCACGCGGCCGCCCTGACCGCGTACGACGACCGGCCCGACGGACGCCACGCCCTCGGGGACCGGCTCGACGTCATGCTCCGCGAACGGCGCTACGCGGCCGAACGGCACGCCGAACTCGGGCGCTTACTGGCCGCCGCCACCACCCGCGAGGAGGCCGACGCCCTCCACGTCGACCTGGCCTGGGCCCAGGACGACCACGAACGCGCCACGGCCCGCTGCGCGGAACTCCGTGACCGCATGACCGACTGGGACGACCGAGAGGCCGAGGACCGAGCCCGCCAGGCCCGAACGGGAGCCCCTGCGCCCGGCGCCCCCGGCGCATACGGCCCCGGCCCACGCGCCGGACGCGGAGCCGCTGACCCGCGGCGAGCCGCACACGGCGAGTACGTCCGCGGACCGCACGCCGGCCGTGCCGGTGCCGGCGCCGCCGGTACGGCTCCTGCCGGTGGGGAGGGGCTGCGGGGAGGCGTGCGCGGTGAGTACGGTGTCCGGCCCGGTGCCGGTGCCGGCAGTGGCGCCGGTACGGCCTCCGCCCCGGAGGGCAGGTCGACGCGTGGCCCCGGCGGGTACGCCGCCCCTGGGGTCCGCCTGAGCGCCACCGGCGCCACTGGCGCCGCAGGCGGGGCCGCTGACGTGGCGGAGGGAGTGTGGGGAAATGCCCCTGGCGCGTACACCCCCGGGTCGTCTGCCCCGCACCGCGCCTCCGCCGTCCCTGAAGCCGCGATCCACGACTTCAGCGCCCCTGAGCCGCCCTCCGGGCCCGGCTTCGGCGACTCCGTTCCGCCCTCCTCGTCCGGCGCTTCCGCCTCCGTGTCTCCCTCCCCGCCCGGCGTCGGCGCCTCCGTGCCGGCATCTCCGCCCGGCGTCGGCGGCTTCGCGCCGTCCTCTCCGCCCGGCGCCGACGCCTCCGTGCCCGGC
>NZ_JADDRL010000152.1 GCF_021538895.1 Streptomyces olivochromogenes | reverse complement strand
CTCTGGACGCTCCCATGGTGTCGTCTTCAGCGCTGAGAGATCCAGATCAGTCGCCCAGCCGACGAATGCGCCGCCCACGCGCTCTTGGGCCGCAATGATCATTTCCTCTTGCACTTCGGGCGACGTTGTGGCGTCGGTATGGCGGCTCAGCCGCTTCGCCCCGACGACCCTGAGCCCTCCCCTGCGCGGCAGTCGCCGCACACTCCCAGATGTCATGGGTGGAACGATACTTGATGAGATTCGCGCACGCCGGCCGCAAGGCCGCCACGGACCGGCCCTGGAAGGGCGGCGCGCCACTCGGTCCGGACGAATACGGCTGGCAGTCGCTGGCGCCGAGCCCGGTCGCGTTCGACGACCGGCACCCCCAACCCGACGAACTGACGGTGGATCAGATCCAGGAGATTGTCGGCCAGTTCGCGGCCGCCGCCCGGCGGGCGCTCGACGCCGGGTTCGAGATCGCCGAGATCCACGGCGCCCAGGCTATCTGATCAACGAGTTCCTCTCCCCGCACTCCAACCACCGCACCGACGCCTACGGCGGCTCGTACGAGAACCGCACCCGCTTCGCCCTCGAAGTCGTCGACGCCGTACGGAAGGTGTGGCCGGACGACAAGCCGCTGTTCTTCCGCATCTCCGCGACCGACTGGCTGGAGGACGGCGGCTGGACCCCCGACGACACGGTCCGCTTCGCCGGCGAGCTGCACACCCACGGCGTCGACCTGCTCGACGTCTCCACCGGCGGCAACGCCTCGGGCGTCCGCATCCCGACCGGCCCCGGCTACCAAGTACCCTTCGCCGCCCGGGTGAAGGCCGAGACGCGCATGCCGGTCGCCGCCGTCGGCCTGATCACCGAGGCCGAGCAGGCGGCCAAGATCGTGGCCAACGGCGAGGCCGACGCGGTGCTGCTGGGCCGGGAGCTGCTGCGCAACCCGTCGTGGGCCCGGCACGCGGCACGGCAGCTCGGGGGCGCGGTGCGGGTGCCGGAGCAGTACCACCGGTCCTGAAGGGCCACCCTTGTCAACCGGCCGTACGGATCGTGCCGTTGAGCGTGTCCGCAGCAGGGGCTGTCGTCCGGTCGCGGGCGGGCCCTCAGGCCTGGGGAGTGCTCCCGGCGGCGAGGTGGTCGGTGAAGAAGGGGGCCGCCTCCTCGACGGCGCGGTCGACGTACTTGGGGACGTCGTAGAAATCCATGTGGGTGCCGCCGTCGACGACCACGAGCCGCTTCGGACCGCGTACGCGGGCGTGCAGCCCGGTGGAGTGCCACAGTGAGCCCGCCTCGCTGCCGGCCACCATGAGGATCGGCTGGGTCAGCAGGTCCTCGACCAGATGGAAGGCGTCGAACGCGAAGATCTTGGACAGGCTCCTGGCGAAGAGCTTCTTGTTCCGTGCGTGGGGGTGCTGGGCGCGCGGCGTGAGGTAGTAGTCGTGCGCCTCCACGAGATCGCGCGGGGTGTCCTCGTCCGGCTCCCACGGGACGTACGGGAGGTAGGCGGGCTCGGCGCCCTGGGTCTCGGCGGTGCGCTGCCGGGCGGCCGCCTCCAGGGCCGGGACCGCGGCGGAGGCGGGGTCGGTGCCGTACCAGCCCTGGCGGTAGCCGGTGCCGATGTTGAGGCAGCTGACCGTGCCGACCGCCTTGATGCGGTGGTCGGTCATCGTGGCGTTGACGGCGTAGCCGCCACCGGCGCAGATGCCGAGGACACCGATGCGTTCGGGGGCGACGTAACCGAGCGTCTGGAGGTGATCGACGGCGGCGCGGACGTCCTCGACCCGGGCCGCCGGGTCTTCGAGGAAGCGCGGCTCGCCGCCGCTCTCGCCCTGGTGGGAGGCGTCGTAGGCGAGCGTGACGAAGCCCTGTTCGGCCAGTTTGCCCGCGTAGAGGCCGGCCGTCTGCTCCTTGACGCCGCCGCCCGGATGGACGGTGACGATCGCGGCGTGGCCGTGCCCGGGATCGAAGTCCGGCGGGAGGTGGAGGTGGCCGGCCATGATGATCGGGCCGTTGGGGAAGGTGATGGCTTCCATCGGTCGCTCCCTGGTGTCGTCGTGGCGCACTCGACCGGTCGGTGCGAGCGACACCCTCCACACTGGGGGTTGGCACGGGCGTGGGAGACGCTGCCGATGGGGGGTACCAGCAGCCCCTGCGTCGGCGGCGGGAACGAGCCTAGCCTGGCGTCATGGAGATCGCCCAGGACATCAGGGACTTTCTGATGACCCGCCGAGCGAAGATCGCCCCCGACCAGGCTCGCCCCACTCCCGGGCGGTCACCGGGCTCGTCGGCGACCTGGCCACCCACAGCACGGAGTTCCGTACCCGCTGGGCCGCCCACCTCACCCTCCGCTACGAGGCGCTGGACACCGGTGCCACCGGTCTGACTCTGCTCGGCTACACCGCGGAACCCGGCTCCCCCTCCGACGAGGCGCTCCACCTGCTGGCCGACTGGACGGCCACCGAGCGGGAGACGACCGAGCGGAAGGGGACGGCCGCTCCGCACGACAGCGACGGCGACAGCGACAGCGACAGCGACAGCGACAGCGACAGCGACAGCATGCGACTGCCGCACAGGCACTGGCAGCGCGGCACCGTCCCACCGGGCCGATCGACACGCTACGCGTCGGTTTCCTGCCGCCACACCGACCCGGTGATCTCGCGCTGGTAGTCCGCGTACGCGGCCCGCAGCGTCCGGCCCGGCCAGTCGGGCGGGAGGAGTTCGGGGGGCAGTACGGGGTCGGCGAGCAGATGGCGTACGACCGCGGCGAAGGCGGTGAGGCGGTCGGCCGGGCGGTCCGCCTCGGCAATGGACGCGAGCAGGGAACGGGCGGTGGCGGCCCAGGTGTCGAGCGGCCACAGCCGGCCGAGCAACTCGTCCGGGGGGAGGTCGGGGCGGGCGGTGTAGGTCTGGGCCACGCGCTCCAGGTCGGTCGGAAGGGGCCGGCCGAGGTTGGCGGGGCGCAGCCAGACGCCCTCGCGGAGTTCGGCCAGGCGCAGCGCGGCCAACCGGGCGCGCAGGTCGGCGCGTTCGGCGGGGCCCCGGCCGGTCGCCGTGATGACGACCATCTCCCAGTCGCCGCTCCACGCGCGCGTGCGGGGGTGCACCGCGTCGTCCTGGCGGCGCTGGCGGGCCAGCAGCCGGTCGCTGAGCCCGTAGACGGCGTCCGTGCGCCGCAGGTCACCGGCGGCCACCATCCGGCTGAGGGCGGCCCGCAGTGTGGAGCCGCCGACCCCGAAGGGCTCCACCAGCCGGACCAGGTCCTTGACCGGGAGCTCGGGCGGGTGCGTGCCCAGCAGCAGGCTCAGCACGACCGACCGCGCGGACAGCGGCCGCGGGTCGACCTCGCCGGACGGCACTGACACGTTCATCCGCATGGTCACGTACTGTACGTGCGCCTTCTTGTTGCATCATTGCTACGACCGCACGGAAGGTGCAACATGGCGTCATGGTCTCGATACCCGCGCCGTTGCCGCCCCAGCCGCAGCACGCCACCCACGACGTCATCAACCAGGCCTCTCCCCTGGCCCCCTACGACGCCTCCGAGGACGCGGCCCTGCTGGAGGGGCTGCGCCGCGAGGGCGCCGGCTGGGCCGAGGAGGGGATCAGGCGGCTCGGACTGCGCGCCGGGAGCGCCGAGGCGCAGGAGTGGTCCGAGCAGGCCGACCGGCACGAACCGGTGCTGCGCACGCACGACCGCTACGGACACCGGATCGACGAGGTCGAGTTCCACCCCAGCTGGCACCACCTCATGCGGTCCGCGGTCGCCGCGGGCCTGGCGGGCTCCCCCTGGGCGGACGACCGCCCCGGCGCCCATGTCGTGCGCAGCGCGGGCGGGTTGGTGTGGGGGCACACCGAGGCCGGGCACGGCTGTCCCACGTCGATGACGTACGCGGCCGTCCCCGCCCTGCGCACCCAGCCGGAGCTCGCCAAGGTCTACGAACCACTGCTGACGAGCCGGGAGTACGAGCCCGGGCTGCGGGTGCCCACCGAGAAGCGCGGCCTGCTGGCCGGGATGGGCATGACCGAGAAGCAGGGCGGCTCCGACGTCCGTACGAACACCACCGCGGCCACGCCCACCGCCGAACCCGGCGTGTACACACTGCGGGGGCACAAGTGGTTCACGTCGGCCCCGATGTGCGACGTCTTCCTGGTGCTGGCGCAGGCTCCGGGCGGCCTGTCCTGCTTCCTGGTGCCGCGCGTCCTGCCCGACGGCAGCCGCAACACCTTCCGCATCCAGCGGCTGAAGGACAAGCTGGGCAACCGCTCCAACGCCTCCTCCGAGCCCGAGTTCGACGGGACCGTGGCCTGGCTGGTCGGGCCCGAGGGCCGGGGCGTGAAGACGATCATCGAGATGGTCAACTGCACCCGGCTGGACTGCGTGATGATGTCGGCGGCGCTGATGCGCAAGACGCTCGTCGAGGCGGGCCACCATGCGCGCCATCGCAGCGCGTTCGGCGCGCGCCTGATCGACCAGCCGCTGATGCGCAACGTCCTGGCCGATCTCGCGCTGGAGTCCGAGGCCGCGACGACGCTCACCCTGCGGCTGGCCGGGGCCGCCGACCGCGCGGTGCGCGGGGACGCCGGGGAACAGGCCTTCCGGCGCATCGCGACCGCCGTCGGCAAGTACTGGGTGACCAAGCGGGGACCGGCCTTCACCGCGGAGGCCCTGGAGTGCCTGGGCGGCAACGGCTACGTGGAGGACTCGGGCATGCCGCGCCACTACCGGGAGGCCCCGCTGCTGTCGATCTGGGAGGGCTCGGGCAACGTCAACGCGCTAGACGTGCTCCGGGCGCTGGCCCGGGAGCCCGGCGCCGCGGAGGCCCTGTTCGCCGAACTCGCCCTGGCGCGAGGGGCGGACGCGCGGCTCGATGCGGCCGTCACCGCCCTGAAGGACGGATTGGCCGAAACCGATCAGCTGGGCGCCCGCCGGCTCGTGGAGCGGATGGCCCTGGCGCTCCAGGCCTCCCTCCTGGTCCGGCACGCTCCGTCCGCGGTCGCCGACGCCTTCTGCGCCTCCCGGCTGGGCGGCGACTGGGGGTACGCCTTCGGCACCCTGCCCGGCACGGCCGGCCTCGACGCGATCCTGGAGCGGGCGCTGCCCGGCGGGAACTGATCCCTCCGTCCGGGCACACGGTGCGTGGCCGGTGACAGCCGACGGATCGCACACAGTCGTCGCTCGATTCCGCTTCGTTGTCAGTGCCGTGGTGCACACTCGCGATCAGGTGGCACTCGCCTGGGGAGGACAACGTGTTCACGGGGATCGACGAGGTCGACTGGGCTTCGCTGCGGCATGCCTACGGCAGTGCGCGGGACGTGCCCGGACTGCTGCGGGGACTCGCCTCCGCGGACCCTGCGGAGCGCGGCGTCGCGCTCGACGGGATGTACGGCTCGGTGCACCACCAGGGGAACGTGTACGACTCCACGCTGGCCTGCGTTCCGTTTCTGTTCCGGCTGCTGGCCCGCGAGGAGGTGCCCGAACGGGGCGGCATAGTCGAGCTGCTGGTCAGCATCGGTGAGGAGAGCGTCGGCGGAGGCAGTGTCCGCGCGCACGCCGCGGTGCGCGCGGGCGCGGAGACCTTCGTCGCACTGGCCGGGGACCGGGACCCCGGGGTGCGGCGTGCGGCGCCCGCTGCACTGGTGCGGTTCCTGGACGAACCGGCCCGTGTGCTCGGGCTGTTGCGGCAGCGGATCACGGTCGAGCGGGACGACCGGGTGCTGCTCGCCCTGACCGAGGGCCTGGGCCTGTTCGTGCGGCGCCATCCCGCGCACTCGGCCAGGGCCGTGGATGTGCTGTCCGCGCAGACCGCTCCGCCGTACGATCCCGGACTCCGGCTCGCGGCGATCGGGCAGCTCGCGCTCGGCGCGCCCGACCGTGTCCCGGCCGAGCTCGTCGCGACCGTCGTCCGGCTGCTCAGGGAGCGGTCCGAGCACCGGTCCGGCGGACCGGACCGGCCCGCCGAGGACACACTGGTCGGGCGGATACGGCGGCTGCGGCCCTCGGACGAGGAGGGCTCGCACCTGCTGCGCACCGTGCACACCGCGCTGGGCGGCCGGATCGCGGACCGGAGCGCCCTGCTCACCGGGCAGTTGACCAGCCCGGACCCGATCGACCGGTGCAATGCCGTGTGGATGTCGGCCGGGCTGTTCCGGGAGTGGCGCGGCGACCACCGGCAGCCGGTCGCGCTGATCGGCGCCCAATTACGCGCCGAACAGGACCAGTTACGGGAGGCCGCGGTCTCCGTCCTGTCCGAGCTGTTCGAACTGGCCGCACCGGCCGCGGACGACCTGCACGCGCTGCTGGCCGCGCGCCCCGGGCTGCGGGTGCACCGGTGGGAGCGGGGGGCGCCGACGCTGGGCGGGCCCCTCAAGGCCCTGGCCAGGAGCGGGGATCCACGGGCGGTGCCGGCTCTGGCCGGGGTGCTGGCGGGGCCCGTCGTGCCCGACGACCTGGGACGCGTGATCGTCCATCTGGGGCCGGCCGCGGCACCTCTCGCGCCCGCGCTGCGGCGCAGGCTCGGCCAGGTGCCCCTCGGCTCACCGGAGACGGCCGGCCGTGCCGTTCCTCTGCTGTCGGCGCTCAGGGCCCTCGCCGACGCCGAGTCCCTGCCGGAGGTACTGCGCCTCCTGCGCGCCGCGCCCGGCCGTCCCGGCCCCGGGGACACCCTCGTGGGCCACGCCGTCCGGACCGTGGACGCGTTCGGGCCGGCCGCGCGGGCGGCCGTTCCGGTCCTGCGGGAGCTGCTGCTCGGCACGCGGTACGCGGCCGCGGCGGCCGGTGCCCTGTGGTCGGTGGAGGGGGACGCCGCCGCCGTACTGCCCGTGCTGGTCGGGGAGTTGGCCGGTGACCGGGCGATGCGCCGTCAGGCCGCAGAGGAACTCGCCCGCCTCGGGCCCGCCGCCCGCGCCGCGTTACCGGGCCTGCGCCGGATGGCCGCCTCCGACCAGGTCGGGGAGCGGACGTCGGCGGCCTGTGCCCTGTGGCGCATCGGCGGCGAGGCGGAACCCGTCGTGCCGGTGTTCCGCGCCGCCTGGGCCGAGAACCGCCGCACCCGCGTCAAGATCGCCGAGTGCCTGTCCGAGATGGGCGCGGCGGGCATGCCCCTGTGGAACCTGCTGGAGAAGGAACTCACGTCCCCGCGCCGCCACACCGCCCGCCCGGGCGGCTACGGCAGCCACGACATCCCGAAGGACGAGCGGCTGCTGCGGATGTGCAGGGGCGTGCTGGCGGAGGTGTAGCGACACGACGCGGGGACACCGGTCGCGTGGCATCGGTGCGGCTCGGAGCCGACACCACCGCCACGCGCACGCGTGCGCGCTGTCACCCCGTCGTGCGGCCCCACTGTGGTCCGAAGCGGGCCCACTCCGCGTCCCAGTGGTCCATGCGGTGGCGTTCCAGGCGGCCGCGCACGGCCAGGCCGGTGATGAAGGGGACCGCCGCCGTGCTCACGCCGGCGAGTCCGCCTATCAGGTTGGCGCGGCGGTGGGCCTGGGCGGCGGTGACGGGGCGGGTGACGAGGTGGCCCCTGGGGTCCGTCCAGACCGTGATCGGGGTACCGGCCTTGCTGCCGGGCGCGACCCGGGCCTGCCCGGTGTGCGACGAGCCGTCGGTCAGGGTCCAGCGCACCTTCGTCCACACCTGCCCGACGCCGGAGCCGGACGTGGCCGATCCCGGCGCCTTCTGAGCGACCTGGGCCACGACCGGATGCCATTCGACACGCTCCCGGGCCAGCCCGTGCTCCACCGAGCGGCTCGCCACGAGACCGGCGACCACCCCGGTCACGACGGTGACCAGCCAGGCGCCGAGCAGCACCCACGCCTCCACCACGTCGGCACGGCGCTTGAGCGGGTTGCGCCGCCAGCGCCACAGCCAGACCTTCGGACCACGGAACGCCTTCAACGGCATCCTCCTCACGAGCGCACGGACAGGCCGGACCGCCCTCCCATACGGGAGACGGCCGCTCGTTGCTCACGTCGAGCTCCCCACCCGACGGTCGCACAGCGCGCGCCGCTCGCGCGGGTTTCTGCCGCAACGGAACCCGCCGTTCTCGGCCGTGCCCCGACGCCACCGCTCTGACCTGCGGTGACGTAACGGCTGGGGACGACTGTCAGTGCCGGGGTGCAGACTGGCCGATGTCTGAAAACTACCTGTGACAAAGACGTCCCGGAGGTGGTCGGCATGACCGAGGTTCTGCTCGCCGTGGGTACCCGAAAGGGCCTGTTCATCGGGCGGCGGCGAGGTGGCGCCTGGGAGTTCGACGAGAGTCCCTGCTTCAACGCACAGGCCATCTACTCCGTTGCGATCGACACCCGCGGCGAGATCCCACGGCTGCTGGCGGGCGGCGACAGCGCGCACTGGGGCCCGTCGGTGTTCCACTCCGACGACCTGGGCCGCACCTGGACCGAACCGTCCCGGCCGGCCGTCAAGTTCCCCAAGGACACCGGCGCTTCGCTGGAGCGGGTCTGGCAGCTGCACCCGGCCGCAGCGGAGCCGGAGGTGGTGTACGCGGGCACGGAACCGGCCGCCCTGTACCGGTCCGAGGACCGCGGGGAGAGCTTCGAACTCGTCCGGTCCCTGTGGGAACACCCCACCCGGTCGCAGTGGGTGCCGGGCGGCGGCGGTGAGGGGCTGCACACCGTCGTCACCGACCGGCGCGACCCCCGGGCGGTCACCGTCGCCGTGTCCACGGCCGGGGTGTTCCGCACCACGGACGGCGGTGCGAGCTGGAACCCGTCCAACTCCGGTGTCTCCGCGGTGTTCCTGCCCGATCCGGACCCGGAATTCGGCCAGTGCGTCCACAAGATCGCCCAGGACGGAGTCGTCCCCGACCGGCTCTATCTCCAGAACCACTGGGGGGTCTACCGCAGTGACGACGCCGGCGCGCGGTGGACCGACATCGGCGAGGGACTGCCGTCCACCTTCGGCTTCGCTGCGGCCGCCCACCCCCATCGCGCGGACACGGCCTACGTCTTCCCGATCAACGCGGACGCCGACCGGGTGCCCGCCGGCCATCGCTGCCGTGTCTTCCGCACGGCGGACGCGGGCAAGACCTGGGATCCGCTGACGGCCGGGCTGCCGACGGAGGACCACTACGGCACGGTGCTGCGCGACGCGCTCTGCACGGACGACGCCGATCCGGCGGGCGTCTACTTCGGCAACCGCAACGGCGAGGTGTACGCCTCGCACGACGACGGCGACAGCTGGCGGCAGTTGGCCTCCCATCTGCCGGACGTGCTGTGCGTGCGCGCCGCGGTCGTCGCCTGAGGCCCACGGCCCGGTGGAAGGGGCGTGGGGCGGGAACGAAGGGGCAGCCGACAGGAAGGAAGGTTCCGGTCATACGAGTCGACGGTTCGGTCATCCTCGGTCGGCCCGGGTCCACCGCTTGATCGTCGGGCCGCGTACGGCAGTAGGGTGACGCCCGTGGCACCACGACCCTTGCATGAAATCCTCGAACCGGGCTGGGCGAAGGCCCTGGAACCCGTCGCCGCGGGCATCGCCTCGATGGGCGACTTCCTGCGCGCGGAGATCGCCGCCGGGCGCACCTACCTCCCGGCCGGGGCGAACGTCCTGCGGGCCTTCCAGCAGCCCTTCGACGACGTACGCGTCCTGATCGTCGGCCAGGACCCGTATCCGACCCCGGGGCACGCGGTGGGGCTGTCCTTCTCGGTCGCGCCGGAGGTCCGCCCGCTGCCGCCCAGCCTCATCAACATCTTCCGGGAGCTGAACACCGACCTGGGCCTGCCCCAGCCGTCCAACGGCGACCTGACCCCGTGGACGCAGCAGGGCGTCCTGCTGCTCAACAGGGCGCTCACCACGGCCCCGCGCAGTCCGGGCGCACACCGCGGCAAGGGTTGGGAGGAGGTCACCGAACAGGCCATCCGCGCGCTGGCCGGGCGCGGCAAGCCGCTGGTGTCCATTCTCTGGGGGCGTGACGCCCGCAATCTGCGTCCGCTCCTGGGCAGTCTGCCGTCGGTGGAGTCCTCCCATCCCTCACCGATGTCGGCCGACCGCGGATTCTTCGGCTCGCGCCCGTTCAGCCGGGCCAACGACCTCCTGATCCAGCAGGAAGGTCAGCCGGTCGACTGGCGTCTGCCGTGACCGGTCGGGCGGGCGCCGTGCCGGGTGACGCGGGGGCCGTGACCGGTGTCCTGGCCGTCGACTCGGGCGGCTCCGGCCTCCGGGCCACGGTCGGCGTTCCCGGGCGGGAGCCGTCGGCGCCGCGCTCGTCGCGGGAGCCGGTGCGGACCGGTGCGCGGGGGATCGACCCCGGGCATCTGCTGGAGCAACTCCTGCCGATGGCACATGCGTTGACCGCCGAGGCCGGGGTGGACCGGCTGGACACCGTGGTCGTCGGGGCCGCCGGGTTCGCCACCCTGGGCGACGCGCTGCGCGCCGAACTGCCCGGCGCCCTGGCCCGGGAGCTGGGCGTGCGCGCCGTCGCGCTGGCCGCCGACGCCGTCACCGCGTACATCGGCGCCCTCGGGCCGCGCCCCGGTGCCGTGGTCGCCGCCGGTACGGGGCTGATCGCGATCGGCACCGATCTCACGCGCTGGCGGCGGGCCGACGGCTGGGGACACCTGCTGGGCGACTGCGGCAGCGGCGCCTGGATCGGGCGGGCCGGCCTGGAGGCGGCCCTGCGCGCGCACGACGGACGGGACGGCGGCTCCGTCCGGCTGCTGGCCTGCGCCGAAGAACAATTCGGGCCGATCACGGGTCTTCCCGGCCTGCTCTACCCGCGCTCCGACCGCCCCGCCGTCCTCGCCTCCTTCGCGCCCCGGGTGGCCGCCCGCGCGGCGGACGACCCGGTCGCGGCCGGCATCCTGCGCGACGCCGCCCGGCACATGGCCGAGTCCGCCGCGGCCGTGTGCCCTGCGGCGGGAGAGCCCCGCATCGCGCTCACCGGGGGCCTGTTCGGGATGGGTGACCCGCTCCTCGTACCCCTGGGCGAGGAGTTGGCGCGCCGACTCCCGCACGCGCGCCGGGTGCCGGCCGAGGGCGATCCGCTGCACGGCGCCCTGCGGCTGGCCACCGAGCTGGCGGCCGGGAGGCTCACCCTGCCGGGTGAAAAGACGATGCTCTACGTGGTGAGCACAAAAGGTGATTGATCCCATTGCCGGAGTAAGTGTCCGGCAAGTGCCCCGATCACTTGACATGCGTACGTAACTCATCAGACAAAACCGGACGGATACCGCTCACCTGCACCCTCCCCGAACAGGGGAGCCCAAGAAGCCAGTAACATGCGGCGCCATGAGCTCCCCCACTGGGCCCGCGTCCGGCCTGCCAGTACGAATGCCGCGACCCCGCCAGCCCGGACGGCACCGCCGCCCCGAACCGCTGGTGGCTCCCGAGGGCGCGCCCGCGCTCGTTCTCGCGGTGCCAGGCACGCCCAGCACCGCCACGCGCGGCCTCGCCGAGGAGGTCGTGAGCATCGCCCGCTCCGAGCTGCCCGGCCTGGACGCCCGGATCGGGTACCTCGACGGGGACGACGCGGAATTCCCCACCCTCCAGTCCGTCCTCACGCACGCCGCGGACGAGCGCACGGCCCGCTACGAGCAGGCCATCGCCGCCGGTGTCGAGGTCAAGGAGCCCGACGGCCCGGTCGCCGTCGTCGTGCCGCTGCTGGCCGGTCCGGACAGCGCGCTGCTGCGCCGGGTCCGCCAGGCCGTGATGGACAGCCGGATCGCCGCCGACCTGACCGACGTCCTCGGCCCGCACCCGCTGCTCGCCGAGGCGCTGCACGTGCGTCTGTCCGAGGCGAGTCTCGCGCGCGCCGACCGCGCCCGTCTGTTCACCGTGGCCACCGCCGCGGACGGCATCATCCTCGCCTCCGTCGGTGGCGACGAGGCCGTGCAGGCCGCCGGGATCACCGGCATGCTGCTCGCCGCGCGCCTCGCCGTGCCGGTGATGTCCGCGGCTCTGGACCAGGAGGGTTCGATCGCCTCCGTCGCCGAGCAGCTGCGCTCCTCCGGCTCGCAGCAGCTGGCGCTGGCGCCGTACCTGATAGGGCCCGAGATCGACCCGGGTCTGCTGGCGGCGGCCGCCGCCGAGGTCGGCTGCGCCACCGCCGAGCCGCTCGGCGCCTACCCGGCGATCGGCAAGCTGGCCCTCTCCAAGTACACGACGGCGCTCGGCATCGCCCCGCCGCAGCAGCAGGGCACCCCGGTGCGCTGACGCCCCACGGCACCCGTACGACGCAGGGCCCGCTCCCGACAAGGGAGCGGGCCCTGCGCCGTGCCCGGCAGGCTCGGCGCAGGAGGCTGCGGGGCGGTCAGCCCAGGACCACGCAGGAGGCGGCCGGCACGTCCACCGAGCCGTCGTAGCACGGCAGCCCGGTCGCCCGGTCCACGGCGAACCAGGTGACGTTCCCGGAGCGCTCGTTGGCCGCGTAGAGGAAACCGCCGCACTCGGCCAGGGCGCGCGGCCAGTGGCCGCCGCAGGGCACCGTGCCGGTCAGCCGCAGCCCCTGGCCCTGCCCCTCGACGGCGAACACGGACAGGACGTCCTCGCCGCGGGTCGCGGTCCACACGAAGCGGCCGTCGGGCGAGACGGCGATGCCGGAGGGGTACGCGTCGCCGGCCGGGGCGCCGGGCAGGACCGGCGTCTCGGTCAGCGGCTTCAGGGAACCGTTCTCGGCGTCCCAGCGGCACACGGTGACGGTCGGGGTGAGTTCGTTGACGACGTAGGCGTACGAGCCCTCCGGGTGGAAGGCGAGGTGCCGGGGGCCCGAGCCGGGCCGCAGCGCGATCTCGCGGTGCACCACCGGGGCGCCCCTGTCCAGCGTGCACACCCGTACCGAGTCGGTACCGAGGTCCACGCTGACCACCCAGCGGCCGCTGGGGTCGGGCTGGACCTGGTGGGCGTGCGGGCCGCGCTGGCGGCGCTCGTGCGGGCCCGAGCCGGCGTGCTGGAGCAGCCCGGACCTGGCGGGCCCGAGGGTTCCGTCGGCACGTACCGGCACGGCGGTGACGCTGCCGGAGCCGTAGTTGGCGGTCAGGACGTGTCCGGCGTGCAGGCTGAGGTGCGTGGGCCCGCTGGCCCCGACCGGCACGGGCGGCCCGGCGAGCTCCAGTTTGTCGCCCGCGACGCGGTACGCGGCCACCGCGCCGTCGGCCGTCTCGCTGACCGCGTACAGCCGGTCCCCGCGCGGCGACAGGGCCAGGTAGGACGGGTCGGGGACGCCGTTGAGACCGGCGATCAGGGTCAGCGCGCCGCTGTGCGGCTGGACGGCCGCCATGACGAGGCCTGGCCCGCCGGCCGCCGTGAACGACCCGATGAACGCCCTCCGCCGCCTGCTGTCGTCTGCCACCGCTGTCCCCTCTCGGTCGGAGCCGGTCCGGGGCTGACGGTAGCAGTCGATCAAGCGCGGTCTAGACCAAGCTCTGCCGCATGGCGCCGCGTGATGAGGGCGGGGCCTCAGGCACCCACCAGTCGGGAGCCCGACGGCGTGCGCAGCGGCTCCGCGAGGGCGGCCAGGGCGCGCTCCAGGCCGTGCAGGTGGGCCAGCGCGGGCTCCACGGGCGGCTCGACCGGGCAGGCGGGGTGTCCGTCGCCGCCCTCGGTGAGCGCCTCGACGGCCGCCTCCACCCGCCGGCAGGCCGCGACCAGGCGGGCGTCGTGCGAGGCCTCCGGGTCGGCGGCGACGGCGACGAGGCCGCGGATCTCGCGGGCGCAGTCGTCGAGGAGGGCCAGGACGCGGCGGGCGCGCCGCTTGCGGGCCCGCATCGGGTTCAGCGGGTGTACGAGCGGGGCGACCGAGAGCCGTACCCGGCCGAGCAGCTGCTCCAGTTCGGCCACGCGCGGCGCCGCGTCGGCCGTCCGCGAACCGGCCTCGGCGGTGCACGCGTGGACGCAGCGCAGGGCCCGCTGGATCCAGGCGTCGGTGGTGGTGTGGGTGGTGACGGGCAGCAGCAGGAGCACGGCCAGGACGGCCCCGAGGGCGCCGACACCGGTCTCCGCGAGCCGCACGGCGAGCAGACCGGGGCTCAGGACGCCGAGGAGGCCGTAGAGCAGTTCGGCGAGCAGCGTCACGCAGAGCATCATCCAGGTGTACGACACGGCGGCCGAGTAGAAGATGCCGAAGACGGCCACGGCGACGAGGACGGCCGTGGGGACCGGTGCCCCGTTCACCGGGACGGCGACGAGCAGGCCCAGACCGATGCCGATGAAGGTGCCGAGCACCCGGCGGAAGCCGCGCACCAGCGTCTCGCCGCGCGAGGCGGTGTTCACGAAGACCCACCAGGTGGCGCCGACGGCCCAGTACCAGCGCTGTCCGGAGACCAGCTGGCCCACCACGAGGGCGAAACCCGCGCCCGCGGTCGCCTGGACGGCCTGCCGGGTGGTCACCCGGGCCAGGCCCGTGCCGCCGGGCGGGGCGGGCAGGGACGGCACCGGCAAGCGGCGCTCGTAGCACCACAGTCCGAAACGGACCGCCGCCGCGGTGGCCACGGACAGCAGGACGGCGGCGTACAGCTCCGGCAGCTGCCCGGCGGTGGCGTGCAGGAACTGCGCGACGAAGAAGGTCATGAAGGCGAACACGCCGAGGCTGTGGCCGCGCGGCCCCCAACGCCGCGCGTACACGCCGGCGCCGACCACGGCGAGGAACGCGAGGTCCCGGGCCACGGGGTGGTCGTGCAGCTCCGCCGCCACGGCGAGGACCGGAACACCCACGGCGGGCAGCAGCGCGGTGGTGACCGCCTGCCCGCGCACGGTCGGGTCGGTGACGGTGAACAGGGCGAGCAGCGCGGCGAGCCCGCCGGCGACGGCGCCCACGAGGGAGTGTCCGGCCAGGCCGCAGACGAGCACGGCCGCCCCGATGCCGAGGACGGCCCGCGCGGCGAAGCGCAGCCGCAGCCGCCCCGGATCCGGAGCCACGAACACCCTCTTCAGCACTGCTTCCCGCCCCTCTCGCACAACGGCATGAAAAAGGCGCCGCGGGATCCGCAGCGCCATCGACACGTCCATGAGAGCATCCCGACGCCCACTGGCTCAAGTGCCGACTGAATCACAGAACCATTGGCACAGCACCAAGCCCGCTGCGTCGTCCGCGCGAGAGCCAACGGACCAGGTCGGACGGCACATCCGGGCTGCGCCCGGCTGAGCCATTGGTACAGTCGACCTTGATCGACCAGGCGAGGAGGCCGGAGCACCATGGCCGTGGACGAGCTCGACACCCGCATCCTGCGGCTGCTGCTGGAGCAGCCGCGCACCAGCGTGCGTGAGTACGCCCGGATCCTCGGTGTCGCCCGCGGCACCCTCCAGGCCCGCCTCGACCGCCTGGAGCGGGACGGTGTGATCACCGGAACGGGCCCCTCGCTCTCCCCCGCCGCGCTCGGCCACCCGGTGCTCGCCTTCGTGCACATCGAGGTCACCCAGGGCCACCTGGACGACGTCGGCGACGCGCTGGCCGCCGTACCGGAGATCGTCGAGGCCTTCTCGATCACCGGCGGCGGCGATCTGCTGACCCGGGTCGTGGCGCGGGACAACGCCCACCTGGAGGACGTGATCCAGAAGCTGATCAGCCTGCCGGGCGTGGTGCGCACCCGCACGGAGGTGGCCCTGCGCGAGCGCGTCCCGCACCGGCTGCTGCCGCTGGTGGAGTCGGTGGGGCGGACGGCGGCCCGCGCCTAGCGGTTGGCATGCTGGACGCCATGGGCACCCTCGGCGGCATCGCGGTCATCTTCGATCTCGACGGCACCCTCGTGGACAGCGAGCCGAACTACTACGAGGCGGGCCGCCGGACGCTGGCCGACCACGGCGTCCCGGACTTCACCTGGGCGGACCACGAGAGCTATGTCGGGGTCAGCACCCACGAGACGGTCGTGCTCTGGAAGCGGCGCTACGGCTTGAGCGCCCCCGTGGACGAACTGCTCGACGCGACGAACCGGCACTATCTGGAACTCGCCCGCGCCCGCACGCCCGTGTACCCCGAGATGCGGACGTTCGTGGAACTGCTCGTCGCCGAGGGCGTCCCGGTGGCCGTGGCCTCGGGCTCCTCCCCCGCGGCCATCGAGGCGATCCTGGCGGGCACGGGCCTGGACACCCACCTGCGCACGGTCGTGTCGGCCGACGAGGTGGCCCGCGGCAAGCCCGCGCCCGACGTGTTCCTGGAGGCGGCGCGCCGCCTCGGGGCGGCCCCGGCGGACTGCGTGGTCGTGGAGGACGCGGCACCGGGGGCGGCCGCCGCCCACGCGGCCGGAATGCGGTGCGTCGCCGTTCCGTACGTCGCCGCGCAGGCCGACGCCCCGGAGTTCGCCACGGCGGGGCTGCTCCTGCGCGGCGGACAGGCGGAGTTCACGGCACGCACGGCGTACGCGTGGCTGCTGGACGCGGGGGCGGGGGCGGCCTGACGGCGCGCGGAGCGCGGCCGGGGATGCGGGGACACCTGGCGGGGCGGCTCCCCTACGCGGCCGTGGCCGCGGCCGCGCAGGTCGTCTTCAGTTCCTCCAGGTCGTCGGTCATCGCGTCCGAGGCGGTGTCGTAGCCGGAGAACCCCGGCGCCGTTTCGGAGTCCGACAGTGCCCTGGCGTCCGCGGCCAGGGCACGGATCGCGGATTCCACGCTCCCGTCGGTCGCCTCCTCCGCGGCGGAGTCCAGGTCCGAGGCCATGTCCCGGAAGCGCCCGGCGACGGTCGGCCGGTCGGCGGTGGTCATGGGCGAGGGCATCAGGTCGAACTGGTTCTCCATGGCGTCGATGGCTTCGGAGCACCCGGCGTTCGCGGGGGTGGTGGGCGTGGCCTCGGTGGTGGTGATCGGGTCCGGCTCCGTCGATCTGGGGGTGTACGGGTCGTAGGTGGCCGTACCGACGGTGGTCGACGAGCCGGAGGCGTTCGCGTCGTCCTTCTTGGTCTCGTGCACGGCCAGGAAGACGGCGACGGCGGCGACGATCACCAGCAGCGCGGCCGCGGCGCTGCCGTTGCTGTTGTTGCCGTTGCCGTTGCCATTGCCGTTGTTGCCGCTGCCTTGTGCCGCCCCGGCCGGTTTGCGGGTGGCGACCGTGGCCCTGGCCGTCGGCTGCTTCGGCGCGCTCGACGCTCCCTTGGACCGCGTGGCCGCGGTGGAGGCCTTCGACCCGCTCGACCCGCCGGTGGCCGGCGTGGCCGCCGGGGTGGCCTTCCGCGCGCTCGACCCGTTCGCGGGCGGCGTGGCCTCGGGAGGCAGCTGCGACGCGCTCGACGCGTCTTTCCCTCGTACCTGCTCGGAGGTCCAGGTCGACGGGTCGTCGAGCATCAGGAGCGCCTGGGCAACAGTGGGACGTCGGGCGGGGTCCTTCTCCAGGAGCGCGGTGATGAGGAGTTCCAGCCGGCCCGCCCGCCGCGGCCGCGGGGGCGGCTCGGTCAGCAGCGCGACGATCGTCGCCGTCGGGTTGTCGCGGCGGAACGGGGAGACGTCCTCGACTGCCTGGTAGAGCGTCGCGCCGAGCGAGAAGAGGTCGCCGGCCGGCTCGTCGTCACCGCCGTGGGCGCGTTCCGGCGCGACGTACTCCAGGGAACCGACGAGGTCGCCCGTGGTGGTGAGGGAGGTGTCGGTGGAGTGGACGGCGATGCCGAAGTCGGTGAGGAGGAAGGAGCCGTCGTCGGCCACCATCACGTTCGCGGGCTTGACGTCCCGGTGGACGATGCCCGCGGTGTGCGCGGCCCGCAGCGCGTCCAGGAGGCACCGGGCGGCGTCGATCGCGGTCGCCTCGGGTAACGGGCCCTCGCCGGCGAGGTGCTGTTCCAGCGAGTGCCCGGCGACCAGCCGCATCACCATCCACGGCTTGTCGTCCTCGGTGACCATGTCGTGCACGGCGACGATGTGCGGGTGGTCGCGCAGGGCGGCGGCGTTGCGGGCCTCGCGTTCGGCGCGAACCAGCCGGCGGGCGTGCTCCTTGGGCGAGGTCGCCGGCGGGAGGTAGACCTCCTTGACCGCCACGTCCAGGCCCAGCATCTGGTCGCGGGCCTTCCAGACGATTCCGTACCCGCCGCGCGCCAGCACCTCGTCCAGGCGGAACCGGCCCGCGACCACCCTGCCCGGCTGGGTCTCCTGCGCCATGCTGCCGCCTGTCCGTACTCGGAATCTGTGCGTGCGTCAGATGATGATGCCGCCCGAATTCGTTGGCAAGTGCCGCTATCCAAACAGTCGACGGCCGGCATCGCCACCCGGAAGAACCAATACGACAGGCCGACTTGTCAGCCCGGCCCGGAGCCCGGTCGGCGCGGGCGGACAAGGGCCCGACAGGGGCCCGACAGGGGCCCGACAGGGGCCCGACAGGGGCCCGACGAGGTGCTGTCGAGGAGCGGACGGCCGACCACCGCGCCGCGGGACGACGAGCGCGCCACGGCGTCCGTTCCTACCGTGGGCGCAGGACTGCACAGGAAGGCGAGCGCATGCCCACCGACACGATCCACGCCCCATGACCACGGTCGAGGCCCGCTCCACGGCGCCGGTCGCCGACGAGCGCCGCTGGAAGGCGCTCGCGGTGTGTCTGACCGCGGGCTTCATGACCCTGCTCGACACGTCGATCGTCAACGTGGCGCTGCCGTCGATGGAACACCGACTGCACGCCCCGCAGGCCGATCTGTCGTGGGTGGTCTCCGGCTACGCCCTCACCTACGGCCTGGTCCTCGTGCCGGCGGGACGGCTGGGCGACCTGCGGGGCCGCAGGCAGACCTTCCTCACCGGCGTCGCGCTGTTCACGCTGGCCTCGGCGGCGTGCGGGCTGGCCCCGTCCTCCGGGTGGCTGGTGGTGTTCCGGCTGCTCCAGGGCGTGGCGGGCGGCATGATCGCGCCCCAGGGATCGGGGCTGATCCAGCAGATGTTCCAGGGCACCGAGCGCGCCCGGGCGTTCGCCATGTTCGGCAGCGTCGTCGCCGTCTCCACGGCGGTCGGCCCGCTCGCGGGCGGCATCCTGATCGAGGCGTCCGGCAGCTGGCGCTGGGTGTTCTACGTCAACCTGCCCATCGGCGTCGCGGTGTTCGCGGCCGCGCTGCGGCTGCTGCCGCACGCCCCGCCCCGGGGCGCGCGGGAGGGGTTCGACGTGCCCGGCGTCCTGCTGCTCGGCTCCGGCGCCCTCGCGCTGATGCTGCCCCTGGTACAGGAACAGCAGTGGTCCGGGCGCGACAAGTGGGCGCTGATCCCCGTGGGCCTGCTGCTCCTGGTCGCGTTCTGGGCCTGGGAGCGGCGGCAGCTGCGGCAGCGCCGGGGGCCGCTGGTGGACCTGCGGCTGTTCGCCCGCCGGTCGTTCTCGCTCGGCGCGCTGCTGAGCCTCGTGTACTTCGCCGGGTTCACCTCGGTCTTCTTCGTGTACACCTTGTTCCTGCAGAACAGCCTCGGCTACAGCGCCCTCGCGGCGGGGCTGGCCGCGATGCCGTTCGCGGTCGGCTCGGCGGTCGCCGCGCTGGCCGGTGGCCGGCTCGTCCTGCGGTACGGCCGCGGTCTCGTGGTCCTCGGGCTGAGCGCCGTGGCGCTGGGCCTGGTCGGGACGATCCTGGCGGTACGGCAGGTGCCGGGCGAGGGCGTGGGGTGGGCGGCGGCGCTGCCCCTGCTCGTCGCCGGTGTGGGCTCCGGCCTGACCGTGTCCCCGAACACCACGCTCACCCTCGCCCGCGTCCCGGTGCGGCGCGCCGGCGCCGCCGGAGGGGTGCTGCAGACGGGGCAACGGGTCGGGTCGGCCGCCGGTATCGCCGCCGTCGGCGCGGTGTACTTCGCCCATCTGGCCAACCACGGCCACGACACCGGGGCGCTCCAGCTCGGCATGCTGACCGCCCTGGGGTTCGTCCTGACCGGTCTGGCCCTGGCCATCGCCGACCTCCGCGAGCGCAGCGCGCCGCGCCCCTGGCAGACCCGGGAGCCGAAGCCCCGACAAGACACCGCGACGAAGCCCTGACCGAGCCGCTGGCGGAAGCGTAGGTGCTACGACCACCATGAAGGCCTGCCCGCCCGGGGCCCGCGCTACGAGCGTCGTGTCGGCCTGCCCTGCCGGGTTCCCGCGCCACGGCTACCGCTCCGGCCTGCCGGTCCGGTCCCCGTGCTACGACCGCCGTCTCGGCGTGCCCGTC
>NZ_JADDRL010000151.1 GCF_021538895.1 Streptomyces olivochromogenes | reverse complement strand
GAGCTGGAGGAGCCGGCCGTTCCGGCGCCGTACGACCCCAGTCCGTTCGCCCGCGAGCGGCACGTGTGGCTCGGCCTGCACGCGGCCGCGACGCGGTCCCTGGCGCAGGGCTCGATGATCGTCTTCAGCTGAACGGCCCGACGCCGAGCGGCCGGACGAGGAGGGCGCCCGCACGGGGCGCCCTCCCGCTCACAAGGGCGGCTCAGAACACCGGCGTTCCGGCCTGGGTCAGCTTCCAGTCGACGGCCGCGAAGTCCGCCGGGTCGAGGGTCTTCTTCGCCGTCACGTAGTCGATCATCAGCTGGCGGATCTCGTTCGTCGAGCTGTACGCGTTCGGCGCCGAGGCGATGTGCGGGTACCCCGAACCGCCGTTCGCCCGGTAGTTGTTGACCGCCACGACGAAGACCTGGTCGTCGGCGACCGGAGCGCCCTTGTAGGTCAGGTTCTTGATCCGGGAGCCCTCGGCCTGGGCGATGTCGATCTCATAGGAGACGCCCGCCGCGGTGTCGTACATGTAGTCCCAGAAGTTGTTGGCGTTGGTGAGGGTCGCGGTGTCGACCTTCGTGCCGGCCGGGACCTGGTGGTAGTACTTCGCCGCGTACTCCAGGTAAGCCTTGAGCTGGGCGCCGGTGAGCTTCTTGCCGTACAGGGTGTTGTCGTAGATGTAGAGCCCGGCGATGTCCTTGATGGTCACGCTGCCCTTGGGGATGTCGGCCGTGCGGCTGAAGGGCGCGGCCACGGAGATCAGCGGGAGCGCCGCGTCCGCCGCGGACAGTCCCGCCTTCACCGTGTCCATCTGGACCTTGTGGATGAAGTCCATGATCGGCACGTCCTTCCAGCAGGACTCGGCCGCCGAGAGGTCCTCGGTACAGGTGCCGACCGCCGTGTTGACGTACTTGACCACGAGGTCGTGGTCCGCCGTGAGGAGCCGGGTGATCTCCGGGTCCTCCGCCACGTCCTTGGGGTTGAGGGTCTGCGCCTTCTTGCTCGTCACCTTCCACTGCCCATGGTGCAGTTCCAGCTCGAAGTCGAAGACGCTGAGGCGGTAGCCCCAGCAGTACGGCTCGGAGAGGAGGACCTCCTCGCCGGTCTCCGCGTTCTTCACCGTGTACGACGGGACTTCGACGTGGGTGTGGCCGACGAGGATCGCGTCGATGCCGGGGACCTGCTCGGCGACCAGGTTGGAGGCGTTCTCGGTGTACGGGAGCGCGTCGCCGTACGAGGACGAGCCGTCCAGGCCGGAGTGGTCGGTCAGGAAGACGACGTCGCAGCCGAGGGCGCGCAGCCGCGGCACGTACTTCTTCGCCTGCTCGACGAGGCCCGGGAAGACCATCTTTCCGCTGACGTTGTCCTTGTCCCACAGCGCGATACCGGGGTTGGTCAGGCCGAGGATGCCGACCTTGATGTCCGGGGCGCCCGGCACGCAGATCCGCTTCACGGTGTACGGCCGGAAGGCGGGCCGGAGCGTCTTCGCGTCCAGGGCGTTGGCGCCGAGCAGCGGGAAGCGGCACTGGCTCTCGAACCTGCGCAGCACGTCGATGCCGTAGTTGAACTCGTGGTTGCCGAGGGCCGCGGCGTCGTAGCGCATGTGGTTCATGGCGACGGCCATCGGGTGCTGGGGGCCGCGCTTGCCGTCGGTGCCGGTGATGGGGTCGACGCGCGCGAAGTAGTAGGCCAGGGAGGTGCCCTGGATGATGTCGCCGGCGTCGACGAGCAGCACGCGGTGCTCGCCCTTGGCCTCGCGCTGCTGCTTGATGAGGGTGGCCACGCGGGCCACGCCGACGGAGTTGCCCGCCTTGTCGCTGTAGGCCGCGTCCTTGTAGTAGTCCCAGTCGAAGACGTGGCTGTGCAGGTCGGTGGTGCCGAGGATGGAGAACGACCAGGTGCGGGGCGCCTTTTCGGGGCCGGGGTCGGCGGCCTCGGCGGTACCGGTGCCGACCGCCCCGGCTGCGGCGACGGCGGCACCGGTGACGGCCGACTTCTGCATGAACTGCCGGCGGTTCATGGGAGGGACGGACATACGGGGCTCCTGAACTGGGAGAGGGAGGAGGGACGGCAACTACCCGCGTAGATGCTTGCCCTCCGCCGGATCCGGGCGGAACCAGGAGCAGCCCATGGGCCGGTCAAGGATGTCCATGACCGGCCCAAGGCGCCGTGCTTTCAAGCGACTTACAGGAACGAGTTGATCTCGATCGTCTCGTCCCGGCCCGGGCCCACGCCGATCGCGGAGATCGGGGCGCCGGACATCTCCTCCAGCGCCTTGACGTAGTTCTGGGCGTTCTTCGGCAGGTCCGAGAAGGACTTGGCCTTGGTGATGTCCTCCGACCAGCCCGGCAGCGTCTCGTAGACCGGCTTCGCGTGGTGGAAGTCCGTCTGCGAGTACGGCAGCTCCTCGACCCGCTTGCCGTCGATCTCGTACGCCACACAGACCGGGATCTGCTCCCAGCCGGTCAGCACGTCCAGCTTGGTGAGGAAGAAGTCGGTGAGGCCGTTGACGCGGGTCGCGTAGCGGGCGATCACGGCGTCGAACCAGCCGCAGCGGCGGTCGCGGCCCGTGGTCACACCCCGCTCGCCGCCGATGCGGCGCAGCGCCTCGCCGTCCTCGTCGAACAGCTCCGTCGGGAACGGACCGGCGCCGACGCGGGTGGTGTACGCCTTGAGGATGCCGATGACCCGGCTGATCTTCGTGGGGCCCACGCCCGCACCGGTGCAGGCGCCGCCCGCGGTGGGGTTGCTGGACGTCACGAAGGGGTACGTGCCGTGGTCGATGTCGAGCAGGGTGCCCTGACCGCCCTCGAACAGGACGACCTTGTTCTCCTCCAGCGCCTGGTTCAGGACCAGGACGGTGTCGGTGACGTAGGGCTTGATCTGCTCGGCGTAGCCCAGCAGTTCCTCGACCACCTGGTCGGCGGAGATGACGCGCCGGTTGTACAGCTTGGTGAGCAGCTGGTTCTTGACGTCGAGCGCCGCCTCGACCTTCTGCTGCAGGATCGACTCGTCGTACAGGTCCTGGACCCGGATGCCGACGCGGTTGATCTTGTCGGCGTAGGTCGGGCCGATGCCGCGGCCGGTCGTACCGATCTTGCGCTTGCCGAGGAAGCGTTCCGTCACCTTGTCGACGGTCACGTTGTACGGCGTGATGATGTGCGCGTTACCGCTGATCAGGAGCTTGGACGTGTCGACGCCACGCTCGTTCAGACCGCTCAGCTCGGAGAGCAGGACCGACGGGTCGACGACGACACCGTTGCCGATGACCGGCGTACAACCGGGCGAGAGGATTCCGGAAGGGAGCAGGTGGAGTGCATACTTCTGGTCGCCCACGACGACCGTGTGGCCGGCGTTGTTGCCGCCCTGGTAGCGCACTACATAATCCACCGAGCCACCGAGCAGGTCGGTGGCCTTCCCCTTGCCTTCGTCACCCCACTGAGCACCGAGCAGCACAAGTGCGGGCACGCGCGTACACCCCTTCCGGGCGGGGCATGTCCAAGGTCAGGGGCGTGGGCGTAAGGTTCACCGCCGCGTACCACCGCGACCGCCATTGGTCGCACAACCGTCGGACCGGATGCCCCGGAATAGACGAAGCCCCTGGCGCAATAGCGCAAGGGGCTCTTGCACAAAGATGCTACCCGAGGAAGCGAGGCAGGACCGAGGTGGCGACTTTCGCGACGTCCGATCAGCTGCTGGTGGTCATCGATCCGGCAGCCCGGCAGACGGACGGCGAGTCCGTACGGATCGCGAAAGACGTGCTCAGCGCGGGTGCGGCGACCAAGGTGTGTCTGCCGGACGGTCCCGAGGAATTCGCCCGGGCACTGGCCCGGCGCGGGTCCCGGCGGCCGGTGGTCGTCGGCGACGACCGCGCTCTGGTCCGGGCGGTGTCCCATTTGCACCGGCAGCGGGACCTGGCCGGATGCGTGCTGTCGGTGGTGCCGGTCGGGCAGGCGGCCCTGGCGGAGGCCCTCGGGGTGCCGGCGGGTGCGGTGGCGGCGGCGCGGGCCGTGCTGGACGGGGCCGCGCGGCAACTGGACCTGCTGGTCGACGACAGCGACGGGGTGGTGCTGGGCACGCTGGGCATTCCGCCGGCGCCGGTGCGGGCGGCGGCCGCCGAGCCGGTGAGCGTCGCCTCGGGGCGGCCGTGGCTGCGCACGACGTACCGCTCCCTGGTCCGCAACCTGGCCCCCCGCCCGGCCCGCCTCGCCTCCGTACCCTGCCCGGGCCCCTCCCGGCTCCGCGTCGAGGTCGACGGCGAGACGGTCGTGGACCTGGACCAGCCGGTGGAGACGGTGTCGGTGGCCCCGGGTACGGGCGGGATGGCCTCGGTGGAGGTACGGCCCCTGTCGGTGGGCGCGGAGGCGACCCCGCTGCGGGTCTCCGGGCAGACGGTGACCGTCGCCGGGGCGGATTTCCGCTACCGGGCGGACTCGGCCGTGTCAGGACCGGTGCGACGGCGGACGTGGCGGGTGGTGGAAGGCGCCTGGGGTCTCACGTTGCCCTCGGCGTGAGGCGGGAGGCGGGTGGCGCGGTGCGGGAGGCGCGGCGCGGGAGCCCGGCAGCCGGCGGGGACCTGCGGGTCAGCCCTGCCCGAAGGTCTTCTCCCGGTGCACCCGCCAGCGCTCCATCATGGCCGCGATCTCGCCGTCGACGAACTCGAAGAAGGCGAGGGTCTCGGCCATGCGGCGTCCCGCGGGCGTGTCCGCGCCGAGGCTGTGGACGCCGTCGCGCAGCGCCCCCTCCCACCGCTTGAGGACGGCCTCGCGGTTGGTCAGGGCCTCGTACCACTGGTTGCTGTGCACGCGGTAGCGCTCCCGCCGCGAGCCGGGCTCGCGCTCGCGGGACACCATGTGCTGCTGCGCCAGGTAGCGCACCGCGCCGGAGACGGCGGCGGGGCTGACCTGGAGCTGTTCGCCCAGTTCGGCGGAGGTCAGGGCACCGTCGTCGCAGGACAGGAGCGCGGCGAAGACCCGGGCGGGCATCCGCTGCATCCCGGCCTCGACGAGCTGCGCCGCGAAGGACTCGACGAACTGCGACACGGCCTCCGCGTCCCGCCGGCCACCGGCTGATTCCGTCATGCGATCACCCTACCGGAGCTTCATGCACTTCCTTAACTTCACAAATTTCTGAAAGAAGCGTACGTTCTGAGCCATGACGAAGGCAATCACCGTCTCCGGACTGCGCAAGTCGTTCGGCAGCACACACGCCCTGGACGGCCTCGACCTGGACGTCGAGACCGGCGAGGTCCACGGCTTCCTCGGCCCGAACGGCTCGGGCAAGTCCACCACCATCCGGGTGCTGCTCGGGCTGTTGCGCGCCGACGCGGGCGCCGCGCAGATGCTTGGCCGCGACCCGTGGACGGACGCGGTGGAGGTGCACCGCCGGATCGCCTACGTCCCCGGCGACGTCACCCTGTGGCGCAACCTCTCCGGCGGCGAGGTCATCGACCTGTACGGCCGCCTGCGCGGGGGCCTCGCCCCCCGGCGCCGGGCGGAGCTGATCGAGCGCTTCGAGCTGGACCCCACCAAGAAGGGCCGCACGTACTCGAAGGGCAACCGGCAGAAGGTCGCCCTGGTCGCCGCCTTCGCCTCCGACGTCGACCTGCTGATCCTGGACGAGCCGACCTCGGGCCTGGACCCGCTGATGGAGGAGGTGTTCCAGCGCTGCGTGGAGGAGGAACGCGACCGCGGCCGTACGATCCTGCTCTCCTCGCACATCTTGAGCGAGGTCGAGGAGCTCTGCGACCGGGTCAGCATCATCCGCAAGGGCCGTACGGTCGAGACCGGATCGCTCGCCGACCTGCGCCACCTCACCCGCACCAGCGTGACCGCCGAACTCGCGGGCCCGCCCAACGGGCTGGCGCACCTGCCCGGCGTCCACGACCTCGACGTGCGGGGCCGCCGGGTCCGTCTGCAGGTCGACACCGACCAGCTGGACGGCGTACTGCGGCAGTTGAGCGAGTCGGGGGTGCGCTCGCTGACCTCGACCCCGCCGACGCTGGAGGAACTCTTCCTGCGTCACTACCAGGACGAGGTGGCCCGATGACCACGCTTGCGACCCGGGCGCCGCGCGGCTCGCGCCAACTGGCCGGCACCGGCACCCTGTTGCGCTTCGCGCTGCGTCGCGACCGGGTGATGATCCCGGTCTGGATCGCGGTGAACGCGCTCATGGTCCTCTCCATGCCGAACACGCTCAAAGGCCTGTACGGCACCACCGCCGAACGCGCCGACCTGGTGCGGCAGATGGAAACCAACGCCTCCTTCCGCGCGCTGATCGGCCCGGTCTTCGACACCTCGATCGGCGCGCTGACGGCGTGGCGCGTCGGCATCTACGCGGCCGCGCTCGGCGCCGTGATGAGCCTGCTGATCGTCGTACGGCACACCCGGGACGAGGAGGAGAGCGGCCGGCAGGAGCTGGTGGCCTCGGGCACGGTGGGCCGGCGCGCCTCCCTCACGGCGGCGCTGCTCACGGCGGCCGCGGCGAACGCGGTGCTGGCCCTGCTGATCACGGCGGGCCTGGCCGGGCAGGGGGCGTCCGGCGCCCTGTCCTTCGGGCTCGGGCTCGCCGGCGTCGGCATGGTCTTCGCCACGATGGCGGCGATCGCCGCCCAGCTGACCCAGAGCGCACGGCTGGCCCGCGGACTGACGGCGGCGGTGCTGGGCGCGGCCTTCGTGCTGCGCGCGGCGGGCGACTCCGCGACGGATGGGGGCACCTCCCAGGCTTTCGGCACTGGGGGAGGCTCGTCCGTACTGACCTGGCTGTCCCCGCTGGGCTGGCTGGAGAACCAGCGCTCCTTCGCGGGCGAGCGCTGGTGGGTGCTGCTGCTGTTCGCGGCGGCGGTGGCCGTGCAGGCCGTGGTCGCCTACGAGCTGGCGGGCCGCCGGGACGTGGGCATGAGCTTCCTGCCCACCCGGCCCGGCCCGCCCACCGGCCGCCTCGGCACGGCGGGCGCCCTGGCCTGGCGGCTCCAGCGGGGCGGCGTGCTCGGCTGGTCGGTCGGCTTCTTCCTCGCCGGGGTGGTGTACGGCGGGCTGACGGACGGCGCGGCCGACCTGGTCCGCGACAACGACAAGGCGCGGGAGATCTTCGAGCGGATGGGCGGCCTGAGCGGCCTCACGGACGCATTCCTCGCGTCGATGGTGGGGATGCTGGGCCTGATCGCCTCGCTGTACGTGGTGGCGTCGGTGCTGCGCCTGAACGGCGAGGAGACCTCCGGCCGGGCGGAACCGTTGCTGGCGTGCGCGGTGGGCCGCCTGCGCTGGGCCGCCGGCCATCTGGTGATCGCCTTCGGCGGCTCGGCGCTGATCATGCTCCTCGCGGGCCTGGGCTTCGCCGTCGGCTACGGCAAGGAGATCGGCCCGATCCTGGGCGCCTGCCTGGTCCAGGTCCCGGCGGTATGGGTGATCGGCGGCGCGGCGGTCCTGCTGTACGGCCTGGCCCCCCGCCTGGCCCCCGCCTCCTGGGGCATCGCCGTGGCGGTCCTCCTGATCGGCTGGGTGGGCCCGGCCCTGAACGCCCCGCGGATCATGCTGGACCTGTCCCCGTTCGGCCACCTCCCGAAGCTGCCGGGCGGAGGAATGGAGTGGCCTCCGGTACTGATTCTGATGGGGCTGGCCATGATGCTGGTGGGTGGAGGACTGGCGGGGTTGCGGAGCCGGGACATGACGACGTGACGGTGCCCCTCAGTCGACGTACTGCTTGAGCTCCTCGGTGTCGAGCTCGATGCCCACGGGGGCAGGAAGGGCGACTTTGCCACCGAGCCTCACCGTATGAATGTTCCGGTATCCGTCCTCCTGATCGGGGTCGGTGTGCACGAGGACCGAGCGGTTGTGCCGGTCGATCAGCAAGTAGACCGGGATGCCCGTGCCCGCGTAGGCACAGACCTTCACCACACGGTCGCGGTGGTGCGTGTACGAGTCGTGCGACGTGACCTCGACAGCCATGAGCACGCCGTCGGGGTCAGACCAGTCGCCATGCCCCGTGAAGTGGCCGACTGGTGCGAGAACTCCGTCCGGCAGGACCCGGCCCAGGCGATGCGCCTCCACCTTCAGCCCCCGACAGGGGTAGAGGTGGAATTCAGGACTGGCCCGCATCCACTGGTGGACCAGCCACATGACGACCGTGCCGTGGGTGCCGTCCGACGCTTTCCTGAGCCCGATCCGTCCGTCGATGAACTCAAGCCTGACGGTCTCGATCTCCCGTTCGACAAACGCGGCGACCTGCTCGAACTCGTCCACCGACATCTGGCCCGTGCCTGTCATGGTGCCCCCTTCGCAGGCCGGCACCAGCGTGACGAGTCGTCCGCGACGATCGTGTGGAATCACTCGGCGATCAGCCGAACGGGTGATCACCCCACCTCGACGCTCAACCCGTCCAGCCCCCGGATCACGAAGTTCGGCTTCCTCGTCGGCTCTGCCGCCAGGATCAGGGTCGGGGCCTTCTCCAGGAGGGCCGTCATCGAGGCCGCCAGTTCGATACGGGCCAGGGGGGCGCCGATGCAGTAGTGGATGCCGGCGCTGAAGGAGATGTGGGGGTTGTCCTCGCGGGTGAGGTCGAGTCGGTCGGGGGCGGTGAAGACGGACGGGTCGTGGTTGGCGGAGCCGAAGAGCATGGCGATCTCCGCGCCCCTCGGGATCGTCGTGCCGTCGATCTCGATCTCGTCCAGGACCCAGCGCTCGAAGAGCTGCAGCGGGGTGTCGTAGCGCATCAGCTCCTCGATGGCCGAGGGGATCAGGGAGTGGTCCGCGCGGAGGGCGGCCAGCTGGGCCGGGTTGCGGAACAGGGCCCACCAGCCGTTCACCGTCGCGTTGACCGTGGCCTCGTGGCCGGCGTTCAGGAGCAGGACGGCCGTGGAGATCATCTCCTGTTCCGTCAGCCGGTCACCCTCGTCGTGCGCCGCGATCAGACCGGAGATCAGGTCCTCGCCGGGCTCCCTGCGGCGGGCCGCGATCAGCTCCCGCAGGTAGTCGGAGAACTCGACCGACGCCCGCACCGCCTTCGCCGCCGTGTCCTGCGACGGGTTCAGCTCGTACATCCCGCAGATGTCCGCCGACCAGGGGCGCAGCTGCGCGCGGTCCGACTCGGGGATGCCCAGCATCTGAGCGATCACCGCGACCGGCAGCGGCTCCGCGACGTCCGTCAGCAGGTCGCCGCCGCCCGCCTCCACCAGCGCCGAGACGAGATCGCCGGCCAGCTCCCGGACGTACGGCTTGAGCTGCTCCACCGTGCGCGGCGTGAACGCCTTCGACACCAGGCGCCGGATACGGGTGTGGTCCGGCGGCTCCAGGTCGAGCATCCCGTGGTCGTTCAGCACGTGGAACGGCTCGTGCTCCGGCGGCGGCGCCGTACGCCCGAAGTCCTCGTGCGTGAACCGGTGCTGGTAGGTACGGCCCAGCCGCCGGTCCCTCAGCAGCGCCGAGACGTCCGCGTGGTGCGGGATCAGCCACTGGTCGGTCGGTTCGTAGTGGATCACACGGCCCCTCGCCCGCAACTCGGCATAGGCCGGGTACGGGTCGGCGACGAACGCCGGGTCCCAAGGGTCGAAAGCAAGGTCGAAAACGGCTGCCATGGACGGACGCTAGCCCGGCCACCCCCTCCCTGACCAGGGGTGTCTCAACTGGGCGTGACGAGCCTCGCCTCATAGGCGAACACCGCCGCCTGGGTGCGGTCCCGCAGGCCCAGCTTCACCAGGATCCGGCTCACGTGCGTCTTGATCGTCGATTCCGCGACCACCAGCCTCTCCGCCATCTCCGCGTTGGACAGCCCCTGTGCGATGAGGACCAACACCTCCGTCTCGCGCTCGGTCAGGTCGCCGTACGACGCCTGGGCGGTGGCCGGCAGCCGCGGGGGCTCGGACAGCCGGGAGAACTCCGTGATCAGCCGCCTGGTGACGGAGGGGGCGAGCAGCGCTTCCCCGGAGGCCACCACCCGTACCCCGTCGGCGAGCTGGCGGGCCGAGGCGTCCTTGAGCAGGAAGCCGGAGGCTCCCGCCCGCAGCGCCTGGTACACGTACTCGTCGAGGTCGAACGTGGTCAGCACCAGCACCTTCGCCGTGCCGTCCGCGGCGACGATCTCGCGCGTCGCCTCGATGCCGTTCAGCTCGGGCATCCGGATGTCCATGAGCACGACGTCCGGGGCCAGTTCCCGGACCCGCTCGACCGCCTCGCGCCCGTTGACGGCCTCGCCGACGACCTCGATGTCCGGCATCGCGTTGAGCAGGACCGAGAAGCCCTCGCGCACCATCATCTGATCGTCCGCGATCAGTACCCGGATCGTCATGCCTCACCGTCGCTCGCGGCGGCGACCGGCAGGAACACCGCCACCTCGTAGCCGCCGTCCTCGGCCGTGCCGGCCGTCATCTCACCGCTCAGCATGGAGACGCGCTCCCGCATCCCGGTGATGCCGTGCCCGGCGCCCGGGGAGGGCTTCACCAGGTTCGGCGCCGGCGGCGGGCCGTTGACTATGCGCAGGCCGAGCCCGCCGAGCACGTACCCGATCTCGACGCGGGCGCTCGCCCCGGGCGCGTGCCGCAGCGTGTTGCTCAGCGCCTCCTGGACGATCCGGTACGCCGACAGCTCCACGCCCTGCGGGAGTTCGCGCACCGCGCCGGTCACCACCTTCTCCACGTCGAGGCCGGCCTCCCGCACGTTGGCGAGCAGGGCGTCCAGCTCCGCGAGGGTGGGCTGCGGGGCCTCCGGCGCTTCGTAGTCCTCGGCGCGGACCACGCCGAGGACACGGCGCAGCTCGGTCAGCGCCGCCACCGCGTTCTCCCGGATGGTGGCGAAGGCCTTCTCCAGCTCCGGCGGCGGGTTCTCCACCCGGTACGGCGCCGCCTCCGCCTGGATGGCGACCACGGACATGTGGTGGGCGACCACGTCGTGCAGCTCGCGGGCGATGGTGGTGCGCTCCTCCAGCAGCGTGCGGCGTGAGCGCTCGTGCGCGGTCACCGTCTGCTGGGCGGTCACCTCCTGCACGGCGTCCCGGCGTATGTGCCAGACCGTGACGGCCAGCAGGGATATCGCCGAGAGCACGAGCATCGGGCCGAGGTTGGTGTTGTACTGGCCCCCGCTGTGGATGCTCTCGACGATGAAGCCGTAGCCCGCGGTCAGCGCCCACATCCAGGCCGCCGTGCGCGGGCGGGTCCGTATCGCCACCACCGTGAGCACCACGAGATGGGCCAGGAAGCTGCCCGGCAGCCACGGCCAGTCGGCCCAGGACGAGCTCACGATCGAGGTGACGGCCGTCGCCGCGAGGGACAGCCAGAAGGCTCCCACCGGACGGGCCAGGGTCAGCAGGACCGGAATCAGCGCGAGGAGACCACACAGCAGGGACGCCCCACCGCCACTGCCACTGCCCCAGAACCCGTTGAGCATCGCCACCGCGCCCAGGGCCGCGACCAGCATGTGCGGTGTCCAGGCCGCGTACTCCCGGGGGCGGCCGCCGAGACGCCGGGTCAGCCGGCCGTGGACGCGCTTGCGGGGCAGCGGGACATAGGCGAAGGCGTCGTGGAAGAGGTCCTGCCGCAGCCCCCGCAGGGCGTCCGCGACAAGCCGGAACTCCGGGCTGCGCGGCCTGGCGGCTGCGCCCGGCGGTGTCGTCTGCGTGTGCGTCGTCTCGGTCACGATGAAAAAGGTATGCGGCGGACCGGGTCACGGTCGTCACCAATGAGAGGGTCCCTGGGAATCCCTCTCAGGTACTACGCGGGGCAGGCCACGGGGTTTCAGCGGGTTCCGGGGCGGACCAGCCCCGATTCGTAGGCGAACACCGCCGCCTGGGTGCGGTCGCGCAGGCCCAGCTTCACCAGGATCCGGCCCACGTGCGTCTTCACTGTCTGTTCGGCCACCACCAGCCGTTCGGCGATCTCCGCGTTCGACAGGCCCTGGGCGATCAGGGCCAGGACCTCCGTCTCGCGTTCCGTCAGGTCGCCGACGCGCTGTTTGAGCGGGGCGCGGTGGCCGCCGTCCAGGCGGGCGAACTCGGCGATCAGACGCCGGGTGATCCCGGGGGCGAGCAGGGCGTCACCGGCGGCGACCACGCGGACCGCCTCGGCGAGCTGGTCCGCGGAGGCGTCCTTGAGGAGGAAGCCGGAGGCTCCCGCCCGCAGCGCCTCGTAGACGTACTCGTCCAGGTCGAAGGTGGTGAGGACGAGGACCTTGACGGCGGACTCGTCGGTGATGAGCCGGCGGGTGGCCTCGATGCCGCCCAGTTCGGGCATCCGGATGTCCATCAGCACCACGTCGGGGGCGAGTTCGGCGACCTTGGCGATCGCGTCCAGGCCGTCCACCGCCTGCCCGACCACGTCGATGTCCGGCTGGGTGTTGAGCAGCACGGTGAAGCCCTGGCGGACCATCTGCTGGTCGTCGGCGATGAGTACGCGGATGCTCTGTCCGCCGGGTGTCATGGGCGATCGTCTCCTTTTGCGGGCGCGCCGACTTCGTCGTCGGACGCGGGTGGTGTCGTGGGGCCGCCGCCCCTGGGGAGGAACGCCGTCACCATGAAACCGCCGTGCAGGGTGGGGGTCGCCGTGACGCTGCCGCCCAGCATGGCCGCGCGTTCCCGCATCCCCAGCAGGCCGTGTCCGCTGCCCGCGGAAGCCGGAACGGCCTGGCCGGGGCGGGAGTTGATGACCCCCAGATGGACACCGTCCCTGAAGTGGCTGACCTCCACACGGACCTGGGAACCCGGCGCGTGGCGCAGCACGTTGCTCAGCGCCTCCTGGAGGATCCGGTACGCGGACAGTTCGACACCCGGCGGGTAGGCGGTGGGCCCGCCCCTGATGTCGGTCTCGATGTCCAGGCCAGCGGCCCGGGTGTTCTCCAGGAGGGCGTCGAGGCGGTCCAGGGTGGGCTGCGGATGGTGCAGGTCGTCGGGCTCCTCGGAGCGCAGGACGCCGAGCACGCGGCGCAGTTCGGTCAGCGCCTCCAGCGCGTTCTGGCGGATGCCGGCGAGGTTCTCCTTCAGCTCCTCGGAGGGGTCGTCCACCAGGTGCGGGGCGACCTGGGCCTGGATCGAGATCACCGACATGTGGTGGGCCACCACGTCGTGCAGTTCACGGGCGATCCGGCTGCGCTCCTCCAGCAGGGTGCGGCGGGCGCGCTCCTCGGCGGTGATCGTCGTCTGCTCCACCAGCTGCTTCCGTGCCTCGCTGCGGCCGCGCAGAGCGGTGCCGACCAGGACGGAGAGGGCGAACAGCATGACGGCCACGACGCCCGTCGAGGAGTACCGCTGCGCGCCCAGCACGCCCTGCACGAGATAGGTCGCCAGGGCGGACCCCGCCAGCGCCGCGATCGCGCCGGCCGTGCGGACCCGCACGGCGAGCAGCAGGAGCACCGCCATGTGGGCCAGCAGGGTGGGCGTTCCCCAGGGCCAGTTGGGGCCGGGGAGCGCGGTGTTCGCCAGGTGGGGGCGGGCCACCACCGCGGTCAGCAGGGCGGGGGCCAGGGACAGACCCCAGGCCGGGACCGGGCGCCGCAGGGCCAGGACGACGGCGACGGCCTGGGTGATGCCGGCCAGCATGCCCTGGGCCGTGGAGAGGCGGTAGTCGTCGGCCAGTTCGCCGCCGCCGGCCAGGGCGATGCCGAGCGCGAGATAGCAGGTGGCCAGGTACGTCAGCAGGCGCAGCCAGCGCTGTCTGGAGAAGGGGGGCGACTGGGAGGAGGGTTGTTCGCCGAGCCAGACGCGCAGACGGCGAAGTCGGCTTTCGGTGGCGGAGACGGGCTCGTCGTCCGAGGGGGTCCTGGGGTCCGCGCCGTTCACGGAGTCAACCCTAGGCATGGCGCGAGGCCTTCACGTCCGCAGGGCGGGCGTGGCGGTGGACCAGCCGGGAGGGACGGCCCGCGCGGCGGCGGGGGCCCTGTTCGAAGGAACGGAAGGCCGTCCAGCACACGGTCAGGGCCAGGGCGAACACCGGGAGCCAGGCCAACCGCGCCGCCACCCAGGTCAGATCGTCGGGAAGCGTGTGCAGGCCGGACCGGCGGCCGGTCGGCAGGGCGGTGGCCGTCGTGGCCATGAGGGCGGTCTGGTGCCACAGGAAGATCGTCATCGCGGAGAGGTTCACCAGTGCCACCGCAGCCCAGGCCAGGGGGCGGCCCATCGCGCGGCGCAGCCGGTCGCGCAGCAACAGGGCCAGTCCGCACTGGGCCAGGCCGAAGGTGACGGCCGCCAGAGTCGGCGGGTCGAGGTTGGAGACCGCCGCGCCCGGCACGCCGACCATCGACGCCGGATACCCGGCCCACGCGACCAGTCCCGCCGTGGCCGCCGCGCCGCCGGCAAACAGGACCCAGCCCGCCCGCCTGCCATCCAGTTCGCCGCGCGCCCACGCCGCGCCCAGGGTGTACGGCACCAGCCAGCCCGCCGCCACGTTCACCCAGCCGAGCCAGTCAGGGGCGCCGCCCAGGCCGAACCGCCACAGGTCCACGTGGAGCACGACGGCCAGGGGCCACATCGGATTGAGGCGCGCGACCAGAGGGGTCGCCGCCGTCAGTGCAGCGAAGACCACCAGGAACCACAGCGGGGACAGGGCCAGTTTGACCAGCGTGTGCACCGTCTCCAGGGGCGCGCCCGAGACGAGCAGCGCCGCGGCCGCCACCGCCCACAGCCCCAGCAGCGCGGCCACCGGCCGGAACAGGCGGGACAGGCGGCCGTACAGCCACTGTGGGTACGTCGTTCCCCGCGCCCGCGCCGAGGCGTGGCCGCGGGTGGCCACATGGCCGCCCACCAGGAAGAAGACGGCGAGGGTCTGGAAGACCCAGGAGACGGGCGCCAGCCAGGGCATGGATCCGAGCGGGCTCGCCGTGTGCAGCGTGTCCCCGTCCACAACCAGGGCGGTGACCAGCCAGTGCCCGAGGACGACACCGAGGATCGCCAGCGCCCGCAGGGCGTCCAGGGCGCGGTCCCGGGAGGCGGGCGTGGCGGTGTCCACGCGGCGGGCGCCCTGCCGTATGCCGGTCAGCGCGCGGTGCACGGGGTTCGGGGCCGGCTCACGCACGGGTCACCTCCGAGGTCTCGCCGAGGACGATCCGGGCCAGGTTGGTGAGCGCGGTCGAGCCCGGGGCGAAGTAGCCGCTGTGGTCGGCGTCGGCGGCGTCGAAGACGCGGGCGCCGAAGGCCGGGGAGACCGGGTCGGTGCCGAAGCCGACGGTGGTGCCGAAGAGGGTCGCGCTGACGTGCGGTACGCCGGCCACCCAGTCGTTCGAACCGCGGGCCGCCCAGACCCGGGCCGGGGTGTGCAGCGCGGCGGCCGTGTCGGCGCCGGTGCCGGGGCTGCCGATGAGTGCGAGGTCGTCGGCGGCCAGGCCGGGGGCGGCTCGGCCGCAGACGACCGAGCCGTAGGAGTGGCACAGCAGGGAGAGCTGGGCCTTGTGGCCCACGATGCCGCGCAACTCCCGTATGAACGCGCGCAGGTCGGGGGCGGCCTCGTCGGCGCGGTCCGTGGTGGTGACCGTTGTGCTGACGGTGCCTGGGGTGGTGTAGCCGAGCCAGGCGACTACGGCCACGTGTGTGGTCGGGGGTGCCGTGCGGGTGAGTTCGGTGTGGAGGGCGGCCGCTGCCGCGTGGAAGCGGGCGTAGGTGTCGAGGGAGGTGTCGGAGCCGGGGACCAGGACCGCTATGTGGTCGGCGTGGGCCAGGTCGCCGAGGATCTCTGTCGCTCGGCCGGGGCCGCGGCCGTCGTAGGTCAGGAACTGGCGGGAGCGGGCGGCGATGGCGCGGTCCGCGGTGGCGCGGTGGCGGTAGCCGTGGGCTGCCGCCATGTGGGCGGCCTCGGTGGCGTTGGCTCTGTTGGCCGTGTAGGCCTCGTTCAGGGTGGTCGCCGTCGGCTGGGGAAGGACGGCGGGAGGCGGAGCGGGGACCTCCGGTCGGGCTGCGGCGGACAAGGGGATTACTACGGCGGCGGTTATGAGGGTGGCGAGGAGGGTTCGGTGCCAAGTGCGGGGGCGTGGGGGTGACGCCTCGGCTTCGCCATCGGCGGGTTTGCTCCCACCCGCACCACCCGCACCACCCGTGCGGGAATCATTGTCAGGTGCGGGTGGCCCCTGTGGGGACTCCTCGCCGTCGGCGGCCGCGGGTGCGTACGACGCGGCTGCCTGCGCCGCTGTACTCAGCTCGGCCCCGGCCGCCGTAGCGTTCAACTCGGCTGCCCGTGCGCTCCGCTCGGCCCCGGCCGCAGTCGCGTCTCGGACGCCGACCCACCCCGGCCTCTGCTCCCCCGGTTCAAGCCCCATCGTCGCTCTCCCCCTTGTCCGCCCGGCCATCGGGCTTGTCTGACAAGGAAGTTAGGAATCGGGGGCTGTCGTTGGCGTCCCGCCTGGGAGCTGTCCTTGGGGGTAGCTCTCAAGTACTACGGGTATGACGGGGGACCCGGGATCCGTCCACCCTTCGCCCGTTCACCAGGCGAGTTGGGCGATCTCCTCCGCCACCACCGCGCACGCGTCCGCCGCCGGGTCGATGAGCGGGAAGTGGCCCACGTCCTCAAGGAGGGTCAGGCCGACGACCTCGCCCGCCTTTGCCGCCGCCTCCGCGTACGACTCGGCGACCGCCTGGGGGACGACGAGGTCCGTGCGGCCCTGGACGAGGGTCGTCGCGATGCCGGTGGGAAGGAGGAGGGCCGGGTCGGCGTACGGCCGGCGTTCGGCGAACTTCTCTTCCCCGCCGAGGAGTTGGAGCGCCGCGTTGCCGCAGACGTCGAGCTTCTCCGCGACGGCGAAGTCGGCGATCGGGGCGAGGGAGACCACACCGCGCAGGGGGGCGGGCTGGTGCGTGCGCCAGGGGGCGTCGGCGGGCAGGACGTGGCGGGCCGCTGCCCACAGCGCCAGGTGGCCGCCCGCCGAGTGACCGGTGATCACCGTGCGGCGGGAGTCTGCCTGCGGGAGGAGTTCCCCTGCGAGCGCGGGAAGCGCGTCCAGGGCGGCGGCCACGTCGTCGAAGGTGTCCGGCCAGCGGCCTGCGACCGCGCCCTCGCCGCCCTGGGCCGGGATCACGGCGCCCCGGCGGTACTCGACGTTGGCCACGGCGAAGCCGCGGCGGGCCAGGTAGTCGGCGAAGGGGGTGATGTGCCGGCGGTCGTACGGAGCGCGCCAGGCACCGCCGTGCAGGAGCACGACGAGCGGGGCGGGGGAGGCCGGTGACGCGGGCTCGGCGCCGCGCGGGGCGTAGAAGTCGATCACCTGGTCCGGGTGGTCGCCGTACGTCGCGGTCGCGTCGGGGTCGACGGGCGGGTGGGAGAAGGCCGACTCCTCCTCGGCGGCGGCGCGGGCTGCTGCGGCGTCGTCCGGCATGCTCCAACCTCTCAGCGATGAAACGGGTTTGGCGGACCAGGTGAGACGTCGGCCGTTGGCGGGGACGGTATCAGGCCGGTGACGTGCGGGGACACGGGGATGTCACGCACGGTGAGGGTAAACGGTTCTGTATGCCGTCCGCCGCCCTACGGGGTCCGCTAGCGGAGCTCCTCCCCCAGCACCCGGGCCGCCCGCTCCGCGTCCCCGAAGCCCACGTACAGCGGCGTGAAGCCGAAGCGGAGCACGTCGGGGTGCCGGAAGTCGCCGACCACGCCCCGCTCGATGAGCCGCTTCATCACGGCGCCCGCGATGGGGGTACCTCCCTGCTCGAACGAAGTTGAGAGCTTGGGGGAACAGCGCAGCGCGACCTGGCTGCCGCGCTCACCGTGGGCCGCCGGAGTCAGCGACTCGACCAGACCGTCCGGGACGTACGACGTCACGCACTCCAGGAAGAAGTCCGTGAGGGCCAGGGACTTGGCGCGCACGGCGGCGACGTCCACGTCCTCCCAGACCTCCAGCGCGGCCTCCAGGGCGAGCATGGAGAGGATGTCCGGGGTGCCGACCCGGCCGCGCAGGGCACCCGCCGCCGGCTCGAAGTCCGGCCGCATGCCGAAGGGGTCGGCGTGCGAGTTCCAGCCGGGCAGCGGCGAGTCGAAGCGGTCCTGCACGTCCTGGCGCACGTACAGGTACGCCGGTGAACCCGGGCCGCCGTTCAGGTACTTGTAGGTGCAGCCGACGGCCAGGTCCACCCCGTGCTCGTCGAGCCCCACCGGCAGCGCGCCCGCGCTGTGGCACAGGTCCCAGACGGCGATCGCGCCCACCGCGTGGACGGCCGCCGTCAGACCGGGCAGGTCGTGCAGGCGGCCCGTGCGGTAGTCGACGTGGTTCAGCAGGACGGCGGCCGTTCGCTCGCCCAGCACTCCCGGCACCTGAGCCGGGGTCACCGGGCGCAGGGTGCAGCCGGTGAGCCGGGCCGCCGACTGCGCGATGTAGCCGTCCGTGGGGAACGTCGTCGCGTCGACCACGATCTCGTCCCGGCCCGGACCCTGGGCGAGGCGGGCCAGGCGCACCCCGCCCACCAGCGCCTTCAACACGTTGACGCTGGTGGAGTCACCCACCACGATCTGCCCGGGCGCCGCCCCGACCAGCGGGGCGATCCGGTCGCCGATGCGTTCCGGCGCGGTCCACCAGCCGCTCTCGTCCCAGGAACGGATGCGCAGTTCGCCCCACTGGCGGCGGACCACGTCCTCGATCCGGCCCGGCACGTTCGCCGGCAGCGCGCCCAGCGAGTTGCCGTCCAGGTACACGACGTCGTCCAGGACGAACCGGGAGCGCAGCGGCGCCAGTTCGTCCGCCGCGTCCAGCTTCTCCGCCCTGGCGGCGAGTTCCCTCACGTCAGACATGGGACCTCGCCGTCCACAGCTCGGGGAACACGTTCTTGCGGGCGCGCTTCTCCAGCCAGGCCACCCCGGCCGAACCGCCCGTACCGGACTTCGCGCCCATCGCGCGGCGGGTGGCGACCAGGTGGTCGTTGCGCCAGCGCCAGACCAGCTCGGCCACGTCCGTCAGCGCCTCGCCCAACCGGGCGAGTTCGGCGTCCTGGTCGCCGGAGTAGACCGCCGTCCACGCCGACTCCACGGCCTGTGAGGACTCGTAGCGCTGGGCGACGTCACGGTGCAGGACGGACGCCGGGATCGCGTGGCCGCGCCGGGCGAGGAGCCGTACGACCTCGTCGTACAGGCTGGGCTCGTGCAGGGCCTTCTCCAGTTCCGCGTGGACGCGCGGCGCGCCCCGGTGCGGGACCAGCATGGACGCGGACTTCTCGCCGAGCAGGAACTCCATGCGGCGGTACATCGCCGACTGGAAGCCGGAGCCCTCGCCCAGCGCGCTGCGGTACGCGTTGAACTGCGCCGGCGTCAGCTGGCCGAGCGGCCTCCAGGAGGCGTTGAGCGCGTCCAGTTCCCGTACGGAGCGCTTCAGCGCGGCGACGGCCGTCGGCACGTCGTCCGAACGCAGCGCCTCCGCCGCGGTCTCCCACTCGTGGACGATGACCGTGAACCACAGCTCCATCACCTGGGTGGTGACGAGGAAGACCATCTCTCCGGGATCGTCGGAGAGGGTGTGCTGGAGGTGGGTGAGCACGTCCGCCTTGACGTAGTCCTCGTACGGCGTCGTGCCCGCGAAGTCGAGATGCGGAGTCTCGGGCTCCTGAGTCTCGGGGGACTGATGAGCCTGTTGGGACATCGCTGTCTCCTGATGTTGCTCCGGGTAGCGGTCCGCCCCTGCCGATTCCGGCACGGGGGCCCCGGTCCCCACCGGCATCCTCCGTAATACCCCCGGTTACGGCAAGGCCCGTCCAGTGCCAGACGGGCCACACCGCGAGCGCCGCTCAGCCCAGGGTCTGGGCCGCCGTCGGCGACGAGTCCTTCAGGAACTGCGAGCAGCGCTCGTACTCCTCCTGCTCGCCGATCGCCTGCGCGGCGCGGGCGAGGGCGTGCAGGGCGCGCAGGAAGCCGCGGTTCGGCTCGTGCTCCCAGGGGACGGGCCCGTGGCCCTTCCAGCCGTTGCGGCGCAGGGAGTCCAGGCCGCGGTGGTAGCCCGTACGGGCGTATGCGTACGACTCGACGACCGAGCCCCGCTCGAACGCGTCGTCGGCCAGCTGGGCCCAGGCGAGCGAGGAGGTGGGGTACTGGGCGGCGACGTCCGCCGGCGCGGTGCCCTGGGCGAGGAGCTCACGCGGCTCGGGGTCGTCGGGGAGGTGGGTCGGGGGCGGGCCCCCGAGAAGGTTCTCGTGAATCGTCATGGTTCAAGTCTGGGGCACGCCCGCCGGTGACGGGCGATCGGTCTCCCCGTCGACGGTCGGGCGGTACGGGGGACCCGCGATCGGGCACCCGGCACCTGCCGTCGGTCACCTGACACCAGCCACCAGCCACCCGGCACCCACACCGGCCTCCCCACATCAGGAACGCGCTACCGGCCACCGGACACGCAACCCGGCCCCCAGTCGCCCACCCGACATCAAGCCCACCGCCGAGGCCATCCCGCCCGGGTGCCCCAATCGAGTGCCCGACCGGAAACCCCGGCCA
>NZ_JADDRL010000150.1 GCF_021538895.1 Streptomyces olivochromogenes | reverse complement strand
CCGCCGGGGCCCCTCGGCGGCCCGCTCGCAGACGCTCTCCCCCACCCAGGCGAGGGCCGTCGCGGCCTCGGCGAGGGGCAGCGCGGCGGCGTACTGGGCGTGCAGCCGGCGCTCGGCCGAGGAGCTCGCGCAGCGCCGCAGCCGGGGCCCGGTGAGGGCGTCCTGCGCATGGTCGAGGGCGGCGGTGAGCGCGGCCCGCCGGGCGGTGGCGCGGTCGGTCCCCGCGGCGTCGAGCAGCGCGGCGACGGCGTCGTACACCTCGGCGACGGCGGCCCGCTCCCCGTCGAACCGGAAGTCACCGGTGAGGGCGCCGGGCGTGGGCAGCGCCAGCCGCAGCGCGAGCAGCCAGCCGGCTCCGCCGAGGAAGGCGAGGGCCCGCAGCCAGCCCGGCTCGGGCAGCGGCATCCCGGCGCCGATGGCGGCGGCGACCAGCAGCTGCGTACCGGCACTGGAGGCGACGGGCCCGACCGCGCTCATGCCGCCGGCGACGAGCCCGAGCACGGTGAGCAGGAGGGTCAGCGGCACGGCGCCGAGTTGCTGCCCGGCGTACGTCCCCACGAGCAGCCCGGCGGCCCCGGCCATCGCGGGCACCCCGAGCCGTTCGACCGACACGCGTCGGCTGCCCGGCCGGTCGTTGATCCCGGCGAGCATGGCGGCGATGGCGGCGACGACACCGAGGGAGGTACGGCCGGCGAGGACGGCGGCGAGGAGCAGCGGCCCGGCGGCGAGGGCGCCCCGCGTCACCGCGCTCCAGGGAACGGGCCCGCGCTGTGCGCGCAGGGCGTGGGCGAGCCAGAGAGGCAGGGCGGTGCTCCGGGACACGGGGCTCCTGTCCGGACGAGGGCGCGGGGTGTGCCTTCGGACGACGGTGGCCGGGCGGGTGGGTGTGTCCACCGTAGATCGTGTTTCCGGACGGAAAGCTGAATTCGTGTTTCCGCGGTGTGACAACCGGCTGGAGAGCCGCGTTCTTTATGAACGCAATGACGGCGTGCGGAACGCGAAGACGGCGTGAACTTAGGTGGACCCGGGGGCGTAGCCTGCCCCCGGGCCCTGAAATGCCGCCCATGTTCGCACGCCGGCACACTTGAGAACCCGGGTCAGTCGTTATCGCGCCGCGTCCTGCCTTTGGACCACCGCGCATCGAGCTGCGCGGGCAGGACTTGAACCTGCATTTCGACGTGCTGGGGCCCGGGCCCGTTCGATCCGGCGATCGGCGGCGAATGCTGAGTCTGGAGCGAGAGTCTGAGATTGAACGCGGTCTGCCTCTGCCGATTGGGCTACCGCGGCACGGGATGAATGCCGCGGGGAGGACTCGAACCTCCACTGGAACCGCTCCGTCACGACAAGCTTCAGCTTCAGCTTGCGCTCCTCGCGCACCCCGGTCTCAAGGGACCGGGGATTCTTGAAGGCTACCCGAACAGGTAGCCGAACACAGCGTCCCCGACCCGCTGGTCGACGACGTCGACACCGTTCGCCTCCTCGCGGGCGAATTTCACGGCCTGCTGCAACTTCTCGACGCGGTCGAGTAGTTCGTTGACGCGCCGGGCGGGAAGGGCGCCGGAGAACTTCACGGTGGTCCAGTACCCCACGGGGATGTCCTCGTAGTAGACCTCGACCTGGGCCGGGTGCTTCTCGGTGGCCTCGGCCTTGACGTGGTTGCGCGGCACCTTCTTGGTCCGCAGGGTCCGCACGGGCTCGGTCTTCCACGCGTCGGTGGACGGGTCCTGCACCCAGGACTCGGAGGCGTCGAGGACGGGCAGCTTCCGTACGAAGGTGTTGAGGTCGACGAGCTGCTTCTCCAGGAAGAGCAGGTAGGACACGGGCACGTCGGCGACGAGCACCCGCCCGTCGACCTTCACGTCAGCCCTGGCCGCGCAGTTGGCCCAGTCCTTGGTGGCGGTCACGTCGAAGAGCCGCGTCAGGGTGGCCGCGGTCTCGCGCAGCACGTCCTCGGCCTTGACCTGCACCCGCGTGGACTCGGGCGGCAACTGCTCGCCCTCCTCGTCCTTCGGCTGGTACGTCCGCGAGATGCCGGCCAGCAAGGCGGGCTTCTGCAACCCGTGATGAGCGGCCGTCAGGTCCTGGTGAGACTTGGACTTGATGCCTTTCTCGACTGCGATGATCTGATTGAGTTTCGCCACGGAGGTGACGTTAGCAACGACAACACCTTTGTTTCGAAGGATTATTCGGCGGCCGGTGCTGCCGCGACAGCTTCCTCGAAGAGGAACTCGGCCCGCTCGATCGCGCCGACAAGCGAACCGTGGCCACCATGACCCAGCGAAGAGACAATCCCGTCGACCGCCCGCAGCCCGGCCCGCTCCAGCAACCGTTTCTCGTTCGTCACCCACTCTCCGCGGGCCGCGAGCACGGCGTGACCGGTCTGCGCGGCGGCCGTGGCCAGCGCGCCGGCGACCTCGGTGAGCCGGCCGTGCGGGGCGTGGTTGGCCTTCGCGTAGGAGAGGGTGGCGCGGGCGGTGCCGTACCAACGGTCCACAGCGGTACGGCGCAACGCTTCCGGATAGGCCGCCGGCCGCGGCAGCGCCCCGCGCAGCACCCGGTTGATCGCCAGCTCGGCGACGACCAGGTAGCTCGGGATCCCGGCGAGATGGAACAACAGCGGCTCCACCCGGAACCGCCCCTCCTCCGCCTCCGCCAACTCGCCCTCGACCACGTCCAGATCCCGGTAGTGCACATCGACGCGCCGCCCGTCGACGGTCAGCCAGGCCCCGCCGTTGAACACACCCCCACCCCACCCTCCGATCTCGGACACCTCGCCCTCCCACCCGAGGGCACGCAGATCGGCGGGATCGAAGGGGCCCCGGTAGTAGACGGCCAGGTCCCAGTCACTGTCGCGGGTATGGGTCCCCTGAGCCCGTGAGCCACCGAGCGCCACGGCCCGGACGGTGGGGAGGCCGGCGAGGCGGTCGGCGACGGTGTCGAGGAAGGTCTGGTCGGGGAGGGCGGGCATGGGGCGGCTCCGGGTGGTCGGGCGGGGTGCGCGGGTCGCCGGAAGCGTACGTGGGGCGCACGAGAGGTGACCGCCGGAAATTCGGATGCGCGCGCAGGCCTGCGCTGCGGATGATCGGTAGGTTGCCCGTTTCTCCACCCCAGGAGCTCGCATGATTCGGCGTGTCACCGCGGCCGGGTTGTTTCCGCCGCCCACCTATTCGCATGCCTCCGTGGTCGAGGCGGGCTCGAAGCTCGCGTTTCTCGCCGGGGCCGTGCCGCTGGACGAGAAGGGGGAGATCGTCGGGCCGGGGGATCCGGTGCGGCAGGCCGAGCGGGTGATCGCGAACCTGCGGGAGCAACTGCGGGCGATCGGGAGCGACTTGGCGCATGTGGTGGCCACGGACGTGTACGTGGTGAGCGGTGACCCCTCGGTGCTCTCCGAGGTGTGGGAGGTGGTCGAGGCGTCGGGGCTGAGCGCCGGGCCGCATTCGTCGACGCTCCTCGGGGTGGCCTGCCTGGGGTACACGGGGCAGTTGGTGGAGATCACGGCCACGGCGGTCGTCCCCGAGGAGGCGCGCTCGTGAGTGATGAGGCCACGGTCGTTCTGCGGCGGGCGGCCGCGTCCGACGCCCCGGACGTCGCCGATGTCTGGCTGCGGTCCTTCGCCGCCGCACTGCCCACGGTCGTACGGCCCCGTTCCGACGACGAGGTGCGCGCGTACTTCCGGGACGTGGTCGTGCCGCTGCGGGAGACCTGGTTGGCCGAGGCGGCCGACGGTGGCGGGACCGTGGGGGTGATGGTCCTCGACGGCCATCTGCTGGCCCAGCTCTACCTCGCCCCCGACTGGCGTGGCCGCGGCATCGGCGACCGGTTCGTCGCGCTGGCCAAGGAGCGCGTCCCCCAGGGCCTCACGCTGTGGACGTTCCAGGTGAACAAGCCCGCCCACCGCTTCTACGAGCGGCACGGCTTCGTCGCCGTCGAGTTCACGGACGGTGCGGACAACGAGGAGCGGGAGCCGGACGTACGGTACGTGTGGAAACCGTGAGGCAGGGGTCGTAGCCGGGCAACGCCCGTTTCGGGGGATCCGGTGGCGGCGGTCCGCATCGTGTGAGGAACGGCCACGGCGGCGGACGTACACGGCCACGGCGGCAGGCGTACGGCGTCGGGCTCGCCTCATGTTCCGAGCCCCGCCGTCTCCGCCGCCGTGCGCAGCACCTCCCGCAGCATCTGGGGAGTGAGGCGGCCGGTGAAGGTGTTGCGCTGGCTGACGTGGAAGCAGCCGAAGAGGTCCAGGCCGTCGAGCCGCACACGGGTGCCGTGGGCGAAGGCCGGTCGGGGGCGGGGCACGGTCCAGCCCGCCTCGGCGAAGGCCGGCAGCGCGGCCTGCCAGCCGAAGGCGCCCAGGACCACGGCGGCCCTGAGCGTCGGGCGCAGCAGATTCAGCTCCTCGACCAGCCAGGGGCGGCAGGTGTCGCGCTCCTCGGGGGTGGGCTTGTTGGCGGGCGGGGCGCAGTGGACCGGCGCCGTGACCCGTACGCCGTACAGCTCCAGCCCGTCGTCGACGCTGACGGAGGTGGGCTGCGAGGCCAGTCCGACCTCGTACAGCGCCCGGTACAGCACGTCCCCGGAGCGATCGCCCGTGAACATGCGGCCGGTGCGGTTGCCGCCGTGGGCCGCGGGGGCGAGCCCGATGATCAGCAGACGGGCGTCGGGCGGGCCGAATCCGGGCACCGGGCGGCCCCAGTACGTCCAGTCCGCGAAGGCGGCGCGCTTGGTACGGGCCACCTCCTCCCGCCAGGCGACCAGCCGCGGACAGGCCCGGCAACCGGCCACACGCCGGTCGAGGTCGGACAGGCCGTCGGACCGGCCGGTGCTTCCCATGGCTCCACGGTAGGCCCGCGGCCCACCCAGGCCTGGGTGAGGGCCTCCCGGCACCCCCGGAAAATCACGTCCGGTTCACCCGGCTCTGCGCGCTAAGGTCGGCTGCATGGCTTCCGAGTATGCGGATGAGAACACGGGCCGCGGAACCCGCAGGGCCGGCAAGACCGGCGGACGGGCCGGGGGCGGGGCCAGCGTGCGGGCCGGTGGCGGCCTCGACGCGGGTGCCGACGAGGTGACCGGCACCGTTGATGCCGACGGGACCGCCGGAACCTCCGGCGCTGAGGGCACCGCCGACGTCCCTGGCAGCGCCGACGCCGACGGAGCGGCCGGCACCAGTGACACCAGCGGCACCGACGAAGCGCAGGCCCCCGACCCGAAGATCGCCGCCGCGGTGGCCGCCGCCGAGGCCGCCGGGCCGGCCAACGGCGAGAACGTCCGCATCGACAGCTGGATCTGGGCCGTACGTCTGATCAAGACCCGCTCCCAGGGCGCCACCGCCTGCCGTGGTGGACACGTCCATGTGAACGGCGAGCGGGTCAAGCCCGCGTACTCCGTGCGCATCGGCGACGAGGTGCGCCTGCGCCAGGAGGGCCGGGAGCGGATCGTCATCGTCAAGCGCCTGATCCGTAAGCGGGTCGGCGCCCCCGTCGCCGCCCAGTGCTACATCGACAACTCCCCGCCGCCTCCGCCCCGCGAGACCACGGCCCCGGCCGGTATCCGGGACCGCGGCGCCGGCCGCCCCACCAAGCGGGACCGCCGCGAGCTGGAACGGCTGCGGGGGTCGGGCGGACTCGGAGGATTCGGGGGGCGTCCCGAGGGACGGTGAGCCTGTCCCCCTCCCACAGGGGTCACGCGCGTCGCCGGATCAGTCGGAGCAGGTCCGCGTTGTGGCCGCGTCGGGCCCAGGCGATGAGGGCCAGGGGCACCATCAGGATGAGCGGGGTCGCCGCGTACTGACCGTCGAAGACGGTGAGCTGGACGATGAACGCCCCCACCATGAGCGCGCTCAGCGCCATGGCCGCCACCGACTGGAGGACCGGGATCAACAGGGCGACGGCACCGGCCAGTTCGAGCGCGCCGATGGTGTACATGCCCGCGCCGCCCCAGCCGATCTTGTCGAAGGACTCCACGGCCGACGGATGTGCGATCAGCTTGGGCAGGGCGCTGGCGATCCCGTAGAAGAGGGCCAGTAGGACCTGCAGCGCGCGCAGGGCGAGGTGGGCACGGCGGCCGCGGGCGGAGGAGGCGGAAGTGACGGACGTGAGGGGGGCGGTGGTCTCGGACATGGGGGTCTCCCGGGTGATGATGCGGTCCCTGTTGTTGTCACAGAGGTAGACCGACCCCGGTCCGAGAACTCATCGCCGCCGCCCGACGGGATTCCGCGGAGTTTCCCGTCCGGCCCTGCCCCAGCCCCTGCCGCTAGGCCGCCCGCATCGCCCGCACCCAAATGCCGTCCGGAGTCAGATACTCGTCCACCTCCAGCCCCGCCTCCGCCAGCGCTTCCTCGAACTGTTCCTTCGTCAACGGACGGGCCAGGAACGTGTGGGTCCATGCCGCGTCCGGGAACTCGTACTCCGCGCGGACCGAGTTGACCCCGTCCCCGACCGGCTCCGTCGACGCGATGCGGATGGTGAAGCCGCTGGGATCGACGCGCTCGCGCGGCACGTTGGTGTGGTAGTCCTCGCCCTCCCGCTGGATCAGCACGCAGCCGCCCTCCGCCACGTGCCGGGCGCAGGTGCGCAGCAGGCCGCGCCGCACCTCGACGTCGCCGGTGTGCACGAGGAACGACGCGAGCATCACCACGTCGAACGTCTCGCCCAGATCGAGGTCTTCGACCGGGCCGCATATCGTGCGTGCCCCGCGGACCCGGGCCAGCATCTCGGCGGACTCGTCGACCGCGGTGACCGTGAAGCCGCGTTCCAGCAGGGGGTGGGTCATGCGTCCGACCCCGCTGCCCAGTTCCAGGATGTGCGCGCCCGGCGGCACGGCCGCGGCGATGATGTCCGGCTCCGCTCCCACCGGCAGCCGCGAGTAGAGCTCGACCGCGCAGCCGTCCGGTGTGATCGCACCGGGTCCCGTTCCCTCGTACCCCTCACGCATTTCGACTGTCATGCCCGAAGAACGGCCCGCCTCCGCACGGCCGTTCCCCTTCGCCGACAGTTCACTCGTTCGAGTAGTTCGAGGCCTAGTCGGGAACTCCGGGGTCGGCGGCCGTCAGCGGAAACCAGCCGTGTCCGACGTACCAGTGGCCGCCCGCCCGCAGATGGTCCCCGACGGCCCGCTCCACGGAGGTGCGCCGGGGCAGGTCCCGCGGCGGGATGTCGGGGTCGCCGAAGACGTACCGCACAGGCTCGGTGTCGGCGGGCTCGGTGTCCTCGTGGGCGACGCGGAACCGTTCCTGGAAGCGGATGACGTTGGCGTCCGCCGGCAGGTACCGCTTCAGCTGCGGGTCGAGGAGCCAGGAGTGGCAGAGCACGGTCTCGTGGTGCTCCTCGGGGAAGTGCCGGGCGAAGAACTCCCGGGCCAGGGCCAGCGAGCGGTCGCAGGCGGTGGGGGTCAGCGGTCCGTGGAAGTCGGGGATGTGGAGGTTCAGGCAGGGCGTGCCCGCGGCCGCGTCCAGCCCGGCCGCCGCGACCGTCGCCGCCGTGCGCTCCGCGAGTCGGGCCCGCTCGAACTGGAGCCGGCCCAGCTGGTAGAGCCGGCCCCGGAAGTGGAGGGTGAGCCAGCGCGGTGACTGCACTCCTCCTCTGCCGTGCCGCCTGCGGTGGACGGCCATGCGGCGGCCGAGGTCGGCGAGGGTGCGCCGGGTGATCTCGGCCGGGATGCCGCGGGCGCGGTGGTACGCGCGCGTGTGCGGGAGGGCGGCGAGGAAGACGTACACCGCGAAGTAGGGGCCCAGCGGCGTCGGGCCGGACGCGTCCAGGGTCGTCGTGGCCTCGGCCAGTCGTTCGGTGAGCCATGAGGGTCGGTCGGGCTCTCCCATGTCCTCGACCAGTTCCTCGACGTACTCCCCCAGGAGCCGCAGTACCTCGGCGTCGCGCGTCACCGTGCGGCGCAGCCCGACCAGTTCGTTGATGTCCTCGTGGGGCACGCAGAGGTCGAGCAGCAGCTCGGGCAGGTCGTCGGCGTCGGGCAGCACGGTGCGGTCCCCCCTTATGAACGTCCTGATCGAAGAGTACGTTGAGACAGGAGGCGAGATCCCGATGCGTACGGGCAGTGAGCCGGCGACAGCACGCAGTGCGCTGCGGGCACGGTTGTGGCTGAGCCTGTGGGGACTGGGCTGGGCAATCTTCGGTACGGCGGCCTTCGCGCTCGTCGGGCGTCCCGGCTGGGCGGCCGCCTGTGCTGTGCTGTGGCTGGTGGCCACCGTCGACATGATGACGATCCTGAGGCACATGCGGCAGGGCCCGCACTACCAGCCGGGCCGGGACATCCCGCCGTACCGCCCGGCGGACAGCCGCCCGCCGTACCGACGGCCCCCTCAGCACCGCCACCCCTAGGCCACCTCTGGCTCCCTCTGGGCTCTTCGGCCCCTGTGCCCCCTCCGGGTCAGGGAGGGTCAGGACTCGAACCGTGCCGCCTTCAGGTATTCGGGGTTCGGGTCCAGCGCGGCGGCCAGGCGGAAGTGGCGTTTGGCCTGGTCCGGGCGTCCCTGGCGTTCGTAGGTGCGGGCAAGCGCGAAGTGCGCGAAGGCGTTGTCCGGCTCGCGCTCCAGGACGATCGTGAACTCGAGCTCCGCGGGCCGCAGTTGCGCCGCGGCGAAGAAGGCACGCGCGCGCAGCAGGCGCGCGGCCGTGTTCTCGGGATGCGCGGCGATGACCTTGTCGAGCAGCTTCACCGCGCCACGGGGATCCCGTGCGTTGAGCAGTTGCTCGGCGGCACGGAAGTCGATGACATGCGTCTCCGGAGTTCGTCCGGTCGAACCGCTGGTCTCGGGCACGGCAAAGTCCTTCCCTCACTGGGGCGGTTCAACGCCCGGCCGGGTGGCCGCTATTCCCACGCCTATTCCCCCGCCCGCTCCCGGGCCCGGGTGAGGAGGTCGGTCCACACCTCGGTCACGCGCCGATGCAGTGCGTCCAGGGGTACGTCGTTGTCGATCACGATGTCCGCGATCTCCAGGCGCTTCTCGCGCGTCGCCTGGGCGGCCATGCGCGCGCGTGCGTCCTGTTCGGTCATGCCCCGCAGCCGTACGAGCCGGTCCAGCTGGGTCTCGGGGCTCGCGTCGACGACGACCACGACGTCGTACAGCGATGCGAGGCCGTTCTCCGTGAGGAGCGGGACGTCGTGGATCACGACGGAGTCGTCGGTCGCGGCGTCCTCCAGCTCGCGGGAGCGCAGGCCCACCAGGGGGTGCACGATCGCGTTGAGGACGGCGAGCCTGTCCGGGTCGGCGAACACGATCGACCCGAGCCTGGGCCGGTCCAGGCTGCCGTCCGGGGCGAGCACCTCCTCGCCGAAGGCCTCGACGACCGCCGCGAGTCCGGGGGTCCCGGGCGCGACGACCTCGCGCGCGATACGGTCCGCGTCGATCAGTACGGCACCGTGCTCGACGAGCAGCCGGGACACCTCGCTCTTGCCGGCGCCGATCCCGCCGGTGAGGCCAACTTTCAGCATGAGCGGAAGCTTAGGCCCTGTCGGTGACGGTGCACCCACCGGCCGTACCCGCCGGCGGTCCTCCGCCCCGCCGGCTCCTGGTGGTCGGCCGCCGGTCTAGTTGTCGCCCTCCCGCTCCGCCAGGAAGCGTTCGAACTCGAGCCCGATCTCGTCCGCCGACGGGATCTCGACCGGCTCGGCGAGCATGTTGCCGCGGCTCTCGGCGCCCGCGGCGGCGTCGTACTGGTGCTCAAGGCCCTGAACGAGGGAGGTGAGCTCCTCGTCGCCTTCCTGGACCTGCCGGTCGATCTCGGTCTGCGTGCGATGCGCGTCCGTGCGCAGCGCGTGCGCGATGCCGGGCAGGACCAGTCCCGTGGCGGCCGTAATGGCCTCCAGGACGGTCAGCGCCGCGTCCGGGTAGGCGGAGCGGGCGATGTAGTGCGGGACGTGCGCGGCGACGCCCAGGACGTCGTGCCCGGCCTCCATGAGGCGGTACTCGACGAGTGCCTCGGCGCTGCCGGGTACCTGCGCCTCGTCGAAGGGGCTGCGGTGGCCCGGGACGAGGTCGGTGCGGTTGCCGTGCGGGGTCAGGCCCACGGGGCGGGTGTGCGGGACGCCCATGGGGATGCCGTGGAAGTTCACCGAGAGGCGGACGCCGAGGCGCTCGACGATCTGCCGTACGGCCACGGCGAAGCGCTCCCACTCCACGTCCGGTTCGGGGCCGGACAGCACCAGGAAGGGCGCGCCGGTGGTGTCCTGGACGAGGCGCACCACGATCTCGGGCTCCTCGTACTCGGTCCAGCGGTCCCGCTTGAAGGTGAGCAGCGGGCGGCGGGCGCGGTAGTCCACGAGCCGGTCGTGGTCGAAGCGGGCCACGACCTGGTGGGGCTGCGAGTCGAGGAGCCGGTCGACGATCTGGTCGCCGGTCTCACCCGCGTCGATGTATCCGTCGAAGTGGTAGAGCATGACAAGACCGGCCGACTCCTGGGCGAGCGCCATGTCGACGACTGCCAGCCCCTTCGGCTCCCATGCGTACAAACCCTGCGGATCAAGCACTGTGACCGCTCCTCCTCGTGTTCGTACTCCACAACGCGGGCCGGGACTTGGGCATTCCCACCCTTGTCCCTGATCAGGCAGCTCTCACCGCCTTTTCATGCGCCGGTCCATCACGCCACGACGACATCACGAGGTCATGTCGTGCCCCGCTCGGACATCACGCGCGCGTGAAGGGCCGGTCCCCGTGCGTTGCTTGGCGCCGCCGATCCTCATGCCGGCCGCTACAGCACGCTTCTCGCGCTGCTGGGGCGTCGGCCTTGCGCGGGGCGGGTTCCCCCGGACATGCCTGAGGGCCCGTACCTCGAAAGGTACGGGCCCTCGGAGCTATCGGCTAAGCCTCAGTGGCTGAGCTCAGCTCTGGCCACCCGCCAGCTTCTCGCGCAGAGCGGCCAGCGCCTCGTCCGAGGCCAGGGCACCGGAGGTGTCCGCACCCTCGGAGGAGTACGAGCCGCCACCCGACGCGGCCGGAGCCGCAGCCTCGCCGCCCTCGGCCGCGGCAGCGGCGTCGGCCTCGCGGGACTTGATGACCTGCTGCTGGTGCTGCTCGAAGCGGGTCTGCGCCTCGGCGTACTGGTGCTCCCACGCCTCGCGCTGGGTCTCGTAGCCCTCGAGCCAGTCGTTGGTCTCGGGGTCGAAGCCCTCGGGGTAGATGTAGTTGCCCTGGTCGTCGTAGGACGCGGCCATGCCGTACAGGGTCGGGTCGAACTCGACCGAGGCCGGGTCGGCACCGAAGGACTCGTTGGCCTGCTTGAGGGACAGCGAGATCCGGCGACGCTCCAGGTCGATGTCGATGACCTTGACGAAGATCTCGTCGTTGACCTGGACGACCTGCTCCGGGATCTCCACGTGGCGCTCGGCCAGCTCGGAGATGTGGACCAGACCCTCGATGCCCTCGTCGACGCGGACGAACGCACCGAACGGAACCAGCTTCGTGACCTTACCGGGCACGACCTGGCCGATCTGGTGGGTGCGGGCGAACTGCTGCCACGGGTCTTCCTGGGTCGCCTTCAGCGACAGGGAGACGCGCTCGCGGTCCATGTCGACGTCGAGAACCTCGACGGTGACCTCCTGGCCGACCTCGACAACCTCGGACGGGTGGTCGATGTGCTTCCAGGAGAGCTCGGAGACGTGGACCAGACCGTCGACGCCACCCAGGTCCACGAAGGCACCGAAGTTGACGATCGAGGAGACGACGCCGGAGCGGACCTGACCCTTCTGGAGGGTCGTGAGGAACGTCTGGCGGACCTCGGACTGGGTCTGCTCCAGCCAGGCACGGCGGGACAGGACCACGTTGTTGCGGTTCTTGTCCAGCTCGATGATCTTGGCCTCGAGCTCCTTGCCCACGTAGGGCTGGAGGTCGCGAACGCGGCGCATCTCGACCAGGGAGGCCGGGAGGAAGCCACGGAGGCCGATGTCGAGGATGAGACCACCCTTGACGACCTCGATGACGGTACCGGTAACGATGCCGTCCTCTTCCTTGATCTTCTCGATGGTGCCCCAGGCACGCTCGTACTGGGCGCGCTTCTTCGAGAGGATCAGGCGGCCTTCCTTGTCCTCCTTCTGGAGGACCAGGGCCTCGATCTCGTCGCCGACGGCAACGACCTCGTTCGGGTCGACGTCGTGCTTGATCGAGAGCTCGCGGCTCGGGATGACACCTTCGGTCTTGTAACCGATGTCGAGGAGAACCTCGTCCCGGTCAACCTTGACGATGACGCCGTCGACGATGTCACCATCGTTGAAGTACTTGATCGTCTCGTCGATAGCGGCGAGGAAGGCTTCCTCGTTACCGATGTCGTTGACCGCAACCTGCGGGGTGGTGGCGGTGGTCTCGGTGCTGCTCGTCATGTGGGAAAGGGCTCCGGTACGGACATTGAAGTCGTAGGTACTGCTTACGCCGGGAGCCCGTTTCGCTCTGCAGAAGCCGGACAGCCAAGGAAGCGCCACACCGGATACAGCCTGTGGCGCCTCGACAACCGAGGGGACATACAACAGATGCGAGCGCAGCCTGCTACGTCTGAGGTGCGCAGGCCCGCAGCGCAACTTGTAGCATACGGGGGCAGCCGGGCAGGGTCAATGCGCGAAGGCGCACACCCGGGGCGGATCGCCGCATACCCGGCACAAGTTCCGTCCCACGAGGCCACGAGGGCCGGACGGACCTCTTGCGCGACACGCCCCTGACGGGTTGCACGGAAGAGTACGACGAGGGAGCCGATCATCCAAGAGCCAGAACCCTTCGAACCGGATGCCACCCGGCGCGAGGCCGGGGCCACGGAGAGCTCCCGGGCCAACCGGGGCTGGTGGGACCGGAACGCGGACGAGTACCAGATCGACCACGGCACGTTCCTGGGCGACGACCGCTTCGTGTGGGGGCCCGAGGGCCTCGACGAGGTGGAGGCCGAGCTGCTGGGCCCTGCGGAGGACCTCAAGGGCAGGGACGTCCTGGAGATAGGCGCGGGCGCGGCGCAGTGCTCGCGCTGGCTGGCCGCCCAGGGGGCCCGCCCGGTGGCCCTGGACCTCTCCCACCGCCAGCTCCAGCACGCGCTGCGCATCGGCGGATCGTTTCCGCTGGTGTGCGCCGACGCCGGCGCGCTGCCCTTCGCGGACGGCTCCTTCGACCTGGCGTGCTCCGCGTACGGGGCGCTGCCCTTCGTGGCGGACCCGGTCGCGGTGCTGCGGGAGGTGCGCCGGGTGCTGCGGCCGGGCGGGCGCTTCGTGTTCTCGGTGACGCATCCGATCCGGTGGGCCTTCCCGGACGAGCCCGGGCCCGAGGGGCTGTCCGTGTCGGCCTCGTACTTCGACCGCACGCCGTACGTCGAGCAGGACGAGCAGGGCCGGGCGGTGTACGTCGAGCACCACAGGACGGTCGGCGACCGGGTCCGGGACGTCGTGGCCGCGGGCTTCCGGCTCGTGGACCTGGTGGAACCGGAGTGGCCGGCCTGGAACTCGTCCGAATGGGGCGGCTGGTCCCCGCTGCGCGGGGGTCTGATCCCCGGGACGGCGATCTTCGTGTGCGAGCGGGACTGACCCACGCGCGCGTGAGGGGGCGTTTTCGGGGCGTACGACACTAGGGGACGTGATCCGTTACGACGCCCTGGACGCCCTGCCCGTACGCGGTGCCCTGCCCGCCCTGGACGACGCCCTGGAGGGGCACGGCACCGCGGTCCTGGTGGCGCCGCCCGGCACCGGCAAGACGACGCTGGTGCCGCTGGCGTTGGCCGGGCTGCTGGGCGAGGGGCCGGCGCGGCGGGTGGTCGTGGCCGAGCCGCGCCGGATCGCGGCGCGGGCCGCGGCGCGCCGGATGGCGTGGCTGCTGGGCGAGCAGGTCGGGCAGAGCATCGGCTACACCGTGCGCGGCGAGCGGGTCGTGGGGCCACGCGCGCGCGTGGAGGTCGTCACGACCGGCGTGCTGCTGCAGCGGCTGCAACAGGACCAGGAGCTGACGGGCGTCGACGTGGTCGTGCTCGACGAGTGCCACGAGCGGCATCTGGACGCGGACACGGTGGCGGCGTTCCTGTGGGACGTACGGGAGGCCCTGCGGCCGGAACTGCGGCTGGTGGCCGCCTCGGCGACGACGGACGCGCAGGGGTGGGCGCGGCTGCTGGGCGGGGCGCCGGTGGTCGAGGCCGAGGGTGCCTCGCACCCCGTGGAGGTGGTGTGGACGCCGCCGGCGCGTCCGGTACGGCCGCCGCACGGGATGCGTGTCGATCCGGCGCTGCTGGTCCACGTGGCCTCGGTGGTGCGGCGGGCGCTGGCCGAGCGGCCGGGAGACGTGCTGTGCTTCCTGCCCGGCGTGGGCGAGATCGCGCGGGTCACGGGGCACCTGGGGGACCTGGGCGGCGTGGACGTGCTGCAGGTGCACGGGCGGGCGCCGGCGGCCGTGCAGGACGCGGTGCTGATGCCCGGCGAGCGGCGCCGGGTGGTGCTGGCGACGTCGGTCGCGGAGTCCTCGCTGACGGTGCCCGGGGTGCGGGTGGTCGTCGACTGCGGGCTGGCGCGGGAGCCGCGTGTGGACCACGCGCGCGGGCTGAGCGCGCTGACGACGGTGCGGGCGTCGCAGGCGGCGGGGCGGCAGCGGGCGGGCCGGGCCGGGCGTGAGGCGCCCGGGGCGGTGTACCGGTGCTGGACGGAGGCCGAGGACGTGCGTCTGCCGCGCTTCCCAGCGCCGGAGATCAAGGTGGCCGATCTGACGGCGTTCGCCCTGCAGACGGCCTGCTGGGGCGACCCCGACGCCTCGGGGCTCGCGCTGCTGGATCCGCCGCCGGGCGGCGCGATGGCGGCGGCGCGCGAGGTGCTGACGGCCGTGGGGGCGGTGGACTCCGCCGGGCGGGCCACGGAGCGGGGGGTGCGGCTGGCGCGGCTGGGGTTGCATCCGCGGCTGGGTCGGGCGCTGCTGGACGCCGCGCCGCTGGTGGGGGTGGAGGCGGCTGCCGAGGTTGTCGCCCTGCTGAGCGAGGAGGCTCCGCGGGAGTACGGGGATGATCTCGGCGGTGCGCTGCGGACGGTCCGGCGCGGGCGTGACGCCTATGCCGGGCGGTGGCGGACGGAGGTGCGCCGCCTGCGGGCCGTCGCCGGGGAGTTCTCCGACCCGCCGACCCGTGGCAGTCGGCTCCAGGTGGACGTCGGCGGCGGACCGGGCACGGGGCGTGGCGAGGGGTTCGCCGCCGGGCTTGTTGTCGCGCTCGCGTTTCCCGAGCGGGTCGCCCGGCTGGACGGTGGGTCGTATCTCATGGTGTCCGGGACACGGGCCGAGGCGGGGGACGGGTCCGCCCTCCACGGGGTCCCGTGGATCGCTGTCGCCGTGGCCGATCGGCCCGTGGGGCAGCGGCACGCGCGCGTGCGGCTCGGGGCCGTGGTGGGTGAGGACGTGGCGCGGAGCGCGGCCGGGTCGCTGCTGGACGTGCGGGACGAGGTGCACTGGGGTGACGGGGACGTCGTGGCCCGGCGGGTCGAGCGGCTGGGGGCCGTCGAGCTGGCGGTGCGGCCGCTGAGGGACGCCGAGTCCTCCCTCGTACGCGAGGCGCTGCTGGAGGGGCTGCGGCAGGAGGGGTTCGGGCTGCTGCGGTGGTCCGCGGAGGCCGGCGTCCTGCGGCAGCGGCTGGCCTTTTTGCGGCTGCGGCTCGGCGAGCCCTGGCCGGACGTGTCGGACGCCGCGCTTCTCGCGCGCGTGGACGAGTGGTTGGAGCCCGAGCTGGGGCGCGCCCGGCGGCGGGCCGATCTCGCGCGGATCGATGCCGGGGCGGCGCTCGGCCGGTTGCTGCCCTGGGCCGGTGGTGAGGCCGCCCGGCTCGACGAACTCGCCCCCGAGCGGATCGTCGTCCCCAGTGGGTCCAGAATCCGGATCGACTACCAGAACCCCGAGCAGCCCGTTCTCGCCGTGAAGTTGCAGGAGATGTTCGGGCTGCGGGAGTCGCCGGAGGTGGCCGGCGTGCCGCTGCTCGTGCATCTCCTGTCCCCCGCCGGTCGGCCCGCGGCGGTGACGGCCGACCTCGCCTCCTTCTGGAAGGACGGCTACAAGGGGGTACGGGCGGAGTTGCGCGGCCGGTATCCGAAGCATCCGTGGCCCGAGGACCCGGCCACCGCCGAGCCCACCCGGCACACCAACGCCCGCCTCAGGCGCTGACCGGTTCCGGTTCCGCCGTCTCGGCGGGTGCGGGATCCGCGGGGCGCCTGCCGCGCGCCTCCAGGTAGAGCGCGAGCGCCAGCAGCAGGATGCCGAGGACCAGGAAGCCCCAGGGCAGGTACGAGGTCATCAGCAGGACGAGGGTGCGGTTGTCCTTGACCAGGGCCACGGTGTGCTCGATGTAGTCCTCGCGCATCTTCACGTCGCCCGCGAACGCGGTCACCTTGGCGCGCCCGCCGAGCAGGGTGCCGCCGCGCAGCTCCTCCTGGTGCAGCTCCTCGCCGTACACGGGCGCCCCGGTGACGGGCTCGACCCAGAACTTGCGGACCGTGGTGTACCAGCGGGTCGTCCCGGTCTTGGCGACCGACTCGGGGGTGATGCCGCGCACGGGCATGGCCTTGGGGAAGGAGACCTTGGTCCAGGGGATGGTCTGCTCGAAGTAGTAGACGCTCAGGCCGCGGAAGTTCCGGGTGCCCTTGTAGTGGATGGGGCTGGTGGTGCGGGTCTGCGCGTCGAAGTACTCGTAGTCCCGTTTCTCCGTCAGGAAGGGCCACTTGAACTCGATGCCGTCCCGCTTGACCGGGTCGCCGTCCACCATCTCCCCGGTGGCGTGGACGGGTTCCTGGGAGTGGGCGTCGAAGATGTAGCGCTCGGGGATCCTGGAGACCATCTTGCCGTCGGGGCCCTGCACATAGGACAGGCCGTCCCAGACGACGACGTCCTTCCCCGCCGTCTTCTCGATCCGCTCCGAGGCCTCCACGTTGCCCTTGAGGGTCTGCACGATGGTGACCTTGGGGACCTTCCTCGCCTTCATCGTGCCGTAGTCGAGGAGGGTGGCGTCCTTGGCCTCCAGGACCATGTCCTGGTACTGGTTCGCGGGGATCTTGGCCAGGCGCGGGAAGGCGTACCAGCGCAGCAGCGGGGACAGCGCCGCGAAGAACACGGCGAGGGCGAGCAGGATCAGGCCGGCCTTGCGACGCATCTCGGCCTCCCTCCCGGACGGGCGGTTACGGGTGTGCGGGCACCGTCGTCAGCAGCGGCTTCGGGGAGGTCCTGCCCGCCGGTGAGCCCATGGCGGTGACGGTCAGGACCAGGGCGAGCGCGACGGCGAGACCGGTCGCGGCGGCGATCAGGGCGCGCATGCGGGGCCTCCGGACGGACGGTTCCTGATAGAGCGTCAGGTCCGGCACCGTAGCAACGGGGGGCCGAGATGAGAACACGTTGCACACACAGACGAGGGCGCCCCTCCGCCGAAGCGGGAGGGGCGCCCTGGGGTGTGCGGTCGGCCGGCCCTAGGCGGACGGGCCGGCGGACGCCGTGGCCGACGGGCTCGTCGACGGGGTCGCGGAGGTGCTGGGCGAGGGGCTGGGCGACGAGTCGGCCGCGGCGACCTTCAGTTCGACGGTCAGCGTCGCGCCGCCGGTGGTGACGATGCGCAGCAGGAAGGTGCCGGTCGCGTCGTCCGCGTACAGCTTCGGCAGCTTGATCAGGCCGTTCGCGTCGGTCTGGAGGTTCGACAGGGTGCGGACGGCCTTGCCGTTCGCGTCCTTGAAGTAGGGGCCCTGGTCGTTCTCGGTCGCGTCGCTCACCGACTTCACGAGCGTCGCGGTGGCGTCGACCTTGTCCGCGACGGCGCCGTGATAGGTGGCCTTCACCTCGACCTGGTCGGCGAACTCGCCGCCCGGGGTGCAGGTGAGCGGGGTGTCGCTGGTGCGGGCGAGGGCGTCGGCTGCGCGCGCGGTGACCGTGGCCCCGTAGTCGACACCGCCGACCGAACGGCCGACGACGGCGACGTGGACGGTGAAGTCGCCGGTCTTCTCGCCCGCCTGGAGCGCGGGGGCGACCGCCACGCCCTTGCTGTCGGTGGCGACGGTGGCGACGCTCTCGCCGCCGGTGAAGGTGGCGTCCGTGGCACCGACGATGGTGAAGCGGATCCGGACCTTGCCGACGGTCTTCCCGGCCTTGTTCTCGGCCCGCGTGCTGATCCTCTTGTCGAACGCGTCACCGGCCATCGCGGTGAGCTTGGCGGTGCCGGCGTCCTCCAGGTGGTCCACCGTGTCGGTGGGCGTGGGTGACGGCGTGCCCGGCGTGGACGGGAGGGGGCTGGGCTTGCCCGGGCTCGGCTTGGTCTTGGGCGGCTTCGAGTGGGACGGGTGCTTGCCGCCCTTGTCGTCGCTGCGGCCCGAGGGGAGGGTGCCGGTGCCGTCGGGGATCGAGTGGGTGCCCTCGCGGTAGTACTCCAGCCACGACAGGACCGTGTTCAGGTAGTCCTGCGAGTTGTTGTAGCTGAGGATCGCGCTGTGCAGGTTGTCCTGGGCGGACAGGTCCCAGCCGTTGCGGCACAGGTAGTGGCCGGCCGCGAGCGCCGCGTCGTAGACGTTGTTGGGGTCCTTCACGCCGTCGCCGTTGCCGTCGCGGCCCGCCCAGGCCCAGGTCGACGGGATGAACTGCATGGGGCCGACGGCCTGGTCGTACTCGCTGTTGCCGTCGTACCGGCCGTGGTCGGTGTCCTGGATCAGCGCGAAGCCGTTGCCGTCGAGCTGCGGGCCCAGGATCGGGCTGAGCGTGGTGCCGTTGGCGTCGACGTTTCCGCCGCGGGCCTGACCCGACTCCACCTTGCCGATGGCGGCGAGCAGTTGCCAGGGCAGGTTGCAGCCCGGCTTGGCACCGCGCAGTTCCGAAGCGGCCCTCTTGTACGCGTCGAGGACCGTCGCGGGGATGCCCGCCTCTATCTCACCCCGGGCGACCGGGGTGCCTATCGTGGACGACGGGCTGGGCTTGGGGCTGCTGAGCGGCGGCAGGTCCGTGTAGTACGGCGAGTTGCCGGTGGCGTTGCCCTCGGGAACCGCGTCCGGCACGGGAGCGCTGGATCCGGCGGCGGCCTGTCTGCCGTTGTCGGCCGTCACGCCCGGTGCCTGGGACGCGGAGAGAGCCGCGACCGCTGCCGCGGCCACGGCGGTCGTCGCCGCCCCCTTGCGCAGTCGCATGCCGAATTGCGCCGCCATAAGGTGAATCCCTCCCCTGGACGACTGAGCGCCCGTCGTGTAATTCCGCTCGCCCTGTTGTGACGGTCGACCCGGTGCTGTGGTTGCCTCCGCGGCGACGTTCGATTCGTACGCCGGTGTTTTTCGACCGGAGCCCGGCAAGGCAACCCAAGTGACCCTACGACAACTTGCTTTACAGGGGCACCCGGTGGTACCGGCTTTTCACCAGCTGGCCATGCGCTGTTGTCGTGAGCGTCCGGCAGGTGGCCGTCCTCCATACTGGACAGAAGTGATCACGGGTCGGCCCGTCGCACTCGGGCACGGCCGACCACCGCCCCGGGGGGACCAGTTGCCGTTCACGCTCAGCCATGCGGCCGCCGTCCTGCCCGCCGTCCGCGGGGACGGGACCGGCCGGGGCCGGCTGGTACCCGCGGTCCTCGTCGCGAGCTCCTTCTCGCCCGACATGACCTACTACGCGGCGAGTGTCCTGCCGGGTGCGATGCCCTTCGGGGACGTCACGCACTCCTTCGCCGGTGTCTTCACCGTCGACGTACTCATCTCCTGGGCCCTGGTGGGGCTGTGGCTGCTCGTGCGCGAGCCGTTGATGGCGCTGCCGCCCCGGGCCCGGCAGGGGCGGACGGCCGCCCTGCTGCGCTGCGGGGCGCCCCGCGCGCGGGTGCGGCCGTCCACGGTGGCGTGGTGGTACGTCTCGGCGGCGCTCGGCGCGCTGACGCACGTCGTGTGGGACGCGTTCACGCACCTCGACCGGTGGGGGATGCGCGTGTTCCCGGTCCTGGGCCGGGAACTGGCGGGCATGCCGGTGTACTGGTACCTGCAGTACGGCGGTTCGGCGGTGGCCGCGGTCGTGATCGCCGTGTTCGTCACGTACGCGGTACGGCGGGCGCCCGCGGGTGAACCGGCGGGGGTGCCGGTGCTGTCGGTACGGGACCGGTGGTGGGCCGGTGCCGTGATCGGGGGCTGCGCGGTGCTCGGGGCGGCGCAGCGGCTGTCGCGGTGGCCGGCGGACGGCAGCGGTGGCGCGGCGAAGCTCCTGGAGGTCGTCCCGACGGTGTGCTTCGGGGCGGGCGCCGGGCTGGTGCTGGGGCTCGTGGTGTACGCAGCGGGGGTCAGGGTGTGGCGTCCGGCCCCGGTTGCCGTTGCCGCTCCGGCCGGCGGGGATCTCGCGGAGCGCGGCCGTCCGGTCGCTCGGTGAGGGTCGCCACGAAGACGGTGATCGTGCGCGGCGGGCGTGTTCTCGGGAGCAGGGTGAGAAGCAGCGCGAGATAGCCGCGGACGAGGTCGGCCCACTGGCGCCAGAGGCGGGCCAGGTCGACCCCGGCCGCACGGGCCGTGAGCCGGCGCCTGAGGTCTGCCGCGGCCCGGCGCAGGACCGTCGCCGGGTCGGTGGGGATGCGGGCGGTGCTTGCGTCGGCCGCGAGGGCCGGGAGCCGCACGGGCGGCAGGGCCGGGACCGCGGCGGCGTCGGCCTGCGCCGTGGTCCGTGCCTGGGCCGTCCGGCGGTGGAGC
>NZ_JADDRL010000015.1 GCF_021538895.1 Streptomyces olivochromogenes | reverse complement strand
GCCGCCGGGACGAAGAGCGGTTCGGGCAAGAGGACCCAGGAGGACAAGGGCGACGGCAACCAGTCGGCCGGGTCCGGCGACGGCGCGGGCAGCGTGCCGCCGGCCGCCCAGGCCGGTGCGAACGCCCCCTCCGCCGCCGCGGAGACCGAACCGCAGGCGGTCCAGGGCGGACTCGCGGAGACCGGGGCACACCTGTGGCCCGCCGCGATCGGGGCCGTGCTGGTGACAGCGGGCTTCGTACTGCTCCGCCGCATGGGACGCCGCTCCGTGTGACGGACGCGGGCCCGCGCAAGCACTGAGGCCGCGGTCAAGAGGGCGACGACCAGTCGTCGCCCTTCATGACCGCGGCCTCACCGCTGATACGGACGACGGCCGTCCGCCGATGTGACGAGCCGGGGCTCACGCCCTGCGCAAGGTGCGCTTCGCGAGTTCGTACGCGGGGAGCATCGCCTCGTGCTCCGCCGTGTCCATCCCGCCGAGGTGCAGGACAACCGGGCCGTCCGGGGTGGAGACGGCGAGGGCGCGCTCCTTCTTCTTCTCGTCCAGGAGCTTGCTCGTGTAGACGTACTCCACCTCGACGCCGGAGAGGGCGCCCGCCTTGACCGTGCGGTAGTGCTCGTCGCTCGTGTTGTCCTCGGCCGCCACGAACGCCCGCAGCACGGAACGCGCGTCGGCGTTGCCCGGGGACCCGGTCCACACCCGCAGGAAGCCGATGTTCCCGGCCGGCTTGGCGTCGATCTCGCAGGCCGCGGTGACCGGGCCCTGGTGGAGGATGGCGTCGGCGATGTCGGAGGCCAGGTCGTCGTCGGACCCGCTCGCGCCCTTCGAGGCCGGCGTGCTGTCGACCGCCTTGGGCTTCCAGTCCTTGGCCACGTCGAAGGTGACCGGAAGCTCGCAGGCCGAACCGGCGGCACCGATCGCGCCGCCGCTCGGGGCGGTGGCCGCACGCGCCTTCCCGGAGGCGTCCGCCGTCCGCGAGGCCTTCGCGTCCCCGTCCGGCGCCGCCGTGCACCCGGCCAGCACCCCGGCCAGTACCAGCACGGGGGCCAGTGTGCCCCGCACGGTCCGCAGCCCGAACACCATTGCGATCTCCCCCCATCGGTCCAGGTGGGACACTGTATCCGAGGCCCGCGACACCGCCGTACGAGTTTCCGGGCGGCCGCGGCCGGAGGCCGTCCCGAGCCCCGGGCGCGGCCGCCGTTTGCGGCGGGACGCGGCGCCACGGCAGGGTGCGGGTGTGGCTACCTTGCTGATCGTTCATCACACGCCCTCGCCCAACTGCCAGGCGATGCTGGAGGCCGTCGTCTCGGGCGCGACGACACCGGAGATCGAGGGCGTCAAGGTCGTACGGCGCGCGGCCCTCGCCGCGACCGCCTCCGACGTGCTCGGCGCCGACGGCTACCTGCTGGGCACCCCGGCCAACCTCGGCTACATGTCCGGTGCCCTCAAGCACTTCTTCGACCAGGTCTACTACCCCTGCCTGGACGAGACCGGGGGCCGGCCGTTCGGCTACTACGTGCACGGCGGCAACGACGTCACGGGCGCGGTGCGGGGGATCGAGGCCATCACCACGGGCCTGGGCTGGCGCCGCACCACCGACGCGGTGACCGTGACCGGCGAGCCCGGCAAGGCCGACATCCAGGCCTGCTGGGAGCTGGGCGCCACGGTCGCCGCCGGGCTGATGGCCTGAGCAGGCCTACGCCCACCGCATGCCGAGGTCGGACAACTGCCGTTTCCGCTCGGAGGTCAGCGAGGAGGCGCGCACCCGCTGGTTGCTGATCCAGGCGCCCAGCTTGATCTGCCGCCGCTCCCGGTCCGCGCCGACGACGACGCTCTCCACATGCTTGCGCGGCACGCTCAGGTGGCCCTCACGCTCGTAGAACTGTGCGGCGGCGACCAGATTGACCGCCCACTTGTCGGCATGCGACACGCGCGGCCGGGGGAGCTCGGCCTCGGCGGCGGGCTCGATCCCCAGGACGTGCTCGCACAGCCACCGCTGGCCGACGGCCAGCCCGTCCCAGCCGAGGCGCTGCGCGCGGACCCACCGCCCGAGATCCTCCCCCTGCCGCACGGTGTCGCCCGGCTCGGTGGGCAGGGCTCCGCCGTCCTCCAGATGGAGCCGGGTGAGGTGGAACCGGCGCTGCCACTCCACCGGCCAGGCCGGACACCAGGCGGGGTCGATCTCGTCGAGCAACTCGCGGCGTTCCTCGGACAGCGCGCCCGCCGCTTCCTCCGCCACGGTGTCCTCGGCGCTCCCCGCGGTCCGGCGGGCGGCGGCGCGCTGGTTCTTCAGCCAGATGCCGAGCCGGAAGCCCTGGTGGGTGGCGTCGTGCGGGGCCAGCAGGTGCCCGTGCTCGACCGCCCACGCGCGGGCGGCGGCGAGCCCCTCCTCCCAGGAGAGGTCGAAGTGGGACCAGACCATGCCGAGTTCGTCCAACTGGCGGGCGCGGTCGTCGTCGAGGGTGCCGCGCGTGCGGAAGCGGCGGGCGTCGGCGATCCACTGCCCGAGCGGGAACCCGGCGAGCGCGCCCGGCCACCCCTCGCCCTCCGTCTCGTCGCCGCCCGGCACCCGGAACGTGAACGGCACCCGCAGGTCGCCGTGCACCCGGGTGTAGAGGGCGGCCGCCTCGATCCCGCGCCGCCAGTGGGCACGCTCGGGGTTGATCACGCGCAGCTCGATGAACGCGGCCAGCAGCGCCGGGTCGCGCGGTGTGGAGAACCTCAGCAGCGCTTGCGCGGGGGCGCTCACCCCCGCCAGCTCGTCCCCGTGCTCCTCGCCCCGCTCGCCCAGGACGCGACCCTTGGGGGAGCGGCTGGGCGCCTGCGGCTCGGCCAGGCGCTCCACGATCCGCGTGTCATGGGCGCGCAGCGCCTCAAGGAGCCGGGCGAGTCCGGCGTACGCCCGGCTGGTCAGCATCGTGTCGGGCGTCTCGCCCGGCCCGAGCAGCACCGGCACCACCAACGACGCCGTCTTGCCCTCCCCGGGCCGGACGCGCAGGGCCCGCCCCACGGCCTGGACCAGGTCGGGCATGGAGCCCCGTACATCGGCGAAGTACACCGAGTCGCAGTGCTTGGTGTCGACGCCTTCCCCGAGGACCTTGACCGAACTCAGGAACGCCTGCTCCGCCGGGCCGCCGTGGTGGGCGAACGCGTGCAGGACGCGGCGCCGGTGCGCCGGCGCGTGGTCGCCGCACAGCCAGTCCGCCCAGACCGCCTCCGGGTACCGCCCCGGGTCGGCGGCGTGCAGCTGTGCCGCGACCGCCGGGAGCCCGGCCGCGAAGGCCTCGGCCTCCCGCACCAGGTGGTGGAAGACCAGCGTGCGCCGCAGCCCCTCCGCGCCCGCCGCCTTGACCAGCGCCGTCTGCAACGCGGCCAGCCGCGCCCCGCGCACCTCGTCGGTACGGCCCTCCATGCCGAGCAACTGGGCGGCCTGGAGCTGGGTGTCCGTGACGTCGACGCACACGACCTGGTACGGCGCGCAGATCCCCCGGTCGATCGCCTCCGACAGCGTCAGGGTGTGACAGCGGGCCCCGAACGGGCCGTCCGGATCGTCGTCCATGGAGGCGACCAGCTCGCCGGGCGCCCCCGGCCCCTGCCGCTGGTCCTCCTCCGGCTGCCACAGCCGGGGCGTGGCCGTCATGTACAGCCGCCGCAGCGAGGGAATCCTGGCGTTGTCGTGGACGACCGCCCACGGTTTGCCGATCCGTCCCGAGGTCCGGTGCGCCTCGTCGACCACGATCAGGTCCCAGCCCGGCAGTCCGGACGCGTGCGCGCGCTCCAGCGTGCCGAGCCCCAGGGAGGCGTACGTGGCGAAGACGGTGACCTTGTCGAAAGGGCGCACCCAGGCGACGAGCTCGTCCACGCTCGTGGTGTTGGGGAACGCCGCCTGGTCCCCGCGCAGCGAGGACACCCCGATCATGGGCCCCGTACGACCGCCCGCGCGCCAGGCCTCCTCGGTCTGGGCGAGCAGGTCGAGCGAGGGAACGAGCACCAGCACCCGGCCCGCCCGCAGCTCCTCGGCCCCGCGGACCGCCACGAGGGTCTTGCCGGACCCGGTCGCCATGACCACCTGGGTCCGCAGCCCGCCCGGCGGGAGGGCCGCCCCGGCCGGCAGGTCGAGCGCGCGTACCAGCGCGTCCACGGCTTCGCGTTGGTGGGGACGTAGCTTCACATCTGTGACCCTAGATGCTGCGAAGTCGAGGGCGGGAGGGCGAGCAGGTCGAGGGACTACCCGCGGCGCTGCGTGCCGCGTCGGCGCCGATGCTCGACCAGGGGTCCGGAGGCCGTGCGGCTGCCGGGGGCTATCTGTCGGGAGAAGGCCTGGCGGGCGGCGGAGCTGTTCGGCGGCAGGACCGCCATCAGACCCAGGTCCTGGGCCCGTGCCAGCGTCTGCGCCGCCGCGCTGCCCTCGGGCACGAAGGTAAGCCGCACATGCCCGTCGCCGGAGCCCCGCCGGTCCACCGGGGCGACGGCTCCGTGCGTGCCGTCCGGCAGGGTCACCCACAGCTGGAAGTCGTCGAACCGGACGAAGTCGGCGCCCTTGACCGGCCAGGGGTAGTGGTGCTCGCCGGGCACGTCGGGCAGGATCCCCTGGTGGTTGCCGCGGCTCATCGGCACGCACGCGTTGAACAGCGAGTCGGTCCACGCCTCGACGCCGTCGGCGTCCTCGATGGGCTTGCGCAGGAGGTCCTCGGCCTCCTCGTAGCCCAGTTGCCGCAGTGCGGGCAGGGTCAGCGGGAACGCCTCGACGAGTTCCGCCGCCTGACGCCTCAGCCGGTCGACCTTGGCCGGTTCGGCGCAGAACTGCATGCTCCACTCGATGCCCACGCGGGCGCGGAACATCAGCCAGCCGCTCGGTCCCTTGACCCACAGGCTGCCCCCGTGGTGCATCTCCCAGGGGTGCTCGCCGGGCGGCCGCGGCCCGTACGGCAGTTCTTCGTCGCTCATCGGGCGCAGGATCTCGTGCACGGTCTTCTTCGCCGCGCGGAAGAACGACGACTCGGAGCGCTTGGGATGCTCGACCAGCCGGATCTTCCACGGATGGCTCTCGGACTCGACTCCGCCGGGCGGGAGCGCGACCGACGTCCGGGACCTCACTCGCGTATCGGCGACGGTCATGGCGTGTCCTCCTCGGGCCGACCGCGCGGGCTCACCCGGGGTCCTCGTCGGGTCCACGGCGCCGCTCACCCCGTTTTCCATCCTGCGCCCGGGGAACCGGGTACGGCCACTCGGACGGAGTAGTACGGATGGTCGCGCCGGCCGGCATCGGGCAGCGCCGTCGCCGCGGCGCGACCGTGGCGCGGATGGGCTGGGCGGGGTGTGTCGGTAACCCGGCTGGGCGGCCCGGATGGTGCGCGACGCGGGCCTGACTGACGGTGGTTCATGCCGGGGCCGGGTCATCCCAGCTGATGGAGTATCGGCTGCCCGGACCACGGCGGAAGGACTATCAGATGCGTTCTGGCCGCATGATCCTGGCCACGGCCGCCGCCGCGGCGGCCCTGGCGATCGCCACGCCTGCCGTCTACGCCTCCGGAGGTGACGAGGGGGGCCGTGACGATTCCTCCCACAGCCGTGGCGACTCGTCCGGCAAGGGTGATGACTCGTCCCACGGTCGTGACGATTCTTCCTACAGCAAAGAGAACGGTGATGACAGCAGCCGCGACAAGCCGAGTGGCGGAATGCACACCGGTGGCGGCTTCCTCGCCCTCGTCGGCAGCGACGACTGGAGTTCGGACAGCGGCGACAACAGCAAGTACGACCCGGAGACGTACAAGGACAAGGGTTCCGACGGCAACCAGGAGAAGGGCTCGGGCTCGGACAGCGGCCGCGACAAGGACTCGTGGGGTGAGGACGACAGTGGCAAGCCCAACGGAGGCATGCACACCGGAGGCGGCGCGCTCGCCGACCAGGGTGTCAGCACCGGCGGGCTCGCCGTGCTGGCCGTCGGCGCCACCGGCCTCTACGTGCTGCGCCGGAGGAAGGCCGCCCAAGCGGCGTCCTGATCGTCGTCCGACCATCTAGGCCCTGTCGTCAAACTCGCGTCGTCCGCCCGGAGGGCGGGCCTGGCGTCGCGGGGCAGACGGGAGTTCGACGACAGGACCTAGGGGCCGCGGCCGCCGCCGCACACCGTGTCGGCGGCCGTTTCGCCCGCCGCCGTGACCACTGTGCTGCCGTGCCCGAGTGAGGTGGAATCCGATGGCAGCTCCTCCGTCCTCCCCGGCCTCCGCCGAGCCGGCGCCGCCCGACGAGGGCTCAGGCCCCGGCGGACTCCTGGTGATGTGGGGCGCAGCGTTCCTGCTCCTGGCCGTCGCCCTGATGGGCGGTCACGGAAAGTCCGCCGACTCCTCGAAGGCCGGCGCGGCCTCGGCCACCGCGCACCCGGCCGGCAAGCACCTGCCCCCCTCCCAGCCGACGCGCCTGCTCATCCCGAAGATCGACGTGGACGCCCCGTTCACCGCGCTCACCCTCGGCCCGTCGGGGCAGCTCCAGCCCCCGCCCGCCGGCAACGTGAACCTGGTGGGCTGGTACGCCGACGGCGTCTCCCCGGGCGAGGCGGGCACGTCCATCATCGCCGGGCACGTCGACACCACGACCTCGGCCGCCGTCTTCGCGAACCTCGACGAGCTGGAGACCGGCGACCGCTTCTCCGTCGAGCGGGCCGACGGGAACGAGGCGACGTTCGTGGTGGACAGCGCCGAGACGTTCGCGAAGGACGACTTCCCGAGCAGCCGTGTCTACGCCGACACCCCCCGCGCCGAGGCCCGCCTGATCACCTGCGCCGGCGACTACGACCACACGGCCAAGGACTACACCGAGAACCTGGTGCTCTTCGCCCACTTGGTCTGAGCGGTCCGGGAAGCCGGGCGGAGTAGGTTGAGCCCATGTACGCGACGCGAGTCACCCAGCGTGTGCAGGCGCCCCCGGCGGCCGTCTACCGGGCTCTCGTCGCCCCGGACGCCGTCGCCGCCTGGCGCGTGCCCGACGGCATGACCGCACAGGTCCACGCGTTGGAGGCCCGCGAAGGCGGCGCGTTCCGCGTGTCCCTCACCTACGACGCGCCGGACGGTTCCGGGAAGTCCGGCGGGCGCACGGACACCTACCGGGGGCGTTTCGTGCGTCTCGTACCGGACGCGCTGGTCGTCGAGGAGATCGAGTTCGAATCCGCGGACGACGCCTTTCGCGGGGTGATGACGATGACCACGCGGCTCACCGAGGCGGAGGGCGCGACGGACGTCACCATCGAGCACGAGGGCATCCCGGACGACATACCCCGGGCGGACAACGAACTGGGCACCCGCATGGCCCTCGGCAAACTCGCCCGGCTGGTCGAAGGAACCGGACCGGGCACGGTCTGACCGGAAATCACGGCGGCGAGACCGAAAGACAACGCAACCTTTCGCGCATTTCGCCGTACCAGTGATTTTCCCGGGCGAATCGGAACCAGCGCGCAGGCGCACGCGGTCTTCAGATCCGTCACCGGCCGGGATCGACCCGGCCGCAATGCCTTCGAACCGGGGGAACGGAACACCCATGTCCATGCGTATGCGCAGCCGCAAGGCCCTGCTCACCGCCGCGACCGTCACCGCGGCCCTGTCCCTCGCCGCCGTGACGCCGGCCCTCGCCGGGACCGGCACGACTCACTCCACCCGCGCGACGTCCGGGTCCGCCGCCCACGGGGACCCGCGCGGCGTGACCCAGCGCGTGGCCGACTTCTACGGCGCGTACATCGACGCCGTCTGGGACGGCGAGGACCCGGCGGCCGCCGCCGACGCCAAGGCGCTGCGCTCCTTCTACCTGTCCGCCGCGGCCCAGCGGAAGGTCGCCGCGTACGAGGCGAGGGAGCACGCCGACGGCATCCTGTTCGCCCAGAACGTGCCCGTGAAGTGGAAGGTCGACTACACCGGCTCGGGCGCCGGCCACGCCACCAGCCGGGTCACGCTCACCTGGGGCGACGGCCCGCACGCCCAGGTCACGAAGATCGACGTGCAGTCCGACCTGAGGACGCGCAAGATCACCGAACTCAGGCCGGCCCGCTGACCGCACGGCCCGTCCCGTGCGCCGGGGCGGGCCCGCCGCGTCCGGTCAGCGCGGGAAGTACGGCCTGGGCAGGCGCATGCCGCGTTCGGCCATGATCCGGCGTACGTGGTTGGGGTAGTTGGTGATGATGCCGTCGATGCCCATGTCCATCAGGGCCTCCACGGTGGCCGGGTCGTCACAGGTCCAGGGGACGACCTTGAGGCCTCGGGCGTGCGCCTCGGCGACCATGGCCGCGTCGGAGTAGAAGCGGAAGCCCGGGTCGCCGACCTTGCCGTTCTGCGGGAAGCCGTAGTTGGGGGAGAGGGTGGTGACGCCGGGGAGGGTCGCGGCGGCCTTGACGAAGTCGCCGCCGTAGTCGTCCGCGTCGATCCCGCCGAGCCAGGGGGACGCGCCGGGCCGGCCGACCTGCAAGAAGTCGTAGTTCGTCAGCGCCACCAGCGGCCACCGGGGCGCCAGTCGGTGCATGAGCTTCAGCGCGCCCCAGTCGAAGGACTGGATGGTGACCTGGTTCTCGATGCCCGAGCGGTGGATCTCCTCGTACACGCGGCGCACGAACACCTCGCGGGGCGCGGTCTGTTCGGGCGCCCCGGCCTCGACCTTCGTCTCGATGTTCAGCTTGACCCGCTTGGCGTGGTAGCTCTTGACCAGGTCCAGGACGTCCTTGAGCTCGACCATCCGGAAGCCCTTCACGACCTCCTGCTCGGGGAAGCCGGGCAACTGCTGGTAGCCGCAGTCCATGGTCTTGATCTGGGCCAGCGTCAGGTCCTTGATGTACTTCCCGACGTACGGGTACATCGGGTCGCCGGGCGTGACGGGCCCGGTGTCGCGGCACTTGACGGCGCTGATCTGCCGGTCGTGGTTGACGACGACCTTCAGGTCCTTGGTGACATGGGTGTCCAGCTCCAGCGTGGACACCCCGAGGCGCATCGCCTTGCCGAATCCTTCCAGGGACTCCTCGGTGGTCATGCCGATGCCGCCCCGGTGGGCCTGCAGGTCGAAGTGGGTCTTCTGGGGCGGCACATGAGCCGTGGCGGGGTGGTCTGCCGTCGTCGCCTGGGCGGCCACCGGGAACGCGAACACCGGCACCAGGGCCAGGCCGGCGAGGATGTGTCTTGCGGACATCGAAACCTCACTCGTGTCGGTTCGGGCGAACAGACGACGGTAGTCCGGCCCCGGGCATGCGGAAGGGCCTGGGCGTGATGCTCCTGTGAACGGCGCATTTCATGTGCCCGTCGTCTCCCCCGGGTCAGAAGTCGATCCGCATGACCACCCGCCGCGGCGTCGGCCGGGTCACCTCGCGAAATCCGGCGTCGGCGAAGACCCCCACGCTGCCCACGTGGAGTTCGCCCCAGGTGATCTCAAGACCGGGGCGGGTGATCATCGGGTAGGCCTCCAGGGCGCGGGCCCCCCGGCCTTGGGCCAACGGGACCGTGGCGCGGGCCAGCGCGTAGGTGATGCCCCGGCGGCGGAAGTCCTTGCGGACGAGGAAGCAGGTCACCGCCCAGACCCCGTCGTCCGCAGGGTCCTCCTGCCGTCCCGTCCACGGGACCCGGGCCCGCACCAACTGGGGGTACGCCGTCCGGGGTTCGACCGCGCACCAGCCGACGGGCACACCGTCCAGGTGGGCCACCAGACCACTGGTCGCCCGCGCCCCCGGCCCCACGCGCTCGCATCCGCTCTGCTCACGCAGCCGCTCGGCGCGCTCCTCGCGGGGCATCGACGCCCAGTGGGAGACCCGGATCTTGAATCGCTGGCACCGGCAGTCGGCGGTCTGCGTCCGCTCGCCGAAGATCGTCTCCAGGTCGTCCCACGACGCCCGGTCGGCGGGCACCACCGACAGCCGCCCGGCCTCCGGTTCCCCCGGGTCCCGCTCGTCCTTCACCGTCATGGCGGCAGGCTACGCGGTGTTCCGGACGTTCAATGTCCGGAACACCTGGGGGACTTGCCGGGGGAGCCGGGCGGCGGCCGCGGCTACTTGTTCACCGTCTTCATCCCGGCCTCGTTGTACCGCTCCCCGGCGGCCCGCGGGAGTTCGGCGTCGATGCGGGCCAGGTCGTCCTTCGTCAGCTCGACGCCGACCGCGCCGGCGTTCTCCTCCAGGTAGGTGCGGCGCTTGGTGCCCGGGATCGGGACCAGGTCCTCGCCCTGCGCCAGCACCCAGGCGATCGCCAGTTGCGCCGGCGTCACGTCCTTCTCGGCGGCGATCTCCTTCACCTTGTCCGCCAGCGCGAGGTTGGCCCGCAGGTTGTCGCCGGTGAAGCGGGGGCCGGTGCGCCGGAAGTCGCCCTCGTCGAGGTCCTCGGGGGAGGAGAAGCGGCCCGCGAGGAAGCCGCGGCCGAGCGGCGAGTAGGGGACGAACCCGATGCCCAGTTCCCGGCAGGCGGGCAGGACCTCGGCCTCCGGGTCCCGCGTCCACAGCGAGTACTCGGTCTGCACCGCCGTGATCGGGTGGACGGCGTGCGCCCGGCGGATGGTCGCCGCCGCGGCCTCGCTGAGACCGATGTGACGTACCTTGCCCTCCGCGACGAGCTCCGCCAGGGCGCCGACCGTCTCCTCGATCGGCACGTTCGGGTCGACGCGGTGCTGGTAGTAGAGGTCAATGTGGTCCGTGCCGAGCCGCTTGAGCGAGCCGTGGACGGAGCTGCGCACATGCTCGGCGGAGCCGTCCTGCGGGCCGACGGTGCTCATGTCGCCCGGAACGGCGTCGTCCATGCGGTAGTTGAACTTCGTGGCGATCACGTAGTCGTCACGGTGCCCCTTGATCGCCCGGCCGACGAGGCTCTCGTTGGTGAGCGGCCCGTACATCTGCGCCGTGTCGAGGAAGCTGACGCCCAGCTCCCGTGCGCGGTGGATCGTCCTGATGCCCTCGTCCTCGTCGGTCGCGCCGTAGAACGCGGACATACCCATGCAGCCGAGGCCGATGGCCGATACCCGCAGGTCTCGCAAACTGCGCTGTTCCATGATTACCAGTCTCTCCGTACTGAGGTGTCCCGGCCAGGAACGTCGTCCGTTCGAGTGGGACGCTACGACTTGGAGTGCGCTTCATGGCAAGCGCGCCCGGCGGGGACCCGGTCCGGTCCGGGCCGTCACGGCTCGCGGTGCTCGTGCGCGGCCTGCTCCAGTTCCTCCGCCTCGGCCCGGGCCAGCCGCTCCTCGGCGTCGACGTCGATGGACCGGGTCAGCAGCCAGTACAGGAGCGCCGAGACCGGAAGCCCGATGAACAGCGAGATGTCGGCACCGCCCAGTGCCTCGGCGGCGGGGCCGACGTAGAGCGTGCCCACCGAGAAGAACGGGATCATGACGGCGAAGCCGACCAGGTAGGCGATGATGCCGTGCCAGCCCCAGCGCCCGTAGATGCCGTGCGGATTGAAGATCTCGGCGATGGCGTAGTGCCCGCGGCGCACCACGTAGTAGTCCATCAGGTTCACCGCAGTCCACGGGATGAACAGATAGAGCACCAGCAGCAGGAAGTTGTTGAAGTTCGCAAGGAAGTTGGAGGTCGCCGCCAGCGCGCCGACCAGGGAGAGCGCCGCGGTGAGCCCGAGGGTCAGCAACCGAACGGTGAGCGTCGGCCGCACCCGCTTGAATGAGTCGATGGCGCTGATCAGGGTCAGCGAGCCGCCGTACATGTTCAGCGCGGTGACCGACACCAACCCCAGGGCGGCGAACAGCAGCACGACCGCGCCGAAGCCGTCGAAGACCTCGTCACCCGCGGCGTTGATCGAGCGGATCGTATCGAAGTCCTCACCGGCCCAGGCGGCGAGCAGCGTCCCGAGGGCCATCAGCCAGATGCCGCCGAGCGCGGACCCGAAGTAGGTCCAGTAGAAGGTCTTGCGGACCGTCACGTACGGCGGCAGGTAGCGCGAGTAGTCCGAGACGTAGATGGCCCAGCTGATCTGGTAGCCGGCCACCACGCCGAACTGGGCCAGGAACGGCGTCCACTTGAAGCCGCCGAGGTCGAAGGAGCCCGCGGGGTAGTGCAGGTTCACCAGGACGCCCACGGTGAAGATCCCGAAGACGACGAGGAAGGTGTACGTCAGGACGCGCTCGGCCCGGTGGATGATGTCGTAGCCCACCAGCGCGACGACGAGCGCGATCGCCGTGACCACGACCACCCACAGTTTGACGCTCCCGTGCAGCGTGGTGTGCAGCGCCTCCCCGGCGAGGACGGTGTTGAACACGTTGAACCCCGCGTACTGGACATAGGCGAAGAGCCAGACCAGCAGGGCGCCGACGTATCCGAACTGCGGCCGTGACTGGATCATCTGGGGCAGGCCCAGCTGTGGGCCCTGCGCGGAGTGGAAGGCCATGAAGAAGGTGCCGATGAGGGTGCCGGCCACGATCGCGATGAGCGACCAGAGCAGATTGCCGCCCTCGGTGATGCTGATCAGCCCGACGGCCAGCGTGGCGATCTGGGCGTTCGACATGAACCACAGCGGGCCGAGGTGCCACAGCTTGCCGTGCCTCTCGTCCAGCGGCACGTAGTCGATGGACCTGATCTCCAGGCCCGAGACCCGGGGCTCTGAGGGTGCGGTCACGGTGCCTCCCGAGGCCGGGGCCGGGTTGCCTCTGTGGTCACATTCATTCCCCGGCGCAACAGATCGGGAACACCGGCCGGCCCGGGCCCGCGCTGCGGAGCGGCCGCTACGGCGGTACCCCGGCCCCACAACCGCGGGCGCCCCGGCGATCTGCGGCCGAGGAGGAAAGCTGGGATCATGAGGGGCGGCGGCCACGCTGACGGTGGCCACGACACGACGGACACGGGCGGTGAGCGCCGTGACTGCGATCCCCGAGGACCCGGTGGGGTCGACGGACGCGTACGTCGATCCGACGGGCGAGCCGTTCCTGCGCACGCGGTTCGCCCTGCCGAAGGTACCCGCCACCTTCCTGCGGCGGGAGCGCCTGGCCGACCACCTCGACCAGGCTCTTCTCACGCCGCTGACGGTGGTCAACGGCGCGGCCGGGGCCGGCAAGACGCTGCTGGTCGCCGACTGGGCCGCGGGCCTGACGGAGACCGTCGCCTGGCTCACCAACGACGCCGGCGACCAGGGCCCCGGCATGTTCTGGGCGTACGTCCTGCAAGCCCTGCGCGCCGCGGGGGTGGCGGTGTCCGACGAGGTCGGCTGCCCGGCGGACGCCGGCCTGGTGGACCACAAGCTGCTGGCCCGGCTCGCCGCCGAGCTGAGCGGCCGCGAGCGGCCCGTGGTCCTGGTGCTCGACGAGTACGACCACGTGACCGCCCCGGAGATCGCCGACCAGCTGGAGTCCGTCCTGCAGCACGCCGAGCAGGGACTGCGGCTCGTCCTGGTCACCCGTACCGAACCGCTGCTGCCGCTGCACCGCTACCGCGCGGCGGGCGGCATGACCGAGATACGCGACGCCGAGCTGGCCTTCACGCCCGAGGAGGCCGCCGCCCTGCTGGACCGGCACGGTCTGCGGCTGCCCGTGGCGGCCGCGCGCGCCCTGGTGGACCGCACCCGGGGCTGGGCCGCCGGCCTGCGACTGTGCGCCCTCGCCGCGCAGGAGAGCCCCGATCCGGAGACGTACCTGAAGGAGTTCGAGGCCGACCGCAGCACCGTCGCCGACTACCTCTTCGCCGAGGTGCTCAGACAGCAGACGGACCGGACGCAGGACCTCCTGCTGCGCGTCAGCGTCCTGGAGCGCTTCTGCCCCGACCTGGCCGAGGCCCTGACGGGCCGGGGCGGTGCCGGGCCCATCCTGGCCGAACTGCACCGCCAGAACGCCTTCGTCGAACACCTCGGACACACCTGGTACCGGCTGCACCCGCTGTTCGCGGAGATCCTCCGGGCCCATCTGCGGGCGCGTTCCCCGGATCTGGAGCCCGAGCTCCACCGCCGGGCCGCCCAGTGGCTGCGGCGCTCCGGCTCCCTGCCCGAGACCCTGGCGCACGGCGCCGCCGCGGGCGACTGGGAGTTCACCGCCGGCGCCCTCGTCGACGACCTGGCGATCGGACAGCTCTTCACCGGCCTGCGCAGCGACGACCTGGCCGACCTGTTCTCCCGCATGGGCCCCGAGACCACCGGCGCCGCGGCGGAACTGGTCCGCGCGGCCCGCGACCTCTCCCGCCGCGACCTGGACTGCGGCCTGACCCACCTGCACCACGCCGAGCAGCGCCTGGCCACCGGCGAACCCGGCGAACCGGAGGTGGCCGCCTGGCTGAGCTGCGCCCTGCTGGAAGCCCTGGCGGCCCGGCTCACGGGATCCCCCGGCAGGGCCGAGCAGGCCGCGGAGACCGCCGAGGAACTGGAGCACGAGCTGCCCGCCCCCCTCCTCGACAAGCACCCCGAACTCACCGCCCTGCTGCTCACGCACCTGGGCTCGGCACGCCTGTGGGCCGGGCGCTTCGAGGACGCGCGCACCGCCCTGACCGCGGTGGTCGCCTGCCCCGGCGGGGCCTCGACGGCGCTGCCCCGGGAGGAGTCCCTGGGCCACCTGGCGCTGATCGACTACCTCGACGGCTGGCCCGGCCGGGCCGAGCGCAAGGCCCTCGCGGCGATGACCGAGACGGAGCGCTACGGCCTGCCCCAGCCGTCCGGCTCCGGCATCGGGCGGCTGGTCCTGGCCGCCGTGGCCGTGGACCGCGACGAACTGGGCCGCGCCCGCGCCTTCCTCGACGAGGCCGCCGACGCCTGCCGCGTGGCCCAGGACCCCGTGACGGCGGCGGGCCGCGCCATCGCGGCGGCGCGCCTGCTGCTGGCGCGGGGCGACACCCGGGCCGCCGTCGCGGCGGCCGACCCGGCCGTCCGGGCCGACGTGCCCTCCCCGTGGGCGGAGGGCCACACCGCCCTGGTCGCCTCCGCCGTCCATCTGGCCGAGGGCCGGCCGGACAGCGCCGTCGAGGTACTGGAGCAGGTGCCGTACGACGACCAGCCGGCCTGTGCCGTGCAGGCGGCGCGGGCCCGGCTCGCCGCCGGGCACCGGGACGCGGCGATCGACACACTGGACCGCCTGCGCGCCGAGGGCCGGGCCGGTCCCGCGGTGACCGTCCGGGCCATGCTGGTGCGCGCCCAGGCCGCGGACGAGGCGGGGGACACCGACGCCGCCCGCGCCCTCGTCGCCCGGGCGCTCGTGGAGGCCCGCCGCGAACGGCTGCGGCGCCCCTTCCTCGAAGCCGGGCCCCGGGTGCGCCGGCTCCTGGGCACCGGTCCGCTCCAGGAACTGGCCTCCGGCTGGCTCGCCTCGCCCGGCACCCGGCACGGCGGTCCGGCCGGGGAGGCGGCGGAGCACTCCTCGTTCGTCGTGGAGGAACTGAGCGGACGCGAGCGGGACGTCCTGCGGCGGCTGGCCCAGATGATGTCCACGGCGGAGATCGCCGCCGACCTGTACGTCTCGGTGAACACGGTGAAGACGCACCTCAAGAGCGTCTACCGGAAGCTGGCGGTGAACCGCCGCGCCGACGCGGTCCGCCGCGCACGCGAGCTGCGGCTGCTGTGAGCACGCGGAAACAGGCCGCCGACGGCCACTGTCCGAAGGCGGCGATGCCCGCCGCGCGACCCACGGAGACGCCCATGGCCCCGACCGAGGACGCCCCGACCGAGGACGCCCCGGCACCGCGGCGCCGGTCCCACGCCGACTACACCGGTGGCGTCTACGGCTCGATGCTGGCCGCCTCCGTCGTGGTCGGCGCCGGCGCACTGGGCGAGTTCCCGCGGGTGGAACTGGTGCTCCTGCTGCTGCTCACGGGGGTGGCGTTCTGGATCGCGCACGTGTACGCCGAGCTGTTCGGGGCCCGGCTGGCGCTGCAGGCCCTGGACCGGCGGACCGTCCTGCACGTGTGCCGTGACGAGTGGCCCATCGTGAAGGCCGCCGTCCCGCCGGCCGCCGCCGTGGCCGTCAGCCCGCTGCTCGGCCTGGACGTGTACGGCGCCTTCTGGCTGGCGCTCACGGTGGCCGTGGCCGGGCAGGTGGGCTGGTCGATGGCGGCGGCGCGGCGGGCCGGCGCCTCCTGGGGCCTGTCGGCCGTCGCCGGCACGGTCAACCTGCTGCTCGGCCTCGTGATCATCGCGTTCAAGCTCGTGGTCACCCACTGACTGCCGCCTTGCGCCTGACGCCCGTTGTCCGCCAGACGCCCGCCGTCCGCGTCGGCCGGGTGGGCTATCACACGCACCGGGTGAGGCCGGGCGCCGGTCCGGTGGCGGACGATCGCAGACGAGGGCGCGACCCGCCTGCCCCGAGGCAGCCGCCCGCGGGAGAGCAGCTCATGCGCTACGAGATCCGCGTCGAAGGACACATGTCGGAAACGCTGACCAAGGCCTTCCCCGAGCTGGACCACGTGATGATGGCCGGCCAGACGGTGCTGTTCGGCCCGGTCGTCGACGAGGCCGAGTTCTACGGGCTGCTCGCCCGCTGCCAGTCGCTGGGACTGCGGGTAGTGGAGATGCGGCAGCTGCCGGAGTGGCCGCGCTAGCGGCACGCTCGGCGCCCGCCCCGGTCACGACCCGTTCTCCTTGTCCGTCCGCTCCGTCCGCTCCCTGTCCCGTGGCTCCTCCGATCCGAACCGCGGGGCACGGTGCTGCCGGCGCAACCGGATCTCGACCGCACTCGTCAGGACCCGCACCGCGACGCCCAGCAGGAGCAGGCCGCCGACCATCTGGAGCATCGTCAGTATCCGTGCCAGCTGGGAGCTGGCGGTGATGTCGCCGTAGCCGACGGTGGTGAACGTGGTCAGTGTGAAGTACAGCGCGTCCGTCTTGGTCAGCGGCTCGGTGAAGGAGCCGGGGCTGGCGCCCTCCAGCACGTAGTAGGCACTGGCGAACAGCACCAGGAACAGTACGAGCGTGGCGGCCAGGCCCTCGACGGCCTTCAGCCGCGGGTACGGCGAGCGCAGGATGGCCCTGACCTCCCAGCCGAAGAACAGCACCACCGCCAGCAGCCCGCCCGCCAGCAGCGCCGAGGTCCTGAGCGTGTTGCGCTCGGTCATGGGCAGCACGTAGTACGCGGTGACGAGGCCCGTGGTGATGAGGACGATGCGCAGGATGGCGATCAGCGTCGCCAGCGGGGTGGGCCGGAGCCGCGCCCCTCGCCGCCCGTGGACCCGCTTCCGCTTCCGTTGCCGCGGGGCGGGGTCCGGGCGCTCGGCCACGGGATCGCTCATCTCGGATCTCTTCGTTCCATCGCGACGGGCTGCTCCTCGTGCCGGTGCGTTCGTGCCGGTGGGGTCGTGGCGGTGGACTCGCGTCGGCGGCCTCGTGCCGGTGGGCTCGTCCCTCCCACCCCATCTTCGGGGCTGAGCGCGGGGATCACCCGTCGTGGGTGACCCGCCGGGGGACGCCCGGCGGCACGCTGGGGCGGTGAGGCCCTCGCACCGCCCCGTCGGCGGTCCGGAGGCGGCCCGCTCGACCACGCGAGGAGGAGCCATGACCGAGTCGCGTGGCGCGGCGCCGCACACCGGACCGGATCGCCTGTCCGGCGGGGCGGCCCCACGCCCGGCGGACGACCCCGCCGACGCACTGGCGGCACTCGGACGCTCGTGGACGTGGCTGCTCGGCTCCGCGCTCGTCACGCTCGTACCCGGCGTCCTGATCCTGGTCTGGCCGGACGAGACGCTGCACGTCCTGGCGGTCGTGATCGGCCTGTACCTGCTGGTGGCCGGGGTGTTCCGGCTGGTGGCCGCCTTCGGCCGGCCGGAGCACGGCGAACGGCTCCCCGGACTGCTGCTCGCGGTGCTGTACGTCCTGGCCGGCGTGCTGTGCCTGCGGAACCCGCTGCAGACCATCACCGCGCTGTCGCTGATCGTGGGGATCGTCTGGCTGGTGTCGGGTGTCCTCACCCTCTACGTGGCGATCGCCGGCAAGAACCTCCCGCACCGCGGCTTCGTCTTCGCCGCGGCGGCGCTGGCCGTCGTCGCGGGAGTCGTGGTGCTGGCCCTGCCCACCGAGTCCGCCCTCGCGCTGACCCGGCTGCTCGGGCTGTGGCTCGTGCTGCTCGGACTGGTGGAGGTGGCCGTCGCCTTCGCCTGGCGGGCCGCACTGCGCAGGTCGGGCACCCCGGGGTGACGCCCGGAGCGCGACCCGCATGCTCACCCGCCTCGGGTGAGGCCGCCCAGGGCCTGCCGTGCGCACGCTGAAGGCGGCAGAGACCGGCTGCCGGGCACAGGCCCGGAACGGAGGAGACAAATGAGCGCGCAGATGTACCTCGCGTACGACTATCCGCTGCTGAGCGCCTTCTGGACCATGCTGTGGTTCTTCCTGTGGATCCTGTGGTTCATCCTGCTGTTCCGGGTCATCCTCGACGTCTTCCGGGACGACAGCCTGAGCGGCTGGGGCAAGGCCGGGTGGCTGGTGTTCGTGATCGTGCTGCCCTTCCTGGGCGTCTTCGTCTATCTCATCGCCCGCGGCAAGGGCATGGGCCAGCGGGAGTTCGCCAAGGCGCGGGAGCAGCAGCAGGCGTTCGACAGCTACGTCCGGGACACCGCCCAGAGCGGTGAACGGCCCAGTAGCACGGACGAACTGGCCAAGCTCTCCGACATGAAGGCCCGCGGCGACATCTCGGACGAGGAGTTCCGCCGGGCGAAGGAACTGGTCCTGACCGACTACGGCACGCCGGCCGAACGTCCGGGCAAGGTCTCCTCCGGTTCCGGCGGCTGAGCCCCTCCCACGAGACCGAGCCGAGCACATCCCACGAGACGGAAACGAGGCACTGGTATGACCGCGACACCCCCCGCACACGCGCGCTCGACCAAGCAGGTCTGGGCCGGCGGCCTGACGACCTTCGCGGCAGTCATGCTCATGATCGCCGGCGTGCTGAGCGTCTTCCGGGGCATCATGGCGATCGCCCAGGACGACGTCTTCGTCACCACGCCCAACTACGTGTTCAAGTTCGACCTCACCGGCTGGGGCTGGATCCACCTGATCCTGGGCGCGGTCGCGGTGATCGTCGGCCTCGGCCTGTTCCAGGTGTCGACGTGGTCGCGCGTGGCCGGCGTGACAATCGCCGGGCTCATCGTCATCGCCAACTTCCTGTCCCTGCCGTACTACCCGGTCTGGTCGATCGTGATGATCGCCTTCTCGGCGTTCATCATCTGGGCCCTGTGCGTGGTCCGGGGCAGCGAAGCGTCCTCGGCCTCCTCGGCCGGCTCGGCCACTTCGTCCATGCCGTCCTAGCACCCCTCGGCACGCCCCGGGTGAGACCGCCCGGGGCGTCGCCGTGCCGTCGGCTCAGGACTGCTCGCCGTGGATTGCTTACAACTGCCAGGAGTCCTCCGGAGAGTCCAGCCACGCACGTTGCCCACCGTCGCTGGTGACCGTCAGGCCCAGCCGTTCGTAGCCGGGCTCATCGGTCTCCTGCCACCAGCGCAGTGCCCTCGTCATCTCCTCCCACAACCGTCGTGGGCCGGACTGCCACACGGTCGTCTCGCCGCCGTCGCGGAACATGACGCATGCCCAGGAACGGTCTTCGAGTCCGTAGAACCACACCGGCCGGGCACCGTCGCGCGTCGCCGCGGCCACCTGGTAGCAGTCCTGGACCCGCAGCCCGAGCGCGAAGGTCCGGGAGTCGAATCGGCCCTCACCGAGCAGCTCGGGCTCTGTCACCTCCGTGGTGGTCTTCTCCGCGTCCGCCGTGCGGGGTTCATAGGCGGTGTGGCCCTCGAACGGCCGGCGCTGTGAGCGGAGCTTCATGAACTCCACCGGGCCTGTGAAGCGGCCGCCGGCGCCGCCCTCTTGCGCGGACAGACGCACGATGGCGTCAGCATTGCTGAAGTGGGTGCCCCAGGGAGCCACGATGAGCCCGCCCGGCCTCAGTTGCTCCAGCCATGCGGCCGGGATCCGCCGGATGCCGGCTGTGGCGATGATGCGGTCGTACGGTGCTCCCTGTGGGTCGCCGAGAGCACCGTCCCGAGTGATGACCAGGCCGAGCAGTCCGTGGGCCGCGAGACGATCCCGGGCGGTGTCGGCCACCGCCGGATCGATCTCGATGCTCACGACGTTGTCCCGCCCCAGCCGGTGGGTCAGCAGTCCGGCGTTCCAGCCGGTGCCGGTGCCGATCTCCAGAACCTTGTGCCCCTGCTGCACGTCCAAGTCGCGCAGCATCCGGAACACGACTGACGGCATGGACGCTGACGACGTCGGCACACGGACGGACCCGCCGCTCGTCGCGCCGTCGTCCCATTGCGTCACGATCGGCACGTCAGCGTCAGCGTAGGAGGACCACAGGCCCGGTTCCTCGCTCAGGTCAACAGTGACGTGCGTGCCCGAGTCGATGTCGAACGGCCAGATGACCTCAGGCAGGAACGCAGCCCGCGGCACGGCGAGGAACGAGTCCATCCACTCCGGGGCCATGGCCCCGCGCGCTAGGAGGGAGCGGCCCAGTTCGGACCGCTCCTCCGACAGGCCGGACAGCGCCATCAGCCGGCGAACCGCGGGCCACCGTCGGGGGACGGGGGTTCCTCCGGGCCCGGCCACGGCTCGCCCGGCAACTTGTCGCCGCCGTCGCCGCCTGACATACGGATCATGCATTGCTTCATATGAGGGCCTCCCTGAACTAGCAATCGTTACCCTCCCCTTGATAGTGGGGAAGGGCGTGGGACCTCTCTCGCCGGAGTCCTTCCGGGACGCTCGACGGGACGGGGGTTTGATGGGTGCGACCCTCACCCTGCGGTCGCCATGGGGCCCCAGATCACCGGGGCGCGGCGCTGTCGGTCAGCGGCTGCGGCTCGCGCGGCGAGCGCAGGCGGCATGGAGCCGGCCGGAGCGGACGGCGTTGCCCGACGGGCTCGGCAGGTCGTAGGGCACGGGTTCCTCGGCTGCCGGGATCGGCTTGTCGCAGGCCGTACACATCAGGATCTTCGCCAACGTCTCGTAGTGGTCGCACAGGGCAACGACGGAGCGGGCGAGCTTCGTGACGCGCGCGTGTTCGCCGGCCAGCCCAGCGCGCTCCATCAGGCGGAGGCGGCGCTGCGCCTCGGCGACGCCGGCCATGGCCACGGCCGCGACCGTCTCCTCCGGCCGGCGCGCCGCGAGCCCGCCGATCAGGTCGATCAGCTGCCACAGGTTCCGGCTGAACTCGGCGCTGCCTCGCTGCACTTCCTCGTAGCGCAGCAGTACGTCGCCGGCTCTGATGAACTGCTCGGCTGCGGCGCGCATCGCGCCGGTGTCCAACGGGGCCGTCTGCGTCTCGGGAGTGATGGCATTCATCGGCGGGCACCCACCTCGCGGTGCTGCGGACAGGCGCACGGCGGCAGATGGGTGCCGATACCCTCGCGGTGCGGCACGTAGTCGTGGGGCACGCTGACCGAGGCGCGCGGCGCGGACACGACGCCCTCCCGGGTGACCGTGTACACCCGGATCGTCAACTTCGCGCCGGGTGGGCGTTCCGGGGCCGGGGCGATGCCGTTCGTCATGTCGACGCTCCTTTTCAGGTCCGAGCGTTGGCCACTCCCGGGGTCGTTCGCGCGGCCGCCGGGGTCTCTTCGTGCGTTTCCGGTGGCGGTCACGCAGCCGCCTTGGTGATGCCGCAGCCACATGTCCGGATCTGCCACACGCGTGTGCGGACTTGGACCACCCCGTGCCCTGCGGGGCGCAGGCGCTTGTTGACGGCCCCGCAGAGGAAGCACGCCTCGCCGTGCAGGCGGGCAGTGCTCACGCGAAAGTCAACGACCGTCGGTGCGAGCGGGAGTGCGTCGGGCACCCCGGTTCCCATCTGCTGGTTCCTAGGCATGAAACAGATGGTGGGGCTGAGGGAGCGTCACAAGTACCCCACTCAGGGGTAGCGGGCGCAGTCCTCAGGCAGCGGCGCACCACTCGGCGAAGCTGGTCAGCGCTTCAGAGTCGGCGCGCTTCAGCCGACGCAGGGTGGACGTGTCCTCCCGCACCCACGGATGGTCACGAGTGTGCTGGGGGGCAATCCGCCGGGCCACCTTGAGCGATACGAAGGCGTCGTCCGCCAGACCCGCCCACAGTTGCGCACGGGCGAGCTCGATGTAGAACCCGCTGCGGCGCTCAGCGGGGATGTTGGCGGGCGGTTTCCACTCCCGGGCGACGTCGAGCGCCTGGCCGACATGGTCATCACCGAGGCTCACGGCGACGGATACCTCATGAATCCGTACGGAGTCGGGGCCGAAAGCGGTGCCGTAGTAGATGGCCTCGGGGACCTGTGCGGCAAGTGAGCTAGCCTCACGGAGATGCGTGTCCGCACGGGCCGCATTCCGGGCGCGTCCAGCAATGACTGCGGCTCGCATGTGCAGTGCGCCTCGGGAAGCGAACTCAGCTGGGGCCGCTGGCGCCGGCGCCGCGTCGAGGGCGTGTTCGAGGGCGCGTAATCCTGCGCCGTGGGCGCGGGAGGCAAAGAACGTCTCAGTTCGCACGTAGGCGACCGATGCAGTCAGCAACGGGTTGGCGGCGTCCGGGCCGGCCCATCGCATCAGGTCGACCAGACGGGCAGACAGGTCGTGGGCGCCGAGCTTGTAGGCAGCCGCGTCCGCGGATCGGTATGCGCTCACCAGTAACGAGGCGAGTTCGCTGCGCTCGTGGCCCTGGCTGGCGTGGTAGGCACGTGCGAGTTCGGCGAGTAGCGCGGGGAGCCTTCGGGTGATTCGGATGTACTGTGCTGCGAGCCGCCACTGAGCGGCCTCGTCCACCGCCGACCGCAGCTCCTCGACAGGGCGAACTGGCCCGTCCTCGGGATCGTCGTAGGCGGCGATCGCCGCGGAGAGCGCAGGCAGTGCCTCCCGTGCCTGGGAATGGGCTGGGCCGCGGTCGCTGCGAAGGCGCCCGGCGTCGACGCCCAGGGCGTTGGCGATGGATTCCAGGGTGGCATCCGTGACGCCGCGTTCTCCACGCTCGATCTTACGGATCGTCCCCAGCGCGACGCAGGCAGCGTCAGCGAGTTCCTTCTGGGTCAACTTCGGGCGTACGGCGCTTCGGTAGTAGGCGATCCGCCTGCCTACTCCACCCTCGTCATGTGCGGGCATTCTGGCTCCAGTTCGGACATCCACTCCGAACAGTACTCGGGCAGAGACGCGCCGTGTACGGAGAAGACCCCATCATGACCAGTGGGGCCGCTCTGCGGCCGATCAGTGTGCCGCGATGGCGATCAACTCGGTGAGGCTGTCGATCCGCCAGTCGGCGGCCACAGCAACCTGCGGATCGGCGCCCCACAGGTAGCCCCACGGCCCACGCCGGATGTGGGCGGTCTTCAATCCGACCGCCTTGGCCGGGTAGATGTCATTGGCCGGGTGGTCACCCACGTAGAGAGTCCGGTCCGCAGGGGCCTGCGCCGCTTCAAGAACGCGCTCGAAGAACTCCGGCTGCGGCTTGGCCACTCCCCATTCCTCCGACGTGGCGATGGCGTCGGCCGGGAGATCGAGAGTGCACAGCAACTGGCCGGCGCGGATGGTCTGGTTGCCCGCCACGAGGACCCGCACACCCATCTTGCGGAGCGCGGTGAGCGCGGGACGGACATCGTCATAGAGATCCGTCTCGTCGAGTTCCTCTCCCCGGCCGGCTTCGGCGCGTGCACGGTATTCGGCGCCCACGTCGATGCCTGGACGGATGAGGCGCAGTGCCTCGGCGTTGTCATGGCCCTGGGCTACGACGGCTCCGACGAGCGCGGACAGCGTGTGGCGGGGGATACCGAGCCAGTCTGCCCAGGACGCCCAATACCTGTCGTCTCGGGTGATGGTCTCGCCGACATCGAGCACAACGGTGTCAATCACGCTGTGGAGCCTACGGCGCTCAGTGTCCCTGCTCAGGGTGCGGGTGCGCTCTGCATTCGACCCGGCCGCGCGTGCGAGCACGACACCCTCTTTACTCCGTTCTCGATAGATGCTTCTCTGGGAGCATGACGAGCCGCTCAAACTCCGATCCTCACGGGCCACCGCGAGGTACCCCATCCCCGTCAGATGTCCCCCGCCTCACGACGGCGACCATTGCCGTCCTCAACGTGCTGCTCAAGGCGCCAACCAGTGAGCCGCCCTGGGGATTCAGCATCTGTCACGACGCCGACCTGGGACCGGGCACTGTCTACCCGATCCTCGAACGCCTTGCGGACCGCAACTGGGTCCGCAGCTGGGACGAGACCGAGCCGCACCCGGGCCGCCCCCCGCGTCGCTTCTACGAACTGACCGGCACAGGCCGTGAAAAGGCAACGGCGGCGCTCGCCGCCCGTGCAGCAAAGCGGTCACGGTTCGGCCTCCGCCCGCTCGGGGGTTCCGCATGACCCTCCCCGACGCCACCACGCTGCTGACCGGCTTGTTCTTACTCTCCATGCCCAGCGCTTTGATCAGCTATGTGCTGCTCCGCTTCCTCATGACCAAGACTGGACGCAGGCTCCTCAGGTCCAAGAAGGTACGTCAGGAACTGGAGGAAACGCTCTACGAGCTCCACTCCACGGTCTCCTCCCTGCGCGATGAGCTGCGCAACAAGGTCGAGGCCTTGCGGGCGCGCATGCCTGAGCGGACCACGTCAATTGCCGTCTGGATCGCCGGAGCGCGCCGCAACAAGGGGACTGAGTGGCGCGCCCACCTCGTCGGCACACCGGAACGCGGCGAGGCGCCATCTGCCTTGGAGAGACGCAAACTGGCGTTCGGCTTCCTGCGGGCGGCGATCCGCCTTCGGCTGCGCGACTGGTTCGGCTGGGCTTGGATTCCGATCGACTGGGCTCTCCGTACAAAGCTGCGCCGAGAATGGGTCACCGGCATCGCAGTCGGCTCGCACGCGATCTACATCATTGCCAACGACGGTGTACACGCACTCCTGACTGTCGCTCTGCCGTGGCTCGGAGCCTCCGCTGCCATCACGTGGGGGCTCCTGGTCTGGCTTGCGAAGAAGCGAGGGATCGAACTCGCCAGCGACGACGAGCCGCCACAGGGGTAACCCAGTAGACGCGTCTCCCGCCGTGATGCTCTGCGGCGGGAGTCAAGCGTGTCGAGCGCAGCCGCAGGCTCCGCCATCGCCTACCTCGACACGTAGAGAACGACTTGGGTTCGTTCACGGCGGCGCGCCTGTCGGGCCCCCTCGTACGCTCTCGCGGCATGGTCAGCGATGGGGGCGACTACGCCTCCCTCGGCGCCGCCGGTCTCAGCACGATAGCCACCATCGGCGCATGGCTCGCCGCACACCGATCCGCGAAGACAGCAGAAGCGCTGACACGGATCGAACGAGACCGGCGACACGAGGAACGCCGCCCCCAACGCGAACTCACCCTCACCCGCAAGTCCCGAGATCATTCGATGCTCAACATCCACATCGCAGGCCCCGACGAACGGGGCGAGGTCGAGTTCGTCTCCGGCCGCGTCAACCAAGCCGACGAACACGGACGCGCCGTTGGCACGGCGACTTCTTTCGCTGGCCACTGCGGCTCGCAGAACAGGCACTCGTACGGTGGTTGCGTCCGCTCAGCGGCATGCGCCGCGGCCGGATCCGGGCGCACGGTGGCGCCCCGGATGCTGCTCTGGCCGTATGGCTCGCGTGGGTGAAGGAGTGCTGTGAGCGTGCGGGATTCGGCGTGGTCCGAGCGATCAATCTGAACGGTGATTTCCCGGAGGCGGTCAGGCCGTACCAGGCGCTCGGGCGGCTCCTGATCGGGCCACGCGACAGCGCCGAGCGGGCTCCCGCCGAAACCCCCTGAGAACTCCCTCGGCCTCTGAACGATCACTGAGGGCCGCCCCCCGTTTGTGGGTGGCGGCCCTCAGTGCGCCGGCGTTTCACCGATCGCGGTGCAGGTCAGGGCGCTCCTCCGGCCCGGCGTCATCGCGAGCCGGAGCGGAGCCTGCGCCCGCGGACGGTCTCGCTCAGACCGCCGTGGCCGGGTAGGTCGGGTACTCCACCCCGGACACGTGCTGGACGACACGGACGACCTGGCAGGAGTAGCCGAACTCGTTGTCGTACCAGAGGTAGAGGATCGCGTTGTCGCCCTCGACCTTGGTGGCGCCGGCGTCGACGATCGAGGCGTGGCGCGAGCCGATGAAGTCGCTGGAGACCGCGTCGGGGGCGGTGGTGAAGTCGATCTGGCGCTTGAGCGGCGAGGTCAGGGACACCTCGCGGAGGTGGTCGAGGACCTCCTCGCGGTCGGTCTCGCGGGCCAGCTGCAGGTTGAGGATCGCGATCGAGACGTCCGGCACCGGGACGCGGATCGAGCTGCCGGTGATCCTCGCCTTGAGGTCGGGCAGCGCCTTGGCCACGGCGGAGGCGGCGCCGGTCTCGGTGATGACCATGTTGAGCGGCGCGGAGCGGCCGCGGCGGTCGGCCTTGTGGTAGTTGTCCAGCAGGTTCTGGTCGTTGGTGAACGAGTGGACGGTCTCCACGTGGCCGCGCAGCACGCCGAACTCGTCGTCCATCGCCTTGAGCGGCGGGACGATCGCGTTGGTGGTGCAGGAGGCGCAGGACAGGATCTGCTCGTCCGGCTTGATCATGTCGTGGTTGACGCCGTGGACGATGTTGGGGACGTCGCCCTTGCCGGGGGCCGTCAGGACGACCTTGTCGATGCCGGGCCGCAGGTGGTTCGACAGGCCCTCGCGGTCGCGCCACTTGCCGGTGTTGTCGATGAGGATGGCGTTCTTGATGCCGTACGCCGTGTAGTCGACCTCGGTCGGGTCGTTGGCGTAGATCACCTTGATCGCGTTGCCGTTGGCGACGATCGTGCTGTTCGCCTCGTCGACCGTGATCGTGCCCTGGAACTGGCCGTGGATGGAGTCGCGGCGCAGCAGCGAGGCGCGCTTGACGAGGTCCTCGGCGGCCCGGCCGCCACCGCCCCGCACGACGATCGCACGCAGTCGCAGACCGTTGCCGGAGCCGGACTTCTCGATCAGCAGACGGGCGACGAGGCGGCCGATGCGGCCGAAGCCGTAGAGGACGACGTCGCGGCCCTCGCCGCGCTCGATCTTGTTGGCACCCGTGGCGCCCGCGACCGCCTCGGCGGTGAACGCCTCCACCGTGAGTCCACGGTCGTCGGCCTTGTACGTCGCGGCGAGCATGCCGATGTCGATCTGCGACGGACCGAGGTCGAGCGTGGTGAGAGCCTGCAGGAACGGCAGCGTCTCGGTGACCGTCAGCTCCTCGCCGGCGATCTGCCGGGCGAACCGGTGGGTCTTGAGGATGCTGACCACCGACTTGTTCACCAGGGAGCGGCTGTGGAGCAGGACCGTGACGTCCCGCTCCCTGTGCAGCTTCCCGATGATCGGAATCATGGACTCCGCGATCTCTTCGCGGTTCTTCCAGTCGGTGAACGAGTCGTCGTTGACAGTCACAGGAATCTCTTTCGAGCTAGGTGGCGCTCATATGCTAGCGCCACCTCGTTTTCGTCCTTTCAGCGGGTTGTCCTACCGGGGTCCTGTGGTCGTGTGGGTGTCCGGAATACCAGGAAATTTCAGGGATTGAGCTTCATGGGGGCGCAGTGCTTGAGCCCGCTCTTCACGACGCAGTCGACGAGCGGGCCGCCCACCTGGCTGATCACATGAGCGACGGGCTGGTCGGCCGCCCCCGCCTTCGGGGCCGGTGCCGCCAGTGCCGGCGCGGCCGTCGCGGCCAGGGCCGCCCCGGTCAGCAGTACGGCGGCGGGTACGCGCCTCGTGCGCATCGTCACGTCGGTCTCTCCTCACCGGGCGCCTCGCGTGCGGCCCGTCGTGCTGGGTGATATGTCCGTTCAACGAGGTGCGGGGTGCCCCGGACACGGTCGCGGGCCGCATGCTTGTACGGGTGACGGTGCGCCGGAGCGCGTCCCGTCGCCGACGGACCGAAGGATGGGGAGAGGCAGGATGGAGCTGGAGCTTCGGCATCTGCGCGTGCTGTGCGCGATCGCCGACGCGGGAACCGTGGGCCGGGCCGCGGCGGACCTGGGGTACTCCCAACCCGCGATCAGCACCCAACTCCGGCGGATCGAGCGCCACTTCGGCGAGCCGCTGTTCGACCGCGGTGCGACGGGGGTGCGGCTCACGCCGTACGGCGCCGAGGTCGTCGCCCAGGCGCGCGACGTCCTGGCCCGCGCCGACGCCATCGGCCGCCGGCCGGCCGCGGGCGCCGCGGCGACGCGCAGGACCCTGCGCGTGGCGGCGACCAATTCGCCGGTGCTGTCCGGCACGGTGTCCCGGTTCCGGGCCCGGCTGCCCGACGTCGAGCTCTCGGTGAACAGCGTGTACGCCTCCTCGCGGATCGTCGAGCTCCTGGAGGAGGGCGCGCTCGACGCGGGCATCGCCGCCGACTACCCGGGCATGGAGCTGCGGCACTCGGCCGCCGTCACGCACCGCGGGATCGTCACCGAGCCGACCTTCGTGGCCCTGCCGTCGACGCACCGGCTGCGCCACCGCTCCCAGATCGCGCTCGCCGACCTGGCCGAGGACGCCTGGTTCCTGACACCGGACGACGGCGCGGGCTGGCCCGGCATCTTCTACGCGGCCTGTGAGACGGCGGGCTTCACCCCGGTGACCGTCCATGAATTCCTCGGTGACCAGCTGCAGTTGCAGAGCATGATCGCCGACGGGCTGGGTGTGGCCGTGGTCCAGCCGACCCTGCGGCCCATCCCGCACGTGGTGATCAAGCCGCTGGTCGGTACGCCGCTGTGGTGCCGCTATGTGCTGGCCTGGCGCAAGGGCGAGGTGCCCGAGGAACTCGCGGAGGCACTGTTCCAGTCGGCCATCGCCGCGCACCGCGAACTCGTGGCCCAGTCACCGCACTTGAGGACGTGGGCCGCGCGCACCTGGAGCGTGTCCGGGACGTAGCCGAATGCCGGGTGGCACGGCGCGTGTTATGGCCCGCCGGTGTCATGTGCTATGTCACACGGCATTGTTGGGGCGGGCGGGGGTTGGGACAGTGCTGCACACGCCTCACACCCCCATCGAGGCGCATCCATCCGTGGAGGAGCCCCCAGATGCGCAACTGCTCCGCCCTGCCCAGACGCACGCTCGGCGCCCTCGCCGTCTGCGTCACGCTGGCCGGCCTGCTGTCCACGCCGGCCATAGCGGCACCACAGGCCCGGGCCGGCACCGGTGCCGTGACCGCGCCCCGCACACCGGCGCCGGCCCCGCCGCCGACCGGTTCGACCGTCCACGCCGCCGACCGTCCCGCCGTACAGGACAGGCGACTCAGCCCGGCCCAACTGCCGCCCCAGTCACCGACACGCGCCCCGGCCCGTCCCCCGGCCGCCGCGAAGGCGGCCTCCTGCACGCCGGCCGACTTCGGCCGCCGGACCGGAACCGCGCTCGTGTCCTTCGTCAAGGCCTCGACCACCAGCTGCGTCAACACCCTGTTCGGGGTCACCGGCACCGACGCGCGCGACATCTTCCGCGAGTCCCAGATGATCACCGTCGCGAACGCCTTCACCCGGGCCGCGCGCACCTACCGCGGCGACAACGCGGGCCAGGTGTGGCAGCTCGTGCTGTTCCTGCGCGCCGGCTACTACGTGCAGTTCAACAACGCCTCCGACGTGGGCCCGTACGGCCCGCGCCTGGCCTCCGCCACCACACACGGCCTCGACACGTTCTTCGCCCGCCCGCACACCGAGGACGTCACCGCCGCCAACGGCGACGTGCTCGGCGAAGTGGTCATCCTCTCCGACAGCGCCGACCAGCAGGCCCGCTATCTGGACGTCTACCAGCGGCTGCTCGACGACTACGACAGCTCCTACGACGCCGTCCCGAGCATGGTCGCGGCCGTCAACGACGTCTACACACCGCTGTGGCGCGGCAATTGGAACCCGGCCTACGTGGCCGCCGTCGCCGCCGACCCGAGCATCGTCGACACCCTCGACTCGTTCGCGCGCGACCACATGGACCTGCTCGGCACCGACCGTGGCTACCTGGACTCCAACGCCGGCATGAACGTGGCCCGTTACGTCGAGCACCCGGAACTCCAGTCCCAGGCACGACCGCTGACCAAAGACCTGCTCGACGCCTCCGCCATCACCGGCCCCACCGCCGGACTGTGGGTCACGGTGGCGACGCAGGCCGACTACTACGACCGCTCCAACTGCTCGTACTACGGCGTCTGCGACCTGCCCGGACAGCTCACCAGGGCCGCCCTGCCGATCGCCCACGACTGCGACGCGACGCACACCTTCCGGGCCCAGGCGCTCACCGCCGCCGACCTCGGCGCCGCCTGCGCCAGCGTGCTCGGCCAGGACGCGTACATGCACCGGCTCGTCAAGAACGACGGCCCGATACCCGGACAGTACGTGTCGACCATCGACCTGGTCGTCTTCGCGAGCCGCGCCGACTACCAGACCTACGCCGGGGCGATCTACGGCATCAGCACCGACAACGGCGGCATGACGCTGGAGGGGAACCCGTCCGACCCGGCCAACCGGCCGCTTTCGATCATGTACCAGAAGGGCACCGACAACGGCTTCCCGGCCCGGATCTGGAACCTCAACCACGAGTACACCCACTACCTCGACGCCCGTGACGACATGAAGGGCGACTTCGGGCAGCAGATCTCGGTGCCGGACATCTGGTGGATCGAGGGCCTGGCCGAGTACGTCTCCTACGGCTACCGCGGCATGACCGACGCCCAGGCGGTCGCCGAGGCGGGCAGGCACACCTACCGCCTGAGCACGCTCTTCCAGAGCACCTACACCAACAGCGACGTGACCCGCACCTACCCGTGGGGCTACCTCGCGGTCCGCTACATGTTCGAGAAGCACCCGGCGGACATCGACCGCGTGCTCGCCCGCTTCCGCGTGGGCGACTACGCGGGCGGATACGCCGTCTACGCGACCGGCATCGGCACCGGCTACGACGCCGACTTCGACCAGTGGCTCACGGCGTGCGCCGCCGGAGCCTGCGCCAACCCGTAGAACGGACACTCCGGGCGGCGGCGGCCACCAGGCTGCCGCCGCCCTCGCGCGTACCCGCCACCGCCGTCACTCCTGTTCGGCGGCCGCGATCAGGCGGTCGATCAGGGCGATCAGCACGTCCCGGCACGACTCCCGCTCCCGCGCGTCACAGAGCAGCACGGGCGTGCCCTCGGGCAGCGCGAGGGCGTCCCGGACCTCGTCGGGTGTGTAGGGATGCAGCCCGTGGAAGCCGTTGACGCCGACGACGAACGGGATGCGGCGGCGCTCGAAGAAGTCGATGGCGGCGAAACTGGTGCGCGGCCGGCGGACGTCGACGAGGACGACCGCCCCCAGCGCGCCGATCGCCAGGTCGTTCCACATGAACCAGAACCGCTGCTGGCCCGGCGTGCCGAAGAGGTACAGCACCAGGTCGTGGCCGATGGTGATCCGGCCGAAGTCGAGGGCCACCGTGGTGGACCGTTTCTCCTCGATGCCGTCGAGATCGTCGACGTCGAGGCCGGCCGCGGTCAGCGGTTCCTCGGTACGCAACGGGGCGATCTCGCTGACGGCCCCGACCATCGTGGTCTTGCCGACACCGAATCCCCCGGCGATCAGAATCTTGACGGTGTCGGGTGCGGCGAGCGTCCCGGCACAGGAGCCGGGATCTGTCCGGCGGATCTGGCTGACCATGCGTCGCGGTGCCCTTTTCTCTCGGGTCGGCGGGGTCGGGGGTGCCTCGTACGGGGGTGCCTCGTGCGGGGGTGGTGCCGAGGGGTGCCGGGCGGGTCCTAGAGACGGCCGAGACCCTCCCGTACCTTCCGCAGCAGTTCCAGGTCCGGTTCGGTGCGGGAGACGGGGTGCGGCGGGTGGGCGGTGATCCGGCCCGCCTCCAGCAGGTCGCAGAGCAGGATGACGACCACGCTCATGGGCAGGTCGAGGTGGGCGGCGAGCTCCGCGACGGCGATCGGCCGCGCGCACCGCCGCAGGATCCGGGTGTGCTCGGGCTGCAGCCGGCCGGCCCGGACGGGCGGTGGATCCAGCGCCGTCACCGTCGTGATCAGGGTGAAGTCGGCGCGGCTGGGCCGGGTCCGGCCACCGGTGAGGGTGAACGGCCGTACCAGACGACCCGCCGCGTCGCCTCCGCTCACCTCACTCGCCGCGTTCGGAGGCCGCGACGACGCCCGCGCGCGGGGCCGCGCTGAGGTGCTCACCGATCTTCTTCACCAGCATGTTCATCTGGTACGCCACCACACCGACGTCCGCGCCCTGGCTGGTGAGCACCACGAGATGGGCGCCGGGGCCGGCCGCGGTCAGGATCAGGTAGCTGTTGGCCATCTCGATGAGCGCCTGGCGCACCGGGCCGCCCCGGAAGTCCATGCTGACGCCCCGGCTGAGGCTCATCAGGCCGGACGCGGTCGCCGCCAGGCGTTCGGCGTCGTCGCGCAGGAACCCCGTGGACTTGCTGACCACGAGCCCGTCCTCGGACAGGACGACGGCGTGGTTCACCTCGGCGACCCGGTCGACGAGTCCGGTGAGCAACTGGTCGAGCTGGGTGTGCGTGGCGGGGGTGGGGCGGGTCATGTCAGCGTCCTTCATGAGCGGTCGGCGGGCGGTGTCGGGGATCGGGGTCCGGCTGCTCGGGCGGCGCCGAGAGCTCGGCCGCGGCGGGGACGGGTACCTCCGGTTCCGTGGGTGCGGTTGCCTCCTCCTGGTCGTACAGCGCTTCGGTGTCCTCGTCACGCGCCCGGAGCGTTCCGCGCTGGAACCCGGCCAGCGAGGAGGCGGCGCGCTCCGCGGTGAAGTCGTCGAGGGGATCGTCCTTATCCTCCTCCGGGTCGGCGTCGTCGCGCAGTTCGGGGACCAGGCTCGTCTGCGGCACACGGCGCGGCAGCGGGGCGGGCGCGGGTGTGCCGCCCGGCCGGTCGGCGCCCTCTGCCCCGCTCCTCGGCCCGGGAACGCGCGTCGGGAGCGGCTCGCGCCCCTCGTCGCCGGAGCCGGCCGGGACCGGCTCCCGTTCCTCGTCGTCGATGTTCACGGGTGACGGCTCCCGCTCGTCGTCGCCGCTGCGGGCCGCAAGCGGCTCCTGCCCGTCGTCACCGGCACCGGCCGGGCGGGCGTGCCGGGCCCGCCGTACGAGCGGCGGCACGGTCCCGGCCTCCTTCTCGTCGTCGTGCCCGTTCCGGTCGTCCGGCCCCGGGCCCGCCGCGGTGTCGCGTACGACGATGTCGTGCGGCACCAGGACGATCGCCGTCGTTCCGCCGAACGGAGAGGGGCGCAGCGTGACGGCGACGCCGTGCCGGGTGGCGAGCCGGGCGATCACGAACATGCCGAGCCGCAGGTCGTCGGCGAGCGCCACCACGTCGAACTGGGGCTCCACCGCCAACTGGGAGTTCAGGGACGCGTAGTCCTCCTCGGACATGCCGAGGCCGCGGTCCTCGATCTCGATGGCCAGGCCCTTGGCCACCATCGCGGCCCGGACCTCGACCGGGCTCGGCGCGGGGGAGTACACCGTCGCGTTGTCGATGAGCTCGGCCAGCAGGTGGATCACGTCCGCGACGGCGGGCGGGGCGAGGCTCACCTCCTCGTCGGTGTGCACCTCCACCCGCTGGTACTCGGCGACCTCACCGACGGCGCCGCGCAGGATGTCGATCAGCGCGACCGGCGCGCTCCAGCTGCGTCCCGGCCGCTCCCCGCTGATGATCACGAGGTTCTCCTCGTAGCGACGCAACTGGCTGGCGGTGGAGTCCAGTTCGTACAGGCCCCGGAGGATCTCCGGGTCGTCGTGCCGCCGCTCCAGCGCGTCGAGCTTGCCGAGTTGCAGATTGACCAGGTTCTGGCTCTGCCGGGCGATGCCCAGGATGACCTTCTGGAAGCCGCGCCGGGTGTCGGCGAGTTCCACCGCGGTGTGCACGGCCGTGCGCTGCGCGGTGTTGAACGCCTGAGCCACCTGCCCGAGTTCGTCGTCGCCGTAGTCCAGCGGCGGGGTCGCCAGCTCCACGTCGACCCGCTCGCCGCGGTCCAGCCGGGCGACCACGTCGGGCAGCCGTTCCTCGGCCAGGCCGAGGGTGGCCACCTTGAGGCCGCGCAGCCGACGGGACAGGGAACGGGTGATGCGCCAGGACATGCCGACGCACACCAGCAGGGCGACGAGTCCGCCGACGCTCAGCGAGGCCGCGGTCACCAGCAGCCCGTGCGCCTTGTCGGCACTGCGCGCGAGCAGGTCCGACGTCTGCTGCCCGATCAGAGCCGAGTACTGGTCGGACACCTTGATGAGCGCGGCACGCCACTCCTTCTGCACGTCCGGCAGCGGAATCCGCCGGTCACCGGCGTGCGCCGGGCGGGCCGCGAGCACCCGGTCCTCGATGGACTCCAGGGTCCGCCAGTCCGCGCCGCCCAGGATCGTCTCGGTCTGCCGCTTCGCGTCGCCGGTGAGCGAGGGGACGATCTGGTCCTGCACGAGCCAGCGGCGGGTGTTCACCAACTGCGTGAACCCGGCCCACGCCTTGTCGTCCATGGAGCGGGCCGGCCCGGCCAGCGTCAGCTGCGCGTCCTCCTGGGACATCAGCTCGGCCGCGTGCTCCAGCGCGACGAGCGGACCGGCCTGCGAGGTGAGGTCGCCGTCGTCGACCTGGGAGAGCTCCTGGAAGCCGTGGATCTGATCGTCGATGATCGAGGTGTACTGGCCCAGCGCCTGCGCGGCGGTGATGTCGGTGGGGTCGTCCACCTGGCCGCGGTAGTACTCCAGGCTGCCGACCGAGGCGACGACCGAGTACAGCCGGTCCTTGATACGGGCGGGTGCCTGCCGGAGTTCGTCGGCCCGGTCGACCAGCTTGGCGACCGCCCGGTCCGTCTTGTGGCGCTGCGCGTCGAGCGCGGTCCGGGAGCCGTGCCGCGAGGCCAGCCACACGGCCGACAGGCTGCGCTCCCGCTGCAGGGCGAGCGTGGCCTCGGTGCCCATGGCTCCGGTCGAGCGGCTCAACTGCGTCTGCGACCGCAGCCGCAGGCCTTCCGAGAACATCTGTGTCGTCGTCACACCCCACACCGCGGCGAGGGTGACGCTCGGCACGAGCGCCAGCAGGATCAGCGAGAGACGTATGGAGCCGAGCCGGCGCCGGGCACCTGTCCGTGGAGACATGGTCGTCCTAGGGGCGATCAACGAGGGCGGGGGAGGGGCGAATTGCGCGAGGCGGTCGAGAGGTCGGTCAACGGGTCCCGTTGGCGGCGAACTTGGCCACCGAGGCCACGTTCGTCTTGGTCACGAACGCGGGACCGGTCAGGACGGGAGCCACTCCGCCGCCGCTGGTGTTGCCGTTGGTCCGGTACAACCACAGCGAGTCCACGGCGAGATAGCCCTGCAAGTACGGCTGCTGGTCCACGGCGAACTGGACCTCCCCGCCGCTCACCGCCTTGACCAGGTCCTTGCTCAGGTCGAAGGTCGCGACGTGCGCCTTGCCGCCCGCCTGCCGCACCGACTTCACGGCGGCGAGCGCGAACGGAGCGCCGCAGGTGACGACTTCGTCGATGCTCGGGTCCCGCCGCAGCGCCGCCGCGACGGAGTCGGTCACGGCGCCGACGTCGGTGCCGTCCGCGTAGAGGATGTCCGTCCGGCCGCCGAACGCCTTCTTCACCCCGGCGCAGCGCGCCTCCAGGGCGATGTTGCCGCGCTCGTGGATGACGCACAGGGTGTGCTTGGCCTTGAGGTCGTCCAGCTTGTCGCCGACGGCGCGGCCCGCCACGCTCTCGTCCTGGCCGAAGTACTCCAGGGCCCCCGCCGCCCGCCAGGAGTCGATGCCCGAGTTCAGGGCGACCACCGGGATGCCCGCGGCCTTCGCCTGCGCGATCGGGCCCTTCATCACCTCCGGCTTGGCCAGCGTGACCGCGACGCCGTCGACCTTGTCCCGGATCGCGTCCCGCACCAACTCGGCCTGTCCGGCGCCATCGTTGTCATTCGCGTAGGTCAGCTCGACGCCGTCCTTGGCGGCGGCCGCCTCGGCGCCCCTGCGCACCAGGTCCCAGAAGGTGTCGCCCGGGTTGGAGTGGCTGACCAGGGCTATCTTCATCCGGCCGGCGGCGGCCCGGCCGGATCCCGACGTGGACTGCGTGCCGCCCGAACCGGAGCAGCCGGCCACGAGCAGGGTGACGACGACCGCCACGGCGGCCGGCGCCGTGGCGTGCGCCGGTCCGAGGGGAGCGGAACGTGGGAAGGGATTGTTCATGAGGGTGCGGCACCTCGCTGTGCGGCCGAGCATGAGGGGGATGGAGCGCAACCCGTCGCGTGGTCCTGCGCCGCACGGGCGACTCTCCTGGCCGGAGCCAATCGCGTGTGACCGCAGGTAGTCAAGTGTGTGACGTTCGTTAGTGGGTTGCCGCTGCCGCATCGTGATGATCCGTGCGCAGTACGGACGTTGTGGTCCGCTCTCGGGGCGGCGAGGGGCGGGGCGGTGCGGTCCGGGTCAGGGCCCGCTCGCCGGACACCTCTCCGTCGGCCAGTTCTCGGACGCGCACGGCTGCGCACCGAGCGGCCCCGCTCCCGGGGACACCGTGCGCTCGCACCCCCCCGTTGGCGTCCCGCCCCCGGTCGGCAACCGCCGCTTCCCGGCAGCTTCGGCGGGAGGCGGCGGTTGCGTGGTTCGGTCGGGGCTAGGACCGATAGCCGAGGATCGTCATCATGCCGCTTTCCGAGTGGTACTGGTTGTGGCAATGGAGCATCCACAGCCCGGGGTTGTCCGCGTCGAAGTCGACGACGAGCTTGCGGTGCGGCAGGATCAGGGCGGTGTCCTTGCGGGCCCCCACGGCATCGAGACCGGTGAGGGAGAACGTGTGACCGTGCAGGTGCAGGGGGTGCCACATGTCGGTCGCGTTGACGAGGGTGAGCCGGACGCGTTCGCCCGCGCGAACGGGGTGGCGCTGGGTGACCGAGTAGGGCACGTGGTCCATGCCCCAGTCGTACAGCTTCATGCCGCCCGTGAGTCTGATGCGCAGCATGCGGTCGGGTTCACGGTCGCTCAGGGCCACGGACGCGTGCGGCTCCAGGCGCCGTGCGGGGACGAGCTTCCCGTCGAGCTCGCTCGGCCGGGCCGTGGCTGCCGGAACGGTTTTGCTCTTGTTGGTGCGCAGTACGGCGAGCGCGTGGGCCTTTTTGCCCTCGGCGAGCGCGACGAGCGGGAAGACGCCGTCCTTGACGGTGACGAGGACGTCGTAACGCTCGGCCATGCCGATGATGAGGGCGTCGGTGCGGGTGTGTTCGACGGGGTAGCCGTCCGTGTGGGTGACCGTCATCGTGTGGCCGCCGAGGGCCACACGGAAGGCGGTGTCCGCCCCCGCGTTGATGATGCGCAGCCGGATCCGGTCTCCGGGGCGGGCCTGGAACACCGACGGCTGCGTGGGCAGGCGGCCGTTGGCGAGGTAGTACGGGTAGGCGACGCTGCCGCCCTCGCTGTGCAGGATGTGGCTGTAGGAGTTGTGGAGCGCCCGCGAGGGACCGGTGGCCGACTTCCGTGCGGCCGACTTCGATGCCGACTTCGACGCGGGGGCGGACCCGCTGGGCCGCGCGCTGCTGTGCTCGGGACCCATGGCCATGTGGCCCGGGCGCATGCCCATGCCGTCCATCGGCTTCATCCTGCCGTGGACGAGTTCGTTGAAGACACGGTCGGGGGTGGAGCCGTCCACACCGTCGACCCAGTCGTCTAGGACGATCACCCACTCCTTGTCGTACGCGAGGGGTTCCTTCGGGTCCTGGACGATGAGGGGTGCGTACAGGCCGCGGTCGGGCTGCATTCCGACGTGGGAGTGCAGCAGGTAGGTGCCGGGGTGGCTGACGGTGAAGCGGTAGGTGAAGTCCTCGCCGGAGGCGATGGCCGGCTGGGTCAGATCGGGCACCCCGTCCATGTCACAGCGCATGCGCACGCCGTGGGAGTGGAGCGTGGTGGTCGTCGGCAGGCGGTTGGCGAGGTTGATGCTCAGGACGTCACCGGCGGTGATGCGGACCTCCGGGCCGGGCAGCCGGCCGTCGTAGGCCCACGTGGACACCGACCGTCCGCCCAGGTCGACGGTGACCGGGGCGGCGGTGAATCTGAATGTGCGCACAGGTCCGGACCCACGTCTCCGCTCGGCTGCGTGGACCTCGGGGCCCGAGGGGTTGACGTACCCCTTGGGTCCTTGGGGTACGAAGCCGCCCTCCACGCCGACCCCGGACCCGGGGTGGGGGGAGTGCGGGTGCGGGCCGTCGTCGCTGCAGGCGGCCAGCAGTCCCGAGCCGATGGCCGCGATCGGGGCACGGAGCAAGGTACGCCGCGAAGGTGTGTGCATGACTGAATAACACACGTTTTGTGGTGATATGTCCGGGAACTGCGGCGGCGCATTTGGTGGTGTCGGATACCGAGGGCTACCCGGTCAGTCCCACAGAGGGTAGGTCATCACACGTGCGTATCCCTCGGGCCTGTTGTTCGGGTAGGTGAGACTCATTCGGGTGAAGCGCTGGACCCCGGGGTCCTTCTTCCACGCCTCGGGACGGTCCAGCCTGACCGTCACGGAGTACGGGTGGAAGGTGCCCGCCGCGCAGTACGGCTTGCAGTCGTTCACCACGTTCACCCCTTCGGCCGTCGCCGAACTCTGCCCCCAGTGCGACCAGCTCAGCCCGGTGAGGCGGCTGTTGCCGTCGCCGCAGGCCAGGATGAAGTCGGTGGGGTGCACGTTGGGGTTGAACGAGCAGTCGACGAGCACGGGTGCCTGCAGCTGGGCCGCCTGTGGCCGCGCCGGTGTTGATCCCGGCGGAGCGGCGGTGGCCGTCGTCATGGCTGCCGAGAGAAGCGTGCTCGCCCCGAGCAGGAGTGCCGTCCACACCGCTGGTCTGGCCATCGTCGTTCCCACCCGCCTTGCTCTGTTCTCGTGGCCGCGCGCCCGTGCTCCACTCCTGTGGCTCAGCACATCGCGCGCGATCACCTCAGTACCGACGCTACGACCGTCGCGCCGGATCCACCACTCGCACGGAGCAACGACGCCGTCCCCTCGGTGCCGCTCACCGCAGATGCGCCGTGTCGACCGTCGTGTACTGGTCGTCCGACGCGGTCACCAGGATGTAGCCGGGATTGCCGTTGCGGTCCACGTAGCAGGTCAGGAACCGGCTGCTGATGACGGTCTGGCGGACCGGTTGTCTAGCCACCGCCGAACGGCAGTCGGACGCGGAGGGGAGCTTCGTGTCGCTCCACGCGGCGAGTTTGCCGTTCGTGGCGACCAGGTAGCCGCCCGAGACGTAGATGGCGTCGGTGCCCGAGCCGGCCACGACGGGCGGGGTGTGGGCGAAGTCGTAGCCCGTCGGCGCGGTGCCCGGGGCGGCGTCCTTCAGGCGGAACCCGCGCACCAGCTCCGTCGACACCGAGGGCTTCGCGTCGGGCAGCACGGTCGTGGCGGCCAGACCTCCACCGCCGAGGACGGCGACGGCGGTCACCCCGGCGATCACCGGATGCGTGGACGCCATGCTGACCAGGGGTCCGATCACGGGGATCGAGAACTTCAGGTGCGTGTTCTTCTGGGTGACCGTGGAGTGGTCGCCGGCGGTGACCGTCGCCGAGGGGGCGTAGTCCCGTGAGCGGTGGCGCGAGCCGTGCCGCGGCGGCTGGTATGTGTTGTGCTGGACGTTGCCGTCACCGGCTTGGACGCCGCTGGCCTGGCCGTTCTTCATCGTCAGGGTGCTCTCTTCGGGCGGTGGCGGTCGGACGGGCGTCTAACCGAAGGTGTTGTGCTGCGTGTTGCCGTCGCCGATCTGCACGCCCCGGGCGGAGCTCAGGTCGATCCCGTGCCGTGCCGGTCGGGTGTCGGCCCCGCCGATCAGGGCGAGCAGGTGCCGCGCCAGTTCCTCGACATGGGCGTCGACGGCATCGGTGACCACGAACTCGCGCACCAGTTCCCCGGTCGGCGTGCCCGGCTGACGTTCCAGCACCTGGATGCGTTCCAGGGCCCGGGGGCTGCCGGACAGGCGGGCCAGGAGCGCTCGCCGCAGCGCCCGGTAGGCGTCGGAGACGGCACTGGAGGCGGCGCCCGTCAGGCCCGCACTCGCCCCCGTGGCCAATGCCTGCGCCACCAATGTCGCCGGATCCATCCCCGCTACCTCCGCACAGCATCCTCGGTGTCGCCCATGGGCGCTTTCCTGGCGTGACAGGACGAGGACGCTAGCCTTCGGTCCGGCGACTTGCGGTGGCTTGGCGTCAATTGCCGGATAACGTGCGTTTGATCGCCCGGTGGGGGCGGGGTTTGTCGGCCGCTGACAGCCGGAGCCCCGCGCGTCGCGGCGGACCGCTCACCCGAACGGAGTCTCGCCCCGACGGGCTTTCGCGGGGCGGCCCTTCGCATGCGGGGACGATCGATCACGTGTCAGATGGGGTGCGTGAGACCCTACATAGCCGAGCGCGCCCGCCGCGCCTACCTGATCGCGACCGCCCTCCCGGTCGCCGCCTCACTGCTCGCGCTGGTCTCGGCCGTCCCCGCGTCGGCCGATGTCCCGCCGACCCCCGTTCGCGGCTCCGCCTACATGGGCATCGGCGTCGTCGCCCACGACGGCCAGGACGGCACGCCCTCCAGCCCGAAGGCCGGGCAGACGGAGGGCGTGGACGTCGCCAGCTACCAGGGCAAGGTCGCCTGGTCGACCCTGTGGAGCAGCGGCGTCAAGTGGTCCTACTCCAAAGCGAGCGAGGGCACCTACTACACCAACCCCTACTTCTCCTCGCAGTCCAGCGGAGCGCGCGACGTCGGCATGATCCGCGGCGCGTACCACTTCGCCACCCCCGACACCACCGGCGGCGCCAAGCAGGCCGACTACTTCGTCGACCACGGCGGCGGCTGGAGAGACGACGGAAGCACCCTGCCCGGTGTCCTCGACATCGAGTGGAATCCGTACGGCGACGACTGCTACGGCAAGTCGGCGAGCTCCATGGTCTCGTGGGTGCGTGACTTCCTGAACCGGTACAAGTCCCGTACCGGCCGCGACGCCGTCATCTACACCTCCACCAGCTGGTGGAACAGCTGCACGGGCGGCTACAGCGGCTTCGGGTCGACCAATCCGCTGTGGGTGGCCAAGTACGCCTCCACGGTCGGTTCCCTGCCGCCGGGCTGGTCGACGTACACGATGTGGCAGTACACCTCGACCGGACCGACGGTGGGCGACCACGACCGGTTCAACGGCTCCACGGACAGACTGAAGGCGCTGGCCAACGGCTGACCCGCAGTGATCTTCGGCGCCGGACTCGCTACAGTGCCAGCCGTGATCATCCTGTCCCGGCCCGCCCGGAAGCCCGTCGTACCGCGCCCCGTCACCGCGGCGGTGTCCGCCGCCCGTCTCGACGGCCCGCGACCGCCGCATCAGTCGGCGCGGAAGACGGCCGCCCGGTGAGCCGCCGCCCGGTTCCCGCGCAGGGCGCGTCCCGGTGCACGGTCACCGTCTGCCGGGGCTGCTGCTGCGGCACGGAGAAGATCCCCGGAGTCGACCACGCCGCCCAATTGTCTTTCCTGAAAGCAGAGTTGGGGGAGGTCGCCCAGGTCAGGGCGGTCGACTGCATCGACGCGTGCGAGCACGCCAACGTCGTCGTCGTACAGCCCTCCTCGGCCGGTCGGGTCGCGGGTGGGCGGCCGGTGTGGCTCGGGCTGGTCAACGACCCCGACGCGAACGCCGACATCGCCGGCTGGGTCCGGGACGGCGGGCCGGGGCTCGCCGATCCGCCCGGGATCCTCGACCTGTACGTGTTCGCGCCGCCCCGCCGGGTGCGGAAGGCCGTCGAGGGCTGACCGCGGTCCGCGGGGCCGTCACGGGTGGGCGTGCAGCCCGTCCGGCAGGCGGCCGTGACTGTGCCGCCAGGCGCCCCGCACCCGTACGGCGTCCGCGAGATGCGGGTGGTCCGCCCGCAGGCCGGTGTGCTCGTGCACGACCCCGGGCTCGGCCTGCGCCGGCGGCCACAGCCGCACCGCCAGGAGCCCGCCGGCCAGGGCGAGCGCGCCGAGCACGACCACCGCGGATCGCGGGCCCGCCGCCGCGCCGAGCCCGCCGGCCAGCGGGTACGTCAGCAGCCAGCAGCCGTGGGAGAGCGAGAACTGGGCCGCGAACGCCGACGCGAGCCCCTCGGGCGGGGCCGAGCGGCGGATCAGCCGCCCGGTCGGCGTGAGCACCAGCGAGCACGCGGCACCGAAGGCGGCCCAGATCAGCAGCAGCGCGGGCCACCGCCAGCCACCGCCGCGAGCCGTCGTGAGGACGCCGAGGCCGGCGAAGACCAGGGGCAGGGCGAGCGCGCCGCACAGCATCACCGTGCGGTCGCGGACCCGGTCGAGCACCCGGGGCAGCAGCAGGGCGACGACCATGGACCCGCCCCCGTACGCGCCGAGCGCCAGCGACACGTCGGCCGCGCCGCGCCCCAGGTGCGCGCGGACGTAGACGACGCTGTTGACGGTGACCATGGCGCTCGCCGCCGCCACCGCCAGATTGAGCAGCAGCAGGGCGCGCAGCTGGGGGAGGGCGAAGAAGAGGCGGGTGCCGGCGGTGGTCCGGGCGAAGCCGCCGCCGGCGCGCCGCCCGGGCGCCGTGCGCGGTTTCGGCAGGACCGCGGAGATCACGAGCGCCGCCGAGGCCAGGAAACCGGCGACCGTGCCCAGGAACAGCCAGTTGTACGTGACCAGGGTGAGCAGCGCGGCGGCGAGCGCGGGGCTGAACAGGCTCTCCAGGTCGTAGGCGAGGCGGGACAGCGACAGGGCGCTGGTGTAGTCGCGCTCGGCGGGCAGCACGTCCGGGACGACCGCCTGGAAAGTGGGCGTGAACACGGCGGACGCCGACTGGAGCAGGAAGATCAGCACGTAGATCTGCCAGACCTGGTCGACGAACGGCAGGGCGAGGGCGGTCCCCGCGCGGATCAGGTCCGCACCGGCCAGCAGGGCCCGGCGGGGCAGCCGGTCCGCGAGCGCGCCCGCCGCCGGGGCGATCGTCACGTACGCGACCATCTTGATCGCGAGCGCCGTGCCGAGCACCGAGCCCGCGTCGGCCCCCGCGATGTCGTAGGCGAGCAGGCCCAGTGCCACCGTGGCCAGCCCGGTGCCGACCAGGGCGATGACCTGGGCGGTGAAGAGATGGCGGTAGGCGCGGTTGCGCAGTACGGAGAGCATGGGGCGGGTCTCCCGGGTGGGGCGCGATGGGCGCGGCTGTTCTCCACTGTATCCATAGGTGCGCATCTGCGCACATGAGGATTTCGGCTCGCTGCCGAGAGCGTCCGCGGCGGCCGGTTCAGGCCTCTACGCTGTGTGCATGCCTGCTCGCGAGCCCCTGCCACCTGCGCCCGATGCGCATCTGCGTCCGCCGGACAGCACGCGCCTCGCGAAGGCCACCGAGGTGTTCGCGCTGCTCTCCGACGCGACCCGGCTGCACCTGCTCTGGCTCCTCGCCCAGGGCGAGTCGGACGTCGGCTCGCTCACCGAGCGCTGCGCGGCCTCGCGGACGGCGGTCAGTCAGCACCTGGCCAAGCTGCGGCTGGCCGGACTGGTGGAGACTCGGCGCGAGGGGCGGCACGTCTACTACAGCCTTCGCGACGGCCATCTGCGGCGACTGGTGATGGAGGCGCTCAGCCACGCCGACCACCGGGTGACCGGCACGGCCCCGCACGACTGAGCCCGACGGCACGGCTGAGCCCATCAATTCGTAAGGGGCGGCGTGTGCGCGCCGCGATGGCCGTCCGCGTCGCTTATCTTCAGCCAGAAATCCGACATTTGGAGTAAAAATGCCAAAAACGGATGATCTGGTTGGTGTGCCGGGTGTGGAGGCGCAGGGCGGGGTGGCGGTCGCGGGCGTGGGGGCCCTCCGGCGCCGCCGGCTCTCACGGCCCGTCGCCGCCGCGTTCGCCCTCGGCGCGGCGGCGGTGGTGCTCACGGTCACCGGAGTCCAGTGGCTGGACGAACCGGCCGTGGCGGCGTGGCGGACCGTCTGTCTGGCCATCACCGTCCAGGCGCTGCCCTTCCTGCTGCTCGGCACCGTCCTGTCCGGCGCGATCAACGCCTTCGTACCCGCCGATCTGTTCACCAGGGCACTGCCCCGGCATCCGGTCCTCGCGGTTCCGGTGGCCGGTGTGGCGGGCGCGGTGCTGCCCGGCTGTGAGTGCGCCTCCGTGCCCGTCGCCCACAGCCTGATCCGGCGGGGCGTCACCCCGGCCGCCGCCTTCGCCTTCCTGCTCTCCGCGCCCGCGATCAACCCCGTCGTCCTGACCGCCACGGCCGTCGCCTTCCCCAACAGTCCCGCGATGGTCGCCGCCCGGCTGCTCGCCTCGCTCGCCACGGCCGCGGTGATGGGCTGGCTGTGGCTCTGGCTGGGCAAGGACGAGTGGCTGCGGGCCGGTGTCCGGCACACGGGCCACCGGCACGGACACAGCCGCTGGAGCGAGTTCCGGCTCGGCTTCCAGCACGACTTCCTGCACGCCGGCGGGTTTCTCGTGCTGGGTGCCATGGCCGCGGCGACCTTCAACGTCATGGTCCCGCGCTCCGTCCTCGACACCTTCTCCGGTTCGCCCTGGCTCTCGGTGCTCTTCCTGGCCGCCCTCGCCGTGCTGCTCGCGGTCTGCTCGGAGGCCGACGCCTTCGTCGCGGCCTCGCTCACCGGCTTCTCGCCGACCGCGCGGCTCGCGTTCCTGGTGGTCGGCCCGATGGTCGACCTGAAGCTGATCGCCCTTCAGGCGGGCACCTTCGGGCGGGCCTTCGCCTGGCGCTTCTCCGGGGCGACCACCGTGGTGGCGGTCCTCTCCAGCGTCCTGATCGGAGGCGCGCTGCTGTGAAACGTCATGCCCAGGTCCTGCTGCTGGTCCTCACCGGAGTCGGCCTGCTGCACATCGCCCTCTTCACGGACCTCTACCTGCGCTACGTCAAGGAAGGCCTGCGCCCGCTGCTGATCGCCTCCGGAGTCCTGCTGACGCTGCTCGGCCTGGCCGCCGCGGTCCTGGACCGGCGCGCCGACGCCCACGCGCGACACACGCACGGCCACGACCACGCCACCGCGCCCCGTGTCGCGTGGCTGCTGTTCCTTCCCGCCCTCAGCCTGCTCGTCTACGCCCCGCCGGCCCTCGGCGCGTACACCGCCGCGCACTCCGGCACCAAGGCCGTCCGGCAGCAGAAGCGGTTCGACCCGCTGCCCGCGACCTCGCCCGTGCCCCTGACGCTCACCGACTTCACCACCCGCGTCCAGCAGGACCGCACGCTCTCCGTCAGGAACCGCACGGTCCAGCTGACCGGCTTCGCCAGCCCGGCCGGCCAGGGCGGCGGCTGGTATCTGACCCGGATCATCTTCACGTGCTGCGCCGCCGACTCTCAGACGGTCAAGGTCCGGGTGTACGGGACCGAGGTCCCGGCGCCCAACACCTGGCTGCGGGTGACCGGCACCTGGCACGCGAGAGGCACGCTCGGTACGAGGTCGGCGGAGGCGGCCCTCGACGCCCGCGCCCTGCGGCCCATGGCCCAACCGGTCAACGCGTTCACGGACGACCTGCCGCTGACGCCGTCCTGAGCCCGAGTGGGACCCGACGCCTCACCGGCAGCGCTCCCAGCGGTGCCGGCCGGCGCCCCCGAGCCAGGAGGAGGTTCCGCTGAACCTCACCCGGTTCGGGGGCCGCCCGCGCTCAGAGGTCGAACTCGTGCGGCGGCAGGTCGAGCGTGAAGCACGCCTCGCGCACGACGGCCTGCTCGTCCTTGTCGAAGTTGCCGTCGGCGCCACCGATGACGATGCCGATCTGGATGACGGCACGGGCCTCGGCGGGCTTCTTCTTGGCCTTGGCGACCTCCTGCAACACACTCACCTTGCCGAACGCGAAGTCGGCCGTGAGCTTGTTGAGGTTCTCCTCGAAGCGGCGGCGCAGGTCGTCGGCCGGGAAGTTCTGCAGCACCTCGTTGGTGGCGATCAACTGTGCCACGCGCTGCCGCTCGGAGGGGTCGACGCTGCCGTCGGCCGCCGCGACCAGCGCGCACATCGCCATGCTCGCGTCGCGGAAGGCGCCGCTCTTCAGGTCGTTCTTCTTCGCGACCAGCTGGGTCTGCATCTGAGATGCGGACTCCTTGACGCGGTCCCACAGGGCCATGAGAACTCCAGACGGTTGAGGTTCTACAGCTGCGTAGAAATTATCAGGAGGGGGTGTCGGGCCAGGGCTTCCTCCCCCTCCTGTCTACGTTCGAAGCGCCGCCGTCGTTCCGGCCCGGCGGCCCTGATCGTGGATTTACCTCGACCTGGTGATGTTCTTGACCGGCAGGACCTTGCCGTCGCCGTCGATGTAGTAGTCCTTGGGCGCCGAGAAGAGTACGAACGTGTCGTCGTAGGAACGGATCTTGGTGTGAATGGTGAAGTTGCCCTTCGCGTCGGCGGTGGTCTGCGCGTTGTACTCGTTCTCCCAGTACGTCCGCAGCAGCACGCGGGTGCCGGCGACCGGGCCGTGCCCCGCGGGCCAGGAGACCTTCCCGGTGACGGTCAGGCCGACACCGGGGCGCACCGTGGTCCGGTTGACCCGGTAGGTGAGTTTGCTGTCGATGGTTTTGACGCCGACCGTGGCGCGGGCGAAGGCGAAACGCATGTCCGTCGGATCGGGGTGGTAGGAGGCGTCGAACTCCACCTCGTGAGCCGGGGAGAGAAGGGGGCTGGCGGTGCCTTGCCAGCGGTCGGCCTTGACGCCCGCGAGGGAGAATCGTCCGTTCGCGTCCGTGCGGACGGTGCCCAGGGTGCGGGCCTCCCACTCGGTGGGGTCGATGGGGTCGCCCCACGGGTTCCAGGTGTTGTACATGAGGCCCTCGCCGAGTTCGACCGGCGCGTCGGCCATCGGCGTGCCGTCGGCGCGGGTCAGGGTGCCGGTCAGGTCGACGGTGCGGTGGCCGAAGTCGGTCGACGTCGGGGCGGCGGAGAGCGTCACGACGTACGCCTCCCGCGGCGGGACGTCCGGCGCGGGGGCGTTGCCCGCCCCGTGCGCGGCCGGCGTCCCGACCACGACGGTGGCCAGGGCGAGGGTGGCTATCGCGGTCGGCCGCACGGCGGCCGGAAGACGCTTGGGCACGTGAACTCCGTTGCTGGGAAAGTCCGTTGTCCTGGTGTCGGGTCGTGCCGGCGGTGGCCCGGCGCAGGGTTCGACACGGGGGACACGTCGGGGGTTGTAGGGCGGCACGGAGTGCACGGGGTGGACACACGGCGTTTCTCGGCAGGTCGCCCGCCGTTGTCCGTGGGGAGCGGTCACGGCGGATTCGCACTGCCGTGGGCCACCGGCACCGGGCGGTCGGCCTGGCGCAGCTCGGCCAGCAACTCGTTCTGGCCCGCGAGGAGTTCGGTCAGGATGCGGCGCGCCGCGCGCAGCAGTTCGGCGACGTCGCCGCCGGCGAGCGCGTAGCGGACGGTGGAGCCCTCCCGGATGGAGATGACGATTCCGGAGCGGCGCAGCACGGCGAGCTGTTGCGAGAGGCTCGACGGCTCGATCTCGATCTCGGCGAGCAGGTCCCGTACGGGGACGGGGCCGTTCTGCAGGAGTTCGAGCACCCTGATGCGTACGGGGTGTCCGAGCATGCGGAAGAACTCGGCCTTGGCCTGGTAGAGGGGGACCTGCATGTGGATCGCTCGCTCCCTGCCGCTCTCGTGGGGTGTCTTCTCGATGGCGCGGCGGCCCGCGCGAACCGCCGCCTTCGAACTCCCTCGCGCTGATATTCGCGGCTCCGGGTCCCGCACACCCGTGGCATGTGTGGATCTGGATGTGTCGAGATGAAGAAATCTTCAATCCATGGGCATGCGGAAACCCGGGCGCGTGTGCTGCGGTTACACCTCCAGCTCGGCCGCTACGCGCTTGAGCTGGTGCCGGGCCATGGCCAGGTTGGACCGCGTCTTGTCGAGGACGAGGTACAGGAAGAGGCCGGCACCCATGCGTCCCTGGATGAGCCGGATCAGGTGGTACTGGCTCTCCAGCGTGATCAGGATGTCCTCGATCTCGCCCTTGAGGCCGAGGTGCTCCATCGTGCGGACCTTGGCGCGGATCACGTCGGTGTTGCCCGCCGCGGCCACGTTGAGGTCAAGTCCCTTGCCTCCCCCCAGCGTGCCGAGGGCCATCCCGCTGGTGTAGTCGACGACGGCGGCCCCCAGAGCCCCCTCGATCCCCGCCATCGTTTCCTTGAGGGAGATCTCCACATTCGCCATGGCGCAGCTCCTGCCTGCTCCGCGGACCGGGCTTCTCCGGTCCGTTCGTGTCCCGAACCGTACGGAGAGCGACCGCCGGGGAGACGGCGTGCTCCGGGACTGGTGCAAGGAGCTTCGAAGTGCGCAACTCTGTGCGGGCTTTTGATCGCCGACAGACATCAACTGACGCCGGTCGGCGGGGGCGAGGCGGACCGCCGTACGGTCCGCCTCGCCCCCGGCACGGGTCAGGAGGGCTTCGCCGCGGACACCGCGGTGACGGTGACCGTGTCGTCGCACTCGGCCAACTGGCCGTCCTGTAGGGCGACTTGGTGAGCTCCGGAGCCCGGAAGGCCGATCACCATCGTCGGGTACACGGAGGGCTGCGCGCCGGACTTGCAGTAGCCGTCCGCCTCACCCTGGACCTGGACGAAGGTCAGCTTCGCGTAGGCCTTGCCGCCCGGCGCCAGCCGCACCGGGGACGCCGAGCCCTTGGGGGTCACGGACAGGGGCTTGTTGTGCTGCGGGGAACCGTTGCCCGCAGCGGCCACCGTCGGGTGGCCCTGTACGACGCAGGCCTGGCCGGAGGCGTTCGTGAACTCGACGATCGCCGCGCCGGTTCCGGTGCCGGGCGGGCGGTTGGCGGCCTGGTACGCGACCACGTTCAGAGCGGTCACGGGGCACGTCTTCGCCGTACTGCCGGAGGAGCCGCCGGAACCGGAACCGGAGCCCGTCCCCGTCCCGGTCCCGGTTCCGCCGGAGGTGCCCTTGCCCGGCGCGGACGAAGCGCCCGCGGGGGACGGCTTCGAGGCCGGGGCGCCGGACGCCGCGGAGGCGGTCGCGCTCGACGTCTGCGACGGAGCGCCGCCCGCCGCGTCGTCGTCCGCCTGGCACGCCGTCACCGTCAGCGCGGCCGAGACCGCGGCCACCGCCAGCGCGGCTCTGCGGATGTTGTTTCCGTACTTCATGAGGCCCCCCGATATCGGTTCGCACGGGCCGGCCTGTTCGCCGGCACTCGTCGAGGGAGACAGGACTTTCGGACGCCGGGTTTCCGCTGTTGATCACCTGTGACGTGGCGGTGACAGGAGCGAGGCGCGCGGTGCGGGGGCCCGGGTGCGGCCCGGCGGCGTCCCGGCCTTTTCGGAGCCGGATCCGCTCGGTGGTTCCGCACCGCGTGAACTGCCGCTCACCGGGAAACGTTTGTCCATCGTATGTGCCGATATGCCCTGTCGCACCCCGGGGCGGCGCCCCTGGCTCAGGCCAGCGTCTTGAGGACCTCGGCGGCGAGTGGGGCGGAGGAAGCCGGGTTCTGCCCGGTGAAGAGGTTGCGGTCGACGACCACGTTCGGCGCCCACGGCTCGCCCGCCCGGACGTCCACGCCCGCCTCCACGAGACGGGTCTCCAGGAGCCACTTCGCCCGGTCGGCGAGGCCGGCCTGCGTCTCCTCGGCATTGGTGAACGCGGCAACCCGGTAGCCCGCGAAGGCATTGGAGCCGTCCTCGCGGGTGGCCGCCAGCAGCGCGGCCGGCCCGTGGCAGACGACGGCGAGGGGCTTGCCCGAGCCGAGGGCGTCGACGAGCAGCCGACCGGAGTCGGCGTTGACGGCGAGGTCCTCCATCGGGCCGTGGCCGCCGGGGTAGAAGACGGCCGCATAGTCGCCGAGGTCTACGTCCTCCAGCCTGATCGGGCTGTCCAGTTCGGTCATCGTGGCGAGCGCGGCCGCGATCTCGTCGGCGCCCTCCTGGCCGCCGTTGACCTCCGGCGCCAGGCTGCCGCGGTCCACGGTGGGCACGACGCCGCCGGGGGTGGCGACGACGATCTCGTGCCCGGCGCCCTTGAACGCCCGGTACGGGGCGACGGCCTCCTCGGCCCAGAAGCCGGTCGGGTGCTTGGTGCCGTCGGCGAGGGTCCAGTGGTCGGCGCCGGTCATCACAAAGAGGATCTTCGACATGGGGTTCTCTCCAAGGGGGAGGGGTGTGAGCTCGACGGTAGGCTCGCCCGACATCGGTTTCCAATGTGGAATCCAATGTCTGGCATAGCCATTCCTATGGGTCCGCGGGAACACCCTCCGCGGCCGACGAGTCCGTGGCATTTCGTGGCGCCCGGCACCCTTGACAGCGTGCGTACTGATTCGCGACGTTTGAGCATCGCCAACACATCGGAATCTCGGTCATCGACCGCCGGACGAAGCGCACCCGAGGCGGTTCGGCGGCAGAGAACGAAGTGGCAGGGCGCGGACGACGCGTCATAGGGGGGGAACGATCGCCATGCGATCCAACAGCCGTGATCCATACGCCTTTCCAGCCCGCGCCGACACCGGAATCTCTCCCGCGGAGTTCCCGGAAGGGCGGTCGATCTGAGGTGGACATCACGATCCACAGACCCGGCGAGCTGAGTGCGGCGCTGCGCCGGGACTGGCACCGCGCGATGGACGAGTCGCCGGAGTACGCCAACCCGTTCCTGGCGCCCGAGTTCGCGATCGGGATCGGCAGGTATCGCGCCGGTGCGAAGGTCGCGGTCCTGCGGGAGGGCGGGGAGCCGGTCGGCTTCCTGCCGTACGAGCGCGACGCGTTGGGGGTCGGCCGGGCCATCGGTCTCGGACTGTCCGACTGCCAGGCCCTCGTGCACCGCCCCGGGGTCACCTGGGACGCCCAGGACCTGCTCGGGGCCTGCGGTCTCGCCATCTTCGAGTTCGATCACCTCGTCGAGGAGCAGCAGCCGTTCGCGGGGTACGTCACGGGGCGGTTCTCCTCGCCGGTGATCGATGTGAAGCCGGGTGACGGCGGCTATCCGGAGTGGCTGCGTGCCACGTACCCGGGGCAGGCCAAGACGACGCTGAAGAAGGAGCGGCGCCTCGGCCGGGACGTGGGCGAGGTGCGGTTCGTCTTCGACGAGCGCGACCCGCGGATGCTGCGCACGCTCATGCGGTGGAAGTCCGCCCAGTACCGCAGGACGGGACGGATGGACCGGTTCGCGCGGCCCTGGATCGTCGATCTGGTGGACCATCTCTTCCATGTCCAGGAGGAGCACTTCACCGGTGTGCTGTCCGTGCTGTACGCCGGTGACCGGCCGGTGGCCGCGCACTTCGGCCCCCGGTCGAGCACGGTGCTCGCCGCCTGGTTCACCGCGTACGACCCCGAACTGCACTACTACTCACCGGGGTTGATGATGCATCTGCGCACGGCCGAGGCCGCGGCCCGCAACGGCGTGACGCTGGTGGACCTGGGGCGCGGCGACAAGGAGTACAAGGACTGGCTCAAGACGCGCGAACTGAGTGTGGGGGAGGGGTTCGCCGCGCGTCCGCACCCGGTGGCCGCGGCCTACCGGATGTGGCGGCGGCCGGTGCGCGGCCTGCGCAACACGGTGCTGGCCCATCCACGGCTGCGCGAGCCGGCCGACCGGCTGCTGAAGACGGTCGGCACCCTGCGCACCTCGCGCCGCCCCGTCGCCGGCCCGGTGCGGGACCGGGCCCGCTGAGCACGCGTCCCCGAAGCGGCGAGGACCGGACGCACCCCGGGCCGGGTGCGCCCGGCCGCGCGCGCCCGCGGGCACCCCACCCGTGTGGCAGGTTCTGGTCAAGGGCTGTCCAAATCCCGGACGCTCCCTCCCTCACGTGATCGGGTCTGCGGCGAGATGTGTCCACGCCCGTTCGGGAGGATCCGGTGTCACCAGCAACCCGCACCTCGCCCCGTACTTCAGCGCGCAGGAGACGTTGGCTCACGGCCTGCGCCCTCACCGCGTCCGCCGCCCTGGTCGCGCTCCCCGCGTCCGCCGCGCCGGGCGGCAACAACAGCCCCTTCGGGGCCCGTACCCTCGCGCGACTCGCCGCGCAACGCACGCACTCGGCGCATGCCGTCACCCCCAAGCTGACCGCCGAGGACGACGACGGCAACGAGGCCGACGAGATAGCCGAGGGCGCCGACCAGTACGCCGAGGCCCGCACCTCGCCCGGCATCGTCGCGCCGGGCGCCTACGGCGCCGCCTGGCGGAGCCTCACCAACCTGCCTCGCACCGGCGGAAACTGGCGCGATCTCACCGGTCTGCCCTACGACTCCGACGACGCCCGCTACCGGGACTTCGACTCCAACTCCAGTGGCGGCTCGGGCAGGGTCACCGGCCGGATGGCCGCGATGGCCGCCGACGACGACGGGTACGTGTACGCGGGCAGCGCAGGCGGCGGCGTGTGGCGCTCACGGTCCGGCGGGGGCCACTGGCAGCCCGTCAGCGACCGGCTGCCCTCGCAGTCCACCGGCGCGCTCGCGCTCGACGGGGCCGGGCGGCTGTGGCTGGGCACGGGCGAGGCGACGACCAACGCGGACGCGTACCTCGGCAGCGGCGTGTACGTGCTGTCCGACCCGCACCACGGCACCTTCGCGACGCGCGGCCGGGTCGGCGGCGACGAACTGGAGAGCACCACCATCCACGAGCTGCGCTTCGGCGGCGGCAAGGTGTGGGCGGCGACCAGCCAGGGCGTGTGGAGCCACTCCACGAAGAAGCTCACCGGAGCCTGGAAGCTGGAGTTCGCGCCCAACCCCGACTATCTGCCGGGCGGCACCAAGGCGAACGACCCGTCGGCCGCGTACAAGAACATCGCCAACGACATCGCGATCGACCCGAAGGACCCCTCGAAGGTGGTCCTTGCGGTCGGCTGGCGCAGCGGCGACGACTACAACGGCTTCTACACCAAGGTGCGGGGCACCTGGACGCGGATCACGAGCGGCCTGGGCGACCTGCCGTCCGACGCCGACGGCGTCGGCAACGTCACCTTCGCCCGCTCCGCCGACGGCTCGCGCTACTACGCCATCGACCAGTCGCCGGAGCAGCTGAACACCAACCCGGACAGCGGTCTCGAAGGCATCTTCGTCTCCAAGTCCGGTTCTCCCACCGGCCCCTGGACGAAGATCGCCGACTACAAGGGTCTGGCCGCCAGCGGTTCGGCGCTGACCTCCAGCGGCTACATGCCCGGCATCCAGGCCTGGTACAACCAGTTCCTGACCGTCGACCCGAGCGACGCACGGCACGTGTACGTCGGGCTCGAAGAGGTCTACGAGTCCAAGGACGGCGGCGACACCTGGTCCACGGTCGGCCCGTACTGGAACTTCGGCTTCTCCTGCTGGAGCATCGACCCCGCCAAGCAGACGGGCGACTGCAACCCGACCACCCACTCCGACCAGCACGGCGTCGCGATCGGCCGTCACCACGGCAAGAGCTTCGTGTACGTCGGCAACGACGGCGGCGCCTACCGGCGCCCGGTCGACGGCTCCCAGGACTCCGCCGGGCACGCCACCGACTGGACCTCGCTGAACGACGGCACGATCGACACCCTCCAGTACTACTCCGTGGGCATCGGCAAGGACCTGGCGTACGGCGGTGACTCCGTCACCGGCGGTCTGCAGGACAACGGCCAGTCCCTGCTGCGCGGCAACGACACGGTGATGGGCTCCAACTTCGGCGGCGACGGCGGCGACACCCTCACCGACCCCGCCAACGGGTGCAACATGGCAGAGGAGTACGTCTACCTCGCCGTCCAGGCGACCCAGAACTGCGCGGTCAACGACGGCTCCTGGATCACCGACCCGACCAAGGTGACCTCGTACAACGTCGCCCCGGCGGACAACACGACCAGTGAGGCCCGCTTCATCGCGCCGCTCGCCGCCGACATGCGCAGCAGTTCGACCTGGATCGCCGGCGGCCGCCACATCTGGGTCCAGACCCACGGCTACGCCATCCGCAGCGGCACCGAGTGGAAGAGCCTGTACGACCTCGGCGCCGGCCGCACCGCGACCGCCGTCGCGGCCTCCGGCGGCAAGGTCTACGCGGCCTGGTGCGGCCCCTGCAACAACCAGGGCTTCGCCCGCGGCATCGCCGTCGGCAACGCGGACGGCACCGGCTGGCACGACATCACGCTGCCCGCCACCGGAGCGGACGGCACGGTGCCCAACCGCTACCTCAGCGGCTTCGCCATCGACCCCCACAACGCCGACCACGTCTACCTCGCGGTCAACGGCTTCTCCCGCCACTGGACGGAGGGGCCCGGCGCGGGTGTCGGCCATGTCTTCGAGTCCAAGGACGGCGGCACCACCTGGAAGGACATCTCCGCGAACCTCCCGGACGTGCCGACCAACTCCGCGGTCGTGACACCGAACGGCGGCCTGGCCGTCGCCACCGACCTCGGTGTCGTCTACCGGGCGCCGGGCCGCACGAGCTGGCAGCGGGTCGGCGGGCTGCCGGCCGTCGCCGTGCTCCAGCTGAAGCTGAGCCCCGACGGCAGCACCCTGTACGCGGCGACGCACGGCCGGGGCATCCGCGCCATCAAGGTGCGCGACTGCGACTGACCCGGGGAGGGGGTGATCCCGGCCGCGCTCGGCCGTGTCCGGTCGTGCCCGGCGGCTCACGGGCCGTCGGGTGCCGGGGTCACCCCTCCCGCGCGTACGGCACCACCCGTACGTCGAGAGTGAAGGCGACGCGCGGCGCGCCGGCGATGTCCGGCGCTTTCGCGAGCGCGGTCACCCGGGCCGCTCCGGACCGGGTGACCGCGCAGCGCAGCGAGGCGTGCGCGGTGCCGTCCGGGTCGAGCCGCCAGCCGGAGGGCAGGGCGAGGGCGGGCGCCGAGGTGTGTACGGCCGTCCACCGCTTGTCGTCGATCCGGGGCCTGAGCACCAGAGCCACGACGGTCCCGGGCCGCACGCACAGCGAGCGCACGGCCGGATCACCCGGGGCGACGGTGACCTCCGCGTGCCCGGCGGCGCAGTTCCCGGCCGCGCCGGAGGGCTCGGCCGCACCGCCGGACGCCGAGGTGCCGCACCCCGTCAGGACGGCCACCCCGGTGGCCACGCACACTCCGGTCCACCACCGCATGTCCGTACCTCCCGGCCCGCGCCCGTGTCCACCAGCATGCCCGGACGGACGCTGCGGCGGGGTCGCGTCCGCCGGGCGGTCAGGACGTCTCGGCCACCCCGGCGTGGATCAGCAGGAGCCGGGCCAGGTCACGTGCCTCCGCGGGGGTGAGGGCCGCCCACATGCCCGGTTCCCCGCCCTGAGCCCGGCCGACGTCCAGGGTGACCCGGCTGATGGGCCGGTCCGCCGTCTCCAGACGGAGGCACTTCACCGCTATCGGGCGGCCGCAGGAGGTCACCAGCCGCGTGTCACCGGCCGTACTCGACCGGTCCTGTTCCGTCGTCGCAGTCGTCGTCGCCACAGCCGTCGCCGTCGTCCTCATCGGATCGCCCCTTCCTCGGGATGCTCTACCGGCTCCCGTCGGCGGTCGGTCACCCTGGGACTCGCGTACCTGGCGGGGTATCAGGTGCAGCACCCGGCGGACCCGGTTTGTTCCCGGGGCGCCGGGTCCGGCGGTCGGCGGATCAGGCCCCGCGCACGGCGAACGGCGCCCGGCCCACGGCGAAGACGGTGAGGACGGCCGCGTGGTCCGACGGCCACTCGTTGCCGGCGACGTCCGGCCAGGGGCGCGGCGTGCCGCTCACGACGGTCCGCGAGTCGAGGACCGTGAGCCCCCGGTGCAGGACGAAGTCGATCCGGTCCTGCGGCTCGGTCCGCCCGCTGCCGTCCTCGTGCACCGGGTGGATCGGCGACCAGGTGTGTCCGGGCTCGGCGGCCGGGTCCGGGTGGGCCTCCCGGTAGGAGTCGGCGAACCCCGCCTCCTGCGCGGCCTGGGTCACGGGCCACTCGACGTCTGCCCGGTCCAGGTGGGAGGGGCAGTTGAAGTCGCCGACGAGGACGACGGGTACGGCGTCGTCGGCCGCCTCGGCGATCCGGCCCAGCGTGTCCCGCATCTGCGTGAGGCGTACCTCCTCGTGGGCGATCAGCTCCGCCGCCGGGAGCCCGTCGAACGCGGACTCGTAGGGCCCGTACGGCGTGTAGTGGAGGTGGGCGGTCCAGACGTCCACCTCGCGGCCGGGGGCGACCTCGATCCGTACCCCCGCGGCGCCGTAGAAGCCGACGTCCGGGTCGCCGAAACGGGCGGTGATGGGGTGACGGCTGATGATGCCGAGGTTTTCGCCGGCACGGTGGTGGTGCCAGCCCAGCGCCTCGGCGAGCTCCTGGGCCGAGGTGCCGGCCGTCTCCTGGAGGCCGACGACGTCCGCGCCCGTCTCCAGGACGACCTTGAGCTGCTTGGCCCGGTGGTCGTCGACCGGGGCGCCGCCGAGCCAGAGGTTCCAGGACATGACCCGCAGCTCCGGCGCGACCATGTTCCGCAGCTCCTTCGGTGTGACGCCGACGAGGCTGTCGCGCACGGTCCGGCCGGGCGCGCTGTCGATCGGCGCGAGGGACGGCACGGCCAGGACCGCGCAGCCCGCCGCCTCGGCGGAGGCCACGCCGGTCTCGGTGTCCTCGACCGCCACGCAGCGCACCGGCTCGACGCCGAGGGCCCGGCAGGCGGCCAGGTAGGGGTCCGGGGCGGGCTTGGTCCGGCTGGTGTCGTCGGCCGTGACGGAGACCGCGAACCGCTCGGGCCCGAGCGCGTCGAGCACCACGTCGGCGACCGCGCGCGGGGACGCGGTGACCAGGGCGGTGGGGATGCCGGCGCGGGCCAGCGCGTCCAGCAGATCGAGGGCGCCGGGGCGGGGCACGATGCCCGTGCGGACGCGGTCGGCGAACTCGCGGTGCAGCTCGGCCGCGAGGTCGTCGCCGTCCCGGCCGTCGGCGGCAGCGAGCCAGGCGGCGGTGTGCTCGACGGGGCGGCCGAGCACCTCCGGCTGGTCGGCCTCGCCCAGCGGGCGTCCGGCGACCTGCTCGACCGCCTCCCACCACAGACGCTCGGTGTCGACGAGCGTGCCGTCCATGTCGAACAGAACGGCCTGCAGCGGGAGTGCGGAGGTGTGGGGGGTCACGTTGTTGTCGTTCCTCACTTCTGGATACGTTCGGCCACCAGCACCGGCCGCTCGGGCAGCGACACGCCGACGGCGGATCCGGCGCCGAGCCCGGCGGCCTCGTGGGCGGGCAGGTCGGCCTTGGCCTCGGTGCCGTCGGCGAGCCGTACGGTGACCCGGACGACGGCGCCCAGGAAGGCGGTGGCGACGACCCGGGCGCTGCCCTGCTCGTCGGCCCGCACCTGGACGGACTCCGGCCGCACCAGCACGTCGACCGCGCCGTTCGGTGCCTCGCCGTCGGCCGGCAGCCGCTGCCCGAGCACCTCGACGGTGCCGTCCTTCAGCTCGCCCGGGATCCGGCTCATCGTGCCGACGAACTCGGCGACGAAGGCGGTGGCGGGACGGCCGTACAACTCGGCGGGTTCGGCGCACTGTTCGAGCCGTCCGGCGCGCATGACGGCGACCCGGTCGGCGACCGAGAGGGCCTCCTCCTGGTCGTGGGTGACGAAGAGGGTGGTGATGCCGAGCTCCTGCTGGAGCCGGCGGATCTCCTCGCGCAGGGTCAGCCTGACCTTGGCGTCCAGCGCCGACAGCGGCTCGTCGAGCAGCAGGACGCGCGGGCGCAGGGCGAGGGCGCGGGCCAGCGCGATGCGCTGCTGCTGGCCGCCGGAGAGCTGGTGCGGGAACCGCTCTCCCTTGTCGCCGAGGCCGACCAGTTCCAGCAACTCGGCGGCGCGGGAGCGCCGTTCGGCGGTGCGGACCTTGCGCATGCGCAGTCCGAAGGCCACGTTGTCGACGGCGTTCAGATGCGGGAAGAGGCTGTACGACTGGAAGACCATCCCGGCGTCCCGGCGGTGGGCCGGCACCTGGGTGACGTCCTCGCCGTCCACCAGCACGGCGCCGGAGTCGGGGTGTTCGAAGCCGGCGAGCATGCGCAGCGCGGTCGTCTTGCCGCAGCCGGAGGGGCCGAGCAGGGCCAGGAACTCCCCCGGGCGGACGGTCAGGTCAAGTCCGTCGAGGGCAACGGTGGTCCCGAACTCGCGTCGCAGGCCCCGGAATTCGACGGTGGCGGCCTTCTCGGCGGTCGCCTTCTCAAGCGTGGTGACGGTCATGGTTCAACCCCGGGAGGAAGCGGTTCGGGTGCGTCCGCCGGCACCGGCGAGCACGAGGAGCAGGGCCCAGGTGAGGAGCAGGCTGAGCACGGACACGGCGACGGACATCTGGGCCTGGGAGCCGCCGACGTTGTAGATCCACACGGCGAAGGGCTGGAAGCCCAGCAGTCGGGCGACGGTGAACTCGCCGAGGACCAGGGCCAGCGTGAGGAACGACGCGTTCAGCAGCGCCCCGCGCAGGTTCGGCAGTACGGCCCGGACGAGGGCCTGCGGCCAGGACGCGCCGCAACTGCGCGCGGCCTCGACGAGGGTGCGCACGTCCATGGCACGCAGGCCCGCGTCCAGGGCGCGGTAGACGAACGGCAGGGCCATCACGACGTAGGCGAGGACGAGCACGACCGGGAAGGTCGGGTTCTGGATCGCCACGAACGTCTGGAACAGCGGGGTCCTGGACAGGTGGTCCGGACCCCACTTCAGCACGGTGACGATCCCCGCGACGAACGCGATCGGCGGCACCACCAGCGGCAGCGAGCACACGACCTCCACCACCGGCCGCAGCTTGGGCGCGCCGAGCCGCAGCGCGACCACGGCGGGCACCATCAGCAGCAGGACGACCACGATGGTGGCCACGGCCAGCTCCAGCGAGAGCAGCAGGCTGGAGGTGAAGCCGTCGGCGGACAGGATCTGCGTGTACGCGTCGAAGGTGACGCCGTGGCCGGGCACGTCGACCGTGAAGATCACGGACGCGGCGAGCGGCACCAGGAAGTACAGCGCGGCCAGGCCGAGGACGGCCCAGCGCCAGGGGGTCAGGCGTCGAGCCATCGGGCGCTCCGTCGTTGCAGGGGCAGGTACACGGCCATGACCAGGCCCGCCACCAGCACCATGTCGAGGCTGAGGGCGAGGGCGACGTTCTCCTGGCCGACCAGCACGTTGCCGGAGAGGGCGTCGGCGATCTGCAGCGTGACCAGCGGGACCGCGCTGCCCACCATCGCGGCGGCGGTGGCGTAGGCGGCGAAGGCGCTGCCGAACAGCAGCACGAGACCGCCGAGCAGCGAGGGCGCGAGCACGGGCAGGGCCACGTGCCGCCAGTACTGCACCCCGGTGGCGCCGTTGTTGAGCGCGGCCTCCCGCCACTGGACGCGCAGACCGTCCAGGGCCGGGGTGATGGTGAGCACCATCAGCGGGATCAGGAAGTACAGGTAGACGAGGACGAGGCCCCAGAAGCTGTAGAGGTCCCAGCCCTTGTCCGTGAGGCCCAAGTGCACGGTCAGCACGCCGGCGTTGCCGAGGGTGGCGACGAAGGCGAAGGCCAGCGGGACGCCGCCGAAGTTGGCGAGCACACCGGAGGCGGTCAGCACGGCCTCGCGCAGCGCGCGGGAGCGGGAGCTGACCACGGCCTGCGCGAGCGGCAGCCCGAGCAGGGCACCGAGCACGGCGGAGATCGCCGACAGCTTCACGCTGCCCACCAGTGCGGTGAGGTACGGGCCCTGCAGTGAGGTCGAGAGGTTCTCGGCCGTGTAGGAGGCGGCGCCGGTCGTCTGGTCCTTGACCGTGAAGGCGCCGTCCAGGATGGCCAGGGCGGGCAGCCCGAAGGCGATCGCCGTGAACGCCAGCAGCGGCACCACGGCCAGCCAGCCGGGGGCGCGGCGCCGCCGCTTCGCCGAAGCGACGGGCGCCACGTCCGTACGGGGGAGAGCGGTCGTCATCCGGAGACGGCCTTACCCCAGCCCTGTCCGATGACCGTCTTGGCCTTGCTCTGCTGGGCCTCGGTCGGGAAGGACGGCGTGCCGGAGACCTGGGGGAGCTTGGCGGCGGCGGTCTTGTCGAGGGTGCCGGCCTTCTCCATCGAGGTCATCAGCGCCGGGCGGGCGTAGCCCTTGAGCCACAGGTTCTGGCCCTCGGCGCTGTACAGGTACTCCTGCCACAGGCGGGCGGCCGCCGGGTGCGGGGCGTCCTTGTTGATCGCCTGGGAGTAGAACTGGGCGTACTGGCCGTCGCTCGGGATCGCGACCTTCCAGTCGACGCCCTTGGACTTGAACTCGTCGGCGTAGCCGGCGTTCAGGTAGTCCCAGTCGATGCTGATGGGCGTCTCGCCCTTCTCGACGGTGGCCGGGGTGGACTCGACGGGCGTGTAGTTGCCGTTCTTCTTCAGCTTGGCGAAGAAGTCGAGGCCGGGCTGGATGCTGTCGAAGGAGCCGCCGCTCGCGAGGGCCGCCGCGTAGACGCCGCCGAAGGCCGAGCCGGACTTGGTCGGGTTGCCGTTGAGCGCGACCTGGCCCTTGTACTGCGGCTTGAGGAGATCCTTGAAGGTGGTCGGGCAGGCCTTCACGCGCTTGGCGTCGCAGCCGATGGAGATGTAGCCGCCGTAGTCGTTGAACCAGCGGGCCTGCGGGTCCTTCTGGCCCTCGGGGATCTCGTCGTAGGAGGCCACCTTGTAGGGCGCGAGCAGGCCCTGCTGGGCGGCGCTCAGAGCGAAGGAGGAGCCGAGGTCGAGGACGTCCGGGGCGCGGTCCTGGCCCTTCCGCGAGGTCACGGCGTTGATCTCGTCCTGGCTGGAGCCGTCGGGGCTCTCGTCCTCGATCTTGATGCCGTACTTCTTCTGGAAGCCGTCGATGATGGCGCCGTAGTTCGCCCAGTCGCGGGGCACCGCGATGATGTGGAGCGTGCCCTCCTTCTTGGCCGCCTTGACGAGGGCGTCGAGGCCGCCGAAGTCGGCCGCGGAGGTGGCGGTGGCGGCGTTCTTGCCGTCCTTGGTCTTGGTGGACGCGTTGTCGGGGGCGGCGCCACAGGCGCTCAGCGCGAGCGCGGCGACGACGGCGAGGGAGCCGCCGAGGACGGCGTTTCTCGGCAGGGACACGGTCACGGTCTCTCCAGGGGTGCGCACGAGGGTTGGGCGGTGCGTTGGGGAACTGCGGAGAACTTGTATGAACAAGTTGCGTCACAGTACGCCCGCCACAGGTGTCCTGTCTGTAAACCGCGACGAAACTTTGAGCCCTTGTTGTGTGCACAATCCAGACCGTTGCAGATCACGCTCAGGTCTCGATTAGGCTGGTCACGCTGTGCACAGCGACCTGAGCAGAGGGGAAGCATGACGGCGCGACACGAGGAGATCGCCGACGAGCTGCGGCGCGCGATCGACCGCGAGGAGTACACGGTCGGCAGTCGGCTGCCCTCGGAGGCGGAACTCGCCGCGCACTACGGCGTCTCGCGCGGCACGGTCCGCCAGGCCGTCGCGGCGCTCACCGCCGAGGGCCTGATCGGTTCCCGCCAGGGCGCCCGCCGCGTGGTGCTGGCCAGCCGCCGCAGCCAGAGCTTCGCGGAACTGCGCAGCTTCGCCCAGTGGGCGCGCGCGATGGGCCGGGAGGCGACCGGGAGCGTGGTGGCGCAGGGGTACCAGCCGGCCCGCGCCGAGGACGCCGTACGCCTCCACCTGCCCGAGGGCACGCCGGTGCTGCACGTGCTGCGGGTCCGGGGGCTGGACGGGGAGCCCGTGCTGCTGGAGCGGACCGTGTACGCCGACTGGATCTCCCCGGCCGTCGAGGCGATCGAGCCCGACTGCGCCTCCGTCACCCAGCGCCTGTACGACGAGACCGGCCTGGTCTTCGCCTACGGCGAGCACGTCATCGACGCCGTCGCCGCGGGCGCGCAGGACGCCGAGCTCCTCGACATCCGCCGCACCAGCCCGCTGCTGCGGGTGCGCCGGGTGACCACGACGCGCGAGGGCCGCCCGGTGGAGTGGTCGGACGACCGCTACCGCTCGGACGCCGTGAGCTTCAGCGTCCACAACTCGATCGACAACAACGCGCTGGCCCGCAAGACCGCCGAGTGACACGGCGCAGACCGGCGCGAGCGGGGCGCCACCCCGGCGGCCGGCCCGTGCCTCGGCGGGTCGCCAGGGTGCCGGTGTCGTCCGGGTGCCGGCGTCGCCCGGGCGTCGGCTAGTCGAAGAGCCCCTTGACCACCCGCGCCGCCGCCTCGCTCTCGGCGGCGGGCGGCGACAGCTCGCTCAGCGTGTCCAGGTCGGTGTCGTCCCGCAGCTCCAGCTCCCAGGCGTCGGCGAGCCGCACCTGCTCCTCACGGGGCAGTTGCTGGACCTTCTCCCGGTCGTGGGGGCTCAGGGCGACCAGGAAACGCTCGACGGTATCGATCGGCATCCACTTCTCCTTCGTCACGAGGGGGCGGCCCCTGCGGGCACCCCTCCAGCGTGATCGGCGCGGACCGTTCGCCGTGGACGCCGTGGACACCCTGGCCCATTCGGACCCGAACGGAGCACACCGGTACGGCGGACGCGGCGCCGGGCGCACCCACGGAAGTGCAAGACCCGGCGCACTGGAGTCCATTGCCGCGGGCACCGCCGGGCCGGATCGTTCCCTGCGTCCGCCCCTTCGGCACCAAGGAGCACCCGTGCGACTCTTTCGCAGAGCGGGCGGCGCCGTGGCCGCGGCCGTCGCCCTGGTTCTGGGCGGCGGCACGCCGGCGACTCCGGCGCCGGCCGCGTCCCCTCCCGCCGCCTCCTCGTACAGCGTGACCGTCGGCGATCCCGTACCGTTCCCGCATCCCACGGACACCCCGGCGAGCCCGTACCTCGACAAGGACGGCACGTTCCACTTCCAGCAGTCCGCCGCCCTCTACGGCGCGAGCGACCCGCGCACCTGGGACTTCTACACGGGCCGCGACTTCGACACCGCCACCTTCGACCGCACGCTCAGCGAGGCCGTGAACCCGGCCAACCCCCTGGACCGCAACGACGACACCACCTGGCGGTGCAACAACAGCCCCACGGGGCGCGAGGCGACGTACGCGCCGAGCGGTTCGGGCTACGCGCAGAAGAACTACTGCGACCTGTCCGGGGTCTGGGTCGACCCGGACACCGGTGACTGGTACGGCCTGGTGCACAACGAGTTCACCCCGCAGCCCTTCGGCGACCGCCTGCACTACGACGCCATCGACTACGCCGTCTCCACCGACCAGGGCCGCACCTGGAGCATCGAGGGGCACGTCATCACGTCCCCCTTCAGCACCGGGCGCGGGGACACCGCGGCCTTCCCGCACCAGACCTACTCCTACGGCGACGGCGACCAACGCCTGTTCGTCGACACCGCGTCCGGCTACTTCTACGTGTACTACGGCTCGCGGATCGTCGAGAAGAACGGCGGCTGGAAGGCCTTCCACGAGCACGTGGCACGCGCCCCGATCTCCGCGAAGATGGCGCCCGGCTCATGGCGCAAGTGGTACGACGGCACCTGGTCGCAGCCCGGTGCCGGTGGCCGGGAGAGCAACATGGTCCCGGCGGACTCCGCCCACCCCACCGGCTACACACCGGTCCTCGGCGAGTACGACCCGGCGAACACCGGCACCGTCGACGAGCAGGTCGCGGCGGGGAAGATGCCGCCGACCTCGCCCCTGTTCGTCATGAACATCGCCTACGACGCCCATCTGGGCCTGTACATCGGCGAGCCCCAGGCCGTCGACCAGAGCGGGCGGTCACCGCAGTACTTCTACGCCACCGACGACCTGAGCAGCCAGAAGTGGCGGCTCATCGGGCACACCGGCGGCTACACCAACGCGTCCTGGTACCGCTGGTTCCTGGACGGGGAGAACCGGACCGGCTCCACCGTCGTGGGCAGGACGTTCCGCTCCTACTGCGCCTTCGGCTGCTCCGGTGACGCCTCGGGCGAGTACGTCGACGTCACGATCGACTCCGCCGCCCCCGCCGCGCCGCCCGTGGACGGCGACCGCGCCTACCGCATCGCCGACGGCGCCGGCCGCGTGCTCGCCCAAGGCACCGGCAGTGCGACCACCAGCGTCGCGCGGGCCACCGGATCCGACCGGCAGGCGTGGTTCTTCACCCCGGTAGGCGACGGCTCGTTCACGCTGACCAACGCCGCCACGGGCCGTCTGCTGGGCGTGCCGTCGACCTCCGCGGCCGGCCGCGCCTGGGGCACGCGGCCCACCGTCACCAGGGAACGGGCGAGCGGCCCGACCGTCGGGCAGGAGTGGTTCCTGATCCCCACCACGTCCGCCGACGGCGCGTGCCGCACCGGGACCTGGCGGCTCGTCAACCGCTACAGCGGCCTGACCCTCGGCCTGTCCGCCGCCCGGGGCCGCCACGCCGAGACGACACCCGTGCGCAGTTGGACGGACAGGAGCGGCGGCCCCGTCGGGGGCGGCCGCACGGCGGACGAACAGCTCCTGTCGCTCACCCCGGTCGGCGCTCCGGCGGCATGACCTCCCGCGGGCCGTGCCGGACCACGCAGGGCACGGCCCGCCCACCCGCAGTAGTCCGTTCGGCTGGGCGCGACACGGACATATTTCATAATTATGATCATCTACTGACATAGTGCGGCCATGGAGATCACGCCCCCCGGCGGCCGAGCCGGCGGACCCGTGGCGCCGCCCACGCGCCGCCGCCGGGTTCGGCGTACCCGCCGTACGGCGCTCGTCCTGGCACTCACCGGTGCCGTCGTGATCCCCGGCGCGATCGTCCTCGCCACCGGGGGGCACCGCTCCTCGACCCGCCCCGGCGCCCACGCCGGGGGCCCCTTCGCCGCCTCGTCCGGTGCGCCGCCGTCCCCCGGCGCCCCGGGCCTCGGCGACCCGCTGATGCCGCTCGACGGCAACGGCGGCTACACGGTCCGTCGCTACACGCTCGACTTCGACTGGCGGGCGGCCAAGACCCCCTTCGCGGCCGGCGCCACCATCAGCGCCACCGCCACCCAGGCCCTGTCCCGCTTCGACCTCGACTTCGCGGGCAACACCCTGCACGAGGTCACCGTCGACGGCAGAGCCGCGCGAGCCGTGCGCGACGGCGATGAACTCGTCGTCACGCCCGCCAGACCGATCCCGGACGGTGCGACCTTCACCGTACGGGTCGCCTACACCGCCGATCCGACCCAGCACCGGCACCGCGACGACGCGATCCAGGACTACGGCTGGGTGCCCACGCCCGACGGCACCGTGCTCTGCGCACAGCCCGACGGCGCCAAGATGATCTTCCCGGTGAACGACCACCCGAGCCTGCGGGCGCCGGTCACCTTCCGCATCACCACCCCACCGGGACTCGGCGCGGTGGCCAACGGCCGCCTCGTCGAGCGCGTCCGACGGCCCGACGGACGGACCCGGTGGACGTACGACTCGGAAGAACCGGTCGCCGCGCAACTGGTCCAGATGGCGATCGGGAGGTTCACCTTCGTCGACAGCACCGGCCCGCGCGGCCTGCCCGTGCGGGACGTGGTCCCGCAGGGCCTGGTCGCCGACACCGAGGAGTACCGTGCGCTGACCCCCGATCACCTCGCCTGGCTGGAACGGCGGCTCGGCCCGTACCCCTTCCGCCGCTACGGCGTCCTGGTCGGCGACACCGACCTGCCGGTGGCGGTGGAGACGCAGTCGCTGCCCGTCCTGCCGATGGCCGACCTGCTGGGCGACCGGGTCCACGCCGAGCGCGACCTGGTGCACGAGCTGACACACCATTGGACCGGCGACAGCGTCGCCATCCGGCGCTGGTCCGACCTGTGGCTGAGTGAGGGTCACGCCCGTTTCTACGAACGCCTGTACTCCGACACGCACGGCGGCCCCGACATGGAGGCGGCGATGCGGGACGCGTACGAACAGCACGACCAGTGGCGGCACGACGACGGGGCGCCCGCCGAACCTTCCGCCGAGACCCTGTTCCGGCAGATGCGGTACGACGGATCGGCGCTGGTGCTCTACGCCCTTCGGGAAAAAGTCGGAGAGGAGACCTTCGAGCGCATCGAGCGGTCCTGGGTGACGACGTATCAGGGCCGCGCCGCGGGCACGCGGGACTTCGTCGCACTCGCCTCCCGGGTGGCCGGCGAGGACCTGAAACCGTTTCTGACCTCGTGGTTGTACGGGCCGCACACCCCGCCGATGCCCGGCCATCCCGACTGGGAGGTGACTCCGGTGGAGGACTGAATCACCGCGTCTGCGACCGGCGGACGCACTGCCGCCGACCGGGTGGCCTGTGCGAGGCGTTGGTCCAGCCCGGTGAAGCTCGGCGCGACGGGACGTACGGGGCACGGAATCGTACGAGGGGTGACGTGAACGGCAACTCCTCTGTCCCGGTTGCGACGAGCATGGTTGGAGACACTTGTGATGAGAAGGCGCGTCGCCCCCCGTGTCGCCAGTGCCGTACGCGGGCATCGCCGGACGTTCTATGTGACGGCCTGTGTGACCGCGTCGACGGCACTCCTCGTTCCCCTGATGACCGGCTCGCCGGGCGATGTCGACGTGCCGCAGGACCAGCGCCTGCAGAACGACTTCTCGGCCGCGGCGGACGAATACCACGTGCCCCGCAGCGTCCTCATGGGCGTGTCCTACCTGCAGTCGCGCTGGGACTCCCACCATGGCGCCCCGAGTGTCGGCGGGGGCTACGGACCGATGCACCTGGTGGACACCCAGCAGGGCTCCACCAACATGCCCAGCTACCGGGGCAGTTCCCGCCCGCTCACCGGTGCGGCGGGGCCGTCCGCCCGGGGTGAGGCGAGCCCCTCGACCGGTGTCACCCGGCATGTGACGGGCCATCCGACGGACCTGCGCCGGGCCGCCGGTCTGATCGGAGTCCCGGCGGAGCGGCTGCGGACGGACGAGACGGAGAACGTACGCGGCGGCGCGGCGCTCCTGGCGGCCGCCCAGGGCGACCTCGGCAAGCCGCTGAGCCCCGACCCGGCGGACTGGTGGGAGGCCGTGTCCCGCTTCCCGGGCACGCTGGACAGCGTGTCGGCGGCGACGTACGCGAACGACGTCTTCGACCTGATCCGCAAGGGCGCGCACCGCACCACCGACGAGGGGCAGAACGTCACCCTCCTGGCCACCCCCGGCCTCGACCCGCACGCCCCGCGCTCACCGAGCACCGGGCGGTCCAAGGACGTCGAGTGCCCGCCGGAACTGTCCTGCTCCTGGCTCAGCGCGCCGTACACCGAGATCGACGACGACCGGTACGGCAACCACGACGTGGCCGACCGGCCGAAGGACCAGAAGATCGAGTACATCGTCATCCACGACACCGAGGCGCCCCTGCTGTCGATGTTCCAGACGGTGCAGGATCCGACGGAGGCCTCGTGGCACTACTCGGTGCGCTCCAGCGACGGCCAGATCACCCAGCACATCAAGACCAAGGACGAGGCCTGGCACTCCGGCAACCAGTTCGTGAACGCCCGTTCGATCGGCGTCGAGCATGAAGGTTTCCTCACCCAGCCCGACGCCTGGTACACCGAACAGATGTACCGGCAGTCGGCCCGGCTGGTGCGGTACCTGGCGAAGAAGTACCAGGTGCCGCTCGACCGGCAGCACATCTTCGGCCACGACAACGTGCCGGCCCCGACCACCGACTCCATCCCCGACATGCACGACGATCCCGGCCCCTTCTGGGACTGGCGGCACTACTTCGACCTGCTCGGCGCGCCCCTGCGCGCCACGGCCGGGCCGGACAGCGACATGGTGATGGTGCTGCCGGACTACCCCACGTACAAGCCGGAGTTCACGGGCTGCAGCGGCGACGGCGTGCGGTGCGCGCCGCACGGTTCCAGCGCCGTCCGCCTGCACATCGAGCCCAACGAGAACGCGCCGCTCATCCAGGACCCGGGCCGTCACCCCGACGGCGACGACTCCACCACGGACGTCAACGACCTGGGGTCGCGGGTCTCCGCCGGCCAGACCTACGCGGTCGCCGGGCGCGAGGGCGACTGGACGGCCATCTGGTACCTGGGCAACAAGGCCTGGTTCAAGAACCCGAGGAAGCACCCCACGGCGGTCGGCGCGACCGGCCGGATGGTGACGCCGAAGCCGGGCCTGAGCGAGATCCCGGTGTTCGGGCGTGCCCTCCCGGAGCCCGAGGCCTATCCCGAGGGCATGGAGGAGCAGTCCGAGTCACCGCTCCCGTACAGCCTCCTCGCCGGTCAGCGGTACGTGACCCAGTCCGACGTCACGGGGACCTACATCGACCGGTCGACCTTCGACGACGGGCCGAGCCCGGTGGTGAAGGGCCAGGAGAAGTACTACGAGATCCAGTTCGGCCACCGGCTCGCCTACGTCCGGGCCGGCGACGTGGACGTGGTGAACGGCGCGTCGGCCCTGGCGGGCGCACCGCCGCAGCCCGGCGGAGCGTCTCCGGTGCGGTGACCCGGCGGCCGGGGGCGGCGCGCGCCTTCGGCCACTGGTCGGTGCGGGTCAGTGGCCGGTGGTGAGGACCATGCGGAAGCGGGCGTGGCCGGTGGTCATCTTCTCGACCGCGGCGGCGGTGTCCTCCAGCGGCACCTCCTCCACCCAGGCCCGCACCCCGCTCTGGGCGGCGAAGCGCAGGGTGTCCTGGATGTCGACGGCCGTGCCGGAGGCGTGGGCGTAGACCTTCTTGGCCGCGGGCAGCAACTGCAAAGCGTTCACCGTGAGCGGTTCGGGCGAGACGCCCACGATGGCGAGTTCGCCCCGGCGGCCGAGCCCGTCGATGGTGGCGGACATCGCGTCGGCGTTGGTGACGGTGGCCAGCACCACCTTGGCCCCGCCCAGCGACTGCAGGGCCTGGGCGACGTCACCGGCGGTGCTGTCGATGTACTCGGCGGCGCCCAGCTTGTGCGCCAGGTCCCGCTTCTCCTGGCCGCGGGCGATGGCGACCGTGTGGAAGCCCATCTTCTGCGCGAACTGCACGCCCAGATGCCCGAGGCCGCCCAGCCCCAGGACGGCGACGACATCGCCGGGTCCCGCCGCCGAGTGGCGCAGCGCGTTGAAGACCGTGATGCCCGCGCAGGCCAGCGGCGCGGCCTCGACCGCCGTCAGCTCGTCCGGGATCGCCGCGAGCGCCACGGCCGGCACCACGACGGAGTCGGCATAGCCGCCGGGGTAGGCCACGCCCGGGATCATCAGCTCGGGGCACAGGACGCCGTCGCCCGTGCGGCAGGCGTCGCAGTGCCCGCAGCTGCCGCCGTACCAGCCGACGGCGACCCGGTCGCCGACCCGCCAACCCGTCACGCCCTCGCCGAGGGTGTCGATCCGGCCGGCGATCTCATGGCCCGGAGTGACCGGGAACGTGGTGCCCGCCAGCGCTCCGGAGCTGATCAGCAGGTCGGAGTGGCACACACCGCACGCCTCGATGGTGATCCGCGCGAACCCCGGACCGGGCTCACGCGCGGCGACCTCGACGAGCCGTGGCACTCCGTCGGGTTCGGCGACCTGCGCGGCGCGCAGCGCACCGCCGGAGAACATGGCGGGGGTGGGGGAGGCAGACATGATCGAAACCCCTTCGACGCAGGGTGGTCCTTTTCGACCATAGGCACCGGGCGACGCTCCTCGCACTCGCGCACCACGCCGGGGCGGTGCAAGCGTCGTCGCCCCGGGGCGGAGGCGGCAGCCGTGGGCCTGCGAGGTCACCCGCACGGGTTGATCCGTCGCCGGTGCGTGGGCGTGTCGGTATGGGGGCCACCGGGACGGAGAGACATCGGTCATGCAGCAACCGACAAGCGGCGGCCCACACGTGGAGCCGACGCCGGCGGCCCCGTCCGACGTGGTCTTCACCGCGGACTTCGCGTCCACGCGGCAGTGGGTCGCCGGCCGCTCGTGGGCGTACCCCGACGGCGGTCCCGACAATCCGGACGACGACAAACTGGACCACCTCGTACGGGACCCCGACTACTGCCGCTCCGGGGTCTTCAGGGCCAGGCGGCGCCGGGACGGCAGATGGAACACCGGTCTGCTGACCACGGAGGGCAGCGAGGAGGCGTTCCTGGTCCGCGCCGGGGACACGCTCCAGGCGCGGGTGCGGCTGCCGTGCGAGACCGGGGCCTGGCCGGCCATCTGGACCTGGCGGGACGGCGACCAGGAGATCGACGTCTTCGAGTACCACCCCGACAACCCCGACCTGCTGGAGTTCACCAACCACGTCCGCGGCGCCGACCTCTGCTTCCGGGACGACGCGGTCAGCCCCGGGGCCTGGGTCGATCTGCGGGTCGACCTCGGCTCCCGCTCCGTCGTGTGGTGGGTCAACGGCACCCGGGTCTTCACGGACCACCGGGGCGTGGGCCGCGGCTGGCACGCCCACCTCATCGTCAACCTCTCGGTGTGCGCCGGGCGTTACCACCCGCCGCCGGATCCCGAGACGACGGAGATGACCTTCGAGGTGAGCAGCCTGGTGGTACGCCGCCCGCTGCCGCGGCCCCGCTGACGGACACCGAACACCGGCCCGGGCGACAGCACTTGGTGACGGGGAGGGGACGCGGCGTGACTGTGCGGGCGCGGCGGGCCGGTGCGCGGCACGCTGGAGGGTGAGGGCCGCGCCCGCGCGGTGGCGGTGCGGCGACGTGGGTACGCGACGGGTAGGGCGCGCCGCGAAGGCGCGAAGCCGCGAAGAGCAGTACGCCGCGGAAGAAGCTGAGGCCGATGATCTCCGAGATGATTCTGGTGCCCGTCGAGGGAGCGACGCTCGCCGGCGACTTCGTCCTGCCGACGTCGGCCCGCGCGGTGGTGCTGTTCGCCCACGGCAGCGGCAGCTCCCGGCACAGCCGGCGCAACCGGTCGGTGGCCGCCGACCTGCGGACCGCCGGCCTCGGCACCCTGTTGATCGACCTGCTCACCGAGCAGGAGGAGCGCCGTGACGTGCGCACGGCCGAGTACCGCTTCGACATCCCGATGCTGGGCCGCCGCGTGGTGGCCGCGATCGACTGGCTCACGGCGCAGCCCGACACCCGTGACCTGCCGGTCGTCCTGTTCGGGGCCAGCACCGGCGCGGCCGCGGCCCTGCTCGCCGCCGCCGAACGTCCCGAGCGCGTGCTGACCGTGATCTCCCGGGGCGGCCGCCCCGATCTGGCCGACGAGGCGCTGGCCGCCGTACGGGCGTCGGTGCTGCTCATCGTCGGCGGTGAGGATCACGACGTGCTCGGCCTCAACGAGGACGCGGCCCGGCGCCTGCACGCACCGCACGCGCTGAGCGTGGTGCCGGGGGCCACGCATCTCTTCGAGGAGCCCGGCGCGCTGGAGCAGGTCGCGGCCACGGCCCGGCAGTGGTGCGAGGACCGGCTGCGCGCGGAGCCGGATGAGACATAGCGGGCGGAGCGGGAGGCGAGCCAGGGGCCTTTGGAGGCCCGGCTATTGGGCCCGGGCCACGAGGAGCGCGACGTCGTCGTGGTCGTCGGGGTGGCGCAGGCCGTAGAGCAGGAGGTCGCAGGTGTCCTCCAGGGGCCGTTGGGGCTCGTCCAGGAAACTGAGGAGGACGTTCAGACGGTCGTCGATGGCGTGGTGCCGGGTCTCGACGAGGCCGTCGGTGTAGAGGACCAGCAGGTCACCGGGGCCCAGTTCGGTCGTCGTGGTCTCGAAGGGGATGCCGCCGACCCCGAGCGGGGCCCCGGGCGGCAGGTCGAGCAGTTGCGGACGTCGTCCCGGGCCGGCGAGCGCGGGCGGCATGTGTCCCGCGTTGGCGATGCGGCACTTCCCGGTGTGCGGGTCGTACACGGCGTACAGGCACGTGACGATGTAGTGCTCCAGATCGCAGGTGATCTTGTCCAGGTGCTGCAGCACCGCCTCCGGTTCGAGGTCCAGGTCCGCGTAGGCGCAGGTGGCCGTGCGCAGCCGGCCCATGGTGGCGGCCGCGTCGATGCCGTTGCCCATGACGTCGCCGACGACCAGCGCGGTCTTGTCGTCGCTGAGCGGGATGACGTCGTACCAGTCGCCGCCGACCTCACTGGTGGTCTGCGCGGGCTGGTAGCGGGAGGCGAGCTCCAGGCCGGTGTGGTGCGGCGGATGGTCGGGCAGCAGGCTGCGCTGGAGCGTGAGGGCGGTGTTGCGCACGCTCTGGAACCAGCGCGCGTTGTCGATGGCCACGGCGGCCCGGCTGGCCAGCTCGCTCGCCAGCACGACGTCGTCCTGGTCGAACGGCACCGGGTTGCGGGTGCGTTTGAGGTCCAGGGCGCCCAGCACCTCGCCGTGGGCGATCAACGGCACCGCGAGATACGAGTGCACGCCGGCCCGTGCCAGCAGCTCGGTGGCCTCGGCGTCGCGGGCGATGCGCCGCAGGTCGTCCTGGCCGACGTCGCGCACCAGGACCGGGCGCCCCGTGTGCACGCACAGGGTGACCAGCCGGTCGCCGTCGTACGCGGCGAGGTCCCCGGGAGCCTCGGTGGCGCGCAGGGCCACCGTCGGGTGGGCGGCCTTGAGGGCCAGCGCGCGGAAGAGCTCCGGGCCGTTGTCCGGCTTGCGGGTACGGCGGCAGGCCAGGGCGGAGTCGAGGACGTCCACGACGACCAGGTCGGCGAGCTCGGGGGCGGCGATCTCGGCCAGCTCACGGGCGGTCTGCTCCACCTCCAGCGTGGTGCCGACGCGGGTCGAGGCGTCGGCGATGAGAGCCAGCCGGCGCCGGGCCCGGTCGGCCTCGGTGGCCGCCCGGTGCCGCTCGGTGACGTCGACGACCGAGGCGGCCGCGCCCAGGACCCGCCCGCCGGGATCCTCCAGCCGGTAGAAGGAGAGCGACCAGGCACGCTCGCGGTCGGACGGGGCGCGGCCCACGTGGTACTGGTCGAGCAACGGGGTGCCCGTGGTGAGCACCTGGTGCAGGGCGGACTCGATGGTGTCGACGTCGGAGAAGGGCAGGGTGTCCCGCAGATGGCGGCCGACGTGTTCCTCGGCCGGTATGCCGTCGATCCGCTCCAGGGCCGGGTTCACCAGGAGGAAGCGCAGGTCGGGATCCATCAGGGCCAGGCCGATGGGGGACTGGTTGATCAGCCGCTCGCACAGGGCGAGGTCGGTCTCGACGCGCTGGAGCAGCGTGTGGTCGGCCGCGAGGCCGAGGGCGTAGACCTCGCCGACGTCGTTCAGCAACCGCATGTTGCGGAACTCCATCAGGCGGGTGCTGCCGTCCTTGTGCCGGATGGGAAAGGCGCCGGCCCAGCTCCGGCCGGTCTGCAGCACCTCCGCGAACAGACCGAGGACGGACTGCAGGTGCTCCGGCCGGATCAGCAGGTGCGCCGCGAACTCGCCGAGGGCCTCCTGCGCGGTGTAGCCGTAGAGCTCCTCCGCCTGCGGCGTCCAGAACACGATGCGTCCCTGGGAGTCCAGGACGATCGCGGCGACACTCAGCACGTCCAGGAGACCGATGGGCGCGGACGACTGCGGGCCGGGCACACCGTCGCTGGGCTGGACGGGTTCGGCGTCCTTGGCCTGGAAGGATTCGGCTGTCATCCCAGATCCTCCTCCACCGGCCGACCGGGCCGGCGTCGCCGCGCACCCGCGCTCGGGCCACCGGGTACTTCCATGCTGCCCCGGAGCCATCGGCTCGCGCGAGTCGCGCCGCCATGCCCGGGGCACCGAGTACCCCCGGCGGCCCGGCCCACGCCGGGGCCGGTGCCGCCGCGGCCCCGGCTCAGGGGGTGAAGACCTGCTCCAGGCTGTCGATGGCTCCGTCGCCGCCGAGGTGGTACTTGAAGACCAGGCCGCTGTCGGGATGCGCGTCCAGCCAGTCGAGGAGTTCCTGCACGCCGATGCGCTGGTTCTTCGAGCTCTCCACGATCGGGTTGGTGGCGGTCACGTAGGCGGCCTGGTCCATGGGCAGGTAGGTCTCCTTGCCCACGGTCTCGAACGGCGCGCCGTCGGAATCCCCGGTGGGGCAGCCCCAGTTGCCGTGCTTGACGATCAGGCTGAGGGAACCGCCCTCGGGCGAGTAGCGGTAGACGGCGACCTCGTCGGGGGAGATCGGCATCTTGTGGTCGCAGCCGGCGTCCCCGCCGCCCCCCGCGGCGGACGACGCGCTCGCGGCCGGCGCGGTCGAGGCGGCCGGGGCGGATCCGGCGGTGGCGGTGCCGCCGCCCTTGCCGCTCGAACCGGTGGAGGTCTTGGCGGCGGGCGTGGCCCCGGCCGCCGGGGTGCCGCTGCCGCTCGCCGGCGCGGCGGCACTCGTGTCCCCGGCGCTCGGGGCGGACGAGGCGTTGTCGCTGTCGGCGCTGCCGTTGCAGCCGGTGAGCGCCAGGGCCAGTGCGGTCACGGTGCACAGGCTCACGGCGGTCGTGCGGAGCGCGGCCGGTCTGCGGCGGCCGGTCTTCGTGGTCGGTGCCATGGTGGGTCCCCCCTTGATACGAGCAGCCCGGGTACGGGCGATGTGATCCGGGAGGAGGGACGATCCGCGGCCGTCCGCAGTTTCACCTTCCACAGGTCGTTGCGCGCTCGTGACGTGTGCGGACGGCGGCACCGGCCGGGGCCCGCGGCGCGGTGCGGCGGGGGGTGACCCTCGGTGCAACAATGGGCTTCGTGGGGGCCCGGCCCTGGGATGGGACGTACGTATGGGCGTCAGCCGCGCGCTCGGAAGCACAGAACCGGCCGATCCGTTCGACATCGAGTCCGCGGCCGTGGCGGTCACCGATGCCAGGGGGCTGATCGTCTTCTGGAGCCCCGGAGCCGAGCGCCTGCTCGGACACCCGGCCCGTGACGTGGTGGGGCGGCCCGCGGAAACCGTCCTGGCGGGCGGCGACCTGGGCGCGGCCGTGGCAGGGCTGCGCCGCAGCGGCCGCGCCTGGCACGGCGTACTCGCCGTCCTGCACCGCGCCGGCCACACCCTCGACCTCGCGCTGCGGGCCTGCCCGCTGGCCGCCGCCGACGGACACCGCGGCTGGCTCGTGGTCGCGTGCGACGCCGAGCAGCGGATCGCGTACGACTCCTACGAGACGCTCGCCCGAGGTCTGCTCGAACGCTCACCCCTGGGCATCGCCGTCCTGGGCACCGAGGACCTGCGCTGGAGCTGGGCGAACCGCGCCCTGACCGAGATGGAGGGGCACCGGCAGGCCGGGGGCGACGGGACCGGAACCGACGCCGGCTCCGGTGAGGTGTCGCCCCTGCTGCAGCGGCACGCCCGGCGGGCGCTGGTCACCGGGCAGCCCCAGGTGTCCCTGGAATACGCGCCCATCCACGGCGCGGACCGCCGCCGGCGAGGTCAGCGGCGGGTCAGTGTGCGCTCGTTCTTCCCGGTGCGGAACTCCGAGGGGGAGACCCTGGGCATCTGCCTCGTCGCCCTGCAGGCCGTCGGCCAGGACTCGGCGCGCGACCGCCTCGCCCTGTTGAACGAGGCCGGTGAACACATCGGCACCACGCTGGACCTCGGCCGCACCGTGCAGGAACTGGCGGAGGTGATGGTGCCGAGGGTCGCCGACTTCGTGGCGATCGACGTCCTGGAAGGCGTCCGGGCGCGGGCGGACCCGTCTCGGGGAACCCAGAACGGCGAATCGACCCTGCGCCGGGCCGGTCACCTGTCCATCCAGGAGGACCTTCCCGAAGTGGTCGTGGAGATCGGAGGCGCCATCAACTATCCGCCGCCGTCCCCCCAGCAGCGCTGCCTGGGCACGGGCAGGTCCATCCGCGAGGACGTCAGCGCCGCGACGCCCTGGCTCCTCGACGACTCCGAGCGCTGGACGAAGCTCATCCGGCTGGGCGTGCACTCGCACCTGGTCGTGCCGCTGCGGGCACGCGGCATCACCATGGGCGTGGTCACCCTGCTGCGCTGGAAGAACCCGGACGCGTTCGACGAGGACGACCTGCTCCTCGTCGAGGAGCTGGTGGCGCGGGCCGGGGTGTGCGTCGACAACGCCCGGCGCTTCGCGCGGGAGCGGGAGGCGGCGCTCATGCTGCAGAAGAGCCTGCTGCCCCCCGACCTGCCCCGGCACCACGCGGTCGAGGTCGCCTGCCGGTATCTGCCGACCGATGTCGAGGCGGGGGTGGGCGGCGACTGGTTCGACGTCATCCCGCTGTCGGGGGGCAGGGTCGCCCTGGTCGTGGGGGACGTCATCGGCCACGGGCTGCACGCCGCGGCGAGCATGGGCCGGCTGCGCGCCGCCGTGCAGACGCTGGCGGACCTGGATCTGCCCCCGGACGAGCTGATGACCCACGTCGACGACCTGGTCGTACGCCTGTCGGAGGAGGCCGAGGCGGCTCCGCAGGGCCCCACCGTGGTCGGTGCCACCTGTGTGTACGCCGTCTACGACCCCGTCGCCCGCACCGTCTGCGTGGCCCGCGCCGGACACCCGAGCCCGGCGATCGCCCACCTGAGCGAGCCCGTCGAGTTCCCCGACATCCCGGCCGGTCCGCCCCTCGGACTGGGCGGACTGCCGTTCGAGTCGAAGGAGATCGCGGTGGAGGAGGGGAGCATCATCGCCCTCTACACCGACGGTCTGATCGAGGCGTCGGACCGGGACGTCGACGTGGGGATGGAGCGGCTGTGCTTCACCCTCGCCCACCCCGACCGGCCGCTGGAGGAGATCTGCGACATCATGGTCCGCACGCTGCTGCCGGACCGCCCGCGGGACGACGTCGCCTTCCTCATCGCGCGGACCCATGCGCTCAGCCCCGACCGGGTCGCCGCCTGGGACGTTCCCGCGGACCCTTCGGCCGTGCACGACACGCGGACCAAGGTCGACCAGCAGCTGTCCGTTTGGGGGCTCGACGACGTGGCCTTCACGGCGGAGTTGGTCGTGAGCGAGCTCGTCACCAACGCCATCAAGCACGCGTTCGGCCCGATCTCGCTGCGTCTGATCCATGAGCGGAACCTGATCTGCGAGGTCTCGGACGCCAGCAGCACCTCCCCGCACCTGCGCCGGGCCCTCACCACGGACGAGGGCGGGCGCGGCCTCTTCCTGGTCGCCCAGGTCGCCCAGCGCTGGGGCACCCGCCACAGCACCGACGGGAAGACCATCTGGGCGGAGCTGCAGCTGCCCGAGGAGCCGTGACCGCCGCCGGGACGCTCTCCTCGGTCCACCCCTGTGCCGCCCGGACCGCACCGAGCACGACCGAGCCGATGTACCGGAACGGCATGGGTCAGTGCCGAGGGGCGCCTCTCGGCACGTCAACCGGTGAGCTGGTAGATGCTCTTGCCCGTGAGCCAGAAGCCCACCACCAGGCAGCCGAGCACGATGGCCTGCTCCTGGTGATCCCGCATCCAGGTGCGCAGAGCCAGCAACCGGGCTGTCGCCGATCTCGGGGCGAGCACCACGTACAGCTCGGTGGCCAGCAGGCTCGCGGTGGCCAGGAGGCAGAAGCCGAACAGCGCCAGCCAGGTGGAGAAGTGGGACAGGTCCGCCGCCACCACGGTCGTCGCGGCCGCCGCGACCATGCCCCAGGGCTGCAGCAGCACGGCGAGCCCCGCCGAGGTCCAGACCGTCGGCTGCCGCTCGGGCTCCGCGGCGCTTTCGTCGGCCCGTGCTCGGCCGGCCGAGTGCCGCCGACGCCGGTATTCGCCGTAGAGGATGAGCGACACGCCGACGAGCAGCTTGGCGGCGAGGGCCGCCGTCGAGGGCGGCGACTTGGGCGGCGGCGGATGCCCGCCGGTCAGCCCGAGGACGATCGCGATCACCGCGACCAGACAGGCCAGCCAGCTCAGGATGAAGACGAGCCCCTTCCACGCTCCCCGCGGCGAGGCCACGACCAGGACGAACGCCATGACGGGCAGCGGGTCGAGCGTGATCGCCAGGGCGATGAGCAGCAGATCGAGAACCATGGCGACCCCACGCTGTCGGCACTGTCACGAGAGTGGGCGGGACCCGCGGGACTCACCTGTCGGGGCCCAGGGGATCGGGCGCCCGGGGCTGCCGGAGCGCGCTCAGCACGGCCCAGATGACCGAGATGAACGGGACGGCGACGATCGCGCCGATCACGCCCGCGACGATGCTGCCCGCGATGACGGACACGGCGACGGCGAGCGGGTGGAGCTGGACCGCCCAGCTCATCACCAGCGGATGCAGTACGTGCCCCTCCAACTGGCCGATGACCACGATGAGGATCAGTACCGCGAGTGCCGTGAGCGGGCCGCGGCCCGCGAGGGCGACCACCGTGGCCACACCGAGCGCGACGGGCGAGCCCACCAGCGGCACGAAGGTGGCGAAGAACTCCAGCAGGGTCAGCGGCAGCGCGAGCGGCACCCGCAGGATGAAAAGGGCCACGCCGACGAGTACGGCGTTGGTGGCGGCCACGATGATGATGCCGCGGGTGTACCCGGCGAACGTCCGCCAGGCCGCGTATCCGGCCCGGTCCCAGCTGTGCCGGGCCCCGCTGGGCAGCAGCTGGTCGCGAGCCCAGCCCCACAGCCGCTCCCCGGAGTGGACGAAGAAGACGGACGTGAAGAGCGCGAGCGCGGCTCCGGTGATCAACTCGACGACCCTGCCCAGTCCGCTGACGGCGCTGCTGAGCAGGCTCGCCCGGTGCGTGGTGAGGTAGTTCACCACCTGACGCTGCAGATCGGAGAGTTTGCCGGGGCTGAGCCGGAACGGCGGTTGCTGGAGCCACAGTTCGATCCGGTGGATGCCGCCGCGGAACTCACCCGCCAGCTTCGCCGACTCGCCCGCCACCGCGTTGCCCACCAGGGCGAGCAGCGTGAACAGCAGCAGCACACTGCCGACGAGCGCGACGGCGACGCTCACGGATCTGGGCAGAACGCGGTTCAGTAGATCGGCGATGGGCCGCAGGAGGGAGGTGACGACGAGCGCGAGGAACACGGCCACGGCGATGAGCTGGAAGCGGCCGAGGATGGTGAAGACGCCGTAGACGACGGCGCCGACGAGGATGAGGCGCCAGGAATAGGCCGCGGCCACGCGCAGCCACGGCACGGTCCGTTCCGCCGCCGAGGCCGTCGTGGCCGCCCGGTCCGCCGGGCCGGGGCGCGGCCGAAGACGCACCGCGTGCGCCGGCCGGCTGCCCAGCACCGCGCCGCCCGTCCGGCGCCCCCGGTCCTGCCCGGCCGTCCGACCGCCCGCATCGGCCATCGCCTCTCGCGTCTCCCCTCCGATCCTGACTGTCAGTCACGTCTAGAGCACGGTAAGGGCAAGACGGGCGGGCGACCGGGCGCAACGCGCCCGGCGGGGCCGTGATCGAGCGGAACGGGTGCGTGCCCGCCACGGGTGGTCGGGCGCGCACCAATCCCCGGTCAGGGGGTCAGTCGCGTCCGCGCGGAGTGTCGAGACGCTCCAGTACGGCGCGTGCCATCGCTTCCTCACCCTTGGCGTTGGGGTGGGCGGGCGCCGCCGGCGAGGCGGGCTGCAGCGGCTCGATCCAGCGGTCGGCGGGCGCCTTGCACATGTCGTGACCGACCGTGGGCCCGTAGGTGTCGACGTACTGCGCGTGGTTCCACTTCGCCACCAGGCGCAGCATGAGGTTCAGCCGCTTGCCGGTGTCCCGCAGATACGGGAAGTCCTTCGCCGCGAACGGCACCGACGGGAAGCAGCCGCTTCCGTCGTCGGGCAGCAGGTCCGGGTAGCCCACGACGAGGACCCGGGCGTGCGGCGCCCGCGCGTGGACGGCCCGCAGCACGCGGTCGACCTTCGGCGCGGTCTGCACGATGTTGAGCGTCAACTGGTCGAACCCGGAAGCCCCGTAATAGCGCTCGCACGGGTTGCCCGTCGGATCCTGGGCGCCGAGGCGGGCGCAGGTGCCGATGATGGAGCCGAATCCGATGTCGTTGCCGCCGATCTGGACCGTCACCAGGTCGGTGTCCCGGCGCACCGCGTTCAGTTGGGGGTCGTTGGTGCCCTGGGGCTTCCACATGTGCTCGGTCGTCGCGCCGCCGCAGCTCACGTCCTTGAACGCGGTCACCTCGCGCGCCGCCGCCACGATCGAGGGGTAGTTGTGGTCGGAGCGGGCGCAGTTCGCGTCCACCTGGGTCGGGATGAGCGGGCCCGACGTATAGGAGTCCCCGAGCGCGGCGTAGTTCATGTCGCGGCCGTGGCCGGATCCGTGGGCCGCCGCGGGCGTGGCGGACGCGGCGACGAGGACGCAACCGCCGAGCGCCGCACCCACGCTCACCGCCCGCCGCCGGCGTCTTTCCGCTTCACCCTGCATCGTGTCGTTCACCAAGGCGATCCCCCCTGGACCGAAACGGCGTGCGGAGCCGGCGACAAGCGTGTGACTCGCGCACGTTGGATCGCCCTTGTATACCGCTCGGTATGTTGAAGGGGCCAGAGGTGGGAAGCACCCGGCTGAGCGGGATTCCGGGCCGTGCGCCGCCGACGGTGACGCGGAACTGGCCGGCGCCCTGCTCCTGCCCGTCCTCGACGACTTCACGGAGGTGGACCGGCGACCGCTCTCGCAGGTGCTGGACTTCGACCTGGGGGTGCTCGTCGACCGGACCCCGCCGCGCAGTTGGCCCAGCCGGCGGCCGAGACCCGCCTCGGCACCTGTCCCGAGGTGGCCGACGCCCTGCGCCGCATCGGCCGCGAAGATCCTCCACGACCGGATGTCCCTGCACCGGCGGAGCGAACTGGCCGCCGACCTGGAGGCGGGACCGGAGAGCGCCGAGGGGTCCGGCTAGCGGCAGTCGTAGGCGAAGTGGACACGGGCCGTGCGATCGCCGGGGGACAGGACACGCAGTTCCGCCACGGCCCCGTACCGGCCCCGCCCCTGGAACGTCCACAGCAGATGCAGCCGCGTGCTCCGCTGCCCCCGGGCCATGTCCTCGCGCAGGACGCGGGAGGACGTGCCGTCGTTGCGGATCCAGCGGTAGGAGAGCGTGCCCTTGCGGCCGTTGGTCCGTACGGTCGCGACGACGTCCGCGGTCGCGTCGCATCCCACGCTCTCCTGCGCGGTCGTCACGGCGACGTCGCGGACGGCGACCGGGGCCGCGCCGTACTTCCAGCAGAGCAGGAACACGACGACGGCGATCAGCACGAGCGCGGGCAACGCCTGCCGGCGGAGCCGGTCGCCCGGACGCGGGGCGGGCGGCGCGGGTGGCGTCGGCGGAGCGGGCGGGGGCGTCGTGCTCAGGCGGTGCGCCAGCGCGGCGGTGACCCCGGGGCCGAAGCGCAGGACGGTTCCGTCGACGGGGTCGGGCGGCGTCGAGACGTTCGAGACATCCACGGTGTCCGTGGTGCCCGTGGTGCCCGTGGCGCCCGGGGTGTCCGCCACGGTGGTGTCCACCCTCGTGGCGCCCAGGCCCGTGGTGCCGAGTCTCTTCGTGTCGATCCGCGTCGTGTCCGTCTCGGGCCGTTGGAACCAGTGACTGGCCAGCGCGGTGGCGCTGTAGTCGTCGGCGTCCTCGGCCGGTGCCTTCGGCACGGGCGCGGGTCTCGGGGTGGGGTCGGATGCGGCCTGGCGGTCGTCTTGAGCGGTCATCGGATCTCGCATTGCCGGGTGAGGAGTTGCTGCGAGGCACCGCCGTCGGCGGATGCGGGGCTGGTCGTCGCCTGCACGGTCCAGTAGCAGCCGGTTCCCTGGAAGGTGTGGTCGACGGTGATCGTGTACTGCGTGGCGCCGCTGCGCTGGTACGACGTGGGCGCGCCGTCCGCCGCGCCCGGCTGCCCGCTGGTGTTCCCGGAGAACCAGCCGACGGTGACCGAGATCGGTCCGGTGCCGTCGGTGGTGACCGTGATCGTCGCGGTCGCGGTGCTGGGGCCGGTCTGCCGGAAGGCGGCGACCGTGACGTCCTTGACCGCGGGCGGGGCCGGTGGCGGGGAGGCGCTCGTCGTCGTAGTGGGGGAGGCCGACGCGGTGGGGCCGCCGGCCGTCGGCCCGGCACTTGGGGTGGCTCCCGGTGGGCCCGAAGGGGTGCCGGAGGCCGACGGGGCGCTGGTGCCGTCGGTGGCCGAAGCGGAGGGCGAGACGGTGGGGGACGCGGAGTCCGTCGTGTCCGGTGACGCGGACGGTGCCGCCGTCGTCGGGAGCGGACCGTGGCCGGAGGCCGGCGAGGCGCTCGTGGTGGCGAGAGTCTGCGCCGCCTGCCCGGTGTCCACCCGGGGGCCCCGGTCCATGCCCTGGGCCAGGACGAACGCCAGGATCAGGGCGACACCGGCCACGGCGATTCCAGGCCAGCTGGGCCGCCAGGCGTGGAGCCGGCCCGGGCCCGCGCCCTGGGCGAGCACCGTGCGGGCGGTGTCGGTGGCCGAGTCCGGGGTGCGCAGGGCGGAGGGGCGCAGGAGCAGCAGCAGGGCCACGAGTTCGCCCAGCCGGCCGCGGCCGCGCTTCTCCCAGTCGTCCCCGTACGCGGCGACGGCGGTCGCCTCCAGGTCCGCGACGAACTCCGTGGCGTCCGTGGGGCGTTCGTCCGCTGATTTGGCCAGGCCACGGCGGACCAGCGCACGCACCGCCTCGGGCACGTCCGCCACCGGGATGGGGCCCTCCACGTGCCGCAGCGCCAGTTCCGCCAGGTTGTCGCCCGAGTAGGGCTTACGGCCCGTCAGGCACTCGAAGAACGTCGCGGTGGCCGCGTACACGTCCCCGGCGGGGGAGGCCGGCGCGCCGGTCCACTGTTCGGGGGCCATGTAGGAGGGGGTTCCGGCGATGCCGGCGCTGATGCCGGCGTCCACCGCGATGCCGAAGTCGACCAGCTTGGACACGCCTTCCGGGGTGACCAGGACGTTCTCCGGCTTGTAGTCCCGGTGGACCACGCCGACCCGGTGGGCGTCGGCCAGCCCCAGCAGCGAGCCCTTGAGCACGACCAGCGCGGCCTCGGGCGAGAGCGGACCCTGCCGGCCCAGCAGGGTCCGCAGCGAGGCGCCGTCCACCAGCTCCATCACGATGGCGGCGCCGATCGTGGCCTCGACGTACTCGTAGAGGCCGGCGACGTACGGGCTGTCCAGTCCGGCGAGCAGCTGCGCCTCCGCCCGGAATCCGTGCAGGAAGTCCGGGCGCGTGCGCAGCCCCTCGCCGAGGTACTTCACGGCGACCGGCACACCGGTCTGTTCATGGACGGCGAGCACCACCCGTCCACTGGCACCACTGCCGAGCTCGAACGACTCGGAGTACCCCGGTACCGCCCATGCGTTCATCGCCGCACCCCCTGCCGTGGCACGTCCGCGGCTCCCTGCTTCCCGGGAGCTCGGCCACGCGGACAGAGACACATTTTCGGCCATCCCGGTTGCAGGTGTGCGACCGGGGGCGGACCTACATCGAACGGGAAGCGCCGCGGGGGCTCAGCGGACCGGGAAACCGAAGGTGTACCCCTGCTGCTTCAGCCACGGCAGAACCTCGCGGAGAGCTGCGACGGTCTGCGAACGGTCGCCGCCCGCGTCGTGGAAGAGGAGGGTCGGCCCGTTGGATATCTCGTTCTTGACGGTGCTGACGATGGCGGCGGAGCCGGGACGCTCGAAGTCCTTGGTGTCGACGTTCCAGCCCAGCGGGCGCATTCCGTGGGAGGCGGCGAGCTTGCGGCTGTACGGGGTGAAGGCGCCGCCCGGGGCACGGTAGTAGAGCGGGCGGACGCCGCCGGACGCCTTGGTGATCATGCGTTCGGCGTCCAGGATCTCCTGCGACTGGTAGGAGTCGGACTTGGTGTCCATGGTGGTGTCGTGCGTCACCGTGTGGTCGCACAGCCGGTGCCCGGCCGCCACGACGGCCTTGACCAGGTCCGGGTGGGCCTGGGCCTGCGTGCCGACCATGCAGAACGTGGCCTTGACTCCGTTCTCGCGCAGCACGTCCAGGACCTGTGGCGTCCAGTTCGGGTCGGGTCCGTCGTCGATGGTGATGTTGACGCCCCGGTCACCGCGGTCCGAGGCGTGGGCGATGTCCACCGATACCCGCGCCGGTGCAGCGGGACGCGCGGAGGCATTCGCCGGCCCGTGCCCTCCGCCGACGGAACCGGCCTGTGCGGTCCACACCGAGGTGGCGGCCGCCACCGCTGTCACACCGACCGCAGCCGCGAGTACCCGGCCGTGCCATCCCCGTCCCCCATGCCGCGCCATGTCCGCCCGCTCTCCCCTCGACGTGATCCATCCCGTGCACACCTCAGGACGGAGAAAGGACGCGACGGGATCCGCCTGTTACCAACCGCGGACAAACGAGGGGAACTTCCGCGACGGACCGGTCCGGTCGGACGGCCCGGGCACCCGCCAATTTGAGCCGTTACTTTGTCGCCGCCATGACAATTTGTGACCGAGGTGTCACTCTGCTGTCTCCGTGCTCACACGGTCTTCATGGTTCCCCCATCTTTTCTTCAACTTCTCACCGCTCCTTCGACTCCGATCACCCCCCACGGAAGGAGAACGCCTTGTTCCGGCAGGAACGTCATCCCCAACGATCCGGATACACCACGGCCTTGGTACTCACCGCGGTGAGTACCCTGCTCGCGGCCGGTGTCCAGACCGGCACCGCCTCCGCCGCCCCCGCCAGTCGGGGCGACGCGAAGATCCTGGCCACCCCCCGGTCCGCGGCGGCCCCCGCCCGGCTCTCGCCGCGCGAGCACGCCGCACTCGTCAGAAGGGCCGCCGCCGGCACCGTCGCCACGGCGAGGACCCTCGGCCTCGGCGCCAAGGAGAAACTCGTCGTCAAGGACGTCGCCCGGGACGCCGACGGCACCACCCACACCCGCTACGAACGGACCTACGCCGGCCTGCCGGTCCTCGGCGGCGACCTCGTCGTCCACGCCCGGCACGGCCGCCTCACCGTGTCGAAGGGCACCCGGACCGCCCTCGCCCCGCCGACCGTCACACCGAGGATCCCGTCGGCCACGGCGAGGACCACCGCGCTCGCGGCGGCCGCGAAGGCGGGCGGCGAGCACGTCTCGGTCGCCCGCGCGCCGCGGCTCGTCGTCTGGGCCGCCGGTGCCCGCCCCACCCTGGCCTGGGAGTCGGTGGTCGGCGGCTTCCAGGACGACGGAACACCCAGCGAACTCCATGTGATCACCGACGCCGCCTCGGGCAAGCCCCTGTTCCACTACCAGGGCGTCCGGACCGGCACCGGCACCGGCCAGTTCAGCGGAACGGTGCCGCTCGGCACCACGCTCTCCGGTACGACGTACCAACTCGTGGACGGCGACCGCGCCGGACACCGCACCTACGACCTGAACCAGGGCACCTCCGGCACGGGCACCCTGTTCACGGACGACAACGATGTCTGGGGCGACGGAACTGCGGGCAACCGTCAGACCGCCGGCGTGGACGTCGCCTTCGGCGCCGCGGCGACCTGGGACTACTACAAGGACGTCTTCGGCCGCAACGGCATACGCGACGACGGAGTCGCCGCCTACAGCAGGGCCCACTACGGCAGCAACTACGTCAACGCCTTCTGGTCCGACACCTGCTTCTGCATGACGTACGGCGACGGCTCGGGCAACTCGCACCCGCTGACCGCGCTCGACGTCGCCGCGCACGAGATGAGCCACGGCGTCACCAGCGCGACCGCCAACCTCACCTACTCCGGCGAGTCGGGTGGCCTCAACGAGGCCACCTCGGACATCTTCGCCGCCGCCGTGGAGTTCCACACCAACCTGCCCGCCGACGTACCCGACTACCTCGTCGGCGAGAAGATCGACATCAACGGCGACGGCACACCGCTGCGTTACATGGACAAGCCCTCCAAGGACGGCGCGTCCCGCGACTACTGGAGCTCCTCCCTCGGCGGCATCGACGTCCACTACTCCTCCGGACCGGCGAACCACTTCTTCTACCTGCTCTCCGAGGGCAGCGGCGCGAAGACCGTCAACGGGGTCGCCTACGACAGCCCCACCTACGACGGACTGCCGGTCACCGGCATCGGCATCGAGAACGCCCAGCGCGTCTGGTACCGGGCCCTCACCACGTACATGACCTCCACCACGAACTACGCGGGCGCCCGGACCGCGACCCTCCAGGCCGCCGGCGACCTCTTCGGCGTCTACAGCCCCACCTACCTCGCCGTGGCCGACGCCTGGGCGGCGATCGACGTGGGCAACCGCATCGCCCCGGGCGTCAACGTCGCCCCGATCGGCGACCAGATCAGCGGGGTCGACCAGGCGGTGTCCCTCCAGACGGAGGCGTTCACCACCAACTCCGGCGCGAAGCTCACGTACGCGGCGACCGGCCTGCCGGACGGCCTGACGATGAGCGACACCGGTCTGATCTCCGGCACGCCGACCGTCATCGGCACCAGCGACGTCACGGTCACCGTGACCGACGACACGGGAGCCTCGGCCGCCGTGCACTTCACCTGGCGGGTGGCCCACATCTACGCCAACGCCACCCGGGTCGACATCCCCGACGCCGGGGCCGCGGTGGAATCCCCGATCACCGTCACCGACCGGACCGGCAACGCCTCGGCCACCACCCAGGTCTACGTCAAGATCGTGCACACCTACCGGGGTGACCTGACCGTCGACCTGGTCGGCCCCGACGGAACCGTCTACGCACTGCTCAACCGCAGCGGCGGCTCCGCCGACAACGTCGACCAGACCTTCACCGTCGACGCCTCCGCCCAACCCGCCTCCGGAACCTGGAAGTTGCGGGTCCAGGACCACGCCGGGATCGACGTCGGCTACATCGAGCGGTGGCAGCTCACGCCCTGAGCCGCCCCACTCACCCCGGCCGTCGGCCCTCGGGACGCCTCCGGCTTCCCGGGGCCGACGGTCGTCGGACGAGAACGGCGCTCAGGGCCGCAGCGGGCCGCACAGCACGGCCGCGGGGCCCTGGGCGCTGCCCAGGCGGGTGGTGAAGGCGATGCCCGCCGCGTACTCGTCGGCGGCGCACTGCCCCTTGTAGTGGCCGGAGGCGAAGTCGCCGCCGGCGCCGTCCGCGGGCCGGTTGTCGGAGCGGTCGAACCAGACGGTCCGCCCGGCCCGGCCCAGGGCGACGCCGGCGGGTGCGCACAGCGCCGCCGACACCCGCTCACCGCGCCGGCTGTAGCCGATGAGGAACTGCCCGGCGGGACACTGGAACTTGGTGTAGCCGCCGGCCCAGTCGCCGCCCCCGGGCACGTACCGCTCGTCGGTGACGACCGTCTGCGCGGTGCCCGCGGCGCGCAGGTCGCCGCCGGTCGTGTCGGTGCACAGGCCACGGCCGCCGGTGTGGCTGAGTCCGATCAGGCGCAGGCCGTCGGGGCAGGCGGCCTTGTAGGCCCCGGAGTCCCAGTCACCACCGGCCCGCACCCGCAGCGACTCCACGGCGTCGCCGTGGTCGGTGGCGAGCATGCGCCAGACGGGCACCGGCGTGACCGGGCCGGTGCGCGTCGGTGCGCTCATCAGGTGATTCCAGGCGGTGGCGCGCCAGTCGCCGGAGTCGAGCAGGCCGGAGCGCCGCCCCGCCGTGTCGTAGCGCAGCAGGGCCCAGTCGTCGTGGCCCTCCCAGCCGACCAGCGGCCAGTAGGCGAAGTCGGTGTCGTGGTCGGCGAAGTAGTCCGTGATGTTGCCGAACCAGGTGCGGGCGGCGCCGCCGGTCTCGTTGGCCCCGATGCCGAACTCGCTGATCCACACGGGCGCCGTGTAGTGCTGTCCCTCGCTGGTCACGAAGAACGCCTGGTCGGCGAGGACTTGGTGGAGCTGGTCGCGGGACAGGTCCTGGTAGCGGGGGTCGTGGGTCTCGCCCATGCCGGTGGCGCCGCTGTGCCGGGGGCCGGTGTAGCCGTAGAAGTGGGCGGAGTAGACCAGCTTGTGGGCGTCCACGAGGGTGTGCGAGAGCGTCCGCACCGGGGCGAGGGTGGGGCGCTCGTGCGGGAGCCCGTCGACGGGTATGCCGGTCCAGTTGATGCCCTCGACCACGATCAGCAGATTCGGATTGGCCTCGGTGAGGATACGGTCCGCGGCGACCTGCGCCGCGGCGTACCAGTCGTGGCCGTCGCCCAGGCCCCAGGTGGGGTCGTCCCAGACGTCACGGCGCACCTCGTTGTAGAGGTCGGCGCCCACGACACGGGGGTCGGCGGCGTAGCGGCGGGCCATGAAGACCCAGTCGTCGGCCCACTGCTGGGTGGACTGACTGCTGTTCCAGCGCTCGTTGCCGTCGACGCCGCAGCACCAACGGGAGGTGTTGGTGTGGTTGTTGAGGATGACCGCGAAGCCGTCCCGGGTGAGGGCGGACACGACGGCGTCGTAGACCTGCAGGGGTGTGCGGCCGCGCAGCCCGGGATTGGCCGCGACGGCGGCGTCCGGCACCGGGGCCGTCGCGTGGATCATCTCGTTGGAGAACGGCAGCCGGATGCTGTTGATGCCGAGCGCGTGGAAGTCGGCGAGCAGTTGGGACAGCGGGGCCCGGTCCAGGCCGAGCGGGATGCCGTGGGAGACCTGGCCCGCGTGGTGGTCGGCGGGGTCGGCGGTGCTGCCGCTGCCCGTCCACGACCCCTGCGCGCCGTCCCAGTTGGCCGACTTCAGGCGGAAGCGGTGACCCTGGGCGTCGACGATGTACCGGCCTCGGGTGGACAGCGGCGGCTGCCAGGTGTCGGCCGCCGGGGCGGTGGCGTCGGCGACGGCGGCGGTGGTCCGGCCGGCGGTGTCGGGGGTGGCGGGCCTCTGGGCGGCGACCGCCGGCGATGCCGTGGTCAGGAGCGCGAGGGCGGCCCCTGTTGCTGTCAGGTGCTTGACAAGTTTGGCGGTCGGCATCCGTGTCCTCTGTGGGCGCGCTGGGGGCATGGCGGCGCGGTGACGCGAGAAACGGGGGCCGCGTTCTTGCGCGGCCCCCGTGTGTCACCGGCCCTGACGGGTCGCCAGCCTACGGAGGAACTACGGCCGGGTCGACGTCAGTTGGCGCCACCATCCTCTTCCGCGCGGCCCTAGGCGGCCAAGCGCTCGGCGAGGGACTTCGCCTTCGTGCTCGCTTCCTGGTGGGCCCGCTCGCGGGAGGCCTCGAAGAGCGGGACCAGCTCGGCCATGGCCGGGTTGTGCGGGGCCATGGTGAGCTCGGGGACGATGAAGTCCAGGTCCAGGGCGAGGGTGTCGGCGAGGATCGCCCGCAGGTAGTTCTGGACGAACTCGAACGACTCCCTCGGGGTGCCGGGGGCGTAGGAACCGCCGCGGCTGGCGACGACGGTGACCGGCGTGCCCTTGGCGGTGGGGGTCTCGCCCGCGGTGCGGCCGAAGAGGATCACGTTGTCCAGCCAGGCCTTGAGGGTGGACGGGATCGCGTAGTTGTACATCGGGGCGCCGATCAGCACCGCGTCCGCCCGCTCCAGCTCCTCGATGAGCCGCACGCGCTCGGCGAAGGCCGCCGCCTGCTCGGGGGAGTGCGCGGCGGGATCCGCGAACCCGGCCGTGTGCGCGTCGGCGGTGATGTGCGGCACGGGGGTGGCGGCGAGGTCTCGGTAGATCACCGTGCCCTCGGGGTGCTGCTCCTCCCAGGCCTTGCGGAAGGCGGTCGTCACCGCGCGGGACGCGGAGCCGGCGGTGGGGAACACGGACGAGTCGATGTGCAGGAGTGTGGCCATCGGGGGTCTCCCATGAGCGGTCGTTCGGGCGCACGTGCCCAGGGGTGACGGACATCCCCAGGACGTGCTGCGGTTTCGTACTCAACTATGGATATCACAGGGACTTACTTTTTTTCATCCCCGTACGACGGCACAGTATCCTGGGGGCATGGCGGTCGAGCAGACTCACGACGTGGAAGCGTGCAAGCAAGTGGACGGCGGCATCACGCGCGTCTTCCAGTTGCTCGGAAAGCGATGGACCGGCCCGATCGTGGCCGTGCTGGTGGAGCAGCCCGCGCACTTCGCGGACCTGCGCAGGGCTGTGCCCGGCATCAGCGAACGCATGCTCTCCGACCGGCTGACCGAGCTCGGCGCCGCCGGCCTCGTGGTGCGCGAGGTCGACGAGGGGCCGCCCCTGCGCGTCTCCTACCGGCTCACGGCTTCCGGCGCCGCGCTGGAACCGGCCCTGCGGGAACTGGGGGAGTGGGCCAAGGTGCACCTGCCGGACAGCGGGCCGTGCCCCTGACCGGTTCGACAGCGTAGCCGCCGCCCGCACAAAGTAGCCGCCGCCCGAGCAAATGGGACGCGGGGTGCTTCGTCACGCGTGCTGCGCCGCGTGCCGCTGCGTGCGCAGTGTCTCCAGCAGGCGCAGCCAGATCTCGCTCGCCGTGGGGTAGCTGGGTACGACGTGCCACAGCGTGGACACGGGGAGGCGGCCGACGATCGCCGTGGTCGCCGAGTGCACGAGTTCGGCGATGCCGGCGCCCGCGAACGTCGCTCCCAGCACCACGTCCGTAGCGCGGTCCACCACGAGTTTGGCCCGGCCGCGGTAGTCGGCGCGCATGACATAGGTGCCGGCGAGCGCGCCGAGGTCGTACTCGACGACCTCGACGTCGATCCCGGCGTCCCGCGCCTGCCGTTCCGTCAGGCCTGCGCTGCCGACCTCCGGGTTCGTGAAGACGACCTGGGGCAGGCCCACATGCCCGGCTGCCGAGGACGGCAGCTCCGCCGAGCCGGCGGCGCGCGCCGCGATGACCTCGCCGACGATCCGGGCCTGGTACTTGCCCATGTGTGTGAGCAGCGCCCGGCCGCACACGTCGCCGATGGCGTACAGCCAGCTGCCCGAGGCGCCCCGTACGGACTGGTGGTCGTCGACGTCGAGATAGCCGCCGGGGGAGAGGCCGACGGTCTCCAGGCCGATGTCGTCGGTGTTCGGGGTGCGGCCGGTGGCCGCGACGATCTCGTCGGCCTCGATGACGGTGCCGTCGTCGAGGGTCACGCTCACCGCTCCGCCGTGCACCCGGCCCCGGCCGGTGTCCTGCGCGTCGGCCCGCCGCACCTCGGCCAGGGTGCGGCCGAGACACAGTCGTACGCCCGTCTCGCGCAGTTCCTGAGCGACCAGCGTGCCCGCGAACGGTTCGTTCCGGGCCAGCAGCCGCTCCCCGCGATGGGCGAGGGTCACCTCGGCGGCGCCCAGCCCCCGCAGCCAGGTGGCCGCCTCGCAGGCGACCACGCCACCGCCCACGACGAGCACCCGGCGCGGCACCTCGCGCATCGTGGTCACATCGCGTGAGGTCCACGGCAGCGCGGCACGCAGCCCCGGGTTGTCCGGTACGGCCGGACAGGAGCCGGTGTCGATGACCACGGCGTGCCGGGCGGTCAGCGTCCGGTCGGAGCCGTCCGGCCCGCTGACCACGATCGTGCGCTCACCGGCCAGCCGCCCGTAGCCGCGCACCACGTCGATCCCGGTGTTCAGCGCCCAGTTCACCTGGGAGGTGTCGTCCAGGCCGTTGATCACGGCGTCGCGGCGGGCGAGCACCGGGGCGGGGTCCAGGCGCGCCGTCAGACCGGGCAGATGGTCGGCCGCGTCGACCACCTCGACCGGGCGCAGCAGCGCCTTGCTGGGCATGCAGGCCCAGTACGAGCACTCGCCGCCGACCAGGGCGTCCTCGACGAGCACCGAGGACAGGCCGGAGAACTGGCTCGCGTACTGGGCGGCGTTCTCCCCCGCCGCAGCGGCGCCGAGGACGATCACGTCCCACTCGGAGCGATCCGGGTCCACGGCTGCCGTCATGAGATCCTCCCGGGTCGCCCGTCCACCGAGGCGGCGGGGTGCGCGGAACGCATCAAATGCGATGACTGTCCGAAATGCAAATATTGCGGCGAAGCGTCAGCCTAGCCGCCCTGGCGTTCTCCCGCGCGAAGGATCTCCTCGGCCTCCGCCTCCTGCTCCAGGCCCACCGTGGTGGTGACCCGCACGACGCAGGGGCGCCGCGGCATCGACCCGAATCCGAACCGTACGGGGGGCTCGACGGGGGCGAGCGGGCCGAGGACCCGGCCCTCGTTGACGGCGGTCGCCGAGATGACCGGGCTCAGGTCGCGCGCCCCGTACCACTCGCGTCGCCCGTCCACGGCGGAGCCGCGGGTGCGCGCGCCCAGCCACAGTCGTGCGGCCGGATCGGTCACCACGGTCCAGCCCGGCCAGGCGGCGAGGGCACCGGGCACGGCCCGCAGCACGAACCCCGGGAGGCCGCGCCGTCCGACGGTCAGGCGCAGACCGAGCGAGGCCGCCTCGACGGCCCAGATCGGTCCCACGACATTCACTCGTACGGGCGTTACCTGTACGTCGTCGAAGGTGTACGTGCCGGTGATGAAGTCCGCCGTCTCCCAGGTCGGGGAGAACAGCACGCGGTGCCCGTCGGCTCGTTCCAGCATCACGTCACTGAACGGCCCGAACGGCGATCGCATCCAGTGCCCCACCATGACGCGTGTGCCGGAGGCCGTCCCGATGCCGGCGATCCAGCCGTCGAAGCGCAGTCGCGGGGAGGAGGGCACGCGGACCACCTGCCCGGCGCACGGACCGCCAAAACCGGCGGTCACGCGCTTGGCGGTGCTCGGCGCGGCCCTCAGCCGGATCCCGCGTCGGGGGCACCGCTGCCGGTCCGGGCCGGTTCCGGCCGGGTGGCAGGCGGCTTCGGGCCGGCCTTGGACGACGTACGGCGGCGGCGGAGCAGGAGCCGTCGCGCCGGGCTTTCCACCGCCTCGTACAGGACCCAGGACAGGGCGAGGGACACCGTGAACGCGGCGGCGGTGACGGCCACGCCCGTCGTGAGGCCGAAGCGGGGGCGGTTGCCGAGCACGCTGATGCCGGCGCGCAGCACCAGGAGGTGGATCATGTAGAAGGCGAACGAGAGTTCCCCCAGCCTCACCAGCGGGCGGTGCCGCCACAGCGAGGGCAGCCCCCGCAGGTCCGCCACAGCCGCCGCCGGGATGAGCAGGGCGAAGCCGATGACGGGGCAGGTGGCGGCCGGGTACCCGTCGCTGACCTGCGGGACGAGGAAGTAGCCGATGATCGCCAGGGCGAGCGAGGCCTCCAGCCCCGGTCCGCGCCAGCGGCCGAGGAGCACCAGCCGGGCCGTGCAGACGCCGAGCACGAACTCGGGCAGGCGGGCCGCCGGGAAGGAGCTGAGCTGCTGGCCCAGCCAGTGGTGCGTGTCGGCCCAGGCCATGAGCAGCACCGTCAGGACAGAGATCGCGCCCAGCGCCGCCGCGCCCCGGGCGCCGACCCGGCGCAGGACCAGGAGCAGCGCGGGGAAGGCGGCGTAGAAGAAGGCCTCGCAGGCCAGTGACCAGCTGACGGGGTTCAGCGTCTGCCACCACGGGCCCCACCAGGAGTGGATCAGCACGACGTTGGCCAGGCCCTGGGAGAGCGTGGGCAGCGGCCAGCGGGTCAGCGTGCAGGCCATGACCAGGGCGATCGCCGCGGTGGCGAGGTGGACCGGGTAGACGCGGGCGACGCGCCGTCGCCAGAAGGCGAGCGCGCGGTCGTGCGGGCGCGCTGACCACGTCAGGACGAACCCGGACAGCACGAAGAAGAACGACACTCCGGTGGCGCCGCCGCCGAAGGCCCACGTCATGATGCGACCGCCGCTGCCTCCGAAGTAGCGGAAGTTGTGCACGTGCAGCCCGAAGACCAGCAACGCGGCCATCCAGCGCAGCCCGGTGAGGGAGGGCAGCGAGGGCCGGGAGGCGGCGGACGGAGGGTTTCTCGCGGTCGCGGCGGTCGAGTCGGTCGTGGCGGTGTTCGTCGTTTCGGTGGCGGGAGGCGTCCGGGTCGCCTTGGTCGCCGTCGTCATCGTGTCCCCTGTCGGAGCGCGGTCGTCAGTGGCATGAAACGGAAGGTTGCCCGTTCCTCTCCTTTCAACCCGGTCTCACGGGAAACATCACACCGGCGCCGGGGCGCTCTGTTGACGGAACATTCCGGATGGCGCACACAGGCACCCGTACGGGCGAGCTCCCGGCATCAGAAAGCACCGGAAAGCACCCGGAAGCACCCGGGAATGCCACGAGGGCCACCGCTGTTACAGGTCATAGTTGACATGCCCGAGTCAAGATCAGGGCGTGGGTGAAGGGAGAACCCCCATGGCACGCAGCACCGTGCGCCCCGTGGTCCGTCTGAAGTCGACCGCCGGGACCGGCGTCACCTACGTGACGCGAAAGAACCGTCTCAACGACCCCGACCGACTCGTCCTGCGCAAGTACGACGCCGTGGTCGGCAAGCACGTCGCTTTCCGCGAGGAACGCTGAAACCGGCCGTCCGCCCCACGGCGGACGGCGCTGAGGAAGGAAACACCATGAGGCCCGGCATCCATCCCGTGTCCCGGCCGGTCGTCTTCCGCGACCGTGCCGCGGGCGCCCTGTTCCTGACCCGTTCGACCGCGCCCGCCTCCCGGACGATCACGTGGGAGGACGGCACCGTCTACCCGCTGATCGACGTGGAGACCTCGTCGGCCGGCCACCCGTTCTACACCGGCACCTCACGGGTCGTGGACACCGCCGGCCGCGTGGAGCGCTTCGAACGCCGCTACGGCCGCTCGGCCCCGGACCACCGGTGACCCGGGCCCGCGGCCCCCGTACGAGAAGGAGTCAGGCATGAAGGTGCGCAAGTCCCTGCGCTCGCTGAAGTCCAAGCCCGGAGCCCAGGTGGTGCGCCGCCGGGGTGTGACCTTCGTGGTCAACAAGAAGAACCCCCGCTTCAAGGCCCGCCAGGGCTGACGAACCGCTCCGAGCAGTCCACCGGCCCGGTCCCGCGACACGCGGGGCCGGGCCACCGCTCGTCGTGCCCCGGCCGGGTCCGGGCCCTGCCCGAGTGGCGCCCGTTCGGGTGATCTGCCATGCGGCTCGAAAACGCGCGCGACCAATGAATACGGGCCCGGTGAACTCTCCACCCCCGCAGTGCGATCGATCAGAAGTGGCAACGTGACGGTGGCCGACCGAAACTGAAGCTCGCGGTTCTTGATCAGCGAAGAGCGCGCGGTTCCGTGGCTTCCGATGGCACACGTCCTCCAGGAGATCGCATGGTGGAGCAATCCTCCAAGGTCCACATATCCGGGCCGGACGAAGAGGCCGTCATACCCGGGCCTGACGAAACGGCCGTCATACCCGGGCCCGACGAAACAGCCGTCATATCCCGGGCGGACGAAGCGAACGTCACCGGACGTAATGGCAAGGGCGCGGTGGGGACGGACACCGAGAGGAAACTCGCGGAGGTCCTGGCGGACGTCGTGAGCGTCGCGGAGGTTCCGGCCGACAGCCACTTCTTCCACGACCTCGGAGCCAACTCCATGGTCATGGCCCAGTTCTGCGCTCGGGTCAGGAAGCGGGCGGACCTGCCGTCCGCGTCCATGAAGGACATCTACCGGTACCCCACGATCCGCAGCCTGGCCGAGGCCCTGGCGGCCACCGCCCCGCCCGCCGCCGATGCTGTCGGTTCACCGCCCCCGGCACCGCCGTCGCAGGAGAACGCGGCGCTGCCCCCGGCGACGCGCACGCACAGGTTCAGCCATGTGCTGTGCGGGACACTCCAGTTGCTGGTCTTCCTGGGGTATTCCGTCGTCGCGGGATTCGTCACCGCCACGGGCTACGAGTGGGTCGCCACCGGCAACGGCCTGGCCGACATCTATCTGCGGTCGCTGCTGTTCGGCGGAATCGGTTTCATCGGCCTGTGCCTCTTCCCGGTCCTCGCCAAATGGATTCTCGTCGGCCGCTGGAAAGCCGCCGAATTCCCCGTCTGGGGCCCGGCCTACCTGCGCTTCTGGCTCCTGAAGGTGCTGCTGCACGCCAATCCGATGATCTTCTTCGTCGGAAGTCCGCTGTACGTGCTGTACCTGCGGGCACTGGGCGCGCGCATCGGCAAGGGAGTCACGATCCTCACCCGCTTCGTCCCGGTCTGCACCGACCTGCTGACGATCGGCGCCGGCACCGTGATCCGCAAGGACTCGTTCCTGCTCGGCTACCGGGCGCACGCCGGTCGCATCCAGATCGACGGGATCACGCTCGGCCGCGACGTGTACATCGGCGAGAAGACCGTCCTGGACATCGGCGCCTCGATGGGCGACGGCGCACAACTCGGTCACGCGTCCGCCCTGTACCGCGGCCGGGCCGTTCCGGACGGTGAGCACTGGCACGGCTCCCCGGCACAGCCCACGCGGACCGAATACGTGCGGGTCCCGCCGGCGAAGTGCGGCGCGTTCCGCCGTGCCTGGTTCTCTCTCGTCACCCTGCTGCAGCTGTTCTTCCTGTACATACCGCTGTTCGTCGGCGGGACGTACATGCTGTTCACCGCGGTGCCGGCGATCGGCAGGCGACTCGACCCCGAGACGGCCGTGCTGTCCCGGTCGCAACTGATCCCCGACGCGCTGGCCCTCTCCGCGGTGCTGTTCCTCGGCTTCCTCGTCCTCGGCCTCGTCGTCCTGTACACCGTTCCGCGGCTGCTGCACCTGACCGTCACGCCGGACCGGGTCTACCCGCTCTACGGATTCCACTACGCGATCCACCGGATGACGGCGCGCATGACGAACATCCGGTTCTTCGCCTGGCTCTTCGGTGACAGCTCCTACATCGTCCACTACCTTCGCGGCCTCGGATACGACCTGTCCCGGGTCGAGCAGACCGGGTCCAACTTCGGCACCGAGGTCCACCACGACTCACCGTTCCTGGTATCCGTCGGCAGCGGAACGATGGTGGCCGACGGCCTCTCCCTCATCAACGCCGACTTCTCCAGCACGTCCTTCCGGATGTCCAGGACGACGATCGGCCCGCACAACTTCCTCGGCAACAACATCGCCTATCCGCCGGGCGGCAGAACGGGCGACAACTGCCTGCTCGCGACCAAGGTGATGATCCCGCTCGACGGCGAGGTCCGCGAAGGCGTGGGACTCCTCGGCTCACCGTGCTTCGAGATTCCCCGGTCGGTGGAGCGCGACGCGCGCTTCGACGACCTCAGGACCGGTGACACACTGCGCCGCCGGCTGGCCGCCAAGAACCTCTACAACACCCGCTCGATGCTCCTCATGCTGTTCGTGCGGTGGCTGCACACCTTCTTCCTCACGCTGCTCGCCCTCGCGTCGGTGGACCTCTACGGTGTGCTCGGCCACGTGGTGATCGCCGGCTATCTGGCCTTCACGCTCGCATTCACCACCCTGTGGTACATCCTGCTGGAGCGCTGCATCACCTCGTTCCGCGCGCTGAGCCCCCAGTTGTGCTCCATCTACGACCCGCACTTCTGGTGGCACGAGCGGCTGTGGAAGGTTCCGGACGAGCACCTCAACATCTTCAACGGAACCCCCTTCAAGAGCCTCGTCTGGCGCATGCTCGGCGTGCGCATCGGCAGCAGGGTGTTCGACGACGGCTGCTACCTGACGGAGCGCACGCTCACCACCATCGGCGACGAGTGCACCCTCAACGCCGGCAGCAAGATCCAGTGCCACTCGCAGGAGGACGGCACCTTCAAGTCCGACGGCACCACCCTCGGTGCCGGCTGCACGCTGGGCGTCGGCGCCCATGTGCACTACGGCGTGACGATGGGCGACGGCGCGGTACTGGCCCCCGACTCCTTCCTCATGAAGGGCGAGGAAGTCCCGCCGTACGCCCGGTGGGGCGGCAACCCCGCCGAGGACCTGCCGGACCTCGTCGACCAGCCCCGTGGCAATGGCCCGGCGGCGACGACGTCTTCGGCCGACACCGCCGCCACGACGGCGCGTTGAGAGAGGCCATCCGATGGGAGCGCGTGTGGAAGCGGACCGCGAGTTCTGGAGCCGGGTGCTGACCGCCGGCGGTTACACCGCCGTGCCGCGGTGGGCGGGGGAGCCGGTGCCGGGAGTGGCCGAGCACGAGGCGGTGGTGCCGGACGACGTGTCGGCCGCGGTCCGGGGGCTGGCGCAGGAGGTGGGCGTGCCGGTCGGCGTGGTACTGCTGGCGGCGCACGCCAAGGTGCTGGCCGCGCTGTCCGGCGAGCAGGAGGTGGCGACGTGGTACGCCGCCGGGGTGCCGGGCGGACCGCTGCCCTGCCGTCTGACCGTCGCCCCGGGAACGTGGCGCGCGCTGCTGTCGAGCACCTCGCAGGCCGAGGCGGACATACGGGCGCACCGGGACTTCCCGGTGGCGGAGCTGCGCCGGGAACTCGGCGCGGCGCAGGAGCCGTACGAGATCGTGTTCGACCCGATGGGCGCCGAGGACGCGCCCGAGCACGTCGACGGCGCCGTCCTGCACACGTGGTGGCGCAACCGCAGTGGACGGTTCGTGCTGCGACTGCGGTACCGCACGGACGTGCTCGACGCCGACGGCGCGGCCCGCATCGGCGGCCATCACCTGACCGCGCTGCGCCGGATGACGGACCAGGTCGACGCCGAACACACACGGCAGAGCCTGCTGTCGGCCGACGAGGTGCGCGAGCAGCTCGAAGGGCTGGCCGGCCCCCGTCGGCCGCTGCCGCGGGCGCGGGCCCACGAGCTCTTCGAGCAGCGGGCGCGGGCACATCCGGAGGCGGTCGCCGCGGTGTGCGGCGAGCAGGAGTGGACGTACGGCGAACTCAACGCCCGGGCGAACCGGTTGGCGCGGGCGCTGCTGCGCCGGGGACTGGGCCGCGAGGACGTCGTCGCGGTGGTCACCGAACGCGACCTCGACTGGCTCGCGGCGACGCTGGCGGTCTTCAAGGCGGGCGGCGTCTATCTGCCGATCGAGCCGCACTTCCCGGCCGACCGCATCAAGGCGACGCTGTCGCGCGCGGGTTGCCGCCTGGTGCTGACCGAAGCCGGCAGCACCGACACCCTCGACCGGGCCCTGACCGGCCTGCCGCGATGCGAGCGGCTGCTGATCGAGGCGGCGTACGCGGAACCCCACCCCGACGGCGACCGCGACAGCGATGTCGCGGTGCCGGTCGACGCCGACCAACTGGCCTACATCTACTTCACCTCCGGCTCCACCGGTGAGCCGAAGGGCGCCATGTGCGAGCACGCGGGCATGCTCAACCACCTCTACGCCAAGATCGACGACCTGGGGATCGACGAGGGCGCCGTCGTGGCGCAGACCGCCCCGCAGTGCTTCGACATCTCGCTGTGGCAGTTGGTGTCCGCGCTGCTGGTGGGCGGACGCACCCTGCTGGTCGGCCAGGACGTGATCGTGGACGTGGAGCGGTTCGTCGACACGCTCGTCCGCGAACGCGCCGCTGTGGTCCAGGTCGTGCCCTCCTACCTGGAGGTGGTGGTCTCGTACCTGGAGCAGCACCCGCGCGAACTGCCGGACCTGCGGTGCGTGTCGGTCACGGGCGAGGCCCTGAAGCGGGAGCTGGTCCAGCGCTGGTTCGCGATCCGCCCCGGGATCAAGCTCGTCAACGCCTATGGGCTGACCGAGACCTCGGACGACACCAACCACGAGGTCATGGACCGGGTGCCCGAGCGCGTGCTGCTGGGCTGCGCGGTCAACAACGTGCGCGTGTACGTCGTCGACGAGCGGCTGTCGCTCGTCCCGCTGGGCGCGCCGGGCCTGATCGCGTTCTCCGGTGTCTGCGTCGGACGGGGTTACGTCAACGATCCCGAGCGCACCCGCGAGGCCTACCGCGAGGACCCGTACCGGCCGGGCGAGCGGCTCTACCTCGGCGGCGACTGGGGGCGCTGGCACCCGGGCGGCAAGCTGGAGTTCCTCGGCCGGCGGGACAACCAGGTCAAGATCCGCGGCTTCCGCATCGAGATCGGGGAGATCGAGAACGCCCTGCTGCGCGTGGACGGGGTACGGGACGGCGCGGTGGTCGTCGCCGAACGCGCCGACCAGAGCAAGCACTTGATCGCCTACTACACCGGTCGCGAGCGGCGGACGGACGAGCTGCGCGAGGCCCTGGGCGCCGTACTGCCCGCCTACATGGTCCCTTCGGCCTTCCACCGGCAGGACGGCCTGCCGCTCACCGCCAACGGCAAGATCGACCGGAAGGCCCTCACCGCGCTGGCCCAGCAGACCGCGCCCGACGCGGACGGCGAGGTCGCCGCGGAGGACCGGGCCCCGCTCACCCCGACCGAGCGGAAACTGGCGGCGGCCTGGGCCGAGCTGCTGGGCCTGCCCGAGCACCGGATCGGCCGCGACGACCACTTCTTCGACACCGGCGGCACCTCCCTGTCGGCCGTGAAACTCACCATCGCGCTGGACCGCGCGGTGTCCCTCAAGGACATCACCGGTCACCCCGTACTCGCCGACCTGGCCGCGCTCCTCGACGGCACCACCGGCACCCGCCCGGGACTGCTGCAGCCCCTGTCGGAAGCGGGCGGTACGGCGGAATGCGCCCTGGTGTGCTTCCCGTACGCGGGCGGCAACGCGGTCAACTACCAGCCGATGGCCAGTGCGTTGGCGGGCAGCGGCGTCGCCGTGTACGCCGTGGACCTGCCCGGTCACGATCTGGCCGCCCACCAGGAGCCGTTCGCGCCGATCGCCCGGGTGGCGGAGCAGGTCGTCGCCGAGATCACCGCGCGCGGTCTGACCCGGGTCATGCTGTGGGGCCATTCCTCGGGCACCGCACCGGCCTTGGAGACGGCGCGCAGGCTGCTGGAGCGCGGCGTGGACGTCCCCCGGGTGTTCCTCGGCGCGCAGCTGCTCGGCACCGTAGCCGAACGGCGCGCCGCCATCGACGAGTTGTCCGGCCGGAGCGACGCGGAGATCGCCGCGCGGCTGACCGCGGACAGCGGCTACACCGAACTCGCCGAACTGAACGCCCGGCACGCCGAACACGTCGGTGCCGCCTACCGGCACGACTGCGTGTCCGCACACCGCTATTTCGCGGGCGCCCTCGACGCCCCGCCGGCGTCGAAGCTGTCCGCACCGGTCACCGTGGTCGCCGCCGCCGACGACCCGAACATCCCCGGCCACCGCGACCGCCACCAGGACTGGCGGCTGCTGGCCGACCACGTCGACCTGCACGAACTCCCCGACGGTGGCCACTACTTCCTGCGCACCCGGCCGGCCGGTGCGGCACGGGCCGTCCAGGCCGCCACCGCACCCCTGGCCTCCTCCTGATCCTGAGGCGCACGAGCCTCCCCCTCAGCGGCAACCGAAAGGAATCCGAGATGTCGTCCTCACCCCTGACAGCACCGCCCGACGTGGAGCTGCGGCCGGACAGACCGGCGATCCTGCGCACCGAGCGCCCCGGTGACCCGGTGAACTGGGCGGCCGCGAACCGCGAGGCGCTGCGGGCACAGGTCACCGAGCACGGTGCGCTGCTCGTCCGGGGCCTGGGCCTGCGGGAGCCGGATCAGGTCGGTGCCGTGTTCGCGGAGCTGTCCGGCGGCCTGATGACGGAGCGGGAGGCCTTCGCCCCCCGGCAGACGTACGGCCCGGGGCTCTACTCCTCCTCGACCTGGCCGGCCAACCAGCCGATGTGCATGCACCACGAGCTCAGCTACACGCTGGAGGTCCCCGGCCTGATGCTGTTCGCGTGCACGACGCCGCCCGGCGAGGGCGGGGCGACCGCGGTGGCCGACGCGGAAGAGGTGCTCCAGGCGCTGCCCGCCGGGCTGGTCGAGCGGTTCGAGCGCGAGGGCTGGCTGCTGACCCGCAGTTACAACGACGAGATCGGGGCGTCCCTCGCCGAGTCCTTCGGCACCGACGACCACGCCGCCGTCGAACGCTACTGCCGTGCCAGCGCCATCGACTTCACCTGGCAGCCCGACGGCTCCCTGCACACCCGGCAGCGCCGCAGCGCCGTGGTGCGGCACCCGCTCAGCGGCCGGCGGTGCTGGTTCAACCAGATCGCCTTCCTCAACGAGTGGACCCTCGCACCGGAGGTGCGCGAGTACCTGGTCGACGTCTACGGCGAGGACGGGCTGCCCTTCAACACCCGCTTCGGGGACGGCACTCCGATCGAGGAGGACGTCGTCCAGCTGCTCAACGCCACCTACGAGAAGCACACCCGCCGCGAGCCCTGGCAGGCCGGCGACCTGATGCTCGTCGACAACATCCGCACCGCCCACAGCCGTGAGGCCTACGCCGGCGAGCGCGAGGTGCTGGTCGGCATGGCCGAGCCCCGGCGGTTGCCCGACGGCTGCCCGACCCCGGAGGCGAGCGAGCGATGAGCGACGTCCTGTCACCCGCCACCGAGCGGTCCACGAGCCGGCCGGACACGGTGCCCTCCTTCGCGGTCATCTCCGGCGGCCAGGTGGAACAAGCACTCGGTGGGCACGAGAAGGAGATCGTGGAGCTGGTCGAGGCCACCTACCGGCTGCACGGCGCCGGGTACTCGGTCAATCCGCCGTCGTACTTCCTGCGCTTCCCCGACCGGCCCACGGCCCGGATCATCGCGCTGCCCGCCTCGATCGGCGGTTCGGTCCATGTGGACGGCCTGAAATGGATCTCCAGCTTCCCGGCCAACGTGAGCGCCGGGCTGCCCCGGGCCTCCGCGGTGCTCATCCTCAACGACCACGACACGGGCTACCCGTTCGCCTGCCTGGAGAGTTCCATCATCAGCGCCACCAGGACCGCGGCGTCCGCCGCGCTGGCGGCCGACTGGCTCAGCCGCACCCGGACCCGCCCCACCCGTGTGGGCTTCTTCGGTACGGGACTGATCGCCCGCTACATCCACACGTTCCTGGCCGGTACCGGCTGGACGTTCGACACGGTCGGCGTGTACGACGTGTCCGCCGAGAGCACCGCCGGCTTCTCCGGCTATCTGCGGCAGACCGGCAGCACCGCCGAGGTCGCCGTCCACCGGAGCCCGGAGGACCTGATCCGCTCCAGCGACCTGGTGGTCTTCGCGACCATCGCCGGTGAACCCCATGTCACCGACCCGTCCTGGTTCGACCACCACCCGCTCGTCCTGCACATCTCCCTGCGCGACCTCGCCCCGGAGATCCTGCTCGACTCCGCCAACATCGTCGACGACGTCGAGCACTGCCTGAAGGCCGACACCTCCCCGCACCTGGCCGAACAACGCACCGGCAAGCGTGACTTCCTCGACGGCACCCTCGACGACGTCATGTCGGGACGGGTGACCGTGCCGGCCGACCGGACGGTGATCTTCTCGCCGTTCGGACTCGGCGTCCTCGACCTCGCCGTCGGCAAGTACGTCTACGACGAAACAGCCCGCGCGGGGGACCTCCGTCTCATCGACGACTTCTTCCACGACCTGCGCCGATACGGCTGAGGAGATGTCCTCGGCCCTGGCACCAGGAGGCCACCGTGCCCGTCATATCCGCTCCGCACGCCTTCAATGAAGGCCGGCTCTTCGTCGACCTTGAGCCGGTGCTCGGGTGCTCCCTCTATCTGAAGTGCGAGGGCTTCAACTTCGCCGGCTCCATCAAGTTGAAGGCCGCGAACGAGATGGTGGAGAACGCCGAGCGCGACGGCGTCCTGACGCGCGACTCGATCCTCGTCGAGTCCTCGTCGGGAAACCTCGGTGTGGCGCTCAGCATGATCGCCGCGAGCAAGGGTTACCAGTTCCTGTGCGTCACGGACTCCCGGTGCAATCTGTCGACCAGACTGCTGATGGAGGCGCTGGGCAGCCAGGTGCACATTGTGGCCGACCTGGACTCCAACGGCGGCTTCCTCGGCAAACGGATCGACTACGTCCGTGCGCTGTGCGCGTCCGACGACCGGTACGTGTGGCTCAGCCAGTACACCAACGCGGGCAACTGGCGGGCGCACTACCGCACGACGGCGCTGGAGATCGCCGGCCAGTTCCCGCAGCTGGACGTCCTGTTCATCGGCGCGGGTACCACCGGCACCCTGATGGGGTGCGCGCGCTACTTCCGGGAGTGGCACCGGCCGGTGCGGATCGTCGCCGTGGACAGCGTGGGCTCGGTCGCCTTCGGCGGCAAGCCGGGCCGCCGGATGATTCCCGGCCTCGGCATGAGCATGCGCCCCCCGCTGCTCGACGAGTCCTTCGTGGACGAGGTGATCCGGGTGGAGGAGCGGGACACCATCCGTACCTGCCACCGACTGGCCCGGCGCGGGTTTCTGTTCGGCGGCTCCACCGGAACCGTGGTCAGCGGTGCCTCGGACTGGCTGGCCGGGCACGACGCGCGCGGCCTCACGGCGGTCGCCATCGCCCCGGACCTCGGTGAGCGCTACCTCGACACCATCTACCAGACCAACTGGCTGCAGGATCTGTACGGCGATCACGTGCTCAACCCCGAGTACGACGGCGAATACGCCGAGAACGCTGAGGACGCCGAGAGCACCGAGGACGCCGAGACGGTCAACTCCGTGACGAAGAGGTCGGACTCGCCGGAGACGGTCGAGTCCGTACCGCAGGTGACGGACCGCCGGCGCAGATCGTAGCGCCGCGCAACCCGCGCCCACGGCCGGGGACAGGTCCGCCGCGGCGGACCGGCCCCCGGCCGTGAGTGTGCGGGGAGCGGGGATCAGTGCGAGTCGATGAGACCGTACGCGGGCACGGTCACCGTCCGGGCACCGGGCGTGCCGCCCAGGATCACCTTGCGGAGGGAGACGTTGTTGCTCTGGCTCGTCTCCAGCAGCTTGTGCTCGGGGTTGGCGAGCACCTGGATGTAGTACGTGCCGTTGGGCAGGCCGGTGACGTCGAACGACTGGCCGGGACGGTACTGGCTGTACGTGTCGCCGTTGCCGACGTCCAGCGCCTCGCGCACCGACACCGAACTCCGCTCACCGCAGGCGGTGGCCAGGTCGGTGTTCTCCGGGTGCCAGTTGGCGTTCTTCACCGTGTAGTCGATGGCGTCCGTGTCGGCCAGGCAGAAGGCCTCCTTGCCGCTGCGGACGATCTCCTTCTGGTCCGCGCCGAGCAGCCGGTAGCTGGCGAAGTCGGTGAAGTGCCAGTGCTCGTGGCCCTCCCGCGGGTCCCACTCCATGGTGCCGGTGGGGGTGTAGCCGACCTGCTTGCCCTTGGCGTCGAAGAAGTACTGGTAGGCGTCCATCTTCTCCTGGCCGGGCTTGCGGAAGCCGTCCACGACCAGCGGTGCCGGGCCCCCGTTCCACACGGTCGCGCTGAACGCCAGGTACTCCTTGCCCGTGCCGGCGAGCCCGTGGTTCCCGTCGGAGCCGTCGGTGAGCGCGATGCCGTAGGCGGGCAGCGCGCGCAGGTCGGGCTTGGGCATGACGGCCGCGTTCCCCCTGCGGCCGGTCGGACGGTGGGCGTTCGGCTTCAGTGCCGAGGACCGGGAGCCGGAACGCCCGGCGGCGACGCCGTGTCCCCCGCCGTCGTCGGTCTCACGGACCGTCACCTTGATGGTCTGCGGCTGGTCGGCCATGCCGAAGAGGTCGCGGTACTTCTTGGCCACGGACACCTTGGCCGTGTACTGACCGGCCGCCAGGTTGACGGGACCGCTGTTGTAGTCGGGGGCGAGGGAGGCCGCCCAGCCCTTCTGCGTGCCCCACACCGAGCCGAGGGTGAAGGGGTTGTCGGAGCAGCGCTCGGGATAGGGCGAGGTGGCCGGGGCGTCCGGGCGGATCCGGCCGGACGAGGTGTTCGGGCAGAACGACTGCGTTGTGCTGAGCACCTTGGCGCCCGTGGCGTCGGTGAGCGTGACCTGGAGGAACCCGGGCAGTCCCTTGAAGTCCTTGAGCAGGCCGGCGGGCAACGTCCTGGTCCGCGTGGTGCTGCCCTGCCGCATGATCTGCTGGGCCACCACGGGGTCCTTGTAGGACTTACGGGTCACCCGGAATTCGAGGGGCGCCTTGTCGACGGTGACGTACGCGCCCAGGTCCAGGTAGACGCCCGGTTCGCCCCGCCACCGGTCGACGGTGACCGAATCGGCGGCGGCGATCAGTTTGAGCTGGGGTGCGGCGGGTTGAGCGGGGTGGGGTGCCGCGGCGGCCGGCAGGGCGCCCCCGACCCCCATGGTGATGGTCGCGGCGGCCACGAGTGCCGACCGTCGTAACCGGTTGGTGTGAAGTCTCGTCATCACGTCCTCGTTCGAGTGTGCCGGAGCGGCGTCCGGCAAGCCGGTGCCGCGCGGCCGCTCCATGTGCCGTGCGGTGCGAGAGGTGCTTGAGCGGCCGACGCGGTTGTGCGTAATCCATGTGCCGCCTGTGAAGAAGGTGTTGGGCCGCTTCGGGTTGCCTCACCGCGCGACTCGATGACCACGGCACGACGGTGCCGGGTGACCCCGAGGGCGTGGGCGCCGCGGCCGGTCAGGAACCGGACCGGTCGTGCTGGGCGGTGATCTTCGCGACGGCCGCGGTCAGGTTCTTCTGGACCGGGTCGGGCAGGGGGGCGCCCTTCACGGCGGCCACCACGTCCCTGGCCAGGTGGTGCAGCTTGGTGTTGGTGTTCTGGGACGCGGTGACCAGGACCGACCACGCCTCCTCCGGGTCGAGGCCGAAGGAGGCCATGAGGATCCCGCGGGCCAGATCGATGTCCGGCCGGGTCTGCAGGGCTCGCCGGAGCTGGACGACCTCCGCCCGCAGATCGTCGCGGGCGTCCTCGGACGGCGACTCGTGCTGCTGGTGGCAGGTGGCGGAGGCGTCTGAGGCCTCCATGGGAGTCGCGGGCGTGAAGAGCGCGTACGTGTCGGTGAGGGCGAGCAGCCGTTCCGCGACGGGACTGGCCGCGACGAGGACGATCGTCTTGCCCCGCGCCAGCGCCCGTTGCCGGGCGGTGAGCAGGACGTTGAGGGCGGAGCAGTCCCAGAAGTCGACGCCGCTCAGGTCGAGGTCGACGCCCGTGGCCGAGTTGTCGAGGGCGTCGCGCAGGCTGCGCATGAGCAGTTCGCCGTCGTCGAGGCCGAGCTGTCCGGTCACGCTGACGACCACCCGGTCCCCGTCGGGGTGGGCGAAGATCAAGAGGGGGCCGGGGGCCTGGCCGCAGCCGTCCGCTCGCGCGCGGCCGACGTCGGCGTCGCGTGCGGACCGGTCCGTGCAGGGAGGCTCTGGCATGACCGCCTCTCGGTGGGTTCGGGACGGGGGTCCCTGTTCCAGGGTCACCTGTCCGTATGGAAGGCGTCAAGATATGCATGAAATCAAGTTCGCGTTTTGGATCGCGTGAAAATACGGCCGTAGAATCTCGCCATGGACGGAGTGCCTGAGCCGCATACCGGATGGACCTTCCTCACCAGTCATGCCCGGGTCCTGGCCGCCATCGCCGACAATCACAGCGCGCGCATCCGTGACATCGCGGCCCACTGCCGCCTCACCGAGCGTGCCGTACAGAAGATCATTTCCGATCTGGAGCGGGACGGGTACCTCTCCCACATCCGCGAGGGGCGGGGCAACGTCTACCGGATCGACCCGAGCAGGATCCTCCGGCACCCCGCCGAAGCCGGCCTGACCGTGGCGGCGCTCCTCACGCTGCTGGTCAAGGACGAGGCCGACCGTCATCGCCACATAGGGGAAGCCCAGCCGGAGAGCTGAGGACCCCGCGCGCGGGGGCAGGGGCGTACCCCCCGCCCGCCCGGCGTGTCGAACCAGCTGCCAGGGGCACTGGGAGACGATGGGCGTCCTCGGACAGCCGCAGGTCGAGGCAGAGGCCGGGAGAGGACGCAGAGGCCGGGAGAGGCAGGGTGCCGCATGGAGCCGCGGATCACGCCGGAGCGGGCGGGCGGGGGGAGGAGCGGGGCCGTCGAGCCCGCACCCGCGCGTACGTCCGAGAGCGCGGACGGCGACGTACGACGGCGGATTCCGCGCACCGACGCCCTCCTCGGCGAACCACGCCTGGCAGAGGCGGCCCGCCGGCTCGGCACGCCCGTGGTCAAGGCGGCGGTCCGGGAGGCGCAGGCAGGGGCGCGGGCCGGACGCGTCCCGCCCGACGCGGTCGCCGACGCGGCGGTCGCCCTCCTGCCCGACACGGCGGGCGGACTGCGCGCGGTGATCAACGCCACCGGGGTGCTGCTGCACACCAATCTCGGCCGGGCCCCGCTGTCCGCGGCGGCCCGGCAGGCGGTGGCGGAGGCGGCGGGCCCCACCGACGTGGAGCTGGACCTGGACACCGGCGTACGGGCCCGGCGCGGGCGCACGGCGTTGCGGGCGCTGCGCGAGCGGGTGCCGTCCGCGGGCGCGGCGCACGTCGTCAACAACGGCGCCGCCGCGCTGGTCCTCGCCGCCACCGTCCTCGCCGCCGGGCGGGAGATCGTCATCAGCCGGGGGGAGATGGTGGAGATCGGGGACGGGTTCCGGCTGCCGGACCTCCTCGTGTCCACCGGGGCCCGGCTCCGCGAGGTCGGCACGACCAACCGCACCACCGCCGCCGACTACGCCGCCGCGATCGGCCCCGGCACGGGCTTCGTACTGAAGGTGCACCCCTCCAACTTCCGCATCACCGGCTTCACCCGTACCGCCGATGTCGGTGAACTCGCCGCTCTGGGCGTCCCGGTGGTCGTCGACATCGGTTCCGGCCTGCTCGCGCCGCATCCGCTACTGCCCGAGGAACCGGACGCCGAGACCCAGCTGCGAGCCGGTGCCCGGCTTGTCACCGCGAGCGGCGACAAGCTGCTGGGCGGACCCCAGTGCGGGCTCCTCCTCGGCGAGGAGGACGTCGTGCGCACCCTGGCCCGCCATCCGCTGGCCCGGGCCCTGCGCGTCGACAAGCTGACGCTGGCCGCCCTGGAGGCCACGCTCACCGGCCCGCCGACGCCGACCGCCGCCGCGCTGGCCGCCGACCCCACCGTGCTGCGCGCCCGCGCCCACCGGCTCGCCGCCGCCCTGCGCGCGCACGGCGTCGACGTACAGGCCGTCGAGAGCGCGGCGACGGTGGGCGGGGGCGGCGCGCCCGGCGTGACCCTGCCCAGCGGCGCGCTGTCCCTACCGGAGTCGTACGCGGTCGCCCTGCGCACAGGACACGTCCCGGTCGTCGGGCGGCTGGAGGCGGGGCGCTGTCTGCTCGACCTGCGGGCGGTGCCGCCGGAAGACGACGAACGGCTCGCCGAGGCGGTGCGGGCGGCCGCGGGAAGGTAGGCGTCATGCGGGTCCTGGCCACCGCCGGACACGTCGACCACGGCAAGTCCGCCCTGGTCCGGGCGCTGACCGGCATGGAGCCCGACCGCTTGGAGGAGGAGCGGCGCCGGGGGCTCACCCTCGACCTGGGCTTCGTGTGGACCCGGCTCGGCGCGGACGGGGAGCACCTCGCCTTCGTGGACGTACCGGGCCACGAGAAGTTCGTCCCGACCATGCTGGCCGGGGTCGGGCCGGTGCCCGCGGTGCTGTTCGTGGTGGCCGCCGACCAGGGCTGGCAGCCCCAGTCCGCGGAGCACCTGGCGATCCTCGACGCGCTGGGCGTCCGCCACGCCGTCCTCGCGGTGACGCGCGCCGACCTGGCCGACCCCGAACCCGCCCGCGCGGACGCCCTGGAACGCATGGCCGCCACCTCGCTGGGCGCCGTGCCGTCCGTGGCGGTCAGCGCGGTGACCGGCGCCGGGCTGGACGAACTGCGCCTCGCCCTGGCCCGGTTGGCGGACACGCTGCCGGACCCGCCCGCCGACGCGGACGTGCGGCTGTGGCTGGACCGGGCCTTCACCGTGCGCGGCCACGGCACCGTCGTGACCGGCACGCTCGGGGCGGGCACCCTGCGCGTGGGAGACCGGCTGGCGACGGGCGAGGGGACGGCCGTGCTGCGGGTGCGCGGTCTGCAGTCCCTGCACGAGGAGCGCCCCGCCGTGCGCGGGGTGGCGCGGGTGGCGGTCAACGTGCACGGTCCCGGGGCCGGCGCGCTGCGGCGGGGCGAGGTCCTGCTGGCGCCGGAACGCTGGCTGCTCACCGGCCTCGTCGACGTACGCATCGTGGGCGAACCCGTCGACGACCTCCCCCGCGCGGTCACCCTGCACCTCGGCACCGCGGCCGTCCCGGCGACCGTCCGCCCCCTGGGCCGGGACACCGCCCGCCTCACCCTGTCCCGAGAGCTTCCCCTGCGCGTCGGCGACCGCGCCGTGCTGCGCGAACCGGGCGGCCGGCGCGTCCCCTGCGGCGTCACCGTGCTGGACGTGCGCCCGCCACGGCTGGCCCGACGCGGCGCCGCCCGTGCCAGGGCGGAGCACCTCGCGGCCATGACCGGCACCCCGGACGGCCCGGGGGAGCTGCGCCGGCGCGGGCTCGTCACGCGCTCCGAACTCCTCGCGATGGGAGTGCCGCCACCGGCCGCACCCGTCGCGGGTGACTGGCTCGCCGACCCGGCCCATTGGGCGGACCTGCGCGCACGCATGGTCGCCGAGGTGGACCGGTACGCGAAGGAGCACCCCTTGGAACCCGGCCTGCCCACGGAGGCCGCCCGCCATCTGCTCGGCCTGCCCGACCGGGCCCTGGTCGACGCCCTCGCCGAGACGCCCGGCCACCGGCGACCGGAACGCCGGCAGGGGCGGCTGTACGGTCCCGACGACCTCCGGCCGACCCTGCCGCCCGGCGTCGCCGAGGCTGTGGACGCCGTACGCCGGGACCTGGAGCGGGCACCGTTCCACGCGCCGGAGGCCGACCGCCTGGCCGCGCTGGGCCTGAACCGCAAGGCCGTGGCCGCCGCCGTCGCGGCCGGAGCGCTGCTGCGCGTGGCCGAGGGCATCGTGCTGCTGCCGGGCGCGGACACCCGGGCCGCCACCCTGCTCGCCCAGCTGCCCCAGCCGTTCACGCCGAGCGAGGCCCGGCGGGCCCTGGACACCACGCGCCGGGTGGCCGTGCCCCTGCTGGAGCACCTGGACGCCCAGGGGTACACCGAGCGCGTGGACGACCGGCGCAGACGCTGTCGCCACGACGGGGGAAGCGGAGGCGGACGGGAATCGAACCCGCCTGCCCGAGATCCTCGGGCACCTCGGTTTTGAAGACCGGGAGGGCCACCAGGCACCCACACGCCTCCAACGGCCGCAAGGCTACTCGACCAGGAGACCCGTATGACCACGACCCACCAAGCGCCCGTCCGGCTCACGCGGTTCGCCCACGGCGGCGGCTGTGCCTGCAAGATCCCGCCCGGTGAACTGGAGGAGGTGCTCGGCGCGCTCTCGGCGCCGCCGGCCGCCACCGACACACCGCTCCTCGTCGGCCTGGCCACCGGCGACGACGCCGCCGTCGTCGCGCTGCCCGCGGCGGGCGACACGCCCGCACAGGCGGTGGTGTCCACCGCCGACTTCTTCACCCCGGTCGTCGACGACCCCTACGACTGGGGACGCATCGCCGCCGCCAACGCCCTGTCCGACGTGTACGCGATGGGCGGCCGGCCGGTGCTCGCTGTCAACCTCCTGGCCTGGCCCCGCGGCGTGCTGCCGTTCGAGCTCGCCCGCGAGGTCCTGCGCGGCGGGCTGCACATCGCCACCGAGGCGGGCTGTCACGTGGGCGGCGGTCACAGCGTCGACGACCCCGAGCCCAAGTACGGCATGGCCGTCACCGGACTCGCCGACCCGGCCCGGCTGCTGCGCAACGACGCCGGTCGGCCCGGACTGCCCCTGTCGCTGACCAAGCCCCTCGGCCTCGGCGTCCTCAACAACCGCCACAAGGCCACCGGCGAGCGCTTCGAGCAGGCCGTCACCACGATGACCACCCTCAACCGGGACGCCTCGGCCGCGGCCCTGGCGGCCGGCGCGAGCTGCGCCACCGACGTCACCGGCTTCGGTCTCCTCGGCCATCTCCACAAGCTGGCCCGGACCTCGGGCGTCACCGCGGTGATCGACACCGCCGCCGTGCCCTACCTGGACGGCGCCCGGGAGGCCGTACGCGACGGGTACGTCAGCGGGGGCACCCGGCGCAACCTGGAGTGGGTGGCGCCGTTCACGGACTTCGGCGCCACCGACGCCGACACGCGGCTGCTCCTGGCCGACGCCCAGACCTCGGGCGGGCTGCTGATCGCCGGTGAGGTGCCGGGCGCGCCGGTGATCGGGGAACTGGTGCCGAGCGGGGCGCACTCCCTCGTGCTCCGGTAGCTCCGGTGCGCGGTGGGAGCCCGGTGCCGGCACAGGGTCAGAGTTCGGTGCCCGTGCGCGCGTCGATGCCCGCCCGTGTCCGGTAGGAGCGCACCAGCTCCACCGACGCCGGACCCCGGGGACGCCGGCCGGCCCGAATGTCGACGGCGAACGCCTTGGACTCCTGGATCTGGCTGTTGGGGTCCATCGCCAGGTGGAGCAGTTCGTTGGCCGCATCACCGGTGCTGTAGCCGTTCGGCCCCCAGTGATACGGCAGCCCGACCTGGTGCAGGGTCCGCCCCTGCACGGTCAGGGGCGGCATGCGGTCGGTGACGAGCACCCGCGCCTCGATGACCCCCCGCGCGCTGACGATCGTCGCCCAGCCGGTGTGCTCCAGACCGCACTCCGCGGCCAGTTCGGGAGAGACCTCGCAGAAGAACTCCGGTTGCAGCTCCGCCAGGTACGGCAGCCAGCGCGACATGCCGCCCGCCGTGTGGTGCTCGGTCAGCCGGTAGGTGGTGGCGACGTACGGGAACACCTCCGTGCCCGGGTCGCCGCCGCTGGGCTGGTAGCGGTTGTCGGGGTGCGGGGCCAGCAACTGCCGGACGGGGTTGCGCTGGTGGCCGTACAGCAGGTTCCGGAACGGGGAGTCCTGCGGCTCGTAGTGCGCGGGCAGCGGCCCGTCGGTCAGCCCGGTGGGCACGTACAGCCAGGCCTTGCCGTCCGCCTGCATGATGAACGGGTCGACGCCCGACAGGGCCCCGGGCCCGGTCGCGTCCGGCGGCGGCCGGTCGCCGGGGGACTTGTCGACGTCGATGTCGGGGACGTCGTGGCCGACCCAGCGCGCCTGGTGCTCGTCCCACCACACCAGAGCCTTGCGGTCGCTCCACGGCCTGCCCTCCGGGTCGGCCGAGGCCCGGTTGTACAGGGTGCGGCGGTTCGCCGGCCAGGCCCACGCCCACTCGGCCGCCACCCAGTCCTGCTCCGCGCCGGGCTTGCGGCGCGCCGCCTGGTTGACGCCGTCGGCGTACACCCCGCAGTAGATCCAGCAGCCGCACGCCGTGGAGCCGTCGGCCTTGAGCTGCGCGTAGGACGCCAGGGGGTTGCCGTCGGCGTCGTAGCCGTTGATCTCGGCGAGGACCGCCTCGGCGTCCGGCTCGACGAGCTCGCCCTTGGTGGGGTAGTCCCAGGTCAGATCGAGCACCGGCCGGTCCATCGGGTCGCTGGAGCCGGCCAGCTTCTGCCGGATGAGCCGCCCGAGGTGGAAGGTGAACCACAGGTCGCTGCGGGCCTCGCCGGGCGGCGCGACGGCCTGGTGGTGCCACTGCAGCAGCCGCTGGGTGTTGGTGAAGCTGCCGTCCTTCTCGGTGTGCGCGGCGGCCGGCAGGAAGAACACCTCGGTACGGATGTCCTCCGTGCGCAACTCACCCGTCTCGATCTCCGGGCCGTCCAGCCACCAGGTGGCCGACTCGACGAGGGAGAAGTCCCGTACGACGAGCCAGTCCAGGTTGGCCATCGCCAGGCGCTGCAGTTTGGAGTTGCCGTGGCCGACCGCCGGGTTCTCACCGAGTACGAAGTAGCCCTTGCAGGTGCCCTCCAGCTGGGCCATGGCGGTCTCGTACGTGGCGTGGGAGCCCGTCAGCCGTGGCAGGTAGTCGAAGCAGAAGTCGTTGTCGGGCGTGGCCGCCTCGCCCCAGTACGCCTTGAGCAGGCTCACCAGGTACTCGCGCATCGGGGCCCAGTACCCCTTGTGCGCCGCCTCCGCCTGGACGAAGGCGGACAGGTCCTGTTGCCGGTGCGCGTGCGGGAGCGGGATGTAGCCGGGCAGCAGGTTGAACAGGGTGGGGATGTCCGTGGACCCCTGGATGGAGGCGTGCCCGCGCAGCGCGAGGATGCCGCCGCCCGGCCGGCCGATGTTGCCCAGCAGGGTCTGCAGGATGGAGGCCGCGCGGATGTACTGCACGCCCACCGTGTGCTGCGTCCAGCCGACCGAGTAGACGAAGGCCGTGGTCCGCTCCCGCCCCGAGTTGTCGGCGACGAGCTCGCACACCTGGCGGAAGACCGCCTGCGGCACCCCGCATACCTCCTCGACCAGTTCCGGCGTGTAACGGGCGTAGTGCCGCTTGAGGACCTGGAAGACACAGCGCGGATGGGTCAGCGTCTCGTCCCGCTCCGGCTCGCCCTCGCCCAGCGGCGGGCCGCCCGCGCCATGGGCCTCGCCGCGCGCGGCCTCCGCCACCGAACTGCCGCCCTCGGTGCGCTTCTCGTACTCCTGGTCGCGGGCGCCGGAGGCTGCCTGGATCTCCGTGCCCTCGTACTGCCAGGTGCTGTTGTCGTACGTGCGGTGGTCGGGGTCGAGTCCGGAGAAGACGCCGTCGAGGTCCTCCGTGTCGCGGAAGTCCTCCCGCAGCAGGACGGGCGCGTTGGTGTACGCGACCACGTAGTCACGGAAGTACCGGTCGTTGTGCAGCACGTGGTTGATGATCCCGCCGAGGAAGGCGATGTCCGTGCCCGCGCGCAGCGGCACGTGCAGATCGGACAGCGCGCTGGTGCGGGTGAACCGGGGGTCGATGTGGATCACCTTCGCGCCCCGGGCCTTGGCCTCCATCACCCACTGGAACCCGACGGGATGGCACTCGGCCATGTTCGAGCCCTGGATGACGATGCAGTCGGAGTACTGCAGGTCCTGCTGGAAGGTGGTCGCGCCGCCGCGCCCGAACGAGGTTCCCAGACCGGGAACGGTGGAGGAGTGTCAAACGCGCGCCTGGTTCTCGATCTGGATGGCGCCGAGCGCGGTGAACAACTTCTTGATCAGGTAGTTCTCTTCGTTGTCGAGCGTGGCCCCGCCCAGGCTCGCGATGCCGAGCGTGCGCCGGGTCCGCGTCTCGTCGACCTGCCACTGCCAGCCCGCCCGCCGGGCCTCGATCACCCGGTCGGCGATCATGTTCATGGCCGTGTCGAGGTCGAGGCGCTCCCACCCGGTGCCGTGCGGCCGCCGGTGGAGCACATAGTGCTCGCGGGCGTCGCCGGTGGTCAGCTGGAGGCTCGCCGAGCCCTTGGGGCACAGGCGGCCGCGCGAGATGGGGGAGTCCGGGTCACCCTCGATCTGGGTGACGCGCTCGTCCTGGACGTAGACGTTCTGGCCACAGCCCACCGCGCAGTAAGGGCAGACCGACTTCACCACGCGGTCCGCGCTCGCCACCCGGGGCGTGAGCCGCTCGCTGCGCCCGCTCTTGGCCGCGGCCCCACGCCCCAGCGGGTCGGTCCCCGTGAGCTGGCGGTACACCGGCCAGGAGTCGATCCATGTGCGGACGCCCACGAGTCACTCCTCCCGCGCGGTTGACCTGCGGTCGGCCGGACGCAGGCCGGGCCTGTCCTGCCGGACCGCCGCGACGTCGGTGCGGGGCCGGGTCCCGGCCTCCTGCGCAAGATTCTCCCGCAGCCGGGTGCCCACGGCATCCGCATGAACGCCTGCCTCCCTCGGATCCCCGCGTCCGTGTTCCGGCCGAGCCGGGGTACCCGCCGCCCGAGCTCCGAAACGGGTGCCCGGGGGCCGGCCGCGCGAGCGGGTCGGGCCACCCGCGCTTCGTACGACGGCTGCCGGGCACTCGGCGGCCAGGGGGTGATCCCGTTGGCACACGACCGCACGCCGCCGGCACCGGACCGCGCACCGAGTGTCCTCGTCTTCGACGTCAACGAAACGCTCACCGACATGACCCCGCTCGCCGCGCGCCTGGCCGACGTCGGCCTGCCCGGCCATCTGCTGCCCGCCTGGTTCGCGGGTGTCCTGCGCGACGGAACGGCCCTGACCCTGGCGGGCACGTACGCCTCATTCGCGGACGTCGCCCGGGACGTGCTGCGCACGCTGCTCGCCCGGCACGCGCCCGCGTCGGCCGCGGAAGAGGCCGTGGCACATGTGCTGGCCGGAATGCCCGAACTGCCCGTCAATCCGGACGTACCCGACGGCATCAGCGCGCTGCACACGGCCGGCCGGCGCCTGTTGACCCTGACGAACGGCTCGGCCGACACCACTCGCGCGGTGCTCGACCGGGCCGGTCTGACGGACTGCTTCGAGGCCCTACTGGACGTCAGCGCGGCGGGAGCCTGGAAGCCCGCACCCGCTGCCTACGCCCACGCGCTGCGCACGGCGGACGTGCCGGCGGGGGAGGCGATGCTGGTCTCCGTGCACCCGTGGGACGTGAACGGCGCGGCGCGCGCCTGCCTGGCGACCGCCTGGCTGCGCCGGACGGCGGGCCCCTATCCGTCGGTGATGTGCCCGGCCGACGTCACGGCCGACGACCTGCCGGACCTCGCCCGGCGACTCGCTTGACGAGATGCCCGGCGCGTCCGCCCAGCGCGTCAGCCCTCCCGGTCCCGCAGGCGCTCCCGCTGCGGTACGACCGTGTACTTCGGGTCCCCGGCGGAGGCGACCCCCGCGAGGAACACGCCGAACCGCAACGCCGCCGACCCGGTCAGCAGGGCGGCCCCGGCCACCGCCGCGAGACGCCGCCCGTGCCGCCGCTGTCCCGCGCATCCGGCGAGCGCCGCGCCACCCGCCGTGAGCACCTCCGCGGCGCGCAGCAGCGTGTGCGGCCGGCCCTCCTCGAACGGCTCGGCCACCAGCCCCATCCGCCGCTTCATCGACCGGAAGGCGCCCAGCTCCAGGGCCGCGCCGAGGACCGCCATCCGGCGGGCGGGTCCCGTCTGCGCGACGGGCGCCGCCACCAGCGCGAGTCCGGCCGCCGCGGTCGCCGCCGAGCCCGCGAAGACGAACGGCAGCTCCCGGTGTCCTTCGTGCCAGGAGGGCACCGCCGTGTCCGAGATCAGGACGGCGGTGTACGTGGCGACCGCCGGCCCGAGCACGCCGGCGGCCCCCGTGGCGGCCGAGCCGACGAGCCGGTACCGGCCGACGACGTCGCTCGCCGCGGCGGCCAGCGTCAGCGGGGCGTAACCGACCAGCAGCCACGACCCCATGCTCATCGGGGAGGTGGGCTTGACGACCCGGAGCATGTTGAGGAAGCGGGTGGGCCGGCCCAGGTCGTGCACGAGCGCGGCCAGCGACAGGGAGATGGCACCCGCCGCGCCGAGCTTCGCCGACCGGGCCAGGGCGGGGCGTCCGGTGGCGTGGCCCCCGGCGGCCAGCAGCGAGGAGGCGCCGGCGAGTCCGCCGAGGTAGAGGTACCCGGCGATGTCGAGGGGCCGCCAGGTCGGCGGCTTCAGGATCGGCCTGCCGTAGTACGAGGAGAACCGCGCGTCGGGCACCATGGCCCGTTCGCCGCGGCCACGGCGGCGTCGGGGGCGCCCGGAGTGCGCCGCGCCGGGGGCGTCTCCTCCGGGCTCCGCGTCCCAAGGGCTTCCGGTCATCGTGGCCTCTTGGTCATCGTGGCCTCCGGGTCATCGCGGCCTCTTGAGGAAACTGGCCACGGCCAGCGCGCCGAGCGACACGGCCGCCATCGCCGCGTGCCGCCACATGTCCGGCAGGTCCCGGGTGGTGACCACCGGGTCGGGAGGCAGCCCGTAGACCTCCGGCTCGTCCAGCAGCAGGAAGAACGCGCCGTCGCCGCCGACCCCGTCGTCCGGGCTCGCTCCGTACAGGCGGGCGTCGGTGACACCGGCCGCCTGCAGCCGCGATACCCGGTCCGCCGCCCGGTCCCGCAGCTCCTCCAGCGGGCCGAACTGGATGGAGTCGGTCGGGCAGGCCTTGGCGCAGGCCGGTTCCATGCCGGCGCCGAGCCGGTCGTAGCACAGGGTGCACTTCCAGGCGCGCCCGTCGTCCCGGCGCTGGTCGATGACGCCGTAGGGGCAGGCGGGCACGCAGTAGCCGCAGCCGTTGCAGATGTCCTCCTGGACGACGACCGTGCCGAACTCGGTGCGGAACAGCGAACCCGTGGGGCACACGTCGAGGCAGGCCGCGTGCGTGCAGTGCTTGCACACGTCCGAGGACATCAGCCAGCGCAGTTCGGTACGTCCTTCGGGCTGCACCGGGGAGATCTGTCCGGCCGCCGCGGCCGGGGGAGCGGTGTCGAGGCGGCGGGCGGCGTCGAACACGTCGACGTCCTCGCCAACAGTGGTGCGCTGCTCGATGAAGGCCACGTGGCGCCAGGTGTCGGCGCCGAGGCCCTGGGTGTTGTCGTAGGACATGCCCGTCAGCTCCAGGCCATCCTCGGGGACCGCGTTCCACTCCTTGCAGGCCACCTCGCACGCCTTGCAGCCGATGCACACGGAGGTGTCCGTGAAGAAGCCCATGCGCGGCGGGGCGTCGGCGTACCCGGCCGCGCCCGCCACGTCCGGCTGCGGACCGTACAGCTGATTGCCGTGGGTCATGGCCAGACCTCCGTCTGCCGCCCGCTGCGCCCGGGCCGTCACGTTCAGCGCTCCGCTTCGAGCCTGACACGGGTGCCCGGGCCGCGCGCGCTCGAAACGGCGGCGAGGAGAGGGCGGAGGAGAGACGGGGGCGAGGGGAGGGATCGGAGGTGGAAGCGCAGGAGACACCGAGCGCCGGGTTCCCCGGCCGACCCTGCCGCCGCAGCGGCAGGGTCGGCCGGGGAACCCGGCGAGGGTGGCGACACCGGTGAACCGAGACCGGTGGCTCGGTGACGTCCGGGGTGGTCAGGTCACCCCGGTCGAAACACCTAGGTCCTGTCGTCAAACTCGCGTCGTCCGCCCGAAGGGCGGGCCTCGCGGCGTCAGGTGCGTGCTCTCGGCGTGCCGGGCCTCGTCCCTCGTACTGGATGTACTTGGGTCGGGGCCCGGTGCGGCGAGTGGGGGTCCCCCCTGCTCGAAGAGCTTGGGGGAGCGTGCATGGCGTCGCGGGGCAGACGGGAGTTTGACGACAGGGCCTAGCGCGCGGTGCCGAAGTCCTGGGTCCAGTAGCTGTTGGGCTGGGCCAGGCCGACGCCTATCTCCTTGAACGTGCAGTTGAGGATGTTCGCCTTGTGGCCGGGGCTGGACATCCAGCCCGCCATGACCTGCTCCGGGGTGGAGTAGCCGTAGGCGACGTTCTCTCCGTAGGCGCTCCAGTTGTAGCCGGCCCGCGTGATGCGGTCGCCCGGCGAGGAGCCGTCCGACCCGGTGTGCGACATGTTCTGGTGCGACGCCATGTCCGCGCTGTGTGCCTGGGCGGCCTTGGTCAGGGTCGCGTTCAGCTTCAGGGCCGAGCAGCCGACCTTGCTGCGCTCGGCGTTGACGAGCTGCACGATGCGGGCGACGGTC
>NZ_JADDRL010000149.1 GCF_021538895.1 Streptomyces olivochromogenes | reverse complement strand
GAGAGTTCGGTCAGCGGTGGTCATACAGGTCGCCTCACGGTCTCCGGCGGGCACTACTGGATGGGGAAGGGCGCTGTGGTTGCTGTACTTCCCTGCTGTAACGCGAGCGGGTTCTGCTCTGGCGTCCGGCCGCCGTCTCCTAGACGGCGAGCAGAGCGGCGAGAAGCAAAGCCGCCACCGCAGTGAAAACCCGAGGCTTCCTCCAGCCCGGCCCTGAAGCCTGGCGGGTGAGCTCCCAGGCGCACAAGAGGCCGCCGCCAAGGCCAAGTGTGCTCCTCAGCAGGAAAACGGCGGTCTGCATAGGGAGCCTCCAGGTGCGTTCCAAACCGACGGGAAGGCTATCCCCAGGGCTCAGGCGGCGGTTCCGCGGGGGACCGGCCCTAGTTTGGAAGATCGCGTATGCAGATCCGGCCCCACCTGGCAAGTCGCTGATCTGTGTGTTCCCGGGAGGGGCGCCGAGGTTCCCCGTTGTTCCCCGCCGCTCGCTGCTGGATCGGGCACGCAGGGGGCACAGATGCTGGTGTCCCGTCCTCTGGCTGGCATGAGTCCCCCCAGGCGGCGAGCGAGCCTAGTCGGCGCTCAGCGCCGTCTCCAAAGCGCCGGACACACTAGTGTGATCGTTTGCGTGATCAGTGACGGTTGTACTCACGTAGCGACAAGGGGGACTTGGTGAACCGCACGGGGTGGGCCACGCTTGCGGTGGCGGCGGTGATGCTATTCGGATGCGGCAAGTCGGAGCCGGAGTCCTCTGGACACAGCCCCGACGCAGGGAAGCCTGAACACTATCGGCTGACCATGCCGGACACCGTGGCGAAGGGCCGTTACAAGCGCGATCACGAGGCGGCTGATCCGGATGGCACTCTGGCAGAAGTCATGGCGGGCCAGGTGCAAGATCCGACAGCGGCTTTCGGCGCCTACGACCCGACCGTTGCGAACAAGCAGAACGGTCTTGTCCTCACAGTCACAGGCGTGTATGGCACAGTCCTCAGTCCGGTTACTGCCCGCGACGAGCTCGTCAAGGTGTTGGACCGGCGGGATGAGGGGCCAATCGTCGTCGCCGGCCCTCGCATGATCACTCCGTCTGGCTCGAAGGAGCCCCTGCAATGCCGGGTCGCGGAGAGGAAGCTGTCTGCCTCGGATGACACCTCCATGGAGGCGTCGTGCACATGGGCCGACGATTCAACCGTGGTGAAGGTAGCCAAGGCCATGGGCGTTGTTAGCCCGGCAGATGTGGATCTCGATGCGTTCGCCTCGGTGGTTGGGGCGATCCGTGACGAAGTACGGGTGGCTAACTAGCGGTTCCAGGCCGCGCGCTAGACGTCCGCAGGGGGACAGCCCACCCAACCGAACTGCCCATCGGCGCTAAGGTGACGATCAACGCGGGGCCCTGATCGTCTTGGAATCGCCGTCAACTAGGGGGATTTGGTGGATGTCCGTGACGCGCGGTCCAACAGGGTCGGCACGGTGGACGGCAACGGTGACGTCCGTGACGCGCGGTCCAACAGGGTCGGCACGGTGGACGGCAACGGTGACGTCCGTGACGCGCGGTCCAACAGGGTCGGCACGGTGGACGGCAACGGTGACGTCCGTGACACGGGGTCCAACAGGGTCGGCACGGTGGACGGCAACGGCTGCGCTGCCCATCGTGCCGGTGCTGCCGCACTACTGCTCTTCGGGCTGAACTGAGGTAGAGCTGTCATAGGGCGGGAGATCGGGGCAGCTCATGGCGGTACCCGTGGCGACGATTGTGAACATCGGGATGCCGTCGTCGGAGCCTGCCCACGTGATCGACGGAGTCTTACAGGTCATTTCATTTGGGGAGTCTGCGGTAGCAGATGAGGGTGGCCGCGATTGAGGTGAAAGCCAGGAAGTGGTCGGCCTTCCGTTCGTAGCGGCGGTGCAAGCGTCGGCATCCACTGAGCCAGGCGATGGTGCGTTCTGCGACCCATCGGTGCCGGCCGAGTCGTTGCGAGTTCTCGATTCCGCGGCGGGCGATGCGGGGTGTGATCCCTCGCGTGCGCAGCCATCGCCGCAGGTGGGCGTAGTCGTATCCCTTGTCGCCGTGGAGTTTGGCCGGGCGCCTTCGGCGGGGTCCTCGCCGCGAGCGGATGGGCGGTATCCCGCGGACGAATGGTTCGAAGGCCTGGCTGTCGTGGACGTTGGCGCCGGAGATGCCGAGGGAGAGGGGCAGGCCGTTGCGGTCGACGATGAGGTGGATTTTTGATCCGCTCTTGCCGCGGTCGGTCGGATTCGGTCCCGTCAGTGGCCCCCTTTGACCGCGCGGACGCTGACGGAGTCGATGGCGCACCGTGACCAGTCCAGCTCTCCCTGGCCTCCGAGTTCATCGAGCACAAGACGGTGGAGTCTGGCCCAGACACGGGCCTGGGACCACTCGGTGAACCGCCGGAATGCGGTGACGCCCGACGGGCCGAAGCCAGGCGGCAGTTGGTTCCATGTGCAGCCTGACGTGGCCACGAACACGATCGCAGCCAGGACCTCGCGGTCACCGTGCGACCGGCGACGGCCTCCGCCCTGCGGCCGCTCCGTTGCTGGCGGCACCACCCGCTGAAAGAGCTCCCATAAACCGTCCGGCACCAACCGCTCGACAAGCTCACTCGCCATACAGACAGCATCCCGCAAGATCACGCCAAACGAAATGGCCTGTTAATGACCCGGGCAAGCGCCCCGCCAGAACGCTGGAGCCCTAGGTTTTGTCTCTCCGATCACGCTCGGAGAGACAGGACCGCTGGAGAGCTGGCACGCGGGGTTGCGCTGCCTCGATGCGGTCGGCAGCGCCGATACGTTGGGTAAGGACCTGGCTGCCCGCCTCTGGCCGACTGGCCATGCGGGTGCTGGCACACACCTCCGGATTCCGCGACATGGGCGGATCCTGCACTGCGAGTTCCGGTGACGCGCGGGGAGGAGGCGTCGACGATATCGTAGGACAAGCAGTCGTTTTCTGGCGGTATATCCGCTGATCAACCAGCGGGACGCCGCCCTTCCCCCTCAGGAGGGGCTGTGGCTACAGGCAAGGTCAAGTGGTTCAACGCTGAGAAGGGCTTCGGCTTCATTGAGCAGGACGACGGCGGCGCCGACGTCTTCGTCCACTTCTCGGCGATCGAGGGAGGCCCGGGCTCGTACCGCTCCCTGGAGGAGAACCAGAAGGTGGAGTACGACGTCACCCAGGGCCCGAAGGGTCCGCAGGCCGAGGCCGTCAGGCCGCTCTGAGCATCCCGTTACCGAGAGGTTGGGAGGACGCGATGGCCCACCGGCATACCTTGAGTGTGCTCGACTGGCACGACGACGGGTCCTCCACCTCATCCGTCTGGGTAGTCAGCGCCGATGAGCGCGAATGCGTCAGGGATTTTCTGGGCCGCGGCCCGGACATGGAGGGCGTCGTCACCCCGGAACAGGCGGACGAGGCAAGGACGATCACCCGGTCCTGGCTGACCTGCGCCAACGAGGACTCCCCGGCCTGACCGCCCGCGATGTACCCTCGTCCGAGGGTGTGTGACAACGAACCTGCGGCCGTGAGCGCGTCGCTGGAAGCCGCTTGATCCTGACTCTCGCAGTCTCAGACATTAATCCAGGCTATGGGTATGCCCAATGCGAGCACCGGTAGCGGTGCGGCGTTCACAGGCCTCCTGCGGAACGCAGGTCCTTCAACACCTGCTCCCGATACTCCGGACAGTAGACCGTCACGCCGATTATCAGCAGCTCGTTCGCGTCCTTCTGCATCATCCCCCAGTCCTGCCCCACTGGATACAGTTTCGGTCCGTTGAAGAACAGGTACTCAACGCTGTGCCCTAGAGCCAGGTCGGCGCACCACTTCGGCGGAAAAGCAAGGAGCTCCTCATCAGTCGGATGCCCCTCGGTATACGGCAGGCTGGCGGCCGACTTGAGGTAGCGGTCCTCCTTGGTGCCGGTCGGCGTAGCCTTCGGATCCGCAGCAACGTAACGACCTGTGTCTCTGCTTCCACAGGCTGTGAGGCTGGCAAGCAGGGCGACGGTCAGCAGCATGGTGGTGCGACGCATGGTCCCCCCAGAGTCTGTTGGTGTTGAGGGTCATCATGTGTCGGCTGGATGCACCGTGCGAGCGCTGTAGTCGTGTTGTGACCTGGGCACTGGCGGAATGAACGCAAGCCACAGCCCCTACAAGACCCGACGAACCCTTCTCGCCGTATGCGCATGAATGGATCACCCCCCCCCCCGTCACGGCCCTGGGCCTGTCACCGGCCCAGTCTTCCCATCCCACAACTCACCCCGGCTCCCGTCCCGTCCGCCGTCGACCCACACACCGTGGAGCGGGCGTGGTTCATGGCGTCCAGGTGGAGCGCGCCACTGTACGAACGACCTGGACGCCAGGGGCCGCGTCTGCTCGGCTCTGCCTGGGTCGATGGTGGACGGGATGGGAGCCCCCAACATCCGCCACGACGGACCCGCAGTCGGCGACGGAGCCCCCTCCATCCCGGTGCCGGCCGATCCCCCGCCGGAGGCACTGTTCTGACCGTGGCCGCGCTCTGCGGTGATCGACTCATGGCCACCGGCCCTATCCACCTGTGGGCGCGCGTCGGCGCAGCGCGGGCGGAGCGGGCCGGAGGCAGGAGCGGCGCCCGCAGCGGAGCCGGGAGCGCGCCCGGCGGAGCGGAGCGCAGCCGGGGCTTGATGAAGTAGGGAAAGTCTTATCCCTCGGCCGACTCGATGAAGTAGGGAAAGTCTTATCCCTCGGCCGACTCGATGAAGTAGGGAAAGTCTTATCCCTCGGCCGACTCGACAGCCGACTGGCGGTCTTGTCGGTACTCGTCGAACAGGGTGAAGAACAGCTCGACCGCCGGTGTGCCGGCCGCCCGTGCCTCGCGTTCGATCTCGGTTGCCCATCCAAGGGGGCTGGAACGGCCGAGCCGTCGCCAGAGCCACTCTGCGAAGGGGCCCTGCGTCCCAGGGCTCCAGAAGTCGAAGTCCTCGTCGATGCCGTGCATGGCCATTGCGGCTCGGTAGCCGATCAGCATGGAGTTCAGGCGCTCAAGGGAGTCGCCCAGCAGCCACATGCCGGGGCGGAGGCGTATCTCGTCGAGGAACTCGTGGACGCTGGACAGCTCGGTGAGTTGCCTCGGCTGCCGACGAGGGTTGCTCGCCCCCGTCATGGGTCGCGGCCTGGCGGCGGCTGCGCAGTGAGGGGCCCTCTCGGCTGGCCTGGTGCTGGTTCGTGATCGCCCTGTTCGCCTCGCTCGGCGCCAACATCGCCACCGCCGGGTTCCTCGACCTGACCGACCCGCCCGCCCTGCTCCGCCTCGGCGTCGCCGGATGGCCCGCGCTCGCCTTCCTCGGCGGAACGCTCCTCGCCCACTCGGCTGGAGCGGAGCCGGAGCCTGCTGCGCCGGCGCTGTGCCGGGCACGCCGAACACCGAACCTCGACTCGCGGAAGCAACCGTGCACGAGTCGCACGCGGACCCGGCTCCGGTCGAGGTCGAGAGTCCTGCCCCGGCGCCCCCGCCGCCCGTCCCCGCAGTCCTCGTCGACCACGCCCGCAAGGTCGCCGACGAGTACCGCGCCCGCACCGGGGCCCCGATCGACACAGACACTCTGCGCTCCCGCCTCGGCGTCCCGCCCCATCTCGCCGACGCCATCGCCGCGCACCTCGCCTGACAGGAAGGAGACGTCCCGATGCCTGCCCGCGACAACTTCCACTCCGTGATGCGGATCGGCCCCGTACAGATCGGCACCCACCGCGACCGCAACGGCCGGACCGTGCACGCCGCCGTCTGCACCGCCGACCGCTGTGGATGGTCCGCCGACTACTCCAGCCAGTCCGCCGCACAGCTCGCCGCCCGCACCCACCGCTGCCGCGTCCGCTAGGAGACCGCCCGCCATGCAGGTACCGCTCTGGTTCGCCCTGCTCGTCGTCGGCTACCTCGGCGTCAAGCTCATCCGTCCGCCCGCCTGGCTCGTCGGAGTCCTGCTCGTCGGCGGCTTCCTCCTCGCCGACAGCGTGTTCGCGCCCGCCATCAACGGCCTCGTCAAGTAGCCCGGCTCTGAGGGGAGTCCACCCATGTTCCGTCCGAAGATCCCGACCATGCCCGTCCCGACCGAGCGGGTGACGCCGGCCGCCCTCGTCGAGCCGACCGCGGTCATCACCTCGGCGCAGACCGCTCCGCCCGCCCTCGCTGCTCCCTCGTCGAGCCGGCCGGTCGTCCAGCTCACCCCGGGCACCGTGCTCGCCCTGGTCGGTGGTGGCACGGCCGTGGTCCTGGTCGTCGGCGCCGTCCTGGTCTCCATGCTCCTGGCGGTCGCCGTCACCGGAGCTTCGGTCGCCGTCTGCGCGGTCGTACTGCGCTCCCTGCTCGCCTCCGACGCCAAACGTCGCTGACCGGCCCCCGGGCGGCCTCGATACCGCCAAGCATCCGCCGCCCGGGCGCCGTCCCTGTCCGATCTCGCAACCGGAAGGAACCACCAGCATGGCCCACCGCGCCTCAGCTTCGACACCGAGTGCGCCCGTGCCCGCCACATTCCTCGACCCCATCACCTTCGGAGACCTGCTCCGGGTGGCGTCAGCCTCCGACTACGCCCGATGGGAAGACCAGATCCGCCGCACCGGAGGCTGCTCCGACCCGATCCACCTCACCGGCTGGGTCCTCCACAAGGACAAGACCACCGGCGAACCGCTCCACCACTACTCCACCGCGGACGAGCCCGGTGGGCGCCTCCGCCTCGCCTGCGGCAACCGTCGAGCCTCCCGCTGCCCGTCCTGCGCCTGGACCTACGCCGGCGACACCTACCACCTCATCCGCGCCGGCCTGGCCGGGGACGACCGACGGGACATCCCCGCAACGGTCCGCGAACACCCGCGCGTCTTCGCCACCCTCACGGCACCCTCGTTCGGCCCGGTCCACAACCGTCCCGACCACGGCGCCTGCCGCTGCGGCACACAGCACCCTTCCGACGCGCCGGAGTTGGGCGCGGCCCTCGACCCGGGCACCTACGACTACGCGGGCGCCGTGCTGTTCAACAACCACGCCGGACAACTGTGGCAGCGCTTCACCACACGGCTCCGCCGCGAGATCGCCGGCCGTGTCGGCCTGTCCCGCCGGGAGCTCTCCGACCACCTCCGCGTCTCGTACGGCAAGGTCGCCGAGTTCCAGAAGCGCGGCGCCCTGCACTTCCATGCCGTCGTGCGCCTCGACGGCCCGGAGGGGCCTGGGACACCTCCGCCCGCCTGGGCCACGGTGGACCTCCTCACGGAGGCGCTACGGGCCGCCGCCGCGCACTCCTACACGTCGGTGTCGGTGCCAGCCGCCGAGGACCAGCCCGCCCGTACCTTCCGCTGGGGTCGACAGCTCGACGTCCGCCCGGTGAAAGCCTTCGGCGACGGCTCCGACATCACCGAACAGGCCGTCGCCTCATACGTGGCCAAGTACGCCACGAAGGCCGCCGAGAACACCGGGACCCTTGACCGCCGTATCGGCGAACTCGCCGAACTCGACCGCCACCAAGTCCCCGACCACACCCGCCGGCTCATTACCGCGTGCCGCGACCTGGATGGCTTGTACCCGGACCGGCGCCTCTGGGCCTGGGCCCACATGCTCGGCTTCCGCGGGCACTTCTCGTCCAAGTCGCGCACGTACTCCACCACGCTCGGCGCCCTTCGCCAGGAACGTGCCGACTACCGCGCCGCACAGGATGCCTCCGCCCAGGGCCTCGACGACCGCGAGCCGGACACCGTCCTCGTCCTCACGGACTGGCAGTACGCCGGTCACGGCCACACACCGGGTGAGGCCGCGCTCGCCGCGACCATCGCCCGCGACCTCCAGACCAACCGCGAAACCGCCCGCGACGCCCTCCAGAACGAAGGGAGCACGGCATGACCACGGCCATCCGGTCACGACGTACCATGCTCACCCTCGCGGAGGTCTGTGAGGAACTGGCCGTCTCCCGCTCGACCTTCTACGACTGGCGGGCCAAACGCCGCGCACCGCGCTGCATCAAGCTCCCGAACGGCGACCTCCGTATCCGGCGAAGCGACCTCGACCATTGGCTCGACGACCGCGAGGACGCCGCCTGATGGAGACGACGTTCGACGTCAAGATCTACAAGATCCTGACCTACAAGGGCGCCCGGAAGACCACCTACACCGTGCGCTGGGTGGTCGCGGGGAAGCGTTGGCGCGAGCCCTTCGACACCGTCGCGCTCGCCGAGGGCTTCCGCTCCGGACTCATCCAAGCCACAAGCAAGGGCGAGGCCTTCGTGGTCGGCACGGGCCTTCCGGTGTCCCACCGCTCCAAGGCTGCCGAGATGAGTTGGTACCGGTTCGCCGTCGAGTACGTGGATGCCCGCTGGCCTCAACTCGGGGGCAACAGCCGAAAGAACGTCGCCAAGACCCTGACCGCGACCACCGTCGCACTGATGCGGTCCAAGCCCACGCAGTTCGCCCCCGCCGACGTCCGCACCGCACTCCGCGAGTGGGCGTTCAACACGAACCGACGAGCGGACGCGCCCCGAGAGGTGGCGGCGATCCTCAGATGGGTCGAGCGGAACTCCCTGCCCGTCTCGGTCTGGGAGGACTTGGAGCGGGTCGAACAGATCCTGCGCGCCATCGACACCCGGCTCGACGGCAAGCAGGCGGCCGCCTGGTCCAGGAAGCGCAATCGCCGCATCCTCAACGTCGCCATGAAGTACGCCGTCCGGCGGCGCATCCTCCGGGCGAACCCCCTGCCCAAAGGCAAGGAGTCGACTGGTGCCACGAAGACCACGAATGCCGTCGACAAGCGGTCCTTGCTGAACCCCGAGCAGGCGGCAGCGATCCTCGACTGGATCCGGCGCCGGTCGCGGGGTGGCAAGCGGCTCCATGCCTTCTTCGCCACGCTCTATTACTGCGGGCCCAGGCCCGAAGAAGCCGTAGCCATGCGCGTGGAGGACGTGACCCTGCCCTCGGTCCAAGCCGTCGACCAGTGGTGCGAGTTGCTCATCCACACGGCGACCCCGGAGGTCGGCAAGCAATGGACCGACAGGAGAGATCCACGAACAGCGGGATTTGAAAGGCCGTGCGGAGGGTGAGACGCGCACCGTGCCGGGGCATCCTGCCCTGACCCGCATCCTGCGGCAGCACATCGAGGACGAGCAACTCCGGCCGGGTGATCTGCTGTTCCAGGGTGAGTTCGGAGGCATCCTCGCAGGGTCCGTCATCCGTCGGGCCTGGCGCAGCGCCCGTAAGGCCGTACTGCCACCGCACGTCTTCGACTCGCCTACCGGGCGGCGCGTCTACGACAACCGGAACACGCGTCTGACCAAGTGGCTCAACGACGGCATCCCGCCTGCCCAGGTGGCGGAGTGGGCCGGGAACAGTGTCGCCGTGCTGCTGTCCACATACGCCCGGTGCGTCGAGGGGCAGCTGCCGGACCTGAAGCGGCGGCTTGAAGCTGCCGGTGATCTTCCCGAGTCACCGCCCGCTGGCTGACTCTCCCGGGCGCCGGAAACTTCGACACGCATTCGACACAGCCACCCGCGAAAACCCGGTGACAGCCGGACAGTCCCGGAGTGCTCCCATGATCGGCGGGGGAGTGTCCGGGGCGTCGGCGCATCGCACGAAACGCGCGCTGAACAGCAAAAACGCCCTCCCGAGGGAGGGCGGAGACTGGGCGCCCCCGGCAGGACTCGAACCTGCGGCCAAGCGCTTAGAAGGCGCCTGCTCTATCCACTGAGCTACGGGGGCCGGTGTGGTGGCCTCGTTCGTGGTGCCCGGGTGTGGGCTGATCCGTGACGTTGCCGGGGACAAGGATAGGGCTCCCGGATCCTTGACCCTGTTGCTTCGCCTCCGTGGCTCGATGTGGAGGTTCGGTGAAGCGGTCCTGATAATCGCAGGCAGGTACGAATCGTGCACCGCTTTTGGCGTCCGACGCACCGGGTGTTGTGCACTCGTTATGCCTCGACTGTGCCCGTGTCCCAGTCGTCCCTTCCGTCCGTTGTGTCCCGTCGGCGCGCAGACATGTCTATATGCTTCAGAATTCCCCTAAAATTGGGCATTCTTCGCATGTGGTGACCTTGGACGTACGGCCTCAGCTGCTCGACACACTTTCCGCCCTGCGCGACCGTGTCGCCGCCGCACGCTTCCCGCTGCCCCTGGCGGGGGCCCCACGCGCGCGTGCGAACCGCGACGAACTGCTCGCACAGCTCGACGACTACTTGGTGCCCCGGCTGAGACAGCCCGAAGCACCCTTGCTGGTCGTCGTGGGCGGATCCACGGGCGCGGGCAAGTCGACACTCGTCAATTCCCTGGTGGGGCGACGGGTCAGTGAGGCGGGCGTGCTGCGGCCGACGACCAGGACTCCGGTCCTGGTGTGCCACCCGGAGGACCATCACTGGTTCAGCGGGATGCGCGTCCTGCCCGACCTCACGCGCGTGTGGGCGCCCCAACAGGATCCCGGGGAGGATTTGCTGCTCTTGAGCGAAGATCCCGCGCGCGTGCTGCGGATCGAGACCGTCGAGAGCCTGCCGCCCGGGCTCGCCCTGCTCGACGCGCCCGACGTCGACTCGCTGATCGCCGACAACCGTGTCCTCGCGGCCCAGCTGATCTGCGCGGCCGACATCTGGGTCATGGTCACGACGGCCGCCCGGTACGCCGATGCCGTGCCCTGGCACCTGCTGCGCACCGCCAAGGAGTACGACGCCACCTTGGTGACCGTCCTCGACCGCGTGCCGCACCAGGTCGTCTCCGAGGTCTCGCGCCAGTACGGCGCCCTGCTCACCAAGGCAGGCCTCGGCGACGTACCCCGGTTCACCGTGCCCGAGCTGCCCGAGTCGGCCTGGGGCGGCGGCCTGCTGCCGGCCACCGCCGTCGCGCCACTGCGGACCTGGCTCGTCCAGCGGGCCCAGGATCCCGGCACACGGCAGCACGCCATGGCGCGTACGGCGTACGGCGTCCTCGACTCGCTCAAGGCCCGGGTGCCCGAGCTGGCCGGCGCCGCCGCCGCCCAGTACGCCGCCGCGCTCCGCCTCACCGCCGCCGTCGACGGGGCGTACGACAGCGAGCACACACGCGTGCGGGGACGGCTGCAGGCCGGGGCCGTGCTCTCCGGGGGCGCCCTGAGGCGCTGGCGCGCCTTCCCCCTCGACTGCACCGCCGGCGAGCTCCTCGACGCCCTGGTGGAGAGCCTGGCCTCGCTGGTGGTGTGCGCCGTCACCGCCGCGGACGAGCGCATCGACGACGCCTGGCGGCGCGAGCCGGCCGCGGGCGCCCCCGGGCTCGCCGAGCGTGATCCGTCCCAGGAGAGCGCCGAGCACCGCGTCGGGCTGGGCGTACGGCGCTGGCGGCGCGAACTGGAGGAGTACGCGGAGGAGCAGGTGCGCGAGCTCGACCGGGGCGCGGCCACGGATCCGGAGATCGTCGCCGCCCTGGTCGCCACCGCGCTGCTCGGCGGCCGCCGGGCCCGTTCGGCGGGCGAGGGGCTCGCCGAGCGGATCGGCGCACAGAGCGCGCTGCGGCTGGGCGAACGCGCCGGACAGCTGCTCACCGAACACCTGGACCGGGTCATGCACACCGAGCGCGAGCGCCGCCTCGCCCCGCTGGACGCCCTCGACGTCCACCCCGAGTACCAGGCCGAACTCATCGCCGCTCTGTCCGTACTGCAGAAGGAGAGGTGACCGGTGACCGCCGTCACTGACCAGGACCACACGGACACGGACTACACAGAGGACATGGGTCACATCGAGCGCACCGATCCCGCAGAGCCCGTCGATCACACGATGCACGCCGATCACACCCAACGCGTCGATCACACCGATCACGCGGAGCGCGGGCGCACCGATCTCACGAAGCACATCGACCGCACCGGGCGCATCGAGCGCATCGGCATCGACCACACAGTGCTCAGCGGGCACACGGAGCACAGCGGCCGCACGGAGCAGGCGGGCGAGCACCTCGGACGCGTGGATCGCGCCGACGACAAGGGAGACCCGGTCCCGACCACCGGCGACCTCGAAAACGGCTCCTCCGAAGAGGACGGTTCCGAAAATCGCCTCCCTGAAGAGGCCCACTCGAAGGAGGCCGCAGAGGACGAGAAGGAGGCGGCCACGGCGCCCCACGCGCGCGTGGAGAGCCAGGGGCGGGACCGGGGAGAGGAACGGGGGCAGGGCGCGGACGACGGCGACGCGGCCGCCTCCGCCGCCTCGGACCACCCCGACTCGCCGGACCACCCCGACTCCGCGCCCGCCTGGGACGACGGCCTCATCGCGCGTCGCGTCACCGAGGCCACCGCCGCCGAACAGCACCCCGTGGTCGAGCCCCGGGCCACCGGCCTGCAGAACGCGGCCCCCCTGGCGTACGACGGCCCGCTCCGCTCCCGCCTCGACGCGCTGCGTGAACTGGTCGGACTCTCCCGCACCCGCCTCGACAGCCGCACCCTCGCCGAGGCCAGCCGGGTCCTCGACGAGGCGGCGGCGCGGCGCAAGCTCTCCGGGGAGCACACCGTCGTCGCCATCGCGGGCGCCTCCGGCAGCGGCAAGTCGCAGCTGTTCAACGCGCTCGCCGGGGTCAGCATCTCGGAGACCGGGGTGCGCCGGCCGACCACCGCCGCGCCCATCACGTGCAGCTGGAGCGACGGCGCCGCCCCCCTCATCGACCGGCTCGGCATCCCCGGCCGGCTGCGCCGGCGCCCTGTGCAGAGCCCGGAGGCCGAGTCGCAGCTGCGCGGGCTGATCCTGGTCGACCTGCCCGACCACGACTCGGCCGCCGTGCAGCACCGCGAACAGGTGGACCGCGTCCTGAAGCTCGTCGACGCGGTCATCTGGGTCGTCGATCCCGAGAAGTACGGCGACGCCGTCCTCCACGAGCGCTATCTGCGGCCCATGGCGGGCCACGCGGAGGTCATGTTCGTCGTCCTCAACCAGGTCGACCGGCTGCCCGGTGAGGCCGCCGACCAGGTCCTCGACGACCTGCGGCGGCTGCTCGACGAGGACGGCATCGCCCTGGGGGAGTACGGCGATCCGGGCGCTACCGTGCTCGCGCTGTCCGCGCTCACCGGGCAGGGCGTCGGCGAACTGCGCGAGGCCCTCGGCCAGTTCGTCACGGAGCGCGGCGCAGCGGCCCGCCGGGTCGACGCCGACGTGGACGCCGCCGCGTCCGGGCTGCGGCACGTGTACGCCACCGGACGGCGGGCCGGGCTCAGCGAGCAGGCGCGGGAGGAGTTCTCCGCGCGCCTCGCCGACGCGGTGGGCGCCACCGCCACCGGCGAGGCCGCCGAACGGGCCTGGCTGCGCAACGCCAACCGGGCCTGCGGCACGCCCTGGCTCAGGCTGTGGCGGTGGTGCCAGAACCGGAGCGATCCCGCCACCGGACGGCTTCAGCTGCGTACCCAGGCGGACGAGGAGGCCACGGCGCGCCAGCGCGTCGAGCAGGCGGTCCGTACCGTGTCCGACCGCGCCTCGGCCGGGCTGCCCGCGCCCTGGGCGCAGGCGGTGCGCGAGGCGGCCGTACGCGGCTCCCAGGGGCTGTCCGAGGCACTGGACGAGCTGGCGGCGCGGGCCGGGGTGCCGACGGGTCGGCCGCCGCGGCCGGGCTGGTGGCCGGTGGCCGTCCTGGCCCAGGCGTCCATGACGCTTCTGCAGGTCGTCGGCGGGCTGTGGCTGGTGGGGCAGATCGCCGGGGTCATGGCCCCGAACCTGGGCGTGCCGGTGCTGTTGATGGTGGCCGGCATCATCGGCGGGCCGCTCGTCGAGTGGAGCTGTCGGATGGCGGCGCGCGGACCCGCCAGACGGTACGGCCTGGAGGCGGAACGTCGATTGCGGGAGGCGGCGGCGGGCTGCGGCCGGGCCCGGGTGCTCGATCCGGTGGCCGCGGAGCTGCTGCGCTATCGAGAGGTGCGGGAGCAGTACGGGCAGGTCACGCGGGCCGGGGCGGCCGCGGTGGGATGAGGTCCATCCGGAGGCCGGATCCCTCGTCCGGATGACGGAGTTTTCCCCAGGCGGCCGGTGGTGCACAGCGCTCAGCGGGCCCGGCCCGGCGGAGGCAGTCTGATCCCGCGGCGATCGCGACGCACGGCGGACGCGGTCGGCGGGGCGTGCGGCGGCGTACGAGAAGTGCGCGGCGGTACGCGGCAGACGCGGCCGTACGGGACGGGCCCGTACGCGTTTCCACCCGGTGCGAGCGCCCGGGCGAGGGAGGGGTTCGTGATGAACGAGACGATGGTGTGCGCGGTCGGCAACGTGGCGACGACGCCGGTGTACCGGGAACTGGCGGCGGGCCCTTCGGCCCGCTTCCGGCTGGCGGTGACCTCGCGTTACTGGGACCGCGAGAAGGGCGTCTGGACCGACGGGCACACCAACTTCTTCACGGTGTGGGCCAACCGGCAGCTCGCCAGTAACACCCAGGCCTCGCTGAGCGTCGGCGATCCGGTCATCGTCCAGGGGCGGTTGAAGGTGCGTACGGAGACACGCGAGGGGCAGCCGAACTGGTCCTCGGCGGACATCGACGCGGTGGCGATCGGCCACGACCTCTCCCGCGGCAGCTCGGCCTTCCGCCGCTCGGCCAAACCGGAGGCCGCACCCGCGGCACCGCGACCCGAGCCCAACTGGGAGACAACGGCGGGAGAGTCGGCGGATCCGCCCGCACAACAGTGCCCGGAGCCTGCCGCGGTGACGTGACGTCAGCCACATCCGGCGCCTGACCGAACTGCGGCATATCGATGACTGCGCTCCGAACGACCCGGTGGATTTGTCGATAACCCCTGCTCGCGGTCGATCGGGGCGATAACGATTCCGAGTCGGATCGGTCATCCGACAAGATGACGGGGAAGGGCGGCCCGGCTGATCCTTAGGATGCCGGGCGTAGCCCTTGAGGCTGCTGATTCTGCTGGTGGGACCGTACCCCCCACATCAACCGGTCCTGCTCGAAGGGGAATTCTGTGCTTTCTGCGTTCTCTGGGCTCTCGGGACCGTGCGTGACGGCCGCGTCTGAAGCGCCCCCCGTGCCTTCCGCGCGCGGCCGACGGACCGTCCGCCTCGCCGCAGCGGCGCTGGTGTCCGCACTCGCGGCCGCCGGCGCGCTGACCGGGGCCGGCGCCGCGGCCGCCGCCGACGGCGGGCCGCAGGCCCAGGGCGGGGCGACCGCCACCATGGGCGGTCTGAAGACGTACGGCGAGGCCGTCATCCACGAGGACACGGGCGACCAGCAGGTGGCCGCGGGTCTGTTCGAGATGTCCGTCGAGGGCGGCGGCATGCTGCAGACCTACTGCGTCGACCTCCACAACCCCACGCAGAGAGACGCCAAGTACCAGGAGACGCCCTGGGAGAGCACCTCCCTGGGCGCCAACAAGAACGCCGGCCGGATCCGCTGGATCCTGCAGAACTCCTACCCGCAGGTGAACGACCTCGCCACGCTCGCCGAGAGGGCCGGTGCGCACGGCCTCACCGAGCAGGACGCCGCGGCCGGCACCCAGGTGGCCATCTGGCGCTACTCGGACGGCGCGGACGTCGACGCCGTCGACCCGCAGGCCGACAAGCTCGCGGACTACCTGGAGAAGAGCGCCCGGGGCATGGCCGAGCCGCCGGCCTCGCTCACCCTGGACCCGCCCGCGGTCTCCGGGCGGCCCGGTGCGCCGCTCGGCCCGGTGACCGTGCACACCAACGCGCGTGCCGTGACGGTCATACCGCCGGCGGACGCGGCCATGAGCGGGGTACGGATCGTCGACAAGGCCGGCAAGGCCGTCACCTCGGCGAAGAACGGCAGCCGGCTGTACTTCGATGTCCCCGAGGACGCCGACGACGGCTCGGCGGCGCTGACCGTCCAGGCGTCGACCACCGTGCCGGTCGGCCGTGCCTTCGCCTCCGAGAGCCGCAGCCAGATCCAGATCCTGGCCGGCTCCAGCGAGTCGACGGTCTCCGCGACCGCGAGCGCCACCTGGGCGGAGAGAGGGGCGATACCCGCCCTGTCGGCCCACGAGAACTGCGCGCAGGGCAGCGTGGACCTGACGGCGGCCAACACCGGTGACAAGCCGTTCACCTTCGAGCTGATGGGCGCCGAGCACACCATCCCCGCCGGTGCCTCCCGCACGGTGAGCATCCCGCTCCAGGAGGACCAGGCCTACGACTTCACGATCACCGGCCCGGGCGGGTTCGAGCAGCGCTTCACCGGCGTCCTCGACTGCAAGACCCAGGGCAGTGCGGTCGACCTGAAGACCCAGACCCTCAGCGAGCCGAGTCCCGCCTCGGTCGGCGGCACCGCGGGCACCACCGACCTCGCCGCGACCGGCGGCTCCAGCATCACCCCCCTGATCGCGGGCGTGGCCATAGCCCTGGTCGTGATCGGCGGCGGCGCCCTGGTCCTGCTCCGAAAGAAGGAAACCCAGCCGGAAAGCTGATCCACGGGAGACAGAGCCGGAGGGCCGAAGAACCCACAGGTCACAGCCCTCCGGCGGCCCACGCCGTCAGCACACCACGGTTGCCGATGCGCATCAGCCCCCGCGGGCCTGTGCCGGGACGGAATCCCGGTTTGTGCACGACATGATCTCGACCCTCTCGACGATCACGAGCCCTTCGTCTATCAGCTCGCGCAGTGTCGGAAGGAATCGGCGTACTCGTTCCTCGTCGTCGACGATGACGATCACCAGCGGCAGGTCCTGCTTGAACGACAGCAACCGAGGGGTGTGCATCACCGACGAGGCTCCAAAGCCCTCGACACCACGGAAGGCCGTCGCGCCGGCCAACCCCGCCTCATGGGCGCGATGCACGATCTCGGCGAACAGCGGCCTGTGATGCCAGGTGTCGCACTCCTCTATGAAGATCGTCAGCTGTAGGGCCGTTTCCATGGGCATCATGACGTCCTCCTGCCCATCACACAGGAGCCTTGCGCTGCACGCGCTGCCAATCGGGGCCTTCCATTCCGTAACCCTCCTACTCGCGGGGGCCAACAGACAGGCCAAGATCACTTCACGAGTAGGGACTGTTGGTGGCACCGAATGCCACGGTTGGGGTACGGCGAGCCCCACCGCCGCGTAACCGCAGCCGGGAAACGACTTCGGTCACATGTCCAAGATATCGCCGATCGGCGCACTATGGAACGAATCCGTCCTAGATGCGACCGTTCCGTACGCGGGTACGGGTACGCCGCGAAACCGCAGGTCAGAGGCCCTCGATCAGGCGCGTTTCCATCCAGGCCTGGCCGTCAGGCAAGATGGGGTGTATCTGCCCACTGCCAGATTTCAAGCTGCCGGACGGTTTCTCTTGGCTGAGTACATCTACACCATGCGCAAGGCGCGCAAAGCGCACGGCGACAAGGTGATCCTCGACGACGTCACCCTGAGCTTCCTGCCCGGTGCGAAGATCGGTGTCGTCGGGCCGAACGGCGCCGGTAAGTCGACCGTCCTGCAGATCATGGCTGGACTGCAGCAGCCGTCGAACGGTGACGCGTTCCTGTCGCCCGGTTACAGCGTCGGCATCCTGCTCCAGGAGCCCCCGCTGACCGAGGGCAAGACCGTCCTGGAGAACGTCCAGGAGGGTGTCGCCGAGATCAAGGGCAAGCTCGACCGGTTCAACGAGATCGCCGAGCTCATGGCGACCGACTACTCCGACGCGCTGCTCGACGAGATGGGCAAGCTCCAGGAGGAGCTCGACCACGCCAACGCCTGGGACCTCGACGCCCAGCTGGAGCAGGCCATGGACGCCCTGGGCTGCCCGCCCGGCGACTGGGCCGTCACCAACCTCTCCGGTGGTGAGCGCCGCCGCGTCGCGCTGTGCAAGCTCCTGCTGGAGCAGCCCGACCTGCTGCTCCTCGACGAGCCCACCAACCACCTCGACGCCGAGTCCGTGAACTGGCTGGAGCAGCACCTGGCCAAGTACCCGGGCACCGTCGTGGCGATCACCCACGACCGGTACTTCCTGGACAACGTCGCCGAGTGGATCCTGGAGCTCGACCGCGGCCGCGCCTACCCGTACGAGGGCAACTACTCCACGTACCTGGAGACCAAGGCGACCCGTCTCAAGGTCGAGGGTCAGAAGGACGCCAAGCGGCAGAAGCGGCTCAAGGAAGAGCTGGATTGGGTCCGCTCCAACGCCAAGGGACGCCAGGCCAAGTCCAAGGCCCGTCTCGCGCGGTACGAGGAGATGGCCGCCGAGGCCGAGAAGATGCGGAAGCTGGACTTCGAGGAGATCCAGATCCCGCCGGGCCCGCGTCTGGGCAACGTCGTCGTCGAGGTCGACAAGCTGAACAAGGCCTTCGGTGAGAAGGTCCTCGTCGACGGCCTTAGCTTCACGCTCCCGCGCAACGGCATCGTCGGCGTCATCGGCCCGAACGGCGCCGGCAAGACCACGCTGTTCAAGATGATCCAGGGCCTGGAGACCCCGGACTCCGGTGACATCAAGGTCGGCGAGACCGTCAAGATCTCGTACGTCGACCAGGGCCGCTCCAACATCGACCCGAAGAAGACGCTGTGGGAGGTCGTCTCCGACGGGCTCGACTACATCAACGTCGGCCAGGTCGAGATGCCGTCGCGCGCCTATGTCTCCGCGTTCGGCTTCAAGGGCCCGGACCAGCAGAAGCCGGCCGGTATCCTCTCCGGCGGTGAGCGCAACCGCCTCAACCTCGCGCTCACCCTCAAGCAGGGCGGCAACCTGCTGCTCCTCGACGAGCCCACCAACGACCTCGACGTCGAGACCCTCAGCAGCCTGGAGAACGCGCTGCTGGAGTTCCCGGGCTGCGCCGTGGTCGTCTCCCACGACCGCTGGTTCCTGGACCGCGTCGCCACGCACATCCTCGCCTACGAGGGCGAGTCCAAGTGGTTCTGGTTCGAGGGCAACTTCGAGTCGTACGAGAAGAACAAGATCGAGCGCCTCGGTCCGGACGCTGGGCGTCCGCACCGCGCCACCTACAAGAAGCTGACCCGGGGCTGATCGATCTTGCGCCACATCTACCGCTGCCCCCTGCGCTGGTCGGACATGGACGCCTACGGCCATGTCAACAACGCGGTCTTCATTCGCTACCTGGAGGAAGCCCGGATCAACTTCCTGTTCCGCCCGGACAAGGAGTTCAAGCAGGGGTCGGTGGTGGCGCGCCACGAGATCGACTACAAGCGGCAGCTCGTGCACCGGCACCATCCGGTGGACATCGAGCTGTGGGTCTCGGAGATCAAGGCCGCGTCCTTCACCATCGCCTACGAGGTGAAGGACGGGGACCAGATCTACGTCCGCGCCTCGACGGTGGTCGTGCCGTTCGACTTCGAGACGCAGCGGCCGCGGCGGATCACGGCCGAGGAGCGGGAGTTCCTCCAGGAATACACCGACGACACCGACGACTCTGAGGCCGGTGCGTCCGAGAGCAAGGAGACCGTCGTCGTATGACGGTGCTCCACCTCGTCGACGACGGGGAGGCGGCGGATCTCGCGGCCTTCCTGTCGCGGCTGCTCCACTACGACCGTGGAGCCGCCGTGCGTCTGCAGGCGGCCGGGACGGCGCTCGCCGTGTTCGGGCGGCCGCCGTCCTTCGAGGTGCTGGCAGTGCGCGCGGTGCGGCTGGCGAAGCCGTACGAGAACGGCCTCGACGTGACGCTGGACGTCACCGTCTCCGCCGGTGAGCTGCTGGAGTCCGTCGACGAGCGGGCGGCCACGGCCGTCGTCCCGGACGCGGTCACCGGACCGCCGTGGGTGGGGCTGCTTCCGCCGCGCGGCGGCTGGCAGCCGGAGCCGGGGCTGCCGGCCCCGGACGCGCTGCGGGCGATGGTCGCCGCCGGTGTCGCCGAATTCCGGTCCCGTACGCAGGAGTTGGCGCCGGAGCGGCGTACCCGGGCCGAGCTCGACCGGGTCGGACGGGAGATCTGGTCCCGCACGGTCGCCGACACGGACCTGCCGGTGCGGGCCGTGCACGCGGCGCAGTCGCTGGGCTTCCTACGGACCGGCAACGCGGCGGACCTCGCGCTGCTCTCCTCGGGTGTGTGGCTCAGGCTGCGCACCCCCTACGGCTCGATCGCCGTACGTCGGGCGGGCCTCGGGGCACTGGGCGTCACCGTCCGCTGATTCGCACCGCTCACCCCTCCTCACTGTCGTCAGGCCACACACCGATGTGGTCCGGCTCCAGTTCCAGGGCGACCCGGTCGCGCATGCCGAGGGCCCGGGTGTACTCGGCGGGGAGCTGCAGGCGGCCGGCGCGGTCGAGCATGGCGTACTCGCGGGCGACCACCGTCTCGTGGCCGGTCGTGGCGTCGACCTCGCTGCGCCGCAGGACCTCCGTGGAGGTGCGGCCGTCGCGGATGGCGACCGTGCGCCGGACCTCGCCGGCCACCGCCTGGTCGTGGGTGACGATGACGACGGTGGTGCCGAGCCGCTCGTTCGCGGTGCGGAACGCGTCGAAGACGTGCGCGGCGGTGTGCGAGTCGAGCTCGCCCGTGGGCTCGTCGGCCAGCAGCACCGAGGGCGCGTTGGCGAGGGCGACCGCGATGGCGACGCGCTGCTGCTGACCGCCGGACATCTCCCGCGGACGGCGGTCGCGGCAGTCGGCGACCTCCAGCAACTCCAGGAGTTCCAGAACGCGTTCGGTGCGGGCCCGGCGGCGGGTGCGGGTACCGGACAGCTGGAGCGGGAGGGCGACGTTCTGGGCCGCGGTCAGGTAGGGCAGGAGGTTGCGGGAGGTCTGCTGCCAGACGAAGCCGACGGTGTCCCGGCGGTAGGCCAGCCGGTCCTTGGCTGTCATGGTGAGCAGGTCGTGGCCGGCGACCCGGGCCGCGCCGGCCGTGGGGGTGTCGAGGCCGGCGAGGATGTTCATGAGCGTGGACTTGCCGCTGCCCGAGGCGCCCACCAGAGCCATCAGCTCGCCCTCGCGGACGAGGAGGTCGAGGCCCTGCAGCGCCTGCACCTCGACGCCGTCGGCCGAGAAGATGCGGACCAGCCGGTCGCAGGTGATCAGCGCGTCGTGGCCGTAGGCGGGGCGGCCACGGGCCTCGGCGGCCCGGTTCGCGAGGTCGGCGAGGGTGGGGTTGGTGGTCATCGGGTCTCCTGATCAGCTGCCCGGTGCCGGGGCCGGGCGAAGGCTTCGCCGCCCCGGCCG
>NZ_JADDRL010000148.1 GCF_021538895.1 Streptomyces olivochromogenes | reverse complement strand
GCCCAGCACGACAACGCCTCCACCACCGGAAGACAATCAATCAGCTCGCCTCAGTCATCGAGAACCGCGACCAGGACGCCCGCGCGCTCGACCCCTTCCTTGCTCTGGCTCTCCACCTCGCCAGCGCCCAGGACAACGCACGCGACCTCACCCGCGACCTCACCTACGCACGCAACCTCGCCCACGACTTCACGGAGCTCGACAGCGCTCTGGCCAACGACTCCAGCCGCCACTTCGCCGTCACCCTCGCTCGCCGCCTCAACGCCGCCAGCAACCGCGCCAGCGACCTTTCCCACGCCTTCTACCTGGCCACCATCGTCGACCTCGACGCCACCCACGCCCGCGACCGCGCGCTCATCCTCGCCCACGAACTCAACCGCAGCCACGACCACACCATCATCGAGGTCCTCAACCTCCAACTCGGCATCGTCCGCGAACTCGACGAAGCCCTCGCCTACGACCTCGACCTCGCCCTCGCCGTTGCCCTCGCCCAAGACCGCGACCACCCGCGGGATCTCGTCACCGCCCGCGACCTTGTCCTCGACCTGAGCCCCATCGATGACCCATCGACAACCGCAGCGCAGCTCAGGCAGGCCGTCAGCGACTTCCGCGGCGCGGACCTTCGGCAAGCACAACTGAAGAAAGCAGACCTGGCCTGGATCACATGGGACGAAAATACCCGATGGCCCGAAAACTGGATCGAGCGCATCAAGAATGCGTCGGTCGAGCAGCCTGAAGGATCAGGCCAGTACGTGATCCTGCCCGCCTTCGACAACGACCCCGCATCCATCCCCACAGACGCCTGACCTCGTACCCGGCCCTCCCCAGGACGAGCACGGCCAGGCTGCGGCTGCTGCGGCCGGGTCACCACACGACCTGCATGCCCCAAACGATGGCCCGTGCCGGGTGCGCCTCCGGCACGGACCACGCCCCAAGGACATACGCCGACCCTGACAGTAAGCGGACCTAGTTGTGAGGGCCCTCCACGGCCTCACCACCATCCCGTAGCCAACCACCGCCAGCGGCACGTACACGCCCAGCACCGCGCACGCCGAGCTCAACGGGTCGACCCAGGACGGAAAGAGACGGGCCGCCGCCGCGGCAACCATCAACACAACGCCACCGGCAACAAGGGCCAGGAGCACGCCCACGACGCATGGCTCTGTTCACCAGATGCTCGTGGACAGAGCCACCCGGCCATGTCACCGAGCAGGGCCCTGACAGGTATGAGGCAGGATGCCCTGTTATGGGACGTATAAGGCGTGGCCGGGGGCATGAGCGTGTTGGAATGGTGTATCTGCTGCTGGTCGTGTTAGAAGCTGTGTCAGATCCGCTGATCAGTGACGTTGTGTAGCGCCCTCTGTACTTTGCAACCTTGGCGGGATGAGTAGGGCTTGTGTCTGCCTAGGCTGTTGGAATGATCGTCCGCTGCATTCAAATCATCAGCCCGGCAACCGGGAAGGTCGTGACCGATCACCCTGCCATTCGTGTCGGAGCGGAGTATCCGGTATTGGAGGTCAGTACCACTGCGCGCAGAGTGGAACTTCGTATCCCTGAGCTGCTCGACACCACGGATTACAGAGACAGGCCAGGTCTGTGGGACGCAGCCATGTTCACGGTTGTCAGCAGTCGGATGCCGAGCTGCTGGGTTGCAGAGCTGGAGGACGGCAGGCTGACCTTGGCACCGCGAGAGTGGCAGCGTGCCGGCTTCTGGGAGGACTACTTCGACGGGGTGCCTGCTGCCGTCGACGACTACGACCGGCTGAAGGCCGAGATTCTTGCCGACGCATGATTGCGCGTTCCTCTTGACGATCTAGAGCCTGTCTCCGATGGGTCGTGTGGGGTGGTCAGGGCCGTGGCCTAGGGTTTGCTGCTGAACGAAGGGGGTCGCTTGTCACGCGATACGGCCGAAGCAGAGGCGGGGATGAAGGGGATCACGTTTCCCGCCTGGCATGGAAAGCACTACGTGACCCTGGCTGAGCTACTGGTTCGCCTCGGCAGCTTCGGCCTGGGCCTGACGTGGCGCGTTGAATTCGACGAGATCGTCGATCCTCGTTGTAGCGAGATGGAGAGGCAGTCAGCGGACGCCGGCATGGACACGTTGACGTTGTTGTCGCTGACGACTCCCTTTCTCCAGTTGATCGACGCCGAAGCACGGGGATCCGCCGAGGACAGGGTGATGGTCGTCCTGACCGAAGTGGACAGCTCGTTGTGGGACGTCAGGGCTGTCGACGAGCGCGTACTCAGCGAACTTCGCCGCCACTATCCGGGGGCAACGGACCTTTGAACGGGGCGCTTCACTCCGGGCGGGGCCATAGGTGGATCGAGGCCACGGTGACCGTCCCATGCACCGGTATTGGCCCTAGGCCAAGGCGGTGGGGGCGAGGCGGATTGCGTTGCGCGATTGGGTTCGGATGCGTATGGGCTTGGGCCTGTTGGCGTTCGTCTCGACTGGTTCGACGGGGTGCGGCGTTGTCCGAGGCGGCTTCGGTGGCCGGGTGAGTCGGCGGGCCATGAGGGTGATGAAGGTCCAGGTGAGGTGGGCCTCGCTGTGGGAGATGAGTCGCTCGTAGTCTCGGACATTCCTGCGTGCTCTCATGACCCACGAGAGCGCCCGCTCCACTCTCCACCGCTTTGCCAGGACGGCGAAGCCGTCCTGGTCTTTGCGGCGGGGCACCGTCTTGAGGTTGAGGTCCAGGAAGGACCGGGCCCAGTCGATGAGGGGCCCGCCGTAGGCGGAATCCGCCCAGACGACGGTGACTTGGGGGTGCGTGAGACGCAGGCGGAAGAGCAGGTCGCGGGCGGGAACGCTGTCGTGCGGGGAGGCAACGCCCACCATGACGGCCAGCGGCATGCCGCGCATGTCCACGATCAGATGGCGCTTGCGCCCATTGATCAGCTTCCCGCCGTCGAAACCGCGGGTGTCTTGGCCCACCGTCTCGGCTCCTTTGACAGACTGGGAGTCCAGGATCACCGCTACGGTGCGCGGGTTGAGGCCGTCGTGCAGGCGGACCAGCTCGTGGAGCTCGGCATGGATGCGGGCCAGTGCTCCGCTGGCCCGCCAGCGCTGAAAGAACCCATACACAGTCCGCCACGGAATACCGAAGTCGACGGGAACGGACCTCCACTTGACCCCGTTGTCATTGACGTAGCGGATCGCGTCGACGACATTGCGCCGCGGATGCTTCTCCCGGCGCCCGCCCGTGGGCAGGGTGCAGGCCATCGGCGGCAGCAGGGGCTCGAGGACGGCCCACTCGGCATCCGTCGTATCACTCGGATAGCGCCGCTCCCGCGTGGCTGGCTCATCGTCGTTTTTGCAGTCCATGTCAGCGTTCCATGCGGGTGAGGACTTCCAGAGTTGCCTTGACGCCGCCGAGCTGGTCGAGGACCAGGCGTGCCCATTCGTCGTCGGGGGTGCGCTGGGCGTGCGGGGCAACGATCCCGGTGATGAAGTTGGTCATCCGGTGCAGCTCGGCCTTGAAGATCGCGCGTTCGTAGGCAATCCAGACCGCGGGTTCCTCGGACAATTGGAAGCCGTCTGTGCGGTTGAAGGTCACCGGTGGCAGCCCTTCCCTGACCGCGATCTTTCTCAGGAACCGGATCCCCGTCCAGACCTGCGCGGGTGTTCGCTTGGTCGCCGTCACCAGCTGCTTCAGGTGCAGACCGGCCGGGCGTGCTTCCTGCAGGGTCTTGCGTACCGCTTCGCCGTGGACATGAGCGGGAAGTCCCGCCCGCCGTTTCATGGCTACTGGCCCCGCAGCAGTTCGGCCAGAGCCTCATCCATGTCCACCTTTCCGGTGGACACCGCGATCTCGATCCAGTCGGCCGTCGCCCTGATCCTCTCCAGATGACGTGTCACCAGGGCGAGTTGAGACTCGGAGAACTCCCTGCCGCGCAGCTTGGGCACCAGTCGGCTCGCCCCGGCGACGAATCCCTGACACACCCCGATCAAGTCGGTGAACTCCATCGCGCGGTGGAAGCCCCGCGCGACCACCACCGGATCGATGATCCCACCGTCGCTGTCGTCGTTGCCGTCCGCATCCCACCAGTCCTCTTCGTCGCCGTCTTCCTCGACGAGTTCGGCTTGGTCGAACTGGGCCTGGTTGACGAGTTCACGGGCTTGGCTGTCCCGCATCGCCCGAACGCCACCTCCGGCCGGTGAAGGAGGTCGCACGCTGCCAAGGCCGCGACCTGTTCGTCGGCCGCGAGGTCGCGGATGGCCTCGACCTTCTCCGCCACCGTCACGGGCGTCGCGGTCGCCCAGCCCGCCGCTCGTTTCGCCGAGTCTCCGGTCCACCGGCATTCGCCGGTCCGCTCACTGACCGGAGGGTGCTGGATCAGCTCGTGCGCGTCCGGCGCCGACGCCAGGATCCGGTGCACCTCGAAGGAGACGCCCTCCTGCCGCTGGTCCTTGGGCCACCGCGCGGCCACCCACCGATACGTCCGCACCGTATGGAAAGACAGGCCTATCGCCTCCGCGAACAGGCGTAATGAACCCTCCACGCCCAGTTCTTCGTCCTGTCCGAGCGCCATGCTCCCGCCGTGCGTACGCAACGGGGCGATCTCCAACGCGATGTCCCCCAGCATGAACTGGCATCCGGACATCACCTGGACCAGCTTCACCGACTGGTCCACCAGATCATCGAAACGCTCGCATGGCATGCTGCCGATCACCCGGGACACCCCAACCCACTCCCGGACGAGCCGGAAGGGCCGGCACTTCACCGGCCGCAGAAACTCCGGCCCGCATATGCCACACACGCTCCGCCGACCGCCCCAAGGTCACCACGAACGACCGGAAATACCCCGCTTTGCGTACGAGCCATGCCACTCCTGCCCGAGCACGAGCGCTGTCCCGCCCAACCGCTGAACGACTCTGCCACCCATCACCCAACGTCACTGATCACCGGATCTGACACAGCTTCTTAACGGCACCCCCCGAGTCCCGCGAGTTCGCGGAAACTGAAGGTTCTTCAACGTGAACCGAGGGTGCGGTGCCCCGATTCGGAGGGGTGGACCCGTGGGTTCGCCGCGAACACAGGGGGTCGGTGTGCGGCTCGATGCGGTCAGAACGATAGACGCGAGCAACGCCCTCACCGCGTCAGCGGTCGTAAGCGGGCCCGGAGAACCCTGTGTGCTGGACATGTACGAATCTGAAATGCTCTGGTTCGTGACTGATCCGACTCCCTATGACAACGAACGCAGCAGGTACTCGCGGGAGGCTCTCGCCCGCCTGGTGCTCTCCGACCGGGCTGTGGGCCTCTCCGAGGCTGCCGGTGGCCTGGCAGTCACCCGCTACGACACGTACACCGGTCCCGGTGGTCGCGTCAGCGAAGCCCTGCAACTGGCCCGAGGCGCGGAAGGACTTCTGGCTAGGGCCGTGGTGTACGAGTGTGAGCGCGGCAGCTCCTGGGAGGACATAGCCCGATACCTCGGAGTCGAGGCCGCGGCGGCACAGGAGCGGTTCGCTCCTGATCTTGAGCAGTGGGACACAGCATTCGATGTGCCCTACCGACTCGACGAGACCGGCCGCAAGCGCATCCCCCAACTGCCCGCAGCTGCCTACGACCCCCAGAACGCCTGCCGACGCCTCGACCTCTGGGCCAACGTGCGCCTGAGCTTCGATGACGAACATGCCGTGAGCGCCGGCCTGGACGCGCCGATGGACGAAACGGCCGGCCCCGCACGTTACGAGATCGACGGCTGGATATGGCGGCGGAACCTCGACGCTTTCCTGGGCCTGCTGTCGCAGTACATCGGTCAGGACCCCGACGACGCCGACTGGGATGTCGTGGCATCTGGTCTTGAGACGACCGACGACCAGGACCCCAGCAGCTGGTACTCCTATTCCTTGGAGGGCGTCTCTCACTCACTCGACGTCCGGTTGGCCAACGCCGTTGGAAGTGATGTGTTGTCCATCGTCGTCGGCGGTGCCGACTCGGCCGTACTTCGTCTGAGAATCGACACAGTCATGGCTGCCTTCTCTGCAGAGGCACCCTAGGATCATCGCCGAGCGCTCTCTCCAATGGTGCTCCAGCAGGCAGATGACGTGGTGGCGGGCACTTTCACCCACCTCGCAGTGCGCCCTTCATGGGATCGTCGATGCCGGGCCGGTCTCGGCGGCCTGCGACAGTAGGGCCTGGGCGGAGTCCGCGTAGCGGATGGCGGTCTTCTCGGCCAAGCCGAAGACTTCGCTGAGGTGGAGCGGGTCGGGGCCGTGGACGAGGGCTTCTTCGAGCTGACGGTCGACGCGGAGCCGTTCGAGGGTGGCGGTCTGGCCGCGAAGCGCGGCGGAAATGGAGACGCCGCTGATGGGGCCAGCCTCCAGGGCGGTCTGCTTGTTGATCAGCAGGTGCGGGTTGGCGGTGTCGGGCCAGCGTCGCTGCCGGTGTTCCAGCCAGGCGATGGTGGCCTGCAAGGTGAGCTCGTCCAGGGGGCGGACACGGTCGTCGATGACCAGCCGGCGGTTGCCGATGTCGAGGTCGTCGAGTTGCAGCCGCCGGATCGCGCCGGGCCGGGCGGCGTGGACGGCCGCGAGGGCGAGGATCAGCCGGTCCGCCGGGCGGGTCACTGCGGCGACGGAGGACCGGACGTCCTCGGCTGCCAGAGGCTGGATGACGCCGGTCTCCTGCTGACCGACCCGGATGCGGCTGGTCGGGTTCTTGAAGACCGTGCCGTTCTTCTTGGCCCGGGCGAACAGTGATCGCAGGGCGACCAGGGTGTGCTTGTGCTGCGAGCCGTGGACGGTTTCCAGGTGGGCGAGGACGTCGTCGCGGGTGACCTCGCGTAGGTGATCGTAGCTGTGCGACCACTCCAGCAGCACCGGCCGAAGTCGGTTGAGGTAGCCCCAGACGGTTGCCACGTCCCGGGGCTGGGACCGGGCGCCGCCGTCGTGCAGGAGCCGGGCCCAGTCCTGGACGTCCCGCCTGCCGACCGTGAGGCCGTCGAGCTTGGACTCCAACCAGCGGTCGAAGGAGGACGGCCGGTCGTCGAGGAAGACGCCGATGTGGTCGAGCACTTCCGCGGTGCGTTCGATGCTGAGCCCTCGGGGCCGCAGGGCCGGGAACAGCTCGGAGTGCCGAACAATGTCGCCGCCGGTGTGGCCGGACAGCACGATGACCAATGCCCGGTCGACGTCCAGGCGGACGCGTCGGGGCCAGCCGCGGGCCTCGCCGAGGCGGTGGGCGACGTGCCGGGACCAGGCCAGCCAGGGGTTGTCGAGCCGTGTGTGTTCCCGGCGGTCGAACCGGGTGAAGTCGCGGCGAGCCTCGAACAGAGCCGGTTGGACCCAGCCAGAGGCCGGCGAAAGTGCCGGGGCCGGGTCGGGAAACCGTGGCCTGCCCCGGCTCTTGCCGCGCGGCGGGCCGGGGCAGCGCGGGCGGTGGAGGTTGGTCACAAACAACTGGTGGTGCCGCACCTTCTCCAAATAGGGCTGCAGGACGGTGACTTGACCTTTGGCGTCCTGACTCGCCTGATGCCAGCACAGGCGGCAGTAGCCCTTCTTCAACCGCACGAGTCGCCGGCATCCGCTGCACTGGGCCGGCTCCTCGGTGCGGCGGAAGCTCTGGCACGCGCTGCAGGCGCGGCCGGGCAGCACGCCCCAGCCGAAGCAGTCCGGGCAGGTGGCGGGCGGCTTGCACCTTCCCGCTGGCAGAACGTAGGCCATCACGCCGGGGGGAGCGAGCGCCCGTCGCGGCGGCGGGGCACCACCGCCGTCCCCGCCGCCGCGACGGCGGCTTGCCCGGTCTCCTGCTGCCCGGGACGGGAGACCTTCTCCGGCTCGGGGATCAGCAGGTCCCCGATCTCGCAGCCGAGCACGACGCAGATGACGTCCAGGTCCTCCAGCTTCAGGGAGACCGGCAGGCCGGACCACAGGCCGGACATCTTCCCGGCCGAGATGACCAGGCCGTGCTCGGCCAGGCTCCGCTGCAGCTCGGACGCCTTCCAGATGCCCTTGTTCGCGGCGGTCAGCCGCAGGTTCCACTTCATCCCATGAGTCCTTCCAGCCGTTCCGCGGCCCGTTGCTGCCCGGCCAGCCAGGCATCCTCCACCCTGGTCTGCTGGACGTGGACGTACCGCATCGTCGTGGCGATCCAGGAATGTCACAAAACCTCCTGAATTGCGACCAGGTCAAGGCCACCCGAGTAGAGCTCGGACGCGCAGAAGTGCCGCAGGACGTGCGGCGTCAACTTCTCTTTCCAGCCGGGAAGATGAGCCTCAACGGCCGCAGCCAGGCCGTTCCGCAGGGCGTCGTCGCCCACCCGGCGCGAGGATCCGTCGGCACATCTGCGCTCAGACGGGAACAGCGGGGCGCCGGGGCGGGTGTGGTCGTCGTCGAACTGGCCCCAGACGTCCTCGATGAACCACCGCAGCGTCCGGTCCGCCCCGTTGATCAGCGGCACCATCCGCTCGCGCGGCCCCGAGCCGCGGGCGCCCTTGCCGAGGCGGACGTGGAGCTTGCCGAACCGGCCCAGGTGCCACTTGATGTCGGTGAGGTCGAGCCCACACGCCTCGCTCACCCGCAGCCCGACCTGGGACATCAGCTTCGCAGCGGTGTAGTTCCTCGCCGTCGGCGCGAACTTGCGGCAGGTCGCCAGCTCGCCGCCCCAGCCGGTGAATAGCAGGCCGACCTCCGGGGCGGTCGGCGGGATCCGCAGCTGAGCGTCCTTGGAGCCGCGCGGACGGTTCATCTCGTCGATCGGACACTCGACCACGCGCCCGGTCATCCGGTGGATCTCGACCTTGTGCCGCAACTCCAGGAACAGGAAGTACGTGCTCAGCGCCTGCGATCGGGCCAGGCGGGTGCCGCTTGGCGATCCCCGCAGCACCCGCCCGAAGTACGCGTCCGCGTCGGTCGGCTCCATGTCCCATAGCGGGCGACCGAACCAAGTCCGCACCTGCTCCAGGTGTCCCACGTCCCCACGGATCGTGCCGTCCGTCAGCCCCGCCGAGGCGCGGGCCAGAACGAAGCCGGCCAGCACGTCGGTCTCGAACCGCTCCAGCTCCTCCGCCGAGACCGGCTCCCGGTACTCGCGCAGATCCCGCACAACCGCCAGCGCCACCAACCCACGCCTCCTCGCCTTCGATCAGACCGCAGATCGGTCGCACGAGCTGAGAACGCTTCAGGAATCCCGAAGTTACGTCACAGGTCGGCGGAACACCCGAAGGAGGAAGAAGCCCCTGACCACAGCCCCGGGCACTCGGCGGGGCTCAGGAGAACTCGCGGGATGTTGCACACATCGGGCGCAGCACCACGCTCCCGCAATCCGCCAGCCGGGCTCTCGCCCCGCTGCTCACCCCGGCCCGGGCCGGTCACCCCTGGACGGGCTGGACGTTCTCCGCCGGGTGGGGCACCCGCGAGACCCTGCACGTCGCCCTCGTCCAACCTGAGCTGGTCATGGAGGTCGGCGTCGACGTCGCCCGCGACAGTGCCGGACGGTGGCGGCATCCCGCCCGGTGGCACCGGATTCGGGCGGATCTCACAAGCAGTGAGGTCCTCCCGTTGTTCCGTGAAGGAAAGGATTCCGCCGATCGGTGAGATTCAAATGGTTGGTTGGGTAGCGGGGTCGAAGTCGTACAGGTAAAGGCCAAGTTCACCAGCTACCGCTAAGGCGTCACTGGTGGGCATCCATTTCAGCGCACACAATTCTCCTTCGGTTCGCATGAGGGTAGCCAGATCCCCTGCCAGGGGATCCCAGAGCTGTACCGCGCCGCCGTCATCGCAGGCGGCGAGCCAGGCGCCGTCCGGGGAAATCGCCACCGCGCTCACCTGCTTGTTGGCGTGGTCGACTTGGCCGACGGTCAGGGTGCCGGTGGTTTGTCCGGTGGCCAAATCCCAGATCCGTACGGTGTCGTCGTGGCTGCCGGTGGCAAGCCAGGTGCCGTCCGGGGAAATCGCCACCGCGCTCACCCTGCCAGCGTGGCCAGTCAGGGTGGCCGTGGATTCTCCGGTTGCACGGTCCCAGAGTTGCACCGCGCCGTCATAACCCCCGGTGGCGAGCCAGGTGCCGTCCGGGGAAATCGCCACCGCGCTCACCCTGCCAGCGTGGCCAGTCAGGGTGCCGGTGGTTTGTCCGTTGGCCGAATCCCAGATCCGTACGGTGCGGTCGTTGCCGCCGGTGGCAAGCCAAGTGCCGTCCGGGGAAATCGCCACCGCTCTCACCCTGCCGAGATGGCCAGCGGCCAGGGTGCCGGTGGTTTGTCCGGTGGCCGAATCCCAGATCCGTACGGTGCCGTCGCTGCTGCCGGTGGCAAGCCAAGTGCCGTCCGGGGAAATCGCCACCGCACCCACCGAGCCCCCGTGGCCGGCCAGGTAGGCCGTGGTTTGTCCGGTGGCCCAATCCCAGATCCGTACGGTGCCGTCGTCGCTGCCGGTGGCAAGCCAAGTGCCGTCCGAGGAGATCGCCACCGCGTTCACCCAACCGAGGTGACCGGTCAGGGTGCCAGTGATCTGCCCGCTGGCAGCGTCCCAGAGTTGTACGACGCCGTCGTTACCGCCGGTGGCAAGCCAAGTGCCGTCCGGGGAAATCGCCACGGCCCCCACCGAGCCAGCGTGGCCGGCCAGGGTGGCCGTGGTGTCTCCGGTGGCCAAATCCCAGATCCGTACCGTGCCGTCGTCGCTGCCGGTGGCAAGCCAAGTGCCGTCCGAGGAGATCGCCACCGCGTTCACCGAGCCAGCGTGGCCGACCAGGGTGCCAGTGGCCCCGGTGGCTGGATCCCAAATCCGTACCGTGGCGTCGTCGCTGCCGGTGGCAAGCCAGGTGCCGTCCGAGGAGATCGCCACCGCGTTCACCGAGCCAGCGTGGCCGACCAGGGTGCCAGTGGTTTGTCCGGTGGCCGAATCCCACATCCGCGCGGTGCCGTCGTGGCTGCCGGTGGCAAGCCAAGTGCCATCCGAAGAAATCGCCACCGCGCTCACAAGGGCAGCGTGGCGGGCAAGTACCCGGATTGTTGCGGGGTCGGGCATGTCCGGCAGCCGCCACCGGTTATAGAGCGCTGGGCTCGCGGACCGCCATGTGCTCGCCTGGGGACGCCACGTGTCGTATCCGGCTAGTCGGCTGCGCAGGATGGCGCCCAGGGCATGGGCGGGAGTGATCGGTGCAAGGAGATGGGCGGTCCGAGCGAAGTCGCTGGCGGCCTGCCGGGCCGGAGTGGTGGGGATCTGGTCCAGGTCGGCCAGGGGTGCGGTCGCCCCGCTTTTAGCCAGTCGCTGCTCGATCCACCGCAGGTCGAACGCTAGCGCCTCGGCGTCACGAACGCGTCCGGCGTCCAGAAGGTGCATCACGAGGTGATCGGCGAGGTAGCGGTCAGGGCACTGCCACCACGCGTGCAGAGGCCCGCTGCCGCCGCCCGGCTGCGGGTCGGCCAGGGGCAGGGCTGCGGCAATGGCGTCGACCAGCGCGCCATTTACGCGCTGCACGCCCCCATTGCCCAGGCGGCTGCGCAGGTGGTCTCGGATGACGTCGTGTAGACGGACGCGTCCTCCGCAGGCCGAGTCCAATTCCAGAAGGGACAGGGCTCCGAGCATAGAGCACAGGTCTCTGGACTGCTCCGGCCGCAGCGCCCCGGTCGCCTGCCACAACATGATGATGAGGTCGACGGGGATGAATTCGTCCTCGGCGAAGACGCCCAGTTCGGTGAAGCGCTCAAATCCGCCAGCCGGCAGCAGTGCGGCGCCTGCCTCGACCGCTGCGGTCACCGCAGTCTGCCGGGCACGTGGATCATTGAGATCGACTGCGCCCGAGGGATCCAACCCGGTCGGCCCGTCGCGGCGCAACTTCCCTAGGATCTCAGCGGATGCGGCGGTGGCCGTCATCCCGGTGCCGATGCGACGGTGCACGTACTGGTTGCAGATGCGCAGCAGCAGCGGCCAGCGGCCAGTCGCTCGCAGCAAACCGAGCACAGTGTCTTCCGGCAGGCTCTCGGTCAAGCCAAAGGCGAGGACCTGCCGAGCTTGGCCATCCGACATCTCGTCGACCCTCACCGAGTAGGTGCCGCCCGGAAGCACCTCCGGCAGCCGCGTGGTGATCAACCGGCGGCACCTGGCGCCGCCCATCAGGAACGGTGCGAGCTGCTCGGCGCTCCAGACGTCGTCTAGGAGCAGCAGCATGGGCGGGCGGGCGTCGAGCAGGCGACCCAAGTGCGCCCCGGCCAGGTCCGGGTCATCGAAGACCGTGGTGTCCCCGGTGATGAACCGGGTCGCCTCGGCCACCTTCGCGGTGATCTCCGCCCGGCTGCGCACGTCCAACCCGAGGGTGACCCGGTAGATCCGCCCACGGAAGCGACGCTGGATCCGTCGGTCGGCCCAGACCATCTCCGCGAGCGTGGTCTTCCCGAAGCCCCCCGCACCGTGCAGTCCGGCCGCAGCCGTGATCCCCACCGACCGCGACCGCCGTCGGCGGCCCAGCTCAGCTGCCACCTGCCGGGCCTGTGCACGGTCGACCACCCACCGCGGTATCTCCGGAGGCGCCGGCGGTGGTGGGTCCCCAGCAGCGGACGAAGACTTGACCTCGTGGAACAGCGCATACAAGGCCAACAGCAGGGCCAGTGCCAGACCCACGCCCAGAACGATCCACGCGTGCCGCCGAACCTGGTCGAGCGGACCCGGCCACCGGTCCTGACCGGTGGCCGCGTTCTCCGCCAACGACGTCACCGCACCGACCACCGCCGTGATCACGGCCGACGCAGCTAGTCCCGGCCACCGACTCCCGGCCACGAGCCCCCCAATACCTCACACACCGTCACAGGAGGCTACTGCTGGGCCAACCCTTCGTACCGATGAACGCAGCGATCCGCCCCCGGGGAATACCGCAGGGAAGGAATACGTACCCGGTACCAGCATCTCGCCCCGACCTCACGCCCACCGACGTTGCGCACTTCACGGAGGTCTGAGAAACAGCCTGGAGGCGCGGCACGGCCTGCGCCTCCAAGGGCTTCCCCGGCACTGCCCGGCGCGATTCGAGCCTGAACCCGAGCCCGAACACGACTGCCAGCACGAGTCCGTATACGAGGTCGCGTACGAGATCATCTCGTACTGGGGACCGAGGGTCTGTCGGCGCTGCATCGCTGGTGACTTCTGTGAGCCCGCCCGAGAGCCCGCACACGAGCACGGACACGAGCCCGATCACGACCTGCCCGCGCCGTGGCGCCTGCTGTTATGCCTGCACCGCGTACAGGTTGTGGTCGTCGCTGCCGACGCAGACCACGCCGTCGGCCGCCTTCGGCGACGACTCCACCTCGCCTTTGGTGGGAAAGACCCAAAGTTGTTTGCCAGGCGTGCGAGTGGGACTCGGGGTGGCAGAGGAGCTGCTCTTGCCGCCGGAGTGCGAGCCGGAAGATCCGGCGGGAGCACCGCGAACCTTCTGATCGACTCGGGGCGGGAGACCAGCCGGTTCGCCTCGTCCACCGCCCGCTGCAGCACCGCCCGCAACTCTGGGTCGTCCACGAGGAGTTCCGGCGGAACCGGGTGCTTGCCGTTCATCTGGCGCCAATGGGTGATGCCGTCGGGGTCGAGGGTGAGAGGGCGGTGACGTAGGGGCGGGCGTCGCCGACGAGCCATCTTCAGGGGTCTCGTCAGGCAACAGGGCATGACCCCCGCGGTGGCGTTCTCACCCGACGGCACCCTCCTCGCCACCGCAAGCCACGACCACACGGTCCGACTGCGGACAACCCCTGCTACGGCCCGGATGGGACGTGCCTCAAACATCTGACCGGCACAACCGCCCTCAATCCGGAGCGGCATGCCACAGGCCGACCACACCTGCGCGACCCGTCCCGGAGAACGCCATGTGCCGCAGACCCGTCAGGCCTGCGGCACACGCACATCCGGCAGCAGACCTACCGGGTCTTGCCGCGGTTCGGAGCGGGGGCGGGCTGCCGGTGCGCAGCCACCCCCGGCTCGGCAGGCGCCGCCCTCTTCGCCTCCGACCTCCGCCCCAAGCGCCGGCGCGACGACGACCGCGCCTGATTGCTTCGCCTGGAGGCTCCTCATGAGCAGCATCGACCGCGATGTCGACTACGCCCTCGCCTACCCCGAGCCGCCCGCCTCCCCGCTCTGGCACCGGCACGGCGCGAAGGCCCGGCCGCTCACTCCCGAGCAACAGCGGCGCAACCGTGAGCTCCTGGTCCTCGCGCAGAAGCCCACTCCCCGACCGCTCCCCCCGCACCACCGAGACCCTGGCGGAGGCCAGCTAATGGACATCAAGCACTGCGCGGTTGACGGCTGGGTCGGCGCGATACCCGCGCCCGGCCCGCGCGGCACCGCCACCTTCGATCTGATCGTCCGCCCGGCCGACGCCGACGCGATCGCCCCCGACACGGTCGTGGCCTGCACCAGCGGCCACCCCCAGATCACCCGCAAGCTGCTGAACGGGATCCAGCCCGGCGAACTGCTGCGCGTCACCGGCACCTCACGAACCCGTACTCGTTCTGCCACCCGCATAGCTTGGCGGCGCGTATTCGCCCGAGCGATCACACAGTCGGCGCGTCACAGGGCGCTGCTTCTGCCTGCGCTGTTCGGCAGCGGCGGTGCCCGCCGGCTCCGAGGATGTTCCCGCACAGACGGCACCGTGGTGTCACAGCGCCCGGCGCATGCAGACCCGCGGCCACCGGTTCAGACCATGAGCCGCTTCACGTTCGCGGATCTTCCGCAGACCGGGGGTAAGCCCGCTGTCGTCCATGAGCTGAAAACTACAGCGCGTGTAGTAAGGGGCGTTCCACGGGACCTGGCTGAACGTAGTAAGGGTCAGGGCGTGTGCACCCTCGGTCGTGGCGTGGGCCGCCAGATGGTCCAGCAGCAACCGGCCGACACCGCGACGCGCGCTGTCTGGGTGCACCGAAACCTGCTCAACGTGGAGGTTGCCGTCGATGCGGTCAGCGATCAGGTAGGCGACCGGGGCGTCGGCGTCGTTGGCCACGATCCAGGCCAGCCCGGCGTGGTGGTAGCGGGCGAGTTCACCGAGCAGGAGCGGCTCATCATCGGCGATCTCCGGCATGCCAATGTCCCGGAAGCACTGCCCAGCGGCCCTCTCGATGTCCTGGAGGACGGGCAGTTCGTCCAGGCGCACGGCTCGGATATGCATGGACGCATTCTCCACAGCACGCCCGGTGGCGCCACCGAGTAAGGGTTCCATGGCGGCGATCCACCGGCGGTGGGCCGGGGCGCAAACGGGGGGCGTGGTGATTGTCGCGGCCCATCCGGCGATACTGGGGGCATGGCCGTGCAGTCCCCGTCGTTTCCTGTGCCGAACGCGTTCGAGCTGCTGTGCGCGCAGTACGCCAAGCGGTTGCCCGCGCGTCTGAAGGACCTGACCGGCCCTGCCCAGGGCACGGTCGACCTGCCGCTGCACGTGGTGTGGTCCGGACGCCGCTCCTACGACGTGGAGCAGCCCAGATCCCGGATGGGCCTGTACCGCACCGTCCTCGCCGAGGGACAGCGCCAAGACCTCATCGACTTCCTGAACAGGGACCTGCTCATCGAGCAGTGGCCCGTGCTGCGGACCCTCATCAGCCGCCCGATCCGGCACGTGTGGGAAGCCGCCTTCCCCGAACTGGCCACCGCCACGAACGCCACAGCCGCGTGAACCTCACCGACCTGCACCGCCGGCTCCTGGCCGATGTCCTCGACATCGGCACGCCATACCCCTTGGTGATCACCGGCGGCTACGCCGTCCAGGCCCACGGCCTCGTCAACCGCCTCAGCCAAGATCTCGACGTGGCCACCGAGAACCCCACCCCCATGGACGAGATCGCCCGCACCGTCGCCGACGGCCTCACCCAGCGCGGCTGGGGCATCCGGCAAGTCGAGACGAGCCCACTCTCCGGACGGCTCATCGCCACCGACCGCACCACCGGCGAAGAGTGCGAGGTCGACATCCTGAAAGAAGCGTTCTGGTCTCCGCCCACGGCGACCGAACACGGACCGGTACTCGCCCTCAACGACGTCATCGGTACCAAGGTGCGCGCCCTCGCCGACCGCGGTGCGGTCCGCGACCTCATCGACGTCCACGCCGCTGCCAGGCACCGCACCACCGCCGACCTCGAAACCCTCGGCCGCCGCCACGCCCGCTTCGAGTTCAGCCTCCAGGACCTGCGCGACCGCCTCGCCGGCGCGGAATGGTGGGACGACCAGGACTTCAGCGACTACGGGCTGAGCTCCGAGCAGATCGACGACCTGCGAGCCTGGGCCCTGGCCTGGGCCGGCGACCTCGATACCCGAATCTCCGCCGAGGAGGACCCGGACAACAACTGACCGAGCGGCTTCGGCCTGGCCAACCTCGCACGCCTCGCCGGCAGCTTCCCCACCGCCCTGGCCGCTGTCCCCACTCTGGGCTGGAAAGGCCGCCACCACCGCGTCCTCGGCGACATCCCCTGGTCCCACGCCAACACCACCGACGCCATCGCCGCCTTCGAAGCAGGCCGCGCCGAGGCCGAACAGCACGGCGCCGCCGGCGTACGCGCCATGGCGCGGCCTGGAGCCTCGATCGTGCGTCCAGCGGCATAAGGCGTTCCACCGGTGCCGCCAGGAGCGACCGGTTGGAAAGCAACTTCCTCACCGAAACTCACGTCTGCCAGTGGGAACAGGACCAAACCCCACTGACCCATGCATGAGCGGAGCTTTCGGTGCTCGCAGGACTGCTCACTGCCGTGGCAGCATCAATTTGTTACGGCACCGGCTCCGTCCTGCAGGCCGTCGGATCAGGGAAGTCCGCTCGCCGGGTAGCCATCGCGGGCAGCGTGACCCAACACGGCGGCCCGAGCCTGTCGTCCACCGCGAAGGCGGCCATGACCGGGGAGTTCATCGTCGGGACCATCCTGGACTTCGTCGGCTTCGGGCTCGGCGTACTGGCGGCGCGTCTCCTGCCGCTCTTCCTGTCGCAGACCGTGATCAGCGCAAACTTGGTGATCACGGCGGTGCTGAGCACCAAGCTGCTCGGTATCCGGCTGAGCCGTGCCGAGTGGACCTCGATCGCCGTGGTCTGCTCAGCTCTGGTGCTGTTGGCGACGGCGGCGGGACCGGAAGGCAGCGGCGCCACCCCGGTCTCCACGCACTGGTGGCTGTTGGTGATCGCGCTGCTGCTGATAGTGGGCGGCATCGTGGTCGTACGCCTGCTGGGCGGGCGCGCTGCGATCCTGGCCGGCCTGCTGTCCGGACTGGGCTTCGGTGCCCTCGGCGTCGGGGTCCGGGTGCTGAACGGCATCGATCCGTTCGACGCGCGAGCGCTGCTCTCCGATCCGGCGCTCTATGCGATCCTGGTCGCCGGCATCGGCGGCATGTATCTGCACACGGTCGCCCTGCAGATCGGCTCAGTCAATGGCGCCACAGCCGCGCTGGTCGTCGGTGAGACCGTCCTGCCGGGCATGATCGGCGTGCTGTGGCTCGGCGATGCCTCCCGTTTCGGCTTCACCTGGGCGGCGATCACCGGGTTCGTGCTCGCCGTGTCGGGCGCGGTGGCGGTGGCCTGGTTCGGGTCCTCGGAAGGGCACGGCGGCGGCCCTGCAACGGTTCCCTCGACACCCACCGAGGACGCCCGGACGCCCGCAGGGGTCTGATCCGGCCCCAGATTCGCAAGACGAGGCCGGGGATGCCTGGGATCGGTGGGTCCCGGCCTGCTCACACAGGTGCTCCAGCCGGAGGCGCTCGGCGAGGACGCCCGGCGCAGCGTCGACGCCCTGGAGGTCCTGGACACCGGCCTCATCCCGGTCCTGCGGGACATGGTGCTCGACAGGTACGGCGACTACTGCGTCATCTTCGACGCCGACCGCGACCAGGTCCCCGTCTTCACCACGCGCGGGCAGTGGGTCGGCCTGGCGGACAACCCCGACGCCATCGCCACCCTCATCGACACCCACGAGCGTGTGACCGGCGGTGACGCCTGATGGCCACCGCCACCCCTGGCCCGGGTTCGGCTGCACAGAGCGCGGCGAGAGCGAGGTCCGGCTCGTCGCGGAGAAGCGGCTGCACGCCACGGTCGCCAGGGCTGCGCCCGCGTCAACTGGGCGCTGCCGGAGCATCTGCTGGCCACGCTGGGTTCTGCTGTGCGTGGCCGCTCAGGCGTGCATGCGGTGCAGTGCTCTCATCGCGCTGTCGACGACCTCGTCGTCGGATGTCTGGGCGAGTTCGTGGGCGTGGCCGCCTCCGTTGAAGCCGAGCAGGACGGGCTTGCCGAAAACTCTGTACCCGTTGACCCACCAGGACCACAGGCCAGGGTTGTCCGGGTCGAACCATTCGATGACGTTGACGTCCTTGTCCCAGAAGGGCGTGGGGAATTCGAGCCACAGTTTGTCCAGAAGGCCGGCCCCGAGCGCCCTGATGGCTTCGTGCTTGGCATTCGGCAGGGCTGGCTGGAAGTCGATGGTCCCGGCCTTGAGCACTCCGATCGGGACGGTGATCACCACACGCTCGGCGCGCACGGTGTCGCCTTCCTTCAAGGTCACCGTCACCCCGTCCGAGCTGTACCGCACGCCCGTGACGACCTGCTGCGTGCGCACCGGGATGTCGCCGCGGACGTGGGCGAGCAGCCGGTCGTAGCCCCTGGGCAGCAGCAGATCGGGGCCCTTGAGGTCGCGTCCTTCGAGGGTGGCGGTCACCGAGAGCTGACGGGGTTCGGCAGCGAACTCCAGGGGATAGTTGATGTTGGTCGCGTTGCGCAGTGCAGCGGACGGCCGGCGGGGCATCACGGAGGCGACGGTGGCGGTGTCCGGGTCCTCGACGTCTTCCAGCTTCTTCTCGTAGCGGGCGAGTTCCTCCATCGCGTGCTCGTCCTCGCCGGTGGAATTGTCGTAGTCGAACGCGTAGCTGGGGTCGCCGGTCTCTCTGAGTACCTTGGTCATCACGTTGCCCGCGGAGCCGTGAATCCACGAGGCGCCCATCTCGGCCGGGGCTCCTGCGAGGCGTCGCGTCCAAACACGGCCGCCGACTCGGTCGCGGCCTTCGAGGATCGTCACCTGAAAGCCCTCATCGGAAAGGGCGCGGGCACAGCCGAGTCCGGCGAATCCGGACCCGATGACCACGATGTGCTCCCCGCTCTCGGCGTCGTTGATGACTTCTGTGGCTGCGCGGCGTCCGCTTTCCAAGGCGCCGTGCGCTGTGGAGGGTGCCTCCGAGGACGTCGCTTCGCCGGCGAAGTACAACCTGCCTGCCACCGGCGCGGCCAGCAGGGTGCGTGCCCTCGCGCCCAGCGTGCTGGGCGCGAGGTAAGAATAGGAGCAGCGGGCGAAGGGATCGGTCGACCACGAGGTGCGCAAGTACGCCACCGGGTCCTTCGCATTGTTGAAGCCACCGCGCCTGGAGCCGCCCGATCCCCCCGGCTTGCCTGCGATGCAGGATGTCAGCGACCCGGTGGTGGCCAGCGCAAGCGCCGAGCCGAGCAGTCGACGGCGTCCCATGCAGTCCGGGAAGTTCATGCTGAAAAGATCCTTTAGAGCAGGCTGCGGGAAAGACCCTATAGACCGACCGCGGTGTGCCCTGCTCCGGGTCCTGCTACCTCGTCCAAAGAGTCGCCCGATTGATCAGGGCCGGAGCAGGCTCCGGCCCGAGTCGGGTGGGACGGCGGCGACAACTGCCGCATAGTCCTCAAGAATCTGCAGCAGGTGAGGTAGCGGGACCAGCTCGCGTTCGCGCTGCACGAACGGACCAATGGCCTCCCATGTGCGGACGACTCTGTTGTTGAGCGTCATCAAGTAGCGGTCATCGATAATGCCCAGCCTCTTGAGGATCACGATGTTATGCAGGAAGAAGGCGACGTCATAGACAGCCTCCTGAGCCTCAGCAGGCAGGCCGGAGATACCAAGATCAGGATCGTGTTCGACCCCGAGCCGCTGGATGAGGTACCTGTGATGTTGATGGAACGTCGGTGACCGGAAGTCATTGAGCAACGCCAGGTACGCCGGAAGGTAGTTGGCACGCTTCATGGACGACACCTGCTGGAAGGCGAAGTAGGTCGAACTCAGCAGCGCCAGTACGGACAGGACGATCGCCACAGTATTGAGAATCACCCGTTCATCCCCTCGCCCGCGAACCCGTACATCGAAAGACAGACCGGGTGGTCCCCCGGTTCCCAAAGTGTGCTCAATGGCCATGATTTGAGGCGATACTGGACGTCTCCGAGGACTTGGAGCCCGCGTGACCAGCGATCACAGCCGTCCGGTGACCTCCATGGCACGCGCACGCGAGAAGGCTGCGGCCGCCATGACCGGCGCTGCCACCGCCTGGCTGAGCGCTCTGAACACCGACCAGCTGTCTCTCGCCGCATATGCCTCCCCGCTCGACCCGGCCGCGGAGACGGAGAGGTTGCGGTGGTTCTTCACGCCGACGGAGCACGGCGGACTTGCCCTCCGTGACCAGGACGCCCACCAGGAGAGCCTGGCGATGCAGATGGTTGCCACCGGGCTGTCTACGGCGGGCTTCTCCACCGTTGCCACGGTGATGGGCCTGGAGAACGTCCTGGACCAGGTCGAGGGATGGGGGTCCCACTGGGGCCGCCAGCGCGGGCGCGACCCCAGCCTGTACTGGCTCAGGCTCTTCGGCCGCCCAGGAAGTGACGGTGTCTGGGCCTGGCGGTTCGGCGGCCACCACATCTCCCTGAACTATCTGGTCATCGACGGCCGGCTCGTTGCGGCGACCCCCTGTTTCATCGGTGCCGACCCGGCAAGGACCGAGCTGCTGGGAAGCACCCTGCGCCCCCTCCAGGGCGCTGAAGACGCAGCACACCAACTGATCCGGACATTTGACGCACACCAGTTCCGGCAAGCGCTGCTTCACCCGTCGGCCATGTCCAACATCGTCTCCGGCAACCGGCCACAAGTCCGCCACGGCGACACGATGATGCACCTGCAGGACCTGTGGCGGGGACCGTTCTCAGACCCCACGCTGGACATACTCGTCGGCGACATCGACCGCCAGGCGGAAGCGAGCAGCGGGTACACCGATGCCGACCACGCGCGCGTGGCCATCACCATCCCTCCCAAGGGCATCAGCGCACGGGACCTGAACGAAGACCAACGCCACCTGCTGAGACGACTGCTCACCCGCTACACCGGCCGGGGCCCGCAGGACCTCGCCGCAGCACATGACGCCCACTATGGCCGTGACTCCGTGCTCGACGAGATCCACGTCGGCTGGGCCGGCAGCACCGACCAGGGTGAACCGCACTACTACCGAGTCCAAGGCCCCAGCATCCTCATCGAGTACAACAACACCCAGCGCAACGGCAACCACGCCCACTCGGTGTGGCGCGACCCGCGCTCAGACTTCGGCCTGGACGAGCTGGCCGCAC
>NZ_JADDRL010000147.1 GCF_021538895.1 Streptomyces olivochromogenes | reverse complement strand
TACGGGTCGTGGGACATCCCGTGCTCCTTGCGTGGCTCGGGTCCGTGGCGGCGGACCGCAGGGAGATGGGGGGTGGGAGCCACGCACGTTACTCGCAGGTATCCAGGGCGCGCGCCCTTTTCCGCGAACTGGACGGTCGGTATGCGCTTTCTCCACGACTGGGGCGCCGACCCGGGGTGTTACCCGCGTTAACTCAGATTTTTTCCGCCCGCGGGGACGGGAAGCTGTTTCGGTCCCCCCGCCGCTGAAGGCTTCAGTCCTTGAGGACGGGGAAGCGTCGCGGCGCCAGGAACAGCAGCACCAGGAACGCCAGCGCCGCCGCGCCCGCCGCCCCCAGATACACCGCGTGCACGGCGTCGGCGATGGCGTGCCGGGTCGCCTCCGGGACCGTACCGGCGTCCAACGCGCGCGTGACGGAGTCCAGATCGCCCGCGCCGCCGAGTCGTGCGGCCAGCACCCCGTTGGCGACGGCGCCGAACAGGGAGGCGCCGACGGTCTGCCCGGTCTGCCGGCAGAACAGCACGGAGGCCGTCGTCGTGCCGCGCTCCTCCCACTCCACCGTCGACTGGACCCCGACCATCAGCGGCAGCTGGAACAGGCCCAGCGCGCCGCCCAGCAGCAGCATCAGCAGCGCCGGCTGCCAGGCCGCGCCCGGATACGGCAGGAACGGGAACGCGAGCAGGATCAGCGCGGCCGTGCCGATGCCGAGCATCGCCGTGTTGCGGAAGCCGATGCGCCGGTACACGTGCTGGCTGAGCGCGGCCGACACCGGCCAGCTGAGCGTCCAGACGGACAGGACGAACCCGGCGGCCACGGGGGCGAGGCCGAGCACCGACTGCGCGTACGTCGGCAGGAACACCGAGGGCGCCACCATCAGCAGGCCGAGCGCGCCCAGCGCCAGGTTGACCGCCGCGATCGTACGGCGCCGCCACACCCAGCCCGGGATGATCGGCTCCGGCGCCCGCCGCTCCACCCACACCACGACCGCGACGAGCGCGAGCCCGAGGGCGAACAGCGCGAGCGACGGCGCGGACAGCCACGGCCAGGCCACCCCGCCCTGCACCAACGCGGTGAGCAGCACGCCACCGCAGGCGAACACCGCCAGCGCGCCCGCCCAGTCCACCCGCACCCGCGCGCGGGGCGTGCGCGCCGGTTCGTGCAGATGACGCACGATCAGCCACAGCGCCGCCGACCCTATGGGCAGGTTGATGAGGAAGATCCAGCGCCAGTCCGCGTACGCCGCCAGCACCCCGCCCAGCCCCGGGCCGGCCACCGCCGACACCGCCCACACCGTGGACAGCTTGGACTGGATCTTCGGGCGTTCCTTGAGCGGGTACAGGTCGGCAGCCAGGGTCTGCACCGTGCCCTGCAGCGCCCCGCCGCCCAGCCCCTGCACCACCCGGAACGCGATCAGCGCCCCCATGTTCCAGGCGGCCGCGCACAGCACCGAGCCGAGCAGGAACACGGCCGCGCCCGCCACCAGCACCGGCTTGCGGCCGAAGGTGTCGGACAGCTTGCCGTACACGGGCAGCGTGACCGTGACGGCGAGCAGATAGCCGGAGAACAGCCAGGAGAAGACCGAGAACCCGCCGAGATCGCCGACGATCTGCGGCACGGCCGTGGAGACGATGGTGGCGTCGAGCGCGGCCAGTGCCATCGCGAGCATCAGGGCCGCGACGACCGCCCCCCGCCGGGAAGCCGCGGTGCGCCGAGTGCTGTCCCGTGTCGCCGGCCTCGTACTTCCCACCGTCATCCCTCCCCGTGCCCCCTGCACCTATCTGCCGGACGACAGCTTCCCACTTGACCATGACGCCACGGGAGGGTGGAACCTGACTGGGCCGGAGGGTGGAGCCGACCCCTAGGACGACTCCACCTCGCGGTGGACCGCCCCTAGGGGAAGCTCCGTAATCCGGATCGGGGAGGGTTCGTACCGCCGGAGGACGAGCCGGACCCCGGGTCGTCCTTAACCTGGCTTTACGCCGCTGGGGGGCGGCTGACCGAACCGGCGGGGGTGGGGTTTTCCCCCGCACAAGACGGGGCTTCGCACCAGCGCGCCGAACCCCCGCCGGCCACGAGACTCATCGACGTACCGATCCGAACGACGACGACGCACTCCGCGCCGCCCATCGACCTACCGATATAGGAGACTTACGGTGACATCGGCTGTGACCATTCCCAGGCACGGGGGTACTGGAGGGCCTAAGGCCGTTGCCGCGCGGGCCCGGCAGGTTGTCAAGGCGTACGGGTCCGGGGAGACCCGTGTCGTCGCCCTCGACCACGTCGACGTGGACATCGCCCGCGGCCGGTTCACCGCGATCATGGGCCCCTCGGGGTCCGGCAAGTCCACCCTGATGCACTGCCTCGCCGGACTCGACACGGTGAGCAGCGGCCAGATCTACCTGGACGAGACCGAGATCACCGGCCTGAAGGACAAGAAGCTCACCCAGCTGCGCCGGGACCGGATCGGGTTCATCTTCCAGGCGTTCAACCTGCTGCCCACGCTGAACGCGCTGGAGAACATCACCCTGCCGATGGACATCGCGGGCCGCAAGCCCGACAAGCCCTGGCTGGACCGGGTCGTGGAGACCGTGGGCCTGGCCGGACGGCTCAAGCACCGGCCGACCCAGCTGTCCGGCGGCCAGCAGCAGCGCGTCGCCGTGGCCCGCGCCCTGGCCGCCCGCCCGGAGATCATCTTCGGTGACGAGCCCACCGGAAACCTCGACTCTCGCGCGGGCGCCGAGGTGCTGGGCTTCCTGCGCCGCTCCGTCGACGAGCTGGGCCAGACCATCGTGATGGTCACCCACGACCCGGTGGCCGCCTCCTACGCGGACCGGGTGCTGTACCTCGCCGACGGCCGCATCGTCGACGAGATGCACCAGCCGACGGCCGACCAGGTCCTGGACCGCATGAAGGACTTCGACGCCCGGGGACGTACGTCATGACCGTCCTGAAGACCTCGATGCGCAACTTCTTCGCGCACAAGGGACGCATGGCGCTGTCGGCGATCGCGGTGCTGCTGTCGGTGGCGTTCGTCTGCGGCACGCTGGTGTTCACCGACACCATGAACACGACGTTCGACAAACTGTTCTCGCTGACCGCCTCCAACGTCACGGTCTCGCCCAAGGGCGCGTCGAACGACGACACCCCGCAGAACGGCGTGCCGCTGTCGCTGCCCGCGTCCGCCGTGGAGCGGGTCAAGACGGCCGACGGCGTCAAGTCGGCAGAGGGCGCGGTCAGTTCCCTGAACGTGACCGTCGTCGACAGCGACAACGACAACATGGGCTCCAGCAACGGCGCGCCCACCATCGCCGGCAACTGGACCAAGAACGACCTGCGGACGATGGAGATCACCTCCGGGCACGCCCCGCGCGGGCCGACCGAGGTGATGGTCGACGCCGACACCGCAGACAAGCACGACCTCGAGCTGGGCGACGAGCTGCGCACCATCGCGCAGACCGGCGACCTCAAGGCGAAGATCGTCGGCATCGCCACCTTCAAGGTGACCAACCCCGGTGCCGCGGTCGTCTACTTCGACACCGCCACCGCCCAGCGCGAACTGCTCGGCGCCACCGGCCGGTTCACGCAGATCAACGTCACCGCCGCGGCAGGCGTCTCCGACGTGCGGCTCAAGCAGGACGTCACCCGGACGCTCGGCGCGGCCACGTACAAGTACCAGACCGCCAAGGAGAACGCCGACGAGAACCGCAAGGGCATCGGCCAGTTCATGAACGTCATCAAGTACGCCATGCTCGGCTTCGCCGGCATCGCGTTCCTGGTGGGTATCTTCCTGATCGTCAACACCTTCTCGATGCTGGTCGCCCAGCGCACCCGCGAGATCGGCCTGATGCGGGCGATCGGCTCCTCCCGCAAGCAGGTCAACCGCTCGGTGCTGGTCGAGGCGCTGCTGCTCGGCTTCGTCGGCTCGATCCTCGGCGTCGGCGCCGGTGTCGGCATCGCCGTCGGCCTGATGAAGATCATGAGCTCGATGGGCATGGACCTGTCGACCCGGGACCTGACGGTCAAGGCGACCACCCCCGTGGTCGGCCTGGTCCTCGGCGTGATCGTCACCGTCCTCGCCGCCTATCTGCCGGCCCGCCGCGCCGGCAAGGTCTCCCCGATGGCCGCGCTGCGCGAGTCCGGTACGCCCACCGACGGCAGGGCGGGCTGGATACGGGGCCTGATCGGCCTGGTCCTCACCGGCGCCGGCACCGCGGCGCTGTACGCGGCGGCCACGGCGGACAAGGCGAAGGACGGCTCGCTCGTCCTCGGCGCCGGCATCGTCCTCTCCCTGATCGGCTTCGTGATCATCGGCCCGCTGCTGGCGGGCGGGGTGGTCCGGGTGATCAGCGCGGTCCTGCTGCGGGCCTTCGGCCCGGTCGGCCGGATGGCCGAGCGCAACGCCCTGCGCAACCCGCGCCGTACGGGGGCCACGGGCGCCGCCCTGATGATCGGCCTGGCGCTGGTCGCCTGCCTGTCGGTGGTCGGCTCCTCCATGGTCGCCTCCGCCACCAGCGAGCTGGACAAGTCGGTCGGCGCGGACTTCATCGTCACGGGCCACCAGCGGATCGTCCCGCAGGCCCAGCGGGCGATGGAGCGGACGCCGGGCCTGGCCCATGTCACCAGCTACAAGGAGGTCGACGCCACGCTGACCTCGCCCGACGGCAAGGCCGACGACAAGGGGGTCACGGCCGCGGACCCGTCGTACGCCGACGACCTGCGCCGCACCACCACCGAGGGCACCCTGAAGAACGCCTACGGCACGGACGCCATGGCGGTCGGCTCCGACTACGCCAAGAAGCACGGCGTGCACGTCGGCGACACCATCACCGTCGCCTTCAAGCACGGCCGCACCGCGAAGCTCAAGGTCGCCGCGATCACGGACGACGACTCCGCGCTCGACAAGGGCGCGCGCTACCTGAGCACGGCGACCATGGAGAAGTACGTCCCGAAGAGCCAGGTCCCGCCGAACGTGATCATGTTCGCCAAGGCCAAGGACGGCCAGGAGAAGCAGGCCTATGCGGCTCTGAAGGCGTCACTGAAGAAGTGGCCGCAGTACGACGTCAGGGACCAGACCGACTACAAGCAGGAACTGAAGGACCAGATCGGCCAGCTCCTGAACATGGTCTACGGCCTGCTCGCCCTGGCGATCATCGTCGCGGTCCTCGGCGTGGTGAACACCCTGGCCCTGTCGGTGGTCGAGCGGACGAGGGAGATCGGCCTGATGCGGGCCATCGGCCTCTCCCGCCGCCAGCTGCGCCGCATGATCCGCCTGGAGTCGGTGGTCATCGCCCTCTTCGGCGCCCTCCTCGGCCTCGGCCTGGGCATGGGCTGGGGAGCGACCGCCCAGCGGCTCCTCGCCCTGGAGGGACTGAACGTCCTGGAGATCCCCTGGCCGACGATCATCGGAGTCTTCGTCGGCTCGGCCTTCGTGGGCCTGTTCGCGGCACTGATCCCGGCATTCAGGGCGGGGCGGATGAACGTACTGAACGCGATCGCGACGGACTAGCCACACAGGCTGAGCCGACGCCACGACCACCGCATACGGGGGTTGCGGGGGAGAACCCGGTGCCGGGGAGTCCTGAGGGACTTCCCGGCACCGGGTCCGTTTTCATGGGTGAGCGGCGCACCCACCCGCGCCACAAGAGAACCGGCGTTATCCACAGCCCCCGGCACCGGCGGGCGCAGCGTCGTACGCTGGAGACCCCCCGGCCGCGACTCGCGTCGGGTCATTCGTGTTGCCCACCCCCCGGACGAAAGCCCTCTCCATGAGCCTGCACGGTCTGCTCGACGCCGTAGTCAAGGACGCCGCCCTCGCGGAAGCGATCAAGGCGGCCGCGGACGGCAACCGCATGCACGTCGACCTGGTCGGCCCCCCGGCGGCCCGCCCCTTCGCGGTCGCCGCCCTGGCCCGCGAGCCCGGTCACCCGGTGCTGGCGGTGACGGCGACGGGACGCGAGGCCGAGGACCTGGCCGCCGCCCTGCGCTCGCTGCTGCCCCCGGCGTCCGTCGTGGAGTACCCCTCCTGGGAGACGCTCCCGCACGAGCGGCTCAGCCCGCGCAGCGACACCGTCGGCCGCCGCCTCGCCGTACTGCGCAGACTGGCCCACCCCAGCACCGACGACCCCGAGACCGGCCCGGTCTCCGTCGTCGTCGCAGCCGTACGTTCCGTGCTGCAGCCGCAGGTCAAGGGGCTCGGCGACCTCGAACCCGTGGCCCTGAGGACCGGGCAGACCGCCGATCTGAACGCCATCGTGGAGGCCCTCGCGGGCGCCGCCTACTCCCGGGTCGAGCTGGTGGAGAAGCGCGGCGAGTTCGCCGTGCGCGGCGGCATCCTCGACGTGTTCCCGCCCACCGAGGAACACCCCCTGCGCGTCGAGTTCTGGGGCGACGACGTCGAGGAGATCCGCTACTTCAAGGTCGCCGACCAGCGGTCCCTGGAGGTCGCCGAGCACGGCCTGTGGGCGCCGCCCTGCCGTGAACTTCTGTTGACGGAAGACGTCCGCACGCGTGCGCGTGCCCTCGCCGAACAGCACCCGGAGCTCGGCGAACTGCTCGGAAAGATCGCCGAGGGCATCGCGGTCGAGGGCATGGAGTCCCTGGCCCCCGTCCTGGTCGACGACATGGAACTGCTGCTCGACGTGCTGCCCAAGGGCGCCATGGCACTCGTCTGCGACCCGGAGCGGGTCCGCACGCGCGCCGCCGACCTCGTCGCCACCAGCCAGGAGTTCCTCCAGGCGTCCTGGGCGGCCACCGCGGGCGGCGGCGAGGCCCCCATCGACGTCGGCGCGGCCTCCCTGTGGTCCATCGCCGACGTCCGTGACCGCGCACGCGAGCTGGACATGATGTGGTGGTCCGTCTCGCCCTTCGCCGCCGACGAGTCCTTCGCCGACGACGAGACGAGCGACTCGGACACGCTCAAGCTCGGCATGCACGCGCCCGAGACCTACCGCGGCGACACGGCGCGCGCCCTCGCCGACACCAAGGGCTGGCTGGCCGACGGCTGGCGCACGGTCTTCGTCACCGAGGGCCACGGCCCCGCGGCCCGCACGGTCGAGGTGCTCGGCGGCGAGGGCATCGCGGCCCGCCTCGACGCCGACCTGGGTGAGCTCAGCCCCTCCGTCGTGCACGTCTCCTGCGGCTCCATCGACTACGGCTTCGTCGACCCGGCACTCAAGCTCGCCGTCCTGACGGAGACCGACCTGTCCGGCCAGAAGGCGGCCGGCCGGGACGGCGCCCGCATGCCCGTCCGCCGCCGCAAGACCATCGACCCGCTCAGCCTGGAGGCGGGCGACTACATCGTCCACGAGCAGCACGGCGTCGGCCGCTACATCGAGATGGTGCAGCGCACCGTCCAGGGCGCCACCCGCGAGTACCTCGTCGTCGAGTACGCCCCCGCCAAGCGCGGCCAGCCCGGCGACCGGCTCTACATCCCCACCGACCAGCTGGAGCAGATCACCAAGTACGTCGGCGGCGAGGCGCCCACCCTGCACCGCCTCGGCGGCGCGGACTGGACGAAGACCAAGGCGCGCGCCAAGAAGGCCGTCAAGGAGATCGCCGCCGACCTGATCAAGCTCTACAGCGCGCGGATGGCGGCCCCCGGACACATCTTCGGCGCCGACACCCCCTGGCAGCGGGAGCTGGAGGACGCCTTCCCGTACGCCGAGACCCCCGACCAGCTGACGACCATCGCCGAGGTCAAGGAGGACATGGAGAAGTCGGTCCCGATGGACCGCCTGATCTGCGGCGACGTCGGCTACGGCAAGACCGAGATCGCGGTGCGCGCCGCCTTCAAGGCCGTCCAGGACGGCAAGCAGGTCGCCGTCCTCGTCCCGACCACGCTGCTGGTGCAGCAGCACTTCGGGACCTTCAGCGAGCGGTACTCGCAGTTCCCGGTGAACGTGCGCGCCCTCTCCCGCTTCCAGACCGACACCGAGGCGAAGGCGGCCCTGGAGGGACTCAAGGAGGGGTCGGTGGACGTCGTCATCGGCACCCACCGCCTGTTCTCCTCGGAGACGAAGTTCAAGGACCTCGGCCTGGTCATCGTCGACGAGGAGCAGCGCTTCGGCGTGGAGCACAAGGAGCAGCTGAAGAAGCTCCGCGCGAACGTCGACGTCCTGACCATGTCCGCGACCCCGATCCCCAGGACCCTGGAGATGGCGGTCACCGGCATCCGCGAGATGTCGACGATCACCACCCCGCCGGAGGAGCGGCACCCCGTCCTCACCTTCGTCGGGCCGTACGAGGAGAAGCAGATCGGCGCGGCCATCCGCCGCGAACTGCTGCGCGAGGGCCAGGTCTTCTACATCCACAACCGGGTCGAGTCGATCGACCGCGCGGCCGCCCGGCTGCGCGAGATCGTCCCCGAGGCGCGCATCGCCACCGCCCACGGCCAGATGTCGGAGTCCGCGCTGGAGCAGGTGGTCGTCGACTTCTGGGAGAAGAAGTTCGACGTCCTCGTCTCGACAACGATCGTCGAGTCCGGCATCGACATCTCCAACGCCAACACGCTGATCGTGGAACGAGGCGACACCTTCGGCCTGTCGCAGCTGCACCAGCTGCGCGGACGCGTCGGCCGTGGCCGCGAGCGCGGCTACGCGTACTTCCTGTACCCGCCGGAGAAGCCCCTCACGGAGACGGCCCACGAGCGCCTCGCGACCATCGCCCAGCACACGGAGATGGGTGCGGGCATGTACGTGGCGATGAAGGACCTGGAGATCCGCGGCGCCGGAAACCTGCTCGGCGGCGAGCAGTCCGGCCACATCGCGGGCGTCGGCTTCGACCTGTACGTCCGCATGGTCGGCGAGGCGGTCGCGGACTATCGGCGCCAGCTGGAGTCCGGCGGGATCGAGGAGGAGCCGCCGCTGGAGGTCAAGATCGAGCTCCCCGTCGACGCGCACGTCCCGCACGACTACGCGCCTGGCGAGCGACTGCGCCTCCAGGCCTACCGGGCCATCGCCTCCGCCAACACGGAGGACGACATCAAGGCCGTCCGCGAGGAACTCGTCGACCGCTACGGAAAGCTGCCCGAACCGGTCGAGAACCTGCTCCTCGTCGCGGGCCTGCGCATGCTGGCACGCGCGTGCGGCGTCGGCGAGATCGTGCTGCAGGGCACCAACATCCGCTTCGCCCCGGTGGAATTGCGGGAGTCGCAGGAACTGCGCGTCAAGCGGCTGTACCCGGGCACGGTCATCAAGCCGGCGGTCCACCAGGTGCTGGTGCCCCGCCCGAAGACCGCGAAGGTCGGCGGCAAGCCGCTGGTCGGGCGTGAACTGCTCGGCTGGGTAGGGGAGTTCCTGGCGTCGATCCTGGGGTCGTAGCCGACGGCGAGGTCGTGCGGGCCCCGCCGGGCGAACGCGCGGGCGGCGGCTCGGGTGGTGGCACGGGCGGGGTCACTCGTCCGGCCGGCCGCCCGACGCCGTCCCGGTCGTCATGGCCGCCGGCGTGCCAAACACCTCAGTCTTGTCCGTGTCACGTTGTGAGCTGTTGCCGACCGATCCGATGCCGGTGAGGAGTCACGCCATGTCCGAGCACGTCAGCAAGGCCGTCGAGGGTGGGACGGGACAGGACGGCAGGGTGGAGCCGACGCGCGTGCGCGCGCTCTGGCACCTGCTGGAACCCCTGCACGCCGTGCTGTACTACGCGCCGGAGGTCTTCGAGGAGGCCTCCGCCCTCGGATACGGCACGGAGGATCGCTGGCCGGCCTACTTCCCGTTCCGCGCCGCGCCGTTGGGGGCGGTCGGCGGCGAGCGGGTCGCCTCCGCCTTCTACAGCTTCGCCCCCCGCATGGTCGCCGAACACAGCGACCGCGCCTGGACGGTCGCGAGCCCGGAGGCGGTCCTGAGGGCGAGACTGCGCGGGATCGACCGGACGTACCGCTCGATCCTGGGCGACCGCGTCGACAGCCCCGAGCTGGCCGAGGCCGCTGCCCTGGCCCGGCGCGCGGCACAGGCGGCGAACACCGCGGGCCGCCCGCTCGCCGCGGCCAACGCCGAACTGCCCTGGCCCGACGCCCCCCACCTGCAGCTGTGGCAGGCGGCGACGATCCTGCGCGAACACCGCGGCGACGGCCATCTCGCCGCCCTCCTCGTCGCCGGCCTCGACCCCGTCGAGTCCCTGGTCTCCTTCGCCGCGATAGGCGCCGCGTCCGTCGAGCGCTTCGAGAGCCGTGGCTGGAGCCCCGAGGAGTGGACGGCCGCACGCGAACGCCTGACCGCCCGTGGCCTGATCGACGCGAGCGGTACGGCCACGGACGCGGGCCGTGAACTGCGCCGCGAGGTCGAACGGCACACCGACCGCCTCGCCGCCGCCCCCTGGCAGACCCTCGGCCTGCCCGCCGTGGACCGCCTGACCGCACTGCTCGGCGACTACTGGGTCGCGGTCCTGTCCACGGGACTGCTCCCCGCCGAGTCGACGCTGGGCATCGGCAAGGTCTGAGCCGGGCACGCGTGCGGCCGCCGCGAGCGACCGCCGATACGCCGGCCCGCCACCGGCGCGCCCCCCGCCCCCCGTCCGGCGCGAACCACCCGGTCGCTACGGTGGGTCCAGGAACGTCCGCCCGTGCGGGGGCGGAACAAGGGGAGGCAAGGGGGGACGCGCCGTGATGCGTCTGAGGGGCGGGGCCATCACCGCCGCCGTCGTGCTGCTCGCCGTGGCCGGCTGCACCGACCAGGACACCAAGGGTTCTTCGGGTTCTTCGGGAGCCGGACAGCCGGGGAGCGGGGGTGCCGCCCTGACCGTCGCGGAGTCACTGGCCGTCAAGGGCCGGGCGCCCAAGACCGGTTACTCCCGGGCCAGGTTCGGCACCGCCTGGGCCGACACCGACTCCAACTCCTGCGACACCCGGGACGACATCCTCAAACGCGACCTGAAGGAGGTGAGGTTCACCCGCGGCGACTGCAAGGTCTCCTACGGCCTGCTGGAGCCCGACCCGTACTCCGGCAAGGACATCACCTACCGGCGCGGCCGCAGCCAGGTCGACATCGACCACGTCGTCGCCCTCTCGGACGCCTGGCAGAAGGGCGCCAAGTACTGGGACCCCAGCAAGCGCATAGCCCTGGCCAACGACCCCCTCAACCTGCTGGCCGTCGACGCGAGCACCAACCGCGGCAAGGGCGACGGCGACACGGCCACCTGGCTCCCGTCCAACAAGGCCTACCGCTGCGCCTACGTCGCGGCCCAGGTCGCCGTGAAGAAGAAGTACGGCCTGTGGGTGACCGGCGCCGAGAAGGCCGCGATGAAGGACGTCCTCGCCTCCTGCCCGGACCAGAAGCTCCCGTCCGGCGGCAACCCGACCAAGGCGCCGGAGCGATTCCGGGCGCGCTGACGGCTCCGGGCGCCCGGATTCCCTTCGCGGCCGTCGCCCGTCCCGCATAGCGTGGCCTGCATGGATGTCACGGTGGCGAGCCTCGCCGAGAGGCCCGAGATGCTGGAGAAGGTCGTCGGGATGGCCGACACCTGGCCGGAGTTCACGACCAACGACCCGGTCGGCGGCGCCTACTACGGCCGTATCCCGACCGAACTGCCGCAGTACGCGCTGTTCGCCGAGGACGGGCGGGGCGACGTGGTCGCACACGGCTACGGCGTGCCCTTCGCCCTCGGCGCCGAAGGACGCGGCACGCTGCCCGCCCGCGGCTGGGACCAGGTGCTCGGCTGGGCCTTCGCCGACCTGCGCCGCGGCATCCGCCCCGACACGGTCAGCGCTATCGCCATCGTCGTGGCCCCGCACGCGCATGGCCGCGGGCTGTCCGCACGGATGCTCTCGGCGATGCGGGACAACGCCCGGGCGCACGGCTTCGGCGAGGTCGTAGCGCCGGTTAGGCCCAGCGCCAAGCACCTGGAGCCGCGTACCGACATCGCGGAGTACGCGCACCGGGTGCGCGCCGACGGTCTGCCACACGACCCGTGGCTGCGCGTCCACGCACGGGCCGGCGCGACCATCGACTCCATCGCGCCGGCGTCCATGACCGTGGCCGCCTCCCTGGAGGAGTGGCGCCGCTGGACGGGACTGGCCTTCGACACGGAGGGCGACATCGACGTACCCGGCGCCCTCGTCCCGGTCCGCTGTGAACCGGAACGCGGATACGCCGTGTACGTCGAGCCCAACGTGTGGATGCGGCACCCGCTGTGAGCGGCGCCGGGACGCGGATCAGCCGCCCAGCGCGTCCAGGTCGATGATCTTGCCGGCGGGCTTCTGCGCCGGCACGGGCTTCTCGTAGTCGCTGAAGGAGAGCTTCACCGGCTCCTTGGCGGAGGTGCCGTCGACCCTCAGCAGGTACGGCTTGCCCTCGGTGGCGACGTAGAGCGTGTAGTTGTCCTTGCCGTCCTTCTCGTGGAGGACGATCGCCGGAGTGCCGTCGACGGAGGTCGTCTTGCCGCGCGTGGCGTCCGAGTTGCTGTCCTCGGCGCCGCCGAGCACCGAGTCCAGGTCGCAGAAGCCCGCGATGTCCTTGGCGTCCTGGCCCTTCACGGCCATCTTGGTCCACTTCCCGGCCAGCATCGCCACGGCCGCGTCGGTGTCGGACTTGGACTCGCCCTTGCTCTGGGCGCGCAGGAACGCCTCGTCGTACTTCATGTAGATGGCGTCACCGGTCTTGATCAGGTCGGCCTTGCCCTGCCCGTTCATGCTCATGGTGCCGGCGCACTCGCCCTTCCTGTTCAGGGCCATGTCGAGCTGGATGGTGCCCTTGCTCTCGTCGTCGGGGACATCGCCCTTCATCCGCAGCGACGAGGCCCCGGTGGTGGCCTTCATCGCCCGGTCGGCGATCTCGGCTCCCGTCAGCCCGGCGAACGGGCCCTTCGGCTTGCTGTCCGCGGAGTCTTTGTGCTGCCCCGGCAGACAGCCGGTGAGTCCGGCGGTGGCCGCGGCGGCGAGGCAGAGGGCGGCAAGTGCGGTGCGACGCATGGGAATTCCTTGGTGAAGAGATGAGCGGTGAGGTGTGGTGAAGTGAGGTGCGGTGAAGTGACGAGCGTGTGGCGGTTGGTGGTGCGGGGGAGACGGGCCGGCGGGGTCAGGCGGTCTTCTTCCAGTCCCCGCAGCCGGTGGTCTTGAAGTAGGCGTCGGACGCCTTGATGGTGACGACGGCGGTGCCGGTCACGTTGTTGTTCGCGATGATCGAGTCGAGCCCGTGCTCGGCGTCCTTGGTGCGCTCCCAGTAGCAGGAGTCGTCGGCGTTGCCGGTGGACCTGTACGTTCCCGGGGCGATGTCCGTCCCGACCTTGAACATGCCGCCCCTGCCGGCCATCTTCGAGGCGGGTGAACCCTTCGCCTTCGGGTCGACGGCCTCCCAGTCCTTGCAGCCGCTGGACTTGAACAGCTTGTCGGTGGCCTTGACGGTGACGTAACTGGTGCCGGTGACATTGTCGTTGGCCAGCAGCGAGTCGGTCTCGCCCGAGGCGTCCTTGGCGCGCTCCCAGTAGCACATGTCGTCGGTGTTGCCGCTGGTGCGGTAGGTGCCGGGCTTGACGTCCTTGCCGACCTGGAAGTCACCGTCCCCGTCGAACGCGGCCTTCTTCGCGGCGGCTTCCGGTCTGTTCGCCCCCTTCTTGCCGCCGGACCGGTGCTCGGCGGACGCCGAAGAGCCCTTGCCGCTGCTGTGGGAACCGCTGTCGTCGCCCTTGTCGCTGCCGCCGGCGTTCGCCGACACGACACCGATGACGACTACCCCCACGACGGCCCCCAGTACGGCCTTGCCCTTCATGCCCATGGCTCTGCCCCCTCCCGAGTCGGCGACCGCCCCCCTCAGGCGGTCGCTCGTTCGCTGAGTCAATAAGACCAGAGCCTGTGAACCGAGTCAACACGATTCACATGATGAGTTGTGTACACGGCCGTGAAGGCATGGATCACGCGTTCACCGGTATGCTCGTGGTCACACATGGAACGAGGGGAGCGGGGCGGGTGCAGGACAACGCGACAGAGGTGACCGCCGCCGGAATCGCACGGCTCGCCGGCGTCGGCCGTGCCGCCGTCAGCAACTGGCGCCGTCGGCACGCCGACTTCCCCAAACCGGTCGGCGGCACCGAGACCAGCCCGTCCTTCGCGCTCGTCGAGGTGGAGGCCTGGCTGCGCAAGCAGGGCAAGCTCGCCGAGGTCCCGCTCCGCGAACGCGTCTGGCAGCAGCTCGCCGGCCATCCCGAGGGTCCCGTCACCGCGTTGGTGCACGCGGGCTGCGCCCTGCTGCTCATCCACGAGCGGCCCACCGTGTGGCTGGAGATGAGCGCCGGGTCCGACGAGCGGCTGGCCGCGCTGCTGCCCGACACCCTGGAAAAGGTGATCGTGCCGCGCTTCGGTGTGACGCGTGGCCGCCGTGTTCACAGCGGGCGGGCCGGCGGCGGGGCGGCGGCTGTGAACGCTCCAGGGGCTGTGAACGCGCCGACGCCGACTCACAGCGCGGGCGCTGTGAACACCCCGGCCGCGTCGCACACCGCTTCGCCCGCCACGCCCCCCGCCGGTGTGAACACCGGCGGCGATGTGAACACCCCGCCCGCCGCACACACCGCACACGCCGGGCACGCCGCCCACGGTGTGAACACCGCACCCGCCATGATCGGCACCCCGGCCGTTCACATCCCCACCAGCCCCGAATTCCTTCCCTCCGTCCCCCTCCTGCGCGGCGCCGCCGAGCTGGCGGCCGAGACGGGGGCCCGGCAGACGTTCGAGTTCCTGCTGGGGCGGCACCTCGACGCCAACCCGCGCCAGTACACGCTCACGCCCGCCGAACTCGCCCGCCTCATGGCCGACCTCGCCGGCCCCGCCCGTACCGTGCTCGATCCGGCCTGCGGCACCGGCGCCCTGCTGCGCGCCGTCGACGCCCGCCCCGACCAGGAGCTGTACGCCCAGGACAGCGCGCCCGACCTGGCCGTGCTCACCGCGCTCCGGCTCGCGCTGCACGCCCGCTCCACCGTGCGTGCCGCCGTCGGCGACACCCTGCGCGGCGACGCGTACCCGTGGCTGCACGCCGACGCCGTCCTGTGCCACCCGCCGTTCAACGAGCGCAACTGGGGCCACGACGAACTCGCCTACGACCCGCGCTGGGAGTACGGATTCCCCGCCCGCACCGAGTCCGAGCTGGCCTGGGTCCAGCACGCGCTCGCCCGGCTGAAGGACGGCGGCACCGCCGTACTGCTGATGCCGCCCGCCGCCGCCTCCCGCCGCTCCGGCCGGCGCATCCGCGCCGACCTGCTGCGCCGCGGCGCGCTCCGCGCCGTCCTCGCGCTGCCGGTCGGCGCCGCGCCGCCGTACAACATCCCCCTGCACGTCTGGGTGCTGCGCCGGCCGGACCGGACGCCCGCGCAGCCCGAGGTGCTGCTCGCCGACACCGGGCAGTTCGCCACCGAGGGGCGCGGCGGCCCCGACTGGCAGGCGGTGCGGGACGCCGTACTGGACGCCTGGGGCGCCTTCGAACGCGCCGGGCGGCTCGACGAGCGACCGGGGCTGGCCCGTTCCGTGCCCGTGATCGAACTCCTCGACGACGACGTGGACCTGGCCCCCGCCCGGCACCTCCCGCCCGCCGCGGCCGCCGACGGCGCCGAGCAGCTCACGGCCGTACGGGAGCGCCTCGGCGAGACGCTGCGCCTGACCGCCGATCTCACCCCGCCGTCCGCCGACGCCGCGCGCCCCGTGCGCTGGCCGCTCACCACCGTCGGTGAACTCGCGCGCGGGGGCGCCCTGGTGCTGCGTACCGGCGGAAGCGGCGGCCACGCGCGCGTGGCCGTCCTCACCGACCACGACGTGGTGGCCGGAACGGCGCCCTCCGGGACGCTCCCGGAGAGCGAAGAGGAGGCCGTGCTCACCGAGGCGGGCGACATCGTCGTGCCGGTGCTCGGCGGCGGCTCGATGGCCCGCGTGATCGACGAGGTGACGGAGGGTGCCGCCCTGGGGCGCAACCTCGTGCTCCTGCGCCCCGATCCCACGGCGCTCGACCCCTGGTTCCTCGCCGGCTTCCTGCGCGGTACCGCCAACAACCGCCAGGCCAGCAGCTACGCGTCCACGGCCACCCGCCTCGACGTGCGCCGCCTCCAGTTGCCGCGGCTCCCGCTCGACGAACAGCGCCGCTACGGCGCGCGCTTTCGCGCACTCGACGAGTTCGAGCGGGCGCTGCGGCACGCGGGCCGGCTCGGGGAGCAGCTCGTGCGCGGGATGTACGACGGTCTGACGGACGGAACGGTGGCACCTGAATGACACGGCGGGGGACCCGCGGGGCAGACTGTGGGGCGACGGCGGTGCTACGGCGAGGGCGAGGGCCGCGCCGGCTCTTCCGCCCGGAACGTCCTGCTCCGCGCAACCCCGTCCGCACCTGCGTCGTCGTGGGAAGTGACCGGCTGGACAACGGTTCGGTACAACCCGAACCGGTTGTCCGTGTCGGGCCATATGCTCGAAGCGACAATCGCATGACCGGGGTTGTCCGCACCGCGGACGGCGCCGGACGGAACACGTACGCCCTCTTCAGGTAACAGGAGCAACCATGCAAGGCCACGGCTACGCACAGCCGGTGAAGCAGCCGCCGGACACCGCGGTGCTGGTCTTCCTGCGCATCCTGTTCGTGGTGATCGGGTTCCTGTGCATCGGCTTCGCGGCCTGGGCGATGCTGCTGCGCCTGGCCATCGTGACCCGCAAGCCGCTGGACTGGTGCCTGTTCATCGTGGCGCTGGCGGCCGACATCATCAGCGTGGTGCTGATCGGCAGTGACCCCGCCGACGAGGTGAGCACCGGCGGCGCCGTGGGCCTCGGCATCCTCTTCGGCACGCTCGTCGTCGTGACGGTCTACTACCTCGCGGCGGACATCCGGCACTTCGCGCGCCAGCGCGAGGCCTACCGCGCGCAGCAGCCGATGGCGCGGGCGTACAACTACCCGGGCCCCGTGTCGCCGTACACCGCGACGACCGTGCCGAGCACGCCCGTGGCGCCGATGCCGCTCACGCCCCACACGCCCCCGCCCGGGCCGCCGATCTCCACGTCGCACCAGCGTCCCGCCCCCGCCCGCATCGACCAGGTGCGCGCCGAGCTGGACGAGCTCAGTGACTACCTGCGCAAGCACGACGGGCATCCCGAGGACAACCACGAGGGCGGAAGGTGACCGTGGCGACAGGACGCGTCGTCGCCGGCCGCTACGAGCTGTCCACGCTCATCGGGCAGGGCGGCATGGGCCAGGTCTGGACGGCGTACGACCAGCGGCTGGACCGGCGCGTGGCGGTGAAGCTGCTGCGCCCCGACAAGGTCGCCGGGCAGGAGGCGGACGAACTGCGCCGCCGGTTCGTGCGCGAGTGCCGGGTGACCGCGCAGGTCGACCACCCCGGGCTGGTCACGGTGCACGACGCGGGCAGCGAGGGCGAGGAGCTGTTCCTCGTCATGCAGTACGTCGACGGCGCCGACCTCTCCGACCACCTCGCCGAGCACGACCCCTACCCGTGGCAGTGGGCGGTCGCGGTCGCCGCGCAGCTGTGCGCCGTGCTCAGCGCCGTGCACGCCGTGCCGATCGTCCACCGCGACCTCAAGCCGCGCAACGTGATGGTGAAGCAGGACGGCACGGTCACCGTGCTCGACCTCGGCGTCGCCTCCGTCATGGACACCGACACCACCCGTCTCACGCACACCGGTTCGCCCATCGGCTCGCCCGCGTACATGGCGCCCGAGCAGGCGATGGGCGGCGCGGTCGGCCCGTACACCGACCTGTACGCGCTCGGTGTGCTGATGCACGAACTGCTCAGCGGGGACGTGCCGTTCTCCGGTTCCACGGCGCTCGGCGTACTGCACCGGCACCTGTACGAGCCGCCGCTGCCCGTGCGCCGCCTGCGCCCCGAGGTGCCGGAGGCGCTCGAAGCGCTCGTCCTGCGGCTGCTCGCCAAGGACCCGCAGCACCGGCCGGCCTCCGCGCAGGAGGTCTACGAGCACCTGGCGCTGCTCCTGCCCGCGCGCGGGATACCCACCGGGGCGCCCCTCGACCCCACGCGGCCCTTCCTGCGCCCGCACGCCCCCTGGCCGGACCGGGCGCGCACGCCCGCGCCCCAGCCCGCCCCCGTGACGCCCGTGCCGGACACGGCCGAGAAGCCCGACGTCGCCGCCGCCGTGGACGAGGTCAAGCGCCTCCTGGGAGAGGGCCGTATCACCCAGGCCGTCGACATCCTCGGCGCGATCCTGCCCGCCGCCGCCCAACAGCACGGCGAGCACTCCCCGGTGGTCCGCTCCCTGCGCAAGCAGTACGCGGCCACGCTCATGGACGACGGCCAGTTCCGGCGCGCGCTGCCCGAACTGCGCCGGCTGGCCGACGAACGCGCCGCCGAGGCCGGCCAGGCCGACCCGCAGTCGCTGCGCTTCCGCTACGAAGCGGCCCTGTGCCTGGAACAGCTCGGCGAACCGGCGGCGGCGCTCGCGGAGTACCGCGCGCTGCTGCCGTACTACGAGAACCAGTACGTGGCCGGGGACCCCGGGCTCGCCCACGACGTCCGCCGCCGCATCGGCCATCTGCTGCTCGCCCTCGGCGACCGGTCCGCCGCCCACGACACGCTCGCGCGGCTGCTGCTCGACGTGGAGCGCCTGAACGGCCCCGGTCACCCGATGGCCGCAGAGGTCCGGCGCTCCCTGCAGTGGCTGGGGCAGGTGCGCGGCTAGATTTTGCCGTTCCCTGAGTGATTCTTGTGATCTTCGGGGGGCTGCGTTTCCCGAAGGCATGAACGGCGCTGGATAGGTTGCCCTTCGCTTTCGCCAGGCAAGACAAGAGCGCTGGCAGCGCGCGATCGAGGGTGGGGTACATGGCCGGCCATCGGCAGACCAAGAAGCGCAGGTACGTCACGTGGGCGGTGGCGGGAGCCGCCGTCGTCGCCGGGGCCGGGATCGCCGCGCAGACCTCCATGGCCGCCACGACCTGGCCCGCACAGCGGACGTACACCGGGCACGCCTTCGACACCTGCACCGCGCCCTCGCTCAACGCGATGAAGGCCTGGCGCAGCAACGGGTTCTACGGTGCCGCGGCCGTCTACGTCGGCGGCAAGAACCGCGGCTGCAACCAGCCCAACCTCACCCCCTCTTGGGTCAAGTCCGTCGGCGACGCGGGCTGGAAGCTCATCCCGCTCTACGTGGGTGCCCAGCCGCCCTGCCAGACCGGCTCCAGCCCGGAGAGGATCAGCGCCGCCACCGCCGCCTCCCTCGGCGCGAGCGACGCCGCCGACGCCGTCGCCAAGGCCTCCGCCCTCGGCATGAAGGCGGGCAGCCCGATCTACCTCGACATGGAGGCGTACGACGTCACGAACAAGGCGTGCAACGACGCCGTGCTGACGTACGTGCGCTCCTTCAGCAAGACGCTGCGCGCCAAGACCTACCGCGGCGGCTACTACGGCTTCACCAGCTCCAGCGCCAAGGCGATCGCCACCGCGACGGACAAGACGGACCTGCCGGGCAACCTCTGGTACGCGCTGTGGGACAAGCAGTACACCACCACCGCGGACTGGCCGTGGGGGGCGACGCAGTACACCGGCCACAGCCGCGCCCACCAGTACATGGTCAACAGCAAGGAGACGCGGAACGGTTACACGATCACCGTGGACCGCGACGCGTGGGACGCCCCGGTGGCCATCACCGGCTGACGCCCACCGCACGCGGGTACGGCGGTGCCCGAAGCACACGTGAATCGTTGGTCGAATGGGTTGGCCAGAGCCTGGTCACTGCCTAACATCGATCACCGCAAGACTTTGTGCACTGCCGCACAATCTCCTCGGGAGGTTTCCTTGCACCGCCGCCGTCGCACCGCGCTCGTCCTGTCCGCCGTGATCGTCGCCGCGGCCCCCCTTCTCACCGCCTGCGGAGACGACGCGCATCCCGGCGCGGCGGCCGTCGTGGGCGGTCAGCGGATCACCGTCGCCCAACTGGAGAGCCGGGTGAACGAGGTGCGCCGGGCGCAGAAGGCCGCGGTGCCGGACCAGGCGCAGTACGAGCAGGTCCTCGCCTCCACCAGCAGCCTCACCCGCGACACCCTGCACAACATGGTGCTCGACCGGGTGCTGCACCGCGCCGCGCGGGACCAGGGCATCACGGTCACCCGCAAGGAGGTCCAGCAGATGCGCGGCGGCCTGTTGCAGCAGGCGGGCAGCGCCGAGGCGCTGGAGACGGCCTGGCTGCAGAAGTACGGCGTCGCCCCCGAGCGTCTCGACGACAACCTCCGGCTCCAGGTGGAGGCGCAGAAGCTCGCCCAGAAGCTCGGCACCAACACCACCGAGCCCGCCTTCTGGAAGGCCTTGTCCGCGGCGTCCGAGGAACTCCACGTCGACCTCAACCCGCGCTACGGCAGCTGGGACGTGCAAAAGAGCAGCCGCGTCGACGCGAAGACCCCCTGGGTCCGCGAGGTCACCACGAACGGCACGCAGCTGACTGCCTAGCCGGCGCCGTCGCGGGAACCTCAGGTACGTCGCCAGCGGGCCGTCGGTCATACGATCGCATCGTCGTTCCGTGCCTGTGGACAACGCGCGAGGCGGGTGGGCGGGGTGCGTTACGTTCGATGCGTGAACACCACGCGCCTCGAAGACACCCAGGTACCGGGACCGGACGAGCAGTCCGCCCCCGGCCGTGTCGTCCTGCTCACCACCAGTCACCGCGTCGCCCCCGGCCTGCTGTCCTGGCCCGCCTGGCAGGCGCTGCGCACCGCCGACCGCGTGCTGTGCGCGGACGGGACGCATCCCCAGCTGCCCTATCTGCGCGAGGCGGGGATATCGGTGGACGAGGCGTCCCCCACCGCCCAGGAACTGGTCGACTCCTGCGCCGGCGGACACACGGTGGTCGTCGTCGCCGCCGGCGAGGGCGAACCGGCCCTCACGGACGGCCTCGCCCGCCTCGCCGGCTCCGGCCGCGTGCGGATGCCGGAGCTGGAGCTGCTCCCCGCCTCCTACGACCTGCCCGGCGCCCGCCTCCTCGACGTCGTCCAGGTCATGGACCGCATCCGCGCCGAGTGCCCCTGGTCCTCCCGGCAGACCCACCTGGGCCTCGCCAAGTACGGCATCGAGGAGGCCTACGAACTCGTCGAGGCGATCGAGGCCGGCGACCGCGACGAGCTGAGAGAGGAGCTGGGCGACGTCCTGCTCCAGGTCGTCTTCCACTCCCGCATCGCCGAGGAGGACCCCGAGGCGCCGTTCTCCATCGACGACGTGGCCGGCGGCATCGTCGCCAAGCTCATCCACCGCCACCCGCACGTCTTCGGCGACGAGACGGCCCAGACCCCCGAGGACGTCAAGGAGCACTGGCTGCGCACCAAGGCGGAGGAGAAGCGCCGCACCTCGGTGACCGAGGGCGTCCCGCTCGGCCAGCCCGGCCTCGCCCTCGCCGCGAAGCTCGCCTCCCGCGTGCGCACCGCGGGCCTCACGGTGCCGCTGCCGCAGGGCGAGGGCATCGGATACGAGCTGCTCGCGCTCGCGGTCGGCGCCGAGGCGGACGGCGTGGACCCGGAGGCGGCCCTGCGCGCGGCGGCCCGCGCCTACCGCGACGCCATACGC
>NZ_JADDRL010000146.1 GCF_021538895.1 Streptomyces olivochromogenes | reverse complement strand
GGCTGACGGTGTCCGGCTTCGACTTCGAGACGGCGGCGCGCATCGAGGCGGACGCACAGACGGCCGCGCCCGGCCGGGTGCTGGTCCTCGGGCGCAGGCTGCTGGACATCTGCCGGGTGCTGCCGGAGGGGCCGGTGAGCTGCGTTCTGGAGGGGACCCGGTTCACGGTGGAGGCGGGCGGGACGGAGTTCGGGCTGTCGACGCTGCCGCTGGACGAGTACCCCGCGCTTCCGGCGGCGCCCGCCGCGTACGGCGCCGTGGACGCGGCCGGATTCGCCACCGCCGTCGGACAGGTCGCCGTGGCCGCCGGCCGGGACGACACGCTGCCGGTGCTGACGGGCGTCCAACTGCGCCTGGAGGGCGAGGAGATGACCGTATCGGCGTCGGACCGCTACCGGTATGCCGTACGCCGGCTGCCGTGGAAGCCGGAAGCGGGGGCGGGCGAGAGCGCGGGTGCGGGCGAGGTGGCGGTTCAGACGCTGCTGCCCGCGCGACGGCTGCTCGACGTGGCGCGGTCGCTGGCCCGGTGCGGGAACGTACGGATCGGCCTGGACCCGTCGGCCGCGGCCGGTGGCGGGCCGGTCGGCTTCGAGGGCGGGCGGATGCGGTCGCTGATACGGCGGCTGGACGGCCGGCTGCCGGGCTACGGCTCGCTGTTCGAGCTGACGGGGGCCGCGGTCGCCGAGGTGGACTGCGGGGCGCTGGCGGAGGCGGTGCGCCGGGTGTCGGTGGTGGCCGAGGCGAACAGTCCGGTACGGCTGGACTTCTCGGCCGGGGACGGATCGCTGCGGGTGCGGGCCGGGTACGGGGACGACGTGGCGGCGCAGCGGCTGCCGGCGGGACTGACGGGGGCCGAGGCGGTGACCGTGGCGTTCAATCCAACGTATCTGCTGGACGCGCTGAACTCGTTCGAGGGGCCGGGGCTGCGGATGGAACTGCTGGGGGCGGGGCAGCGGGCGCTGCTGAGCTCGGTCGCAGAGGCGTCCGGAGGGGACGCGGGGTCCGGTGCCGCTCACCGGCATCTGCTCATGTCCGTGAAGCAACTGGTCTGAGACCCACGCCGACCTGGCCCTTTGTGGACTCCGGGGGCCATTGTCAGTGGGCTGCGGTAGCTTCCGAAGTGCTGGAGCGCGAAGGCGCGTCACAGGAACGGCCACAGGGGTGGGTGGACGATGGGCAACACCGCGACGACGACGGACCTGGACCTCGCACTGGAGAAGCACCGGACCGAGCTGACCGGGTACTGCTACCGCATGCTGGGTTCCTCCTTCGAGGCCGAGGACGCGGTGCAGGACACCCTGGTCCGGGCCTGGCGGAGCTACGACAAGTTCGAGGGCCGCTCCAGCCTCCGCTCCTGGCTGTACCGGATCGCGACGAACGTCTGCCTGGACATGCTGACCGCGGGCAACAAGCGGGCGCGGCCGGTGGACCTGTCGGATTCGACCCCGCTCGCCCAGGCCGCCCTCTCGCCCCGCCCGGACAACACCTGGCTGGAGCCGGTGCCGGACGCCCGGGTGCTGCCCACGGTCGACGACCCGGCGGAGGCGGCCGTCGCCAAGGAGTCGATCCGCCTCGCCTTCATGGCGGCCCTGCAGCAGCTGCCGCCCAAGCAGCGGGCGGTGCTGATCCTGCGCGAGGTGCTGGCGTGGAAGGCGAGCGAGGTCGCCGAGCTGCTGGGCACGTCGGTCGCCTCGGTCAACAGCGCCTTGCAGCGGGCGCGGGCGACGCTGGCCGAGCGCGAGGACAAGGGCGCTCGGGCGACGGTCTCCGACCCGCTGGACGAGGACCAGCAGAAGCTGCTCGACCGCTATGTGGCGGCCTTCGAGGGGTACGACATGACGGCGCTGACGGCGTTGCTGCACGAGGACGCCGTCATGACGATGCCGCCGTTCGACCTGTGGCTGACCGGCCACGACGACATCACGGGCTTCATGACGACCCTGGGCGCCGCCTGCGCCGGCTCCCGTCTGCTGCCGGTCCAGGTCAACGGCCTGCCGGGCTTCGCCCAGTACAAGCCGGACCCGGAGGCCGGCGGATACACCCCCTGGTCCGTGCAGGTCCTGGAGATCTCAGACGGCCGGCTGACCGGGTTCCACTTCTTCCTCGACACGCAGCGGTGGTTCCCGCTGTTCGGGCTCCCCCTCCATCTCGAAGCGGAGACCGACGAGATCGAGGAGGGCAGGTAGCGCCGGGTCGGGATCCCGCAGCCGTATCCGGCCCCCGGCCCGCCGGGCGGCCAGCTCCAGCCGGGCGAGCAGATCGACGACCCCCAGCCCGGGCGGCCCGAGCCCACCCACGTCACACACGACGACCCCACCTCCGGCCGCCTCCAACAGCGCCCGCACGTCCTCACACAGCCCACTCACCTCACCCTTGGCGACGGGGCCGGTCAGCACGAGTACGGCGGGTGTCTTGGCGTCCACGTGCTGTAGACCGGGCGGGCGGGGCTAACTCATCGGCCGCTGTCCTTACTTGGCCGGGAACAGACCCGCGTCCAGGGTGAAGCCAATGGGCCGGGGCAGGTCGACTGCGGCGCCGAACCCGCAGGCATGAAGGACTCGGTAGACCCCGCCCTTGGGTTCGCCGTACAGCACCACCGTCGGCCCGCCGGGTGCCAGGCGGTCGACCAAGAGGTACAGGGGAACACCGGCGTCGGCGTAGCCGGCCACCTTGGTTGTGCGATCGGTCTCCGCCGTCCTCGCCGAGGTGACCTCGACGACCAGCTCTGCCGCGTCGGCAGGAGCAAGGCAGTCGTCCCCGCGCCGCAGCACCTCCTCCGGCACCACGGCAAGGTCGGGAACATAGAGCTCATGCCGCGAGGAGACCGCCAGGGCCAACCGCTGGTAGACGCCCCACGAGTCGGGGATCGCCCCGATGAGGTGCCGCGCCATCGGTTCCACGAGCCTGTGGTGGGAAACGGCGGAATAGGGCGCCACAGTGATGCGTCCCTTGACGATCTCCACCTTGCAGCCCTTGGGAACGTCGGTCTGCTTCCAGACCCAGACGAGTTCTTCCCACTCGTTGTCCGTCAGGAGACAGTCGCCGTCGAACGAATCCATGAGCTGATCAACATGCCGAACGGGACCGGCGAGGTTCCACCGATCCCGTTCACCCGAAAGGGAAATCGCCTGGTCAGGCGATACGTTCCAGCACCACCGGGGTCGTGGAGAACTCCGTGCCGGGGGCCGCGATGTCGTGCGAACCCTCGATCGCCTGGAGCGCGTAGTCGAAGCGCTCGGGGGTGTCGGTGTGGAGGGTCAGGAGGGGCTGGCCCTCGGTGACCGTGTCGCCGGGCCTGGCGTGGAGTTCGACGCCGGCGCCCGCCTGCACCGGGTCCTCCTTGCGGGCGCGGCCCGCGCCCAGGCGCCAGGCGGCGATACCGATGTCGTAGGCGTCGAGGCGGGTCAGCACGCCGGAGGCGCCCGCCTTCACCACATGCTGCTCCTTCGAGGTGGGCAGCGGGGCGTCCGGGTCGCCGCCCTGGGCCGCGATCATCCGGCGCCAGACGTCCATCGCCGAGCCGTCGGCCAGGGCCTTCGCCGGGTCCGCGTCCTTCACGCCGGCCGCGTCGAGCATCTCGCGGGCGAGCGCGATCGTCAGCTCGACCACGTCCGCCGGGCCGCCGCCCGCCAGGACCTCGACCGACTCGCGGACCTCCAGGGCGTTGCCCGCCGTGAGGCCGAGCGGGGTGGACATGTCGGTGAGGAGCGCGACCGTCTTCACGCCGTGGTCGGTGCCCAGGCCCACCATGGTGGAGGCGAGCTCACGCGCGTCCTCGATCGTCTTCATGAAGGCGCCGGTGCCCACCTTCACGTCCAGGACCAGGGAGCCGGTGCCCTCGGCGATCTTCTTCGACATGATCGAGGAGGCGATCAGCGGGATCGCCTCGACCGTGCCGGTGACGTCCCGCAGGGCGTACAGCTTCTTGTCGGCGGGCGCGAGGCCGTCGCCGGCCGCGCAGATGACCGCGCCCGTGGTGTCGAGGACGTGCAGCATCTCCTCGTTGGAGAGCAGCGCGCGCCAGCCGGGGATCGACTCCAGCTTGTCCAGCGTGCCGCCGGTGTGGCCGAGGCCGCGGCCCGACAGCTGCGGGACGGCCGCGCCACAGGCCGCCACGAGGGGCGCCAGCGGCAGCGTGATCTTGTCGCCGACGCCGCCCGTGGAGTGCTTGTCGGCGGTCGGGCGGGACAGGGACGAGAAGTCCATGCGCTCGCCGGACGCGATCATCGCGGCGGTCCAGCGGGCGATCTCACGGCGGTTCATGCCGTTGAGCAGGATGGCCATCGCGAGCGACGACATCTGCTCGTCGGCGACCACGCCGCGCGTGTACGCGTCGATGACCCAGTCGATCTGCTCGTCGCCGAGCTCACCCCGGTCCCGCTTGGTGCGGATGACGGAGATGGCGTCCATGGCCATGGTGTGCGTTCCTTCCGGGAGGTGCGAAGCACGCGGCCCCTCCGATCGGATCTGCTCGGAGGGGCCGCGGTGGAGTTACTTGCTGAGATGGTCCGGGCCGAAGGCCTGCGGGAGCATCTCGGAGAGCGGCAGGACGCCCGCCGGGGTGTCCACGAGGAGGTCGGGGCCGCCGAACTCGTACAGCAGCTGCCGGCAGCGCCCGCACGGCACGAGCAGACCGCCCGTGCCGTCCACACAGGTGAAGTGGGTCAGGCGGCCGCCGCCCGTGCGCACGAGCTCGGACACCAGCCCGCACTCGGCGCACAGGCTGATGCCGTACGAGGCGTTCTCGACGTTGCAGCCGGTGACGGTGCGCCCGTCGTCGACCAGGGCCGCGACGCCGACCGAGAAGCCGGAGTACGGGGCGTAGGCGTGGGACATGGCCTCCCGCGCCTCGGCACGCAGCGCCTCCCAGTCGAAGTCCGCGGCCGAGGTCACTTGCCCTGTCCCTTCCGGTACGGCATGCCGTCCGCCTTCGGCATCCGCAGGCTCTGCGCGGACAGCGAGAGGACGAGCAGGGTGACGATGTACGGGGTCGCCGTGACGAGCTGGCGCGGGACCTCGTTCGTGGTGGCGTACCAGACGAACATCAGGGCCGAGATCACAACGGTGACAACGGCCGGGACGACCTTCTTCTTCCAGGCCAGGTACGCCGCCCCGAACACCAGCAGGATCGCGAGGAGCAGGATCAGCGCGTGGACGTTCACCGTGCCGCCGCGCAGGTTGAGGCTGTCGGTGTAGCCGAACAGGCCCGCTCCCAGGGCGAGGCCGCCCGGCATCCAGTTGCCGAAGATCATCGCGGCGAGACCGATGTAGCCGCGGCCGGCCGTCTGGCCGTCCAGGTACACGTTCGAGGCCACGATGGACAGGAACGCGCCGCCCAGGCCCGCGAAGGCACCCGAGACGATCACCGCGATGTACTTGTACTTGTAGACGTTGACGCCGAGGGACTCGGCCGCCACCGGGTTCTCACCGCAGGAGCGCAGCCGCAGACCGAAGGACGTGCGCCACAGCACCCACCAGGTGACCGGGACGAGCGCGACCGCGATGACGGTGAGCGGCGACAGGTCGGTGACCAGACCGCCGACCAGGCCGGCGAGGTCCGAGATCACGAACCAGTGCTTCTGGTTCAGGGTGATCAGCCAGTCCGACAGGCCCGGGATGTCGAAGGTGCCCAGCGAGTCGATCGGCGGGGACTGCTTGGAGGAGCCCTGCGGGGCGTTCTCGAAGGTGAACTTCGACAGGTAGCGGGTGACGCCCAGCGCCAGGATGTTGATCGCCACACCGGAGACGATGTGGTTGACGTTGAAGGTCACGGTGGCGATGGCGTGCAGCACGGCGCCCAGGGCACCGCCGACGATACCGAGGACGACACCGGCCCACGGGCCCCACTGGTAGCCGGCCCAGGCGCCGAACCAGGTGCCGAGGATCATCATGCCTTCGAGGCCGATGTTGACGACACCGGAGCGCTCGGACCACAGGCCGCCCAGGCCCGCGAGGCCGATCGGCACGGCCAGGCGCAGCGCGGTGGACATCTGGCCGGTCGAGGTGATGCCGTCGGCGCCGGTGATGAGCCGGACGGCGGAGGTCAGGACCAGTACGCCCGCGATGATCAGCAGGAGTACGGGAAGCGACATACGGCGGCTGCCCCTGCCGGGCTGCTTCGCCTGAGGCTTGGCGACGGTCACGGTGCTCATCAGGCAGCCACCTCCTTGTTGGTGTTCCGAGCGGCGGCGGCCAGCTCGGCGCCGACCCGGCTCTGCTGGCGACGCAGACCCCACTGGCGGACGAACTCGTACGAGATGACGACCGCGAAGACGATCAGGCCCTGCATGATCGTGGCGATCTCCTTCGGGTACGCCTCCGGGGTCGCGTAGTCGAGGGCGGGCGAGGCCTTGTCGAGGAAGGCCCACAGGAGGGCGGCGAAGGCGATTCCGCCGGGGTTGTTGCGGCCGAGCAGGGCGATGCCGATGGCGGTGAAGCCGAGGCCGGCCGGGAAGCTCAGGCTGTAGGTGTGGCTGTCGCCGAGCAGCAGCGGCAGGCCGGCCAGACCGGCGATCGCGCCCGAGAGCAGCATGGCGACCAGCACCATGCGCTTGGCGCTGACGCCGGAGGCCGCGGCGGCGGTCTCGGAGGCGCCGGTGGCGCGCAGGTCGAAGCCGAAGCGGGTGCGGTTGAGGACCACCCAGTAGCCGACGCCCAGCAGGACCGCGAGGAAGACCAGGCCGTAGATCTCGCCGACGTCGGAGCCCAGGTTGATGCCCGGGATCCAGCCGGACTCCTTCATGACACCGGTCGTCATGTTGTTGCCGACCTGCACGCCCCACACGTTGGCGAGGGTGACGTAGCCGATGACGCTGGTGGCGATGGCGTTCAGCATGATCGTCGCGACGACCTCGCTGACGCCGCGGGTGATCTTCAGGACACCGGCGATGCCGGCCCAGAAGGCGCCGGTGCACATGGCGACCAGCAGGAGCAGCGGGACCTGCAGGAAGCTCGGCAGGGCGATGTGCGCACCGACCACGGCGGTCATCACCGCGGCGAGGCGGTACTGGCCGTCGACGCCGATGTTGAACAGGTTCATCCGGAAGCCGAGGGCGACACCGATGGCGGCGATGTAGTACAGGGACGCCTGGTTGATGATCAGGACCTGGATGTCCGAGTACGGCAGCTGCTGCAGCATCAGCGTGTACGGCTCGATCGGGTTCTTGCCCGAGGCGAGCAGGACGATCGAGGTCAGCGCGATCGCCAGGACGAGCGCGATGACCGGGCCGGCCACCGCGAGGAGCACGCGCTCCTTGTCGAACTTCTTCATCGGGCCTCGTCCTCCGGACCGGCGTCGTCGTCGGTGGTCTCTACGTGTTCCAGGTGGCCGGACGCGGCGCCCGTCATGGCCGAGCCCAGCTCCTCCGGGGTGATCGTGGCGGGGTCGGCATCGGCGACCAGCCTGCCGTTGTAGATCACGCGCAGGGTGTCCGACAGGCCGATCAGCTCGTCCAGGTCGGCGGAGATCAGCAGCACGGCCAGACCCTCGCGGCGGGCCTCCCGGATGCGGTCCCAGATCTGCGCCTGGGCGCCCACATCCACACCGCGGGTGGGGTGGGCGGCGATCAGGAACTTGGGGTTGTGGCTCATCTCGCGGCCGACGATCAGCTTCTGCTGGTTGCCGCCGGAGAGGGAGGCCGCGGTGACGTCGATGCCGGGGGTACGGACGTCGTACTCCTCGACGATCCGGCGCGTGTCGGCCTGGGCGCCCTTGGGGTCGAGCCAGAAGCCCTTGGCGTTGGGCTTCTCGGTGACGTGGCCGAGGATGCGGTTCTCCCAGAGCGGGGACTCCAGGAGCAGGCCCTGGCGGTGGCGGTCCTCGGGGATGTAGCCGACGCCGGACTCGCGGCGCCTGCGGGTGGCCCAGGGGGTGATGTCCTCGCCGAGGAAGTGCACGGTGCCGGAGTCGGCGTTCTTGGTGCCGATGAGGGCATCGATCAGCTCGGTCTGGCCGTTGCCCTCGACACCGGCGATGCCCATGACCTCGCCGGCGTGGATGGTGAAGGAGACGTCGTCGAGGACGCGCTTGACCTCACCGCGGTTGACCTCGTCCATCAGGTACGAGGCGGACGACTCACCGAGCGTGACCATGCCCGAGGTGTAGACGGTCAGGTTCCTGACCTCCAGCACGGCCCGGTCGGTCACCGTCGACTCGGCGGTCTCGGGGGTGGGCAGCTCGCTGCCGACCATCATCTCGGCGAGCTGACGCGAGGTGATCTGGGAGGGGATCGCCGTGCCGACCGTCGTGCCGCGGCGGATGACGGTGATGTCGTCGGCCACGGAGAGCACCTCGCCCAGCTTGTGCGAGATGAAGATGACGGAGAGGCCCTCGGACTTGAGCTCGCGCAGGTTGTCGAAGAGCGCGTCGACCTCCTGCGGGACCAGGACGGCGGTCGGCTCGTCGAGGATCAGGGTCTTGGCGCCGCGGAAGAGGACCTTGAGGATCTCGACGCGCTGGCGGTCGGCGACGCCGAGGTCCTCGACGAGCACGTCCGGGCGGACGCCCAGGCCGTAGCGGTCGGAGATCTCCTTGATCTTCTTGCGGGCGCCGCCGCCGATGCCGTACAGCTTCTCGCTGCCCAGCACCACGTTCTCCAGGACGGTCAGGTTGTCGGCCAGCATGAAGTGCTGGTGGACCATGCCGATGCCGCGGGAGATGGCGTCGGCCGGGGAAGAGAAGCTGACCTGCTGTCCATCGATCACGATGGTGCCCTCGTCCGGCTTCTGCATGCCGTAGAGGATCTTCATCAGGGTCGACTTGCCGGCGCCGTTCTCGCCGACCAGGGCGTGCACGGTGCCCTTGCGGACGGTCAGGTGGATGTCGTGGTTGGCGACGACTCCGGGGAATCGCTTGGTGATGCCCGCGAGCTCTACCGCGACGGTCGACGGAGCGGTGAGCGGAGGGCTGCTGGACGCGTCGATGGCGCACTCTCCTAGGGGAAAGGGGCCGCTCTACGCGCGTAGCGCCCCTGCTTTAAATAGTGCCCGGACCTGACCGATCTCGTTGCGCACTCGACTCGATCCGTTCCGAGCATTCTGCCGCGCGAACGGGGCACGGGAAGAATCCTCCCCGAGCCCCGTTCCGTGGCCGTAACGCTGCCATTGCAGCGCCCTTTTGGCCATGCCTACGACAGGCCTACGACGCTCCGGTCAGGAGGTCTTCACCACGATGCTGCCGTTCTTGATGCCCTCTTCGGCCTTCTTGATCGCGGCCTGGATGCCGGCGTTCTTCGCGAAGGCCGGGTTGGACTGGGAGATGCCCACGCCACCGGACTTGAGGTCGCCGCGGATCTCGCCGGAGAGCGGCTTCTTGTCGGCCACGGACTTGGTCAGGTCGTACACCGCGCCCTCGACGTTCTTGAGGGCCGAGGTCAGGATGGAGTCCTTGTACTTCGCCAGCGCGTCCTGCTTGTACTGGTCGGAGTCGACGCCGATCGCCCAGACCTTGTGCGCGGCGGCGGACTTGATCACGCCCTGGCCGGAGAGGCCGGCGGCGGCGTAGACGACGTCGGCACCGGCGTCGATCTGGCCGTCGGCGGCGTTCTCGCCCTTGTCGGGGCTGGAGAAGCCACCCTCCTGGGCGGTCGCGGTCAGGTACTGCGACTCGATCTTGATCTTCGGGTTGATCGACTTGGCGCCCTGCGCGAAGCCGGCCTCGAACTTGTGGATCAGCGGGATGTCCACGCCACCGATGAAGCCGATGTGGTTCTTCTTGGTGGCCTTGGCCGCGGCGACACCGGCGAGGTACGAGGACTGCTCCTCGTGGAAGACCATGTCGGCGACGTTCTTCGTCTCGATGGTGTTGTCGTCGATGATGCCGAAGGTGAGCTTCGGGTACTTGGCGGCGACCGTCTTCACGGCCGGCGCGTAGGAGTAGCCGACACCGATGATCGGGTTGTAGCCCTGCTTGGCCAGGGTCTCCAGGCGCTGCACCTTGTCGGCGTCGGACTCGCCGTCCTGCGGCTCGATGTCCCGGCCGCCCACGCCGAAGTCCTTCTGGGCCTTCTCGAAGCCGGCGTACGCGGCGTCGTTGAAGGACTGGTCGCCCTTGCCGCCGACGTCGTAGGCGAGGCCTATGCCCTTGGACTTGTTGTCCCCGCCCGTGGACGAGGTGGACGAGCTTCCGCAGGCGGAAACGGTGACGGCGAAGGCTGCGGTTGCAACACCAGCAACCGCGATACGGGACACCCGGCGCATGGAACGTGACTCCTTTGTGCAAGCGCCCAAACCAGGCGCTGGTTCCGCCGCAGCGTAACGCGCGTAGACCAGACGGAAAACCCCCAATGTCCGGTCCGTTATCTAGCTGTGGCCACTGTCACGGCGGCGGTGACGGACAGCAGTGCGCCCCTTGCGCAAGACAAGGGGCGCACTACCACGGTAAAGCCCTGGTGGCGGTGCGAACCGCCGTCAGACCTTGTGGATCACTGGGTGTTGACGGTGATCTTGCCGGCGATGATGTCCTGCTTGGCCTTGTCGACGGCGGAGACGACGTCGGTCAGCGCCTTGTACTTCGGGTTGGTGTCGGCGAAGCCCACACCGCCCGACTTGAGGTCGCCGCGCACCTCACCGTTGAGCGGCTTGCCCTCGTGGACCGACTTGGCGAGGTCGTAGACCGCGCCGCCCACGTTCTTCAGGGCCGAGCCGAGGATGTAGTCCTTGTACTGGGTGAGGGCGCTCTGCCCGTACTGGTCGGAGTCGACGCCGATCGCCCAGACCTTGTGCGTGGCGGCGGACTTGATCACGCCCTGGCCGGACAGACCGGCGGCGTGGTAGACGACGTCGGCGCCGGCCTCGATCTGGCCGTCCGCGGCGTTCTCGCCCTTGTCGGGGCTGGAGAAGCCACCCTCCTGGGCCGTCTGGGTCAGGTACTGCGACTCGATCTTGATCTTCGGGTTCACGGACTTGGCGCCCTGGTCGAACCCGGCCTCGAACTTGTGGATCAGCGGGATGTCCACGCCACCGATGAAGCCGATGTGGTTCTTCTTGGTGGCCTTGGCCGCGGCGACACCGGCGAGGTAGGAGGACTGCTCCTCGTGGAAGACCATGTCGGCGACGTTCTTCGCCTGGATGGTGTTGTCGTCGATGATGCCGAAGGTGATCTTCGGGTACTTGGCGGCGACCGTCTTCACGGCCGGCGCGTAGGAGTAGCCGACACCGATGATCGGGTTGTAGCCGGCCTTGGCGAGCGTCTCCAGGCGCTGCACCTTGTCGGCGTCGGACTCGCCGTCCTGCGGCTCGATGTCCCGGCCGCCCATCTTGAACTCGGTCTCGGCCTTCTTGAATCCCGCGTACGCGGCGTCGTTGAAGGACTGGTCGCCCTTGCCGCCGATGTCGTACGCCAGGCCGATGCCCTTGCCCGAGTACTTCCCGTCCTTGGACTCGGTGGACGAAGAGTCCGTGCTGGACTTGCCGCATCCGGCGGCCGCGAGGGCGACGACCGCGACGGTCACCGCAGCTTGGGAGAACCTGGTCCTTCGAGAGATCAAACGCACAGCAAGCACCCTTCATCCCCACGGCACCGTCGCCGGCCCGCTTCCGCAATGTGCCGCCAGTGGTGGCGATTTCGGCGCACAGTAACGCGCGTAGAAGCCCGGGGGAACGGGGTTTCTCCTGGCCGTTATCGTTTCGTGCCGCCCACGGGACACACGGGCGCGCCAACGGTTACATCAGGGTGACACAAGGGGACGAAAAGGTGCCAAACGGGCACCCTTCCTCCCCCTCGGTCCTTCCCGCTCCGGACTACCCCGCCGCGTCGAGCAGGGCGGCGGCCGTGAACAGCTCCACCCCGACCCTGATGGCACGCTCGTCGGCGTCGAAATCGCCCTGGTGCAGATCGCGCGCCGTGCGCTCGCCGGGCACCCGCACACCGAGCCGGGCCAGGGCCCCGGGCACGTGCTCCAGGTACCAGGAGAAGTCCTCCCCGCCCAGGCTCTGCTCGGTGGTCTCGATGGAGTCCGCCCCGCGCCGCGCGACCATGGCGTCCCGCAGCAGTTCGGTCACGACGGGGTCGTTGACCACGGGCGGGACACCGCGCACATAGGTGATCTCCGACTTGGCCCGGTGCATGGTGGCGACCTCGTCGATGGCGGCGTGCACGATGTCGGGCGCCTGCCGCCAGGCCTCGATGTCCAGGCAGCGCACGGTCCCGGAGAGCTCGGCGTGCTGCGGGATCACGTTCGGCGCGTGCCCCGACTCGATCCGTCCCCAGGTCACGGCGAGCCCGCTGCGGCTGTCGACGCGGCGGGCGACGAGCGCGGGCACGTCGGTGACGACGCGGGCCGCGGCGGTGACCAGGTCCGTGGTCAGATGCGGGCGGGCGGTGTGACCGCCGGGCCCGTCGAGCGCGATCTCCAGCCGGTCGCAGGCGCTGGTGACGGCTCCCGGGCGCAGCCCGATCCGCCCGGCGTCCACCCGGGGATCGCAGTGCACGGCGATGATCCGCCGGACCCCGTCCAGCGCCCCGCACTCGATGACCTCGGCGGCGCCGCCGGGCAGCACCTCCTCGGCGGGCTGGAAGATCAGCCGCACGGGACGCGGCAGCAGCCCCTGGCCGTGCAGCTCGGCCAGGACGAGCCCGGCCCCCAGCACCACGGCCGTGTGCACGTCGTGCCCGCAGGCGTGGGCCCGGTCGGGGACCGTCGACCGGTAGGCGCACTCGCTCTTGGTGTCCGGGATGGGCAGGGCGTCGATGTCGGCCCGCAGGGCGAGCACGCCGTCCGCGCCGCCGCCCTCCTCCCCCATGCCGATGTCGCAGACGAGCCCGGTTCCGACGGTGAGGACGCGGGGCTTGAGCCCGGCCTTCTCCAGCCGCGCCTTGATCGCGGCGGTCGTGCGGAACTCCTGGTTGCCGAGCTCGGGGTGCATGTGCAAGTCACGCCGGAACGTGACGAGTTCGCCGAACAGCGACTCGCTCAGCGCACCGGGGAGCACGGCGTCCCCTGGAACATCGGCCTCGGTCTCTCGGGACATCAATTGGTTCACCCTCTGAAGGGTAGGACGCCCGGACGGTCAACTGACCCTCGATCAACAAAAGTTCAACCCGTTAGGGGAAGAAAATCTGACCGCCCGGCGCATGGCTGTCGTCTCAGATGGGTAAACTCGCCCGACTTCAGGCCAAGCGGATCATGGAATCCCCGGACCACGGCCGCTCACCGCGCCCCGGCACCCTTCCGTTCCTCTCCTCAACGGATACCACGCCCCGCCGGAACACCGCTCGACCAGTCCATCCACCGATACCGCCGCGCGGCCGTCGCGGCCCCGGTAACGTCCGGCAGCGTGAGTGACCCCAGCCGCGTTCCCGCCGCGGACTTCATACAGGCCACCCGTTCCTCCTACGACGCCATCGCCAGGGAGTACACCGACCGGCACCCCGACAGCGTCGCCGACAGCCCCCTGGACCTGGCGCTGATCAGCGCCTTCGCCGAGCTGGTGAAGGGGGCCTCCGGCGCCCCGGTCGCCGATGTCGGCAGCGGTCCGGGCCATGTCACCGCCCGTCTGAGCGACCTCGGCGTCCCCGCCTTCGGTGTCGACGTCTCCCCGCGCATGACCGCCCTGGCCCGCGCGGCGCACCCCGGGCTCCGCTTCCACGTGGGCTCGATGACCTCGCTGGACCTTCCGGACGAGACGCTGGGCGGCGTCCTCGCCCTCTACTCGATCATCCACGTCCCGGACGAGCACCTGCCGGCCGCTTTCGCGGAGTTCCACCGCACGCTGGTCCCCGGCGGGTACGTCCTGCTGGGCTTCCAGTCGGGTGACACCGACGGCCATCTGCGCCTCACCGAGCGCTTCGGCAGGGCGATCGGGCTCGACTACTACTGGCGCAGCCCGGACACCGTCGCCGGGCTGCTCACCAAGGCGGGCCTGCCGCCGTACGCACGCACCGTGCGCGAGCCGCTCGCCGAGGAGTCGCGCCCACGGGCCTTCGTGCTGGCCCGCAAGGCCGCCGACTGACGGCGGCCTCGCGCCGGCCCGATCCAAACGAAAGACCCTAGATCGCGCTGACCGCCGCCAGGCGGTGCACGTCCCGCGCCGTTCCCGTCACTCCCGACAGGAAGCCCTGGGCGCGGGGCGACGCGTTCTCGGTAAGCCAGGCGGGGTCGATGTCGCACACCGCGACGCGCACGCCGGTGCCGACGAGCGCCAGGGGCAGCGTGTGCACGACCGTCGAGGGGAAGCTGAGGATCGTCCGGCCGATCGGCCCCCGCCGTGCGATCAGCTCCAGCGGCAGGTCCGGGCGTACGATCTCCAGCCCCGTCACCGCCGCGAGCCGGTGCAGCTTCTCGGCGCTCTCCCGGCGGTGGGCGAAGTACCTCGTGGCCCCGTGGGCCTTGGCCAGGGTCCGGACGGCCTCCAGATAGCGGTCGCCGTCCACGACTCCGGTCTCGACCAGGGACGTGCCGACCATGTCCGAGCCCTTGGTGATGCGCGGCGGGCCGAAGCGGGCCCGGGTCCAGGAGAAGTCGTTGGCCGTGACCGTCACGCCCTGCGGGGTGTCCTCCATCGGCATGGAGGAGAAGACCTCCACCCGGCGGCCGTCCCGGGGCGTCAGCCGCCGGCGGGCCGAGGACGAGACCGGGGCGAACAGCAGGTCGCGCGCGCCGGGGCGGCCGCCCTTGCGGTGCCAGCGCACCAGGCGCTCACCGCGGGCGAGCTGGGCGACGAACTCCATCGTCGCCGTGCCGTCGTCGACGACCACCAGGTCCCTGGCGCGGGTGATCGTCAGCAGCAGCTGTACGTAGCGGGAGAACGGGTCTCCCATGACGATGCGATCGGCGCGCCGCAGCGCGCCGGCGAGTCCGCCGATGGTGTGGAAGGGCGCGGTCGTTCCGCCGCGCGCCTCCTCCCAGCGGACCCGGTACCCCTCGTCCCGGGCCAGGTCCACCATACGGCGCAGCTGGCCCCGGGTCATGGGGTCGGTCGGGGACAGCACCACGACGGTGAGCTCCCCGACCGCCGACGGCGCAGCGCCGGTGGTGCTGCGCCGTGCCTGGGACGGCACGGACGCCAATGGCCCCCCGCCGGGCTCCCCGGCCGCCCCTTGCAGGGCATGGACATGCGCCCACTCCAGCACATTGAGCAGCTGTACCGGGCTCTCCACGAAGGCGAGCGTGCGGGGGGTGCCGGTGTTCCCGGCGCGGGGGCTCATCGACGTACGACCGTCCCGTCGTAAGGCAATCGAATCCGAACTGGAATTCGGTCTCACACCGCGACCGGCTCGCCGGCCGCGGCCGCGATCTCGGCCTCGGCGACGACACCGGCGACACGGCGCAGCTTCTTCATCGGGCCCATCTCGGAGTCGTAGACCTTCTTGACGCCGTCACCGAGGGAGGCCTCGATGGTGCGGATGTCGCGGACGAGGCGCACGAGGCCCTGCGGCTCCACGGAGGCGGCCTGGTCGGAGCCCCACATGGCGCGGTCGAGGGTGATGTGACGCTCGACGAAGGTGGCGCCGAGGGCGACCGCCGCGAGGGTGGTCTGCAGGCCCGTCTCGTGGCCGGAGTAACCGATCGGAACGTTCGGGAACTCCTTCTCCAGCGTGTTGATCACGCGGAGGTTCAGCTCCTCGGCCTTCGCCGGGTAGGTGGAGGTGGCGTGGCACATGAGGATGTTGTCGCTGCCCAGGACCTCGACCGCGTGGCGGATCTGCTTTGGGCTCGACATGCCCGTGGAGAGGATGATCGCGCGGCCGGTGGCGCGCAGCGCCTTCAGCAGCTCGTCGTCCGTGAGGGAGGCGGAGGCGACCTTGTGGGCCGGGACGTCGAACTTCTCCAGGAAGGCGACGGCCTCGGTGTCCCACGGGGACGCGAACCAGGCGATGCCCTTCTCCTTGCAGTACTCGTCGATCTGACGGTACTCGTCCTCACCGAACTCCACGCGGTGGCGGTAGTCGATGTAGGTCATCCGGCCCCAGGGGGTGTCGCGCTCGATGTCCCACTGGTCGCGCGGGGTGCAGATCTCGGGGGTGCGCTTCTGGAACTTGACGGCGTCGCAACCGGCCTCGGCGGCCACGTCGATCAGCTTGAAGGCGTTCTCCAGCTCACCGTTGTGGTTGATGCCGATCTCGCCGCAGACGTAGACGGGCTTGCCCGGGCCGACCTCACGGGTGCCGAACGTGCGCAGACGGGAGTTGGTGCTCATGGCAGAGGATGTCCTTACTTGGTGAGGGAATCGAGAGAGGGGCCGAGGATCCAGCTGGCGATCTCTCGGATGGCGCCGTCACCGCCGGGTACGGTGGTGACCGCGCGTGCGGCGCCGCGTACGACGTCGTGGGCGCTCGCGACCGCCACGGGCCAGCCCACGAGGGCGAAGCACGGGAGGTCATTGACGTCGTTGCCGACGTAGAGCACGCGCTCGGGCGCGATGCCCTGCTCCTCGCACCACTGCTTCAGTGCGAGGTCCTTGCGGTCGATGCCGTGCAGGACCGGAAGCTTCAGCTTCCGGGCCCGGGCGGCGACGACCGGGTTCTGCTCCGAGGACAGGATCAGCATCTTCAGGCCGCTCTTGCGCAGCGCCGCGATGCCCAGTCCGTCCCCGCGGTGCACGGAGACGAACTCCTTTCCATCGGCGTCGATCAGCACCCGGTCGTCGGTCTGGGTGCCGTCGAAGTCCAGTACGACCGCGTCGATGTCGTCGGCGGTCGGGAGCGCGCCGGGCCGTTCCGCGTCGAAGAGCGGGGCCAGGGCCCGGGCGCGGGCCAGGTCGTGCGGGTCGTCGATCTCCAGCACGCGTGCCGGGTCGGTGCGGACCAGCTCGGTGTGGCCGAAGAAGCGGTGCCGGTGCTCGCGGAAGCCACGGGCGTCCATCGCGTACGCGGCGCCGGTCTCCAGCAGGTCCTGGGGACGGTCCTGGCGGCGCGGGCGGAAGGACTTGTCGTGGTTGACGCCGTAACCGCCCTCGGTGTCGGTGGAGTTGGCGACCTTGACCCGGCCACCCACCTCGTCGGCGCGGGACGGCTCGACCGCCACCGGGTCGTCGCCCGCGTCCCGCCAGATGAAGCCGTGGAAGGGGGCGACGGTCACCGCGGTGTCGGCGCCGTTCTCGACGACCGCGCCGGCCACCCCGTCGATGTCCTCGCGGATGATGAAGGGGCTGGTGCACTGCACGAGCAGGACCACGTCGACCGGGGCGCCGTGCAGCGCCTCGTGGGCGTCCATGGCGTGCAGGACGGCGGCCTCGGAGGTGGCGGTGTCGCCGGCGATGGCGGCGGGGCGCAGCACGACCTCGGCGCCGGCCTGGCGGGCCGCGGTGGCGATGGCCTGGTCGTCGGTGGAGACCACGACGTCGGTGACGAGCCGCGAGGCCCGGCACTCGCGCACGGCGCGGGCGACCAGCGGCACACCGCCGACCGGCGCGAGGTTCTTCGCGGGCACGCCCTTGGAACCGCCGCGCGCGGGGATCACCGCGAGGACGCGGCGCTCCGCGGCGCCGTGGCCCGCTTCGGGGTGGGACATGGGCTCTACTCCTTGGGCCCCCTGGGCGGGGACATGGGCTCCTCTGGAAGGCACTCGCTCTCCTCGGGCAGGGTTCGGGTCGCTCACGGCCGACCGGGCGGCCGCGTCGGGGACGCTCACAGCTCTCCCATCCGCCGGATGACCGGGGCCACGCGCTGGACGCCGTGGCGGTAGGCGCCGCGCGCCGCCCTGCGCACGATCTGGCGGACCGGACCGGGCGCCTTGTCGGCGGCGGGTGCGCCGGGCAGCGGGGTGCCGTCGGGACCGAGGTGGTGGCGGGCGAGGATCCCGGGCAGATAGCCGGGCGCGGTCTCGGTCGTGTAGTAGGGGGTGAGGGGCACCAGCCCCTCGGGCCGGGCCAGCAGCTCGGCGATGCGCTCGCGGCCGGCGTCGAAGGCCGTGGCGTACGACTCTCCGCCGGCGGCGACGCCCTGCCGGGACACCCACTCCTCGTCCGGCACCGGGCGGTGCCCGGCGTCGAGCTGGTCCCAGGAGGCGAGGCAGCCGGAGCCGACGAAGTGGTGGTTGCCGAGCATCTCGCGGATGCCCAGGTCGGTGAGGACCACCGTCGGGATCCGGCGGTGCAGCGCCTCCAGCGCGGCCGTGGAGCTGACCGTGACGAGCAGGTCGGTGCGGTCCAGGACCTCACCCATGTGCCCGTACACCAGCTTGAAGTTGGCGGGCAGGTCGGTGCCCTGCGCCAGCTTCTGGTACGGCAGTTCCTCGATGTGCGTGGTGTGCTCGCCGGGCTTGGAGCGCAGCTTGAGCAGCACCTCGCGCTCGGGGTGCTTGCGGGCGTGCTGGATCAGCCGGTTCAGCAGGTACGTACGGTCCTTGCGGCTCTCCGGCACGGACGGCTGGGCCGCGAACACGACGGTGTAGGGCTCGTGTTCACCCTCGTAGGGCGCACCGCCGAGGAACGGCAGGGCGACCTCGGTCACCGCCGAGGCGTCGGCGCCCACTCCCTCGTATACGGCGCGGAAACGCTCCGCGTCCTGGCGGGAGTTGGCGAGGACGAGGTCCGCACCGTGCCGCAGCAGCAGTCCGTCGGCGAGCTTCTCGTAGACGACGCCGACGTAGCCGGTGACGACGACGGGACGCTCGGCCGAGCCGTCCCAGACGCGCCGCAGGCCGTGCAGCATCGCCTGGACGCCGCCGCCGACGAGGGAGAGGACGAGAATGTCGTACGACTCCTCGCCCATGGCACGCAGGAACTCGACGGCGGTCACCTCGCGGAGGGAGTCCGCGGGGACGCCGACTTCCTTCAGCTGGCGGGCGGTCGGGGTGGCACGGCCCCGCAGGAGGTAGCCGTCGAGGCGGATGTCCGAATCGGCCGGAATGAGGCGCTTCGCGGTGAGCGCTCCCCATTTCCACCGAGTGTCGGAATCCGCGAGTACGGCGACCCGCAGGGACTTCGTTGCACTTACTGGCACGTCGAAGACGCTAGGAAGGCATTCCTAGGATCCGCCCAACCCAAACACAACAAACGGTTAACAGCACATCGACGAATGGCGAATCAGGCCGGGAAGGCACGCCGAAATAGCCCGGTTCACAGCTTCGCCACGTGCAGTTCACCTGACATCAAGCCACCGGTCAGAACGAATGACGGGCCGCCCTCTAACGTCACCGGGGTGGTGAAGCTCTCCGTCATCGTGCCCTTCTACAACGTCCAGCAATACGCGCCCGACACGCTGAAGAGCCTGCGTGCGAACGTGCGTGAGGACTTCGAATTCATTCTCGTCGACGACTGCTCTCGGGACGGTACTCCGGACATTCTCGAACGCGCGGAGCGGGAGTTGCCCGGCGCCGTACTGGTCAGACACGAGGAGAACGGAGGGCTGGCCACCGCGCGCAACACCGGCATCGACCGGGCACGCGGCGAATACCTGACGTTCCTGGACGGGGACGACTGGCTCGCCCCGGACTACCTCCCCAAGCTGGTCACGGCCATCGAGGAACTGGGCTGCGACTTCGTCCGCACCGATCATGTGCAGTGCACGGCCCGGGCGCGCGCCATCCACCGGGTGCCGCACGGCCGCCGGGACGTCGTGATGAATCCGCGGGAGGCCATCCTGCCCGCGGACCGGACCACCTCCGTGGACTACGCGTACGCCTGGGCCGGGGTCTACCACCGCCGGCTGATCGACCGGGGGCTGCTGCACTTCACCCACGGGCTGCGCACCGCCGAGGACCGGCCGTGGATCTGGAAGCTGCACCGGGAGGCGGACTCCTTCGCCGCGGTGAGTCTGCTCGGCGTGTACTACCGCCGCGGTGTCGCCACGTCCCTCACCCAGATCGGTGACGTACGACAGCTCGATTTCATTCGCGCGTTCGACCAGGTAATCGAGGAAACGGCGCAGGATCCCGAGGCCGATAAACTGCTGCCGAAAGCAGTGCGCACATATTGCGCGATCATGGCCCATCACCTCGGATCGATCGAGAGGTTCGAACCCGCCGTGGCTCGAAAATTGCGTTCCATGACCTCAGCCGCCCTGAAACGACTGCCGCAGGACGTACTGGCCGAGGTGATGGACTCGATGGACCCGCAGCGGGCGAGCCTGCTGCGGCGGCTCAAGCGCAGGCCGGCGACCGCCCGGACGGTGGCCGCCTGATGCCACGCACGACCCACATCTTCTGCGCGTCGACCCTGTACGGAGCCGCGACCCTGGCCGCGGCCCTCGACGCCGGAATGTTCGAGCCGGCCGACCGACGGCTGCTGCTCATCACGAACAACGCGGCCAACCCCGAGACCACCGTGTCCGTGGACCGGATGCCGGGCTTCGAGCGGTTGCGCGAGCGGTTCGACGGGGTGCTGTCCTGGAACGAGACCATCGCCCCGTTCCACCCGGGCGGCTGGAGCCCGCGCGCCGACGACATCCCGATGTGGGAGCGGTACGTACGGCTGCTGTGGGGACTGGGCGACGACCACATCCGGCTGGCCGTGGAATCCGTGCAGGTCAACCCGTCGCTCGCGCTGTGCCAGCTGTTCACCGGCGCTCCCGTCGACGTCTACGCCGACGGCCTCATAAGCTATGGCCCCACCCGCGACAAGATCGACCCGCTGGTCGGCACCCGCATCGGGCGCCTGCTGCACCTCGATCTGGTCCCCGGGCTGACCCCGCTGCTGCTCACCGAGTTCGGCGTGCGGCCGGAGCTGGTGCCGACGGAGGTGTTCCTCAAGGTGCTGGAGGAGCTCGCCGACGGGGAGGCCGCACTGCCCGGCACCGGCGACACCCGGCCGGCCCTGCTGCTCGGCCAGTACCTCTCGGCGCTCGGCATCCTCAGCGACGCCGAGGAGGAGGAGCTGCACCTGGGCATGGTGCGCGGCGCCGTCGCGCTCGGCCACCGCCGGCTGGTCTTCAAGCCGCACCCGGTCGCCCCGGCCCGCTGGTCGCGGCTGCTGGAGGACGAGGCGAGCCGGCTCGGCGCCGAGCTCACCCTGCTGGACCACCCGGTGCTCGCCGAGGTGGCGTTCCAGCGGATGCGGCCCGCCCTGGTCGTCGGCTGTTTCTCCACCGCCCTGCTCACCGCGGCCGGGCTGTACGACCTGCCCGTCGCCCGCATCGGCACCGACACCGTGCTGGCCCGCCTCACGCCGTACCAGAACAGCAACCGCGTGCCGGTCACCATCGCCGACGCCCTGCTGCCCGAACTGGGCGACCGCAAGGCGGTCACGGACTGGGCGATGCCGACGCCGGAGCGGGTGGACGAGCTGTCCGCACTGCTCAAGGCGGTCGGCTTCGCGATGCAGCCGAAGATCTACCCGGGCCTGCGCCCGGACGCCGAGCGCTACCTCTCCCGGCAGCTGAACCCGCACACCTGGCGGTACTTCAAGCGCCGCCGCCTCACCTCGCTGGCCCTGCCCGGTGCGGTGCCCGCGCAGCTGTCGTTCATCCCGCGCAACGCCACGGTGCGCCGCCTCGCCCGGCGGGCCCGGGCGCTCAGGCAGAGCGCCAAGCGCTGATCCCGACGTCCGCCACGACGCCCCCGAGCCCCAACGGGCCGGGGGCGTCGCGCTGTCCGGCATCGCGTACATCACACGGATGGAGGAGGCTTCCGGGGGTAGGCGTTCGACACCTCGCGCCCCCACGTCAGCGAGGCTCCCCATCACCCCGCAGAAAGTCCCGG
>NZ_JADDRL010000145.1 GCF_021538895.1 Streptomyces olivochromogenes | reverse complement strand
TTGCACGTCGTGCCGTTGAGCCGGAACCCGGCCGGTGCGGCGTTGCTCCCCGACCAGGAGCCGAGGAACCCGGCGCCGACGCTCGCGCCGGTGCCGAGCGAGGCGTTCCAGCTCTCGTTGGCGGCGGTCACGGTGGTGCCGGACTGGGACCACTTGGCGCTCCAGCCCTGGGTGACCTTCTGACCGCCTGCGAAGTCGAAGGTGAGGCGCCAACCGCTCAGCGGGGCCGAGTGGTTGGTGACCTTCACGGCGGCCTGGAAGCCGGTGTCCCACTGGCCGGTGACGGAGTACTCCACCGTGCACGCGGGTGTGGCCCCGGACGCCGAGACCACCGGCACCAGTGCGGCGCCGACGAGGGCGACCGCCCCGGTGACGGCTGGAAGTACTGAACGCGGGGGGTGTCGCATGAGCGACTCCTTGCAGCTCGGACGCGGTGACGCACGCGTCGAACGAACGGAATCGCTCCCACTGGTGCGAAGGAAGGTAGCGCCAAGTGACGTCAATGGACAGAGGGGACGCCCGACTTTTCCGGGCGGATTCGTTCAATTCTTTTCGACTCTTCAAGCATCTTGACCGCCCCCACCCTCATCCCCACTATGGGAGCGCTCCCACTGGTTCAAGCCTTGACCCCCCAAGCCGCAAGCGCAAGGAGGAACCAGCACATGCATCACTTATGGACACGCGGTGCCGTGCGGCGGCTCTGGACCGCCGTGGTGGCGGCGCTCGCCCTCCCCCTGTCGACGCTCGCCACGGGTGCGACTCCCGCGCAGGCCGCGGCACTTCAGTGCAGCGTCGACTACAAGACCAGCGACTGGGGCTCCGGCTTCACGGCGGACCTCACCCTCACCAACCGCGGCACGGACGCGATCAGCGGCTGGGCGCTGACGTACGGCTACGCGGGCAACCAGAAGCTCGTGAGCGGCTGGAACGGCACCTGGTCCCAGTCCGGCCAGACGATCACCGTGCGGAACGCCCCCTACAACGGGACGATCGCCGCCGGCGCGGCGGTCACCACGGGTGCGCAGTTCTCGTACAGCGGCGGCAACACCGCACCGGCGGCCTTCGCGGTCAACGGCACCGCCTGCAACGGCGCGCACCGGCCGCCGGTCGCCGTGCTGACCAGCCCGAGCGCGGGCGCGACCTACTCGCAGGGCGAGGCGGTCCCGCTCGCGGCGACCGCGGCGGCGGCCGACGACGCGACCGTCGGCAAGGTCGAGTTCTACGACGACACCACGTTGCTGGGGACGGACACGAGCGCGCCCTACACGCTCTCCGCCGCCAATTTGGCCGTGGGCAGTCATTCCCTGGTGGCGAAGGCGTACGACAGCCTGGGCGCCTCCGCGTCCTCCACGCCGGTCGGCATCACGGTCACCTCGGGACCCGTCGTGGTCGCCTCGCCGACCCAACTGGGCATCCAGCAGGGCAAGACTGGCACGTTCGCGGTGAAGCTCTCGACGCAGCCGAGCGCCGACGTCACCGTGAGCGTGGCCCGCACAGAAGGCAACACGGGGCTGTCGGTCACCGACGGATCCTCGCTCACCTTCACGCCGTCCACCTGGAACACGGCCCAGACGGTGACCATCACGGCCGACTCCTCGGGCACCGGCTCGGCGACCTTCACCGCCTCGGCGACCGGGCACACCAAGGCGACGGTCACCGTGACGGAGCTGACGGCGTCGAAGGGGTACGACGCCCGTTTCCTGGACCTCTACGGGAAGATCACCAACCCTGCCAACGGCTACTTCTCCCCCGAGGGCATCCCGTACCACTCCGTCGAGACGCTGATCGTCGAGGCCCCCGACCAGGGCCACGAGACCACGTCGGAGGCCTACAGCTACCTCCTGTGGCTGCAGGCCATGTACGGCAAGGTCACGGGTGACTGGTCCCGGTTCAACGGGGCGTGGAGCCTGATGGAGAAGTACATGATCCCGACCCACGCCGACCAGCCGACCAGCTCCTTCTACAACGCCTCGAAACCGGCGACGTACGCGCCCGAGTGGGACACCCCGAACGAGTACCCGGCGAAGCTGGACCCGTCGGTGTCCGTCGGTGCGGATCCGATCGCCGCCGAGCTGAAGACCGCGTACGGTACGGACGACGTCTACGGCATGCACTGGCTGCAGGACGTGGACAACGTCTACGGCTTCGGCGACGAGCCCGGCAAGTGCGAGGCGGGCCCGACGGCCACCGGACCCTCGTACATCAACACCTTCCAGCGCGGCCCGCAGGAGTCGGTCTGGGAGACGGTCCCGCAGCCCACCTGCGACGCCTTCAAGTACGGCGGCACCAACGGCTATCTGGACCTGTTCACCGGCGACTCCACCTACGCCAAGCAGTGGAAGTACACGGACGCCCCGGACGCCGACGCGCGTGCGGTGCAGGCCGCGTACTGGGCCGACGTGTGGGCGAAGGCGCAGGGCAAGGGCGGCGACGTGTCGGCCACCGTCGGCAAGGCGGCGAAGATGGGCGACTATCTGCGCTACGCCATGTACGACAAGTACTTCAAGAAGATCGGGAACTGCGCCGGTCCGTCCACCTGCCCGGCGGGCACCGGCAAGGACTCCTCCGCCTATCTGCTGTCCTGGTACTACGCCTGGGGCGGCGCCAACGACACCAGCGCGGGCTGGGCCTGGCGGATCGGCTCCAGCCACGTCCACGGCGGCTACCAGAACCCGCTGGCCGCCTACGCGCTCAGCTCCAACGCCGATCTGAAGCCCAAGTCGGCGACGGGCGCGGCGGACTGGGCCACCTCGCTCGGCCGTCAGCTGGAGTTCTACCGCTGGCTCCAGTCGTCCGAAGGAGCCATCGCGGGCGGGGCGACGAACAGCTGGCAGGGCCGGTACGCCACCCCGCCAGCCGGTACGTCCACCTTCTACGGGATGTACTACGACTGGGAGCCCGTCTACCACGACCCGCCGTCCAACCAGTGGTTCGGCTTCCAGGCGTGGTCGATGGAGCGGGTCGCCGAGTACTACCAGCAGACGGGGAACGCCGCCGCCAAGGCGATCCTCGACAAGTGGGTCAAGTGGGCGCTGTCCAAGACCACGATCAACCCCGACGGCACCTACCTGATCCCCTCCACGCTCCAGTGGACCGGCCGGCCCGACACCTGGAACGCGTCGAGTCCGGGCGCGAACGACGGACTTCACGTCACCGTCGCCGACTACACGAACGACGTCGGCGTGACGGCCGCGTACGCCAAGACCCTGACGTACTACGCCGCCAAGTCCGGTGACGCGACGGCGAAGTCGACGGCCAAGGCGCTCCTCGACGGCATGTGGAACAACTACCAGGACAGCCTGGGCATCACCGTCCCGGAGACCCGCGCCGACTACAACCGCTTCGACGACGGCGTGTACGTCCCGAGCGGCTGGAGCGGCAAGATGCCGAACGGCGACACGGTCAACTCCTCCTCGACCTTCCTCTCCCTGAGGTCCTTCTACAAGAACGACCCGGCCTGGTCGAAGATCGAGAGCTATCTGGCGGGCGGCGCCGCACCGAGTTTCAAGTACCACCGCTTCTGGGCCCAGGCGGACATCGCCCTGGCCATGGGGTCGTACGCGGAACTCCTCGAATAGTTCGCACCGCCCCATCGGGGCGCTTCTTCGGGCGGTCCCCACCCGCGCTGGGGGCCGCACCTCGTCCCGGGCCGTGGTTTCTCTATCAATCGGCGCCGTCCGCACGGGAGTTGCCGTAGATCCGGGCCAGTTCGGACACCGTGCGGCTGATCCGGTCGCGTAGCTCGGCGGGGCGCAGAACCTCGATGTCGGCGCCCAGGCGCAGGAATGCGCCGTGCGCGTGGTCGACGGACTCGATGGGGACGGTCGCCACCGTCCAACCATCCGCGTCAGTACGGCCGTTGGCCCGTACAGCCTCGCCCGTCTGGCCGGTGAGGCGGGCGCCCGGGGCCAGCCGGATCACCGCCTCTTCCCCGTGCAGCCGGTCGTGGAAGTCGCGCTGGTACGCCGTCCAGTAGGCGGCCAGGTCGAAGTCGGCGGGGCGGGTGAACTCCTCGTCCGTGGCGGCGAGCCGGAGGATCTGGTCGACGCGGAAGGTCCGTGGTGCGAGCCCGGGCCCGGCTCCGGCGACCACGTACCAGCGGCCCGCCTTCAGGACCAGCCCGTACGGTTCCAGGCGGCGCCGCACGTCGGTGGGCTCGCGCCAGCGCCGGTACAGGACGTCCAGCGCACGGCCGTTCCAGACGGCGTCGGCGACGGCGGCGAGGTACGGGGTGTCGTCGGCGTCGGCGTACCAGCCGGGGGCGTCGAGGTGGAAGCGGCCGCTGACGCGGTCGGCGTGGGCGCGCAGTGCGGCCGGGAGGGCGGCGCGGACCTTGAGCTGGGCGGCGGCCAGCACCGGGCCGAGGCCGAGGTCGGCGGCCGGTCCTGGGGCGCCCGCGAGGAAGAGAGCCTCGGCCTCCTCGGTGGTCAGGCCGGTGAGCCGGGTGCGGTAGCCGTCGAGGAGGCGGTAGCCGCCGGCGTGCCCCGCGTCGCCGTACAGCGGCACCCCCGCCGCGCTCAGCGCCTCGACGTCCCGGTAGACGGTACGCACGGAGACGTCGAGCTCCTCGGCGAGCTGCGCGGCGGTCATCCGGCCCCGGGTCTGGAGCAGCAGCAGGATCGAGACGAGACGGCTGGACTTCACTGACACAGGATGTCAGTGAAGCGGGCCTAGCGTCCCGTCCATGGCCTTCGAGGAGAAACTGCTGACCGTGCCGCCGCCGATCGTGGTGGCCGGCCGGCGCGTCAAGCGCTACCACGTCACCACCGACCCCGCGGGCATCGCGCCCGAGGTGGAGCGGGCGGCGTACGCGATCCTGCCCGACCTGCTGCCGGAGCCGGACGGCACACCGCCGGCGACGTTCGTCGTGCTGCACCGGGGCGGGGACAGCGGCGCCTACCTCAACGCGTACAGCTGGGTGTGGGACAACGTGCTGCACTACCGCAACGCGGCGGCGGGCCAGCCGGTGCTGGGCTGCCCGGACACCGAGCCCACCCACTTCGTCGTGCCGGCCCTGCCGTGGATCGGCTGTGTGTGGGAGCTGCCGCCGATCCAGCACGAACGAGACGCCTGGGTGCGGCATCTGCTCGCCCCCGAAGTCCCCGACCTGGAGGCCTATATGACCGACACCCTGCCCGAGGGAACCACAGGAGACCGCTCATGAGCAGCCCGCACGACTTCGACTTCTTCCACGGCGACTGGGCGGTCCGCCACCGCCGCCGCACCGACTTCCTCGACCCGGACGGCGACTGGGAGGAGTTCCCGTCGACGAGCCGCTGCTGGCCGCTGTTCGACGGGGGCGCGAACATCGACGAGATCGACCTGCCCCGGCTCGGGTCCAAGGGGCTGACGCTGCGGCTGTTCGACCAGGAGAGCGAACGGTGGTCGCTGTACTGGTCCTCCAGCCGCAGCGGGAAGCTGTTCCCGCCGGTGGTGGGCCGGTTCGAGGGCGGCCGCGGCGAGTTCCACGGCACCGACACGCACGACGGGAAGGACGTGCGGGTGCGGTTCGTGTGGTCCGGGATCTCCCCCACCGCGGCGCGCTGGGAGCAGGCGTTCTCGGTGGACGGCGGGGAGACCTGGGTGACCAACTGGACGATGGACTTCAGTCGGCCCGCGGCTTCCTGAACGCCCGGACGCTGAAACGGGGGTCGGGGCGGGGGCGGTCCTGGTCGGGCAGGGCCGCCAGCCGCTCGGCGAGGCGCTCGGTGAGCGGGTCGTCGGGGCGCAGCACCGTGAACCAGCCGCGGCGCAGGTCGGCGATGGTGCCCCGGGGGGTGCGGCCCTGGCCGAGGCCGGGGAAGGTGGCCCGGCCCGCGGGGAGGAGCCCGTGGTCGGCGGCGTGCGCGGCGACGGTCGCGGCCGCGTCGTGGGCGGGGCGGCGCGGGCGGGGCGCGAGGACGACGTCGATGTCGCTGCCCACGTCGTGCGCGGCGGCCTTGTCGACGGTGGTGACGTACACCCCGCCGGGCCGCAGCACCCGCGCGCACTCGGCGACGACGGCCCGGACGTCGGCCGGTTCGTCGATCAGGTGCAGCAGCCACACGCTGGTGACGGCGTCGAAGGTGGCGCCCGGAAACGGCAGCCGGCGGCTGTCGGCCAGCAGGACCGAGCCGGGCAGCCGGGCTTCGGCCATCCGGGCCATGCCCGGGGCGAGGTCGGCGCCCGTGACCCGGGCTTTGGGCCGGGCGGCCGCCAGCCGGCGGGTCACGATGCCGGTGCCACAGGCGACGTCGAGGAGACGCCGGGCGTGGTCGGGTATCAGGCCGAGGACGGCGTCGGCGGCCGCCTCGGCGCGTGGTTCGCCGCCCCGGGAGGCGTCGTAGGCGTCGGCTTCCTTGTCGTAATTCAGCACACGGTTCAGTGTGCGCCGTGACCTGCGGCGATGTCCTCCACCTTGCGGGCGAGCTCGAAGTCCTTCTCGGTGACGGCGCCGCCGACGCTGTGGGTGTTCACGGTGAGGGACACCGAGTGGTAGCCGAGGGTCAGGTCGGAGTGGTGATCGAGGTCCTGCTGGATCTGGGCGATGTGCACGACCAGTGCCGTCGCCGCGAAGTGCGAGCCGAGCCGGTAGGAGCGGGCGATGCGGTTCCCTTCGAGCGACCAGCCCGGCAGCTCGGCCAGCCGGTCCTCGATCTCCTTCTGCGACAACGGTTCGACGGGCATGGGACGGTTCCCTTCCTACGGGTCGCGTACCCGTTCAGCCTGCCACAGGAGAGCCGTCGCGGCCCTGACCGAAGGCGTCAGCGACGGCCGCATTCGGCCGCCAGGTCGTCCGCCAGCGCGGCGATCCGGGCGCGGCCCTCGACCCGCTCGACCCAGGAGTGCGGCAGGCCGACATCGCCGTGCCGGGCGCCGAGCAGATTGCCGCACAGGGAGCCGGTGGAGTCGCTGTCGCCCGAGTGGTTGACGGACAGCAGCAGGGCGTCCTCGACCCGGGGCGTGGCCAGCGCGCAGTAGACGCCGATGGCGAGGGCCTCCTCGGCGACCCAGCCAGCGCCGAGGGACTCGACCTTCTCGGCCGTCGGCGACCCCTGCGCGGCCAGGTCGACGGCCCGGCGCAGGTCGGCCGAGGTCTCCTCGTGGCCGGGATGGAGTTCCAGCAACCGCAGCGCGCGCAGCACCGAGCCCTCCAGGGAGTCCCCGGCGACGAGGTACGCCACGATCGCGGCCAGCGCGCCCGACGCGTAGTAGCCGGTGGGGTGGCCGTGGGTGATCTGGGCGCCGCGGGCGGCCATGGCGAAGGCCGCGTCGGCGGGGTTGACGAGGCCGAAGGGCGCCGAGCGCATCACCGCGCCGCAGCCCTTGGAGTCGGGGTTGACCTCGCCGGGCCTGCCGTCGAGCGGAAGTTCCGGGTCGGGGGCGTACATCTGGGCGACGCCGGACAGGCAGGCGTTGCCGGGGGCCCGGCGGGAGTACAGCCAGGCCTCGGTGACCAGGCCGCCGGCCGGGGCGCCGCTCGTGGGCGGTGCGGCCTGTTCGGGGCCCGGCTTCGTCTGGGTCTCCAGCCAGCGCTCGTAGGCCCGGCGCAGCAGCAGGGCCCAGCCGCCGCCGATGCCCTTGTGCCGTTCCCGTGCGTGGGCCTGGACGAGGGCCTCGGCGGTGAACAGGGTCATCTGGGTGTCGTCGCTGATCCGGCCGACCACGCCGTGCGCTCCGGGCACCGGCCCGGTCACCCCGCGCTCTCCGTGCGCGGCCCGGATCCGGTCCAGGGAGGAGAACTCGACGGGGTAGCCGAGGGCGTCGCCCAGCGCACCACCGAGCAGGCAGCCGCGGACTCTGGCCCGGTACACCGCCGCGGCCTCCCAGGACTGCTGCCACGGCTCGTTCATGCGCGCGCTCCTCGACTACGGTCGTCCGTATGACCATTGTCGCCGCCGGCTCCGCCGTGTCCGCCGTGTCTGCCGCCACCCCCGCCGACAAGCGCGTCGGCCCGCTGCTGCGCGCCTGGCGGGAGCGACGCCGGGTCAGCCAGCTGGAGTTGGCGCTGCGTGCCGACTCCTCGGCCCGGCACATCAGCTTCATCGAGACGGGCCGTTCGCGGCCGAGCGAGGACATGGTGCTGCGGCTGGCCGAGCACCTGGACGTGCCGGTGCGGGAGCGCAACGCCCTGTTACTGGCGGCGGGTTACGCCCCGCACTACCCCGAGACCCCGCTGGACGATCCGGCCCTCGACGCGCTGCGCGACGGCATGGAGCGGCTGATCCAGGGCTACGAACCGTATCCGGCGCTGATCGTCGACGCCACGTACACGGTCGTCGCCGCCAACCGGGGCATCGCGATGCTCCTGGACGGCGTACCGGAGTCCCTGCTGGCGCCCGCGCCGAACGCGATGCGGCTGACCCTGCACCCGCACGGGCTCGCGCCGCGCATCCGCAATCTGCGCGAGTGGCGCGGGCACCTGCTCGCGCAGATGGAGCGGCAGATCGCCCTGCATCGCTCGGACGCGCTGCGCACGCTGTACGAGGAGGTCGCGGCGTACCCGGTGCCGCCGGGCGCGGACGACGAGGAACCGGCCGGATCCGTCGCCCACTTCGCGCTGCCGATGCGGATCGAGCACGCGGGCCGGATCCTGTCGTTCGTGTCGTCGATCTCCACCTTCAACACGCCGATGGACGTGACGGTCGCCGAGTTGGCCATCGAGACGTTCCTGCCGGCCGACCCGGCGACCGCCAAGTACCTGCGCGAATCGCCGAGTTGACGCTTCAGTCCCCTCGACCACGTGTGCGACACGGCGTGCCGTGACACACTGCTCGCGTACGACGGCGCGTAGGGGAGGGCGTGGCGTGAGTGAGCGGCGGGCTGCGCCCACCGTCGGCCAGGTGGTGCTCGGCAAGCGGCTTCAGGAACTGCGCGAGGCGGCCGGCCTGGGGCGCGACGAGGCGGCCCGGGTGCTGCGGGTGGCGTCGGCGACCGTACGGCGGATGGAAATGGCCGAGGTCGCGCTGAAGATTCCCTACGTACAGGTGCTCCTGACGACGTACGGTGTGCCCGCCGACGAGGCCGCCGCGTTCGTGGAGCTGGCCGAGGACGCCAATCAGCCGGGCTGGTGGCAGCGGTTCCACGACGTACTGCCGGACTGGTTCAGCCTGTACGTGAGCCTGGAGGGCGCCGCCCGGATCATCCGCTCCTACGAGCCGCATTTCGTGCCCGGACTGCTGCAGACCGAGGACTACGCGCGCGCCGTGCTGGAGGCAGGGACGATCGGACAGGCCGGCACGGAGGCGATCGAACGGCATGTGTCGCTGCGCTTGGAGCGGCAGCGGCTGCTGGAGCGGGAGCACGCCCCGCACCTGTGGGTGATCATGGACGAGACGGTGCTGCGGCGCCCGGTGAGCAGCCGCGGCGAGGTCATGCGCGACCAGCTGGACAAACTGCTGGAGTACGCCGAACGGGACCAGGTGACACTGCAGCTGGCGGAGTTCGCGAGCGGCCCGCACCCTGGGACGTACGCGCCCTTCTCGCTGTTCCGGTTCGCCGAGCCGGAGCTGCCGGACATGGTCTTCACCGAGTACCTGACCGGTGCCCTGTACCTGGACTCCCGCAAGGAGGTCTCCGCGCACCTGGAGGTCCTGGACCACATGACCGCTCGCGCCGCGTCGGCCCAGCGCACCCGGAAGATCCTGCGGGAGTACCGCGAGAACTTCTGACACCGCCCACGGCGCCCGCGCCCGGCCGCGGGGCACGCACGCAGCACGCCCGCAGCGGGCGGCACCCCCATCGACATCCCTCGAAGACCCTTCGATCGCCTAGGAGACGACACCGCATGACAGGATCCGACGCCGCGCCCGTCCAGATCGACACGAGCCGTCCGCACCCGGCCCGGGTGTACGACTGGTGGCTGGGCGGCAAGGACAACTACCCGGTGGACGAGGAGCTGGCCCGCAAGATCCTGGCCGCGGACGGCACGGCGGTGCGGGGGGCGCGCGCCAACCGCCGGTTCATGCACCGGGCCGTACGCACGGCCGCCGAGGCCGGGATCCGCCAGTTCCTGGACATCGGGACCGGCATCCCCACCGAGCCCAACCTGCACCAGGTGGCCCAGGGCGCGGCCCCGGACGCCAAGGTGGTGTACGCGGACAACGACCCGATCGTCCTGCGGCACGCGGAGGCGCTGCTGCACGGCTCCGCCGAGGGCACCACGGAGTACGTCCACGCCGATGTCCGCGACCCCGACACCATCCTGCGGCTGGCCGGTGAGACCCTCGACTTCGCGCAGCCCGTCGCGCTGTCCCTGGTGGCGCTCACCCACTACCTGGGCGACGCGGAGGACGACGTGTACGGCCTGGTCGGGCGGTACGTCTCCCTGCTCGCCCCCGGCAGCTACCTGATCCTCTCCCAGGTCACCCCGGACCTCAGCCCCGAGGGCGTGGCCCAGGCGACCGAGCTGTTCCGGCGCAGCGGCACGCCCTTCTACCCGCGCACGCTGCCCGAGTTCACCCGGTTCTTCGACGGCCTCGAACTGCTCGGCCCCGGTGTGATCCCGGTGTACGGGTGGCGGCCGGAGCCGGAGGACGTGACGGCCCAGGCGGAGGGTGTCGTGCCCGTGTACGCCGGGGTCGCGCGCAAGGCCTGACCCGGACGGGTGCGGTGAACAGGTGCGCTTCCGCGCTCGCCCCTAGGTTCGAAACCGGGGGCGAGCAAGGGAGCGCACGTGACCGACACCCGGATATCGTCCGCGCCGCCCGCCGAGCCGGTCGGGCAGCCGCCGCACACCGCACGGATCGTCCGGCCCGACCGGCCGGCGCCCGGCCCGCATCGCCCACGGGAGGCGTGATGCCCACGGACGCGGTGCTGTACCAGGCGGCGGCGCTGTGCCTGACCCATCCGGACGACGACTTCGTCGCCCGGCTGCCGCTGCTGCGCGAAGCCGCCCCGCAGCTACGGGAGTTCACCGACCACGCGACCGCGACCCCGCTGCCGGAGCTGGCCGCGCACTATGTGCGGGTCTTCGACGCCGAGGACCGCCGCAGCCTCCGGCTCAGCCGGTGGTACGAGGGTGACGCCCGGCGGCGCGGGAGACCGCTGACGCGCTGCGCGGACGCCTTCAAGGCGCACGGCCTGGAGTGCAGTGGCGAGAAGCCGCCCGACTTCCTGCCGGCGGTCCTGGAGTTCACCTCCCGGACCGGCGAGACGGAGCTGCTCACCGAGCATCGCGACGCCCTGGAGCAACTCCGCCGCCGCCTCACCGAGTTCGGCACGCCGTACGCCACCGTCCTGGACGCGGTGTGCGCCGCCGTGCCGGGTTAGGCCGCGCCGCCCTTCGTGTCGCGTTCGTCGTCGACGATCTCCGCGTCGACCACGCCCTCCTCCTCCGGCGTGCCGTTCGCGTCGGCCGTGTGTCCCTCGGCTGAACTCCCGGCGGCCTGGGCGTACATGGCCTGGCCCATCTTCTGGCTGACGGAGGCGAGTTTCTCGACGCCGCCGCGCAGGGCGGCCGTGTCGGCGTTCTGCTCCAGCAGGGTCTTGAGCTCGCCGGCCGCCGCCTCGACCTCGGCCTTGGTGTCGGACGGCACCCGGTCCTCGTTGTCCCGGATGAACTTCTCGGTCTGGTAGACGAGTTGCTCGGCCTGGTTGCGGGTCTCGGCGGCCTCGCGACGCTTACGGTCCTCCTCGGCGTACTGCTCGGCCTCCCGCATCATGCGGTCGATGTCGTCCTTGGGCAGGGCCGAGCCACCGGTGACCGTCATCTTCTGCTCGCGGCCCGTGGCCAGGTCCTTCGCCGAGACGTGCATGATCCCGTTGGCGTCGATGTCGAAGGCCACCTCGATCTGCGGCACCCCGCGCGGGGCGGGCGGCAGACCGGTCAGGTCGAAGACGCCGAGCTTCTTGTTGTACGCGGCGATCTCGCGTTCGCCCTGGTAGACCTGGATGCCGACCGAGGGCTGGTTGTCGGTGGCGGTGGTGAAGATCTCCGAACGGCGGGTCGGGATGGTCGTGTTGCGCTCGATGAGCTTGGTCATGATGCCGCCCTTGGTCTCGATGCCCAGGGACAGCGGGGTGACGTCCAGCAGCAGGACGTCCTTGACGTCGCCGCGGATGACACCGGCCTGCAGGGCGGCGCCGACCGCGACCACCTCGTCGGGGTTGACGCCCTTGTGCGGCTCCTTGCCGGTGAGCTCCTTGACCAGGTCGGTGACCGCGGGCATCCGGGTCGAACCGCCGACGAGGATGACGTGGTCGATGGCGGAGAGCTTCACGCCTGCGTCCTTGACGGCCTGGTGGAAGGGCGTCTTGCAGCGGTCCAGCAGATCGGCGGTGAGCTCCTGGAACTGGGCGCGGGTGAGCTTCTCCTCCAGGTGCAGCGGGCCCTCGGCGGAGGCGGTGATGTAGGGGAGGTTGATGCTGGTCTCGGACGAGGAGGACAGCTCGATCTTGGCCTTCTCGGCGCCCTCGCGCAGCCGCTGCACCGCCATCTTGTCGTTGCTCAGGTCGATGCCGTTCTGTCCCTTGAACCGCTTGACCAGGTACTCCACGATCCGCTGGTCCCAGTCGTCGCCGCCCAGGTGGGTGTCGCCGTTGGTGGCCTTCACCTCGATGACGCCGTCGCCGATCTCCAGCAGGGAGACGTCGAAGGTGCCGCCGCCGAGATCGAAGACGAGGACGGTCTGCTCCTCGCCCCGGTCGAGGCCGTAGGCGAGGGCGGCGGCCGTCGGCTCGTTGATGATCCTCAGCACCTTGAGGCCGGCGATCTCCCCGGCCTCCTTGGTCGCCTGCCGCTGGGAGTCGTCGAAGTACGCCGGCACGGTGATCACCGCGTCGGTGACGTCCTCGCCGAGGTAGGACTCCGCGTCCCGCTTCAGCTTCTGCAGCACCCGCGCGGACAGCTCCTGGGCGCGGTAGCGGGTGCCGTCGATCGAACCGCTGTCCGGGAAACGCCAGTGGGCATCGCCCATGTGCCGTTTCACCGAGCGCGCGGTGCGGTCCACGTTGGTGACGGCCTGCCGCTTGGCGACCTCGCCGACCAGCACCTCGCCGTTCTTGGCGAAGGCCACGACCGACGGTGTGGTCCTCGCCCCCTCGGCGTTGGCGACGACCGTGGGCTCGCCGCCCTCCAGTACGGCCACCACCGAGTTCGTCGTCCCGAGATCGATCCCGACCGCACGTGCCATCTCCGTCCCCTTCCGCCCGGGCCCTTCCCAGACTCCAGCACAAAACTTGAGTGGTCCATTGTCAATGCCGGGTACCCAGAAACGGCGATGCCGCGCCCGGGGGGACGCGGCATCCGAAGGCGCGGGGGTGTCAGGCGAGCTTCGCCGACAGGGTGATGGTGGTGCCGGTCAGGGCCTGGCTGACCGGGCAGTTCTTCTTGGCCTCCTCGGCGGCCGCGACGAAGCCGTCCTCGTCCAGGCCGGGGACGGTGCCCTCGACGGTCAGGTGGATGCCGGTGATGCCCTCACCCGGCTGGAAGGTGACGTCGGCCGAGGTGACGAGCTTGGTGGGCGGGGTGCCGGCGCCGGTCAGGCCGTGCGACAGCGCCATGGAGAAGCAGCTGGAGTGGGCGGCGGCGATCAGCTCCTCCGGGCTGGTCTTGCCGTTCGCCTTCTCGGCGCGCGACGGCCACGACACCGGCTGCTGGCCGATGCCGGAGGAGTCGAAGGTGACGACACCGTTGCCCTCGATCAGGTTGCCTTCCCAGACGGTGTGAGCGGTGCGCGTGGTTGCCACGGTTCTTCCTTTCGCGGGTGGACCCGGTTCGGTGTCCCATCCGATCACATTCGGGCTCAGCGCACCCTGAAGACCGGCCCGCGGGCGGTGAACGGCAGATGACGGCCCTCGGGAATCAGATAGGCGTGCTCGCGCCGCACCCGCAGCACGTCGCACCAGCCGTCGGTGATCACCAGGACGGGCGCGCCCGGCGGGAAGTCCTCGGCCCGGTGCAGCAGGTCGATCCCCGGCTGCAGGACCGTACCGCCGCGGCCGTGCACCCGTACCCGCCCGGCGATCTCGGTGACCGGCAGATAGCCGACGTCGTGCGGGGCCGCGTCGCAGAAGACGACCCGGGCGGCCGGGACGTCGCGGGCCTCGGCGTACGAGGCGATGGCACCGAGCGCCTTGCCGAGCAGCGTGCGGTCCATGGAGCCGGAGGTGTCCAGGACCACGCCGAACGTGCAGCGGGCCACCTCCTCGGGCGGGAACCAGCGGCCCGCGCGCGGGATGTCGGGGGTGGCCGACTGACGCCGCGAGGGGCGGGCGTACGAGCGCACCGCCTCGGGGCGGGGCACGAACTCGTCGAACCAGCGGGCGAGTCGGGCGTCCCAGGGCAGCGGCGGGTGGCTGAGCGCGCGGATCTCCTCGACCAGGCCGCCGGGCAGGAAGCCGCGGTCCTGCTCCTGGTGCAGGTCCAGGCCCCGGGCCAGGCCGCGGCGGTAGAACTCGTCGAGGTCCACGTAGTCGCCGGGCGGGCCGAGCGGGGCGCCGAGCACGTCGCCGAGTCCCTTGCCGCGCAGGGTGGCCAGGCGGCGTGTGCGGCGCAGGTCGCCGGCGATGCGGTCGTAGACCTCCTCGGAGGACAGGCCGGCGAGCGCCGGGTCGTACAGCAGGCCCTCCGGCATGGTGCCGATCTGCATCTCGCGGAGCCAGCCGTTGATGACGTAGTCGCAGGCGATGTTGAAGAGGTAGGGGTCCCGGGTGCCGCAGCGGTCGCCGTGGCGCAGGGCGGCGTGCAGCATCTCGTGGCCGAGGACGAACCGCCACTCCTCGTCGTCGAATCGGCACAGGGGATTGACGTAGATCTCGCCGGCCTCCGGGTTCACCGCGGCGACGGAGATGCCGTGGGCGCGGGCGAGTTCGGCGTCGGCGACCAGCTTGATCCCGGCCGCGATGCCGCCGAGCAGCGGATAGGAGGCGATGAACCAGCTCAGGGCCCGCTGCCAGGGGCGCAGCCGCGTCGCTTCACCGTCGAGGGAGTCGCGGCGGCCGCCCGCCATGTCCATCGCCGCAGACACCGTACGGGTCAGCGCGGTGGCGAACGCCAGTTGGTGGTCCGGGGGCTGCAGCCAGCGCACCCATGGCATGAGCAGTTGGTCGGGCTCGTCGCCCGCCGTGCCGCAGCGTTCGTACGCCGCCGGGAGCCCGTCCCTGCGCCAGCGCGCGGCGAGCTGCTCCTCGTCGCCGTCGGGGTAGGAGGCGGGGAGGTCCTCGGGGGTGGTGCCGATGGTGAAGTTCAGCAGGAAGCGGTTGACGACGACGCAGCGCGCGGCGAGGTCGAACCGGTCCGGCTGGGTGCGTTCGCCCTTCACCGCGGGGACGTGCCCGAAGCCCACGTGCAGGACGGCGTGCGCGAGCGCCCAGGCCCAGGCGGCCGGATCGGCGAGGCGGTTCGGGTGGATGTGCAGGTCGGCGTCCGAGTCGACGACCACGAGCCCGTCGCGGGGCGCGAACCTGCACTCCTCCTGCCGGCAGATGCCGAACTCGACCGCCGCCAGCGCCGGGTTGGCCTTCACCAGCCGCATGCCCTCGGCGAACGCCTCGGCCGCGAGGTCCCGCTTCTTCTGGCCCTTGCCCCGGGTACGGCTCACCGGCGCGCCTCCACGAGCCGGGGCATGTCCCGGGCCGCCTCGATCAGGAACCAGGACGGCAGAACGGGATTGCCGTCGGCGTCGGGGGCGATCACGGTCTGCGCGACCTCGACGGAGATCTCCGCGAGCTGCACCAGCAGGGACTTGGCGCGGTACGCCGTCTGCCGGCCGTTCGCCGACATGTGCTCCTTGCTGGCCGGCAGTTCCTTGACGAGCCGGCCGCGGTAGGACTCGGCGAGGTAGTACAGCAGGTCGCGGTCCTCCGGCCGGTTCGGCCAGCGGGCGTCCCCCTTGATGACGGCCTCGATGCCGAACTGACTCCGCACGATCTTGACGTAGCCGCAGAACGCGGTGGCGTGGGCCGGGGTGAGCGTCCCGTGGGCGAGGACCTTCAGGGTGGCCTCGTCGAGGTCCTGGCCGAAGGAGTGCAGCGCGTCGGAGAGCATGTGCCACGAACGCGGCGTGGAGAACGGCTCCTCGGTCTTGGGCGGCTTGGACCACAGGTGGTCGGGGCGGTCGGTGAGGTGGTCGAGGATCCAGGCGTGGATGCCGTTGCCGGCGGCCCAGGCGAGCCAGTCCTTGGGGGAGGCCTCCAGGTGGACGTGGGCGAGACGGTTGACCAGGGCGGAGGCGATGGGGCGGGCGAGGGCGTTGTCGGTGGCGCGGTTGCCGGCGCCGATGACGATGGACCCCTTGGGCAGTTCGTAACTGCCGATGCGGCGGTCCAGGATCAGCGAGTAGAACGCCTTCTGCACGTCCGGGGTGGCCGCGTTCAGTTCGTCCAGGAACAGACAGTACGGCTCGTCGCGGGCGATCGCCTCCGGCGGGCAGAACACCGAGCGCCCGTCGCGGATCTGCGGGACGCCCATCAGGTCCTCGGGGGCCAGCTGGGTGCCGAGCAGGCTCACGCACTCCAGGCCGAGCGAGGCGGCGAACTCCCTGACCAGGGAGGACTTTCCGATGCCGGGAGCGCCCCAGAGGAAGACGGGCCGGACGGTGGCCAGGCCGAGCAGCAGGTCGGGCAGACGGGCGGGAGTGACGGTGACGGCGGCCTGCAAACCCAGGGCTCCTTGAGGGTGTTCGAGAGGTGAGCGACTCGAACAGTGTGGGCGCAGGGCCCGGTGGGCGCAGCCGAATTTCAGGCGGCCCGCCGGTCGGCCTCCTCGGCCGTGAGCGGTACCTGGGGCCCGTCGGCCTCGCGCAGCCAGCGGCGCAGGACGTGGTGCACCCGCTCGGCGCCGACCAGGTCCTGCCCCGCGTCGACGGGCGCGGACAGGCTGAGGGGCGACAGCAGGAACGGGCGGGCCTGGGCGCCGCCGAGGCCGCCGTGGGAGCCGATCTGCTCCTCGAAGGCGAGGACTTCGCCGGCGGCGGGGTCGTACCAGGAGTTGACCATGATGTCGGCGGTGTGCGGGAAGGAGTGCGTGCGGCGGACGGCGTCGACGGCGCCGGGGCCGAGGCCGGCCAACGGGCCGGGTTCGTGGTCGAGCCGGTCCAGGGGGATCTCCGTGCCGTGCGCGCCGAGGACCAGGCCGCCGTGCTCCTCGCTGCGCACCAGCAGGAAGGCGATGCCGGGGTGATGGGCGAGGGTGGTGAGCAGGGCGGGGTGGCGGGCGTCGATCTCCTCCCGGGACATGCGGTGCGGCACGTCCGGGAAGGAGATCAGGCCGAGGTTGCCGGAGGCGAGCACGATCGGCTCCGACACGCGGGAGGGGCGGTGGCGCTCGCCGTGCTCCTCGACGGGGCGGCGCAGCGCCGCGCGGACGGCCGCGCGGGCCTCGGTGCCGGTCGGGTTCTGCCCCGGGCGGACGAAGCCGAGGGCGCGGGGCAGGGTGCGCTCGGCAGCGCGCGGCAGGCGCAGTCCGCAGCCGGCGCGGACCAGGTCGCCGAGGGTGAGGCCGAAGCGGGCGCGGAAGGTCTCGCCGGGACTCTGGCCGTGGTCGGACAGGACGACGATCCGGTAGGGGCGCGGGGCGTGTTCGGCGACCTTCTCGATCAGGGCGAGGCACCGGTCCAGGCGTCGCAGCACCTGCTCGGTGTCCCGGCCGCGCGGTCCGGAGTGGTGGGCCACCTCGTCGTAGGCGACGAGGTCGGCGTAGACGGCGGTGCGGCCGGCCAGCAGGTCGCCCATCACCGCGGCGACGACGACGTCCCGCTCGACGACGGTCGCGAAGGCGCGGACGAGGGGGTACAGGCCGCCGCGGCTGACGCGCGGGCGCTGCCCGCGCATCCGGGCGCGGGTGGACTGGCCGAGCTCGCGGCAGGCCTCGGCGACGAAGGACAGGGCGGTGCGGACGGCGTTGGCGGGGTCGGAGAAGTAGGCGAAGTAGCCGGCCCGGGAGCGGTTCTCGCGGCCCCGGCGGCGGGTGGCGATGGACAGGACGAGGGCCTGCTCGTCGGCGCCGCCGCTGAACAGGTTGCCGCGGCTGGCGCCGTCGAGGGTGAGCAGTCCGCCGTCGCCGGTGTGCGCGACGGCACGGCGCTGCAGTTCGGCCGCGCTCGTCGGCCGGTTGCACACCATCACCTCGCGGCTGTCCTTCTCGTACCAGCGGAACGCCGGAACGTCGAAGGTGCAGCCGTGCAGGATGCCGAGCTGGCTGGCGCCGGTCTGACTGGACCAGTCGGTGCGCCAGGAGGTGAGCCGGTGGCTGGGCCGCTGCCCGTCGCCGGCGGCGAGCCAGCGGCCGACGGTCGGCATGAGGCCGCCTCCGACGGCCTCGGTCAGGACGTCGTGGCCGACGCCGTCGAGCTGGATGAAGACGGTGCCGGGGGCGCTCGGGCAGGGCGGGTGGGCCCGGCGGCGGCGGTCGGCGAGCCGGTAGAGCCTGCGCCGGTAGGCGTCGTCGTCGCGGACGGCGAGGGCACCGCCGGTGGCGGAGGCGACGGCGGACATCACCGCGGCCACGATGACGGCGGTCTCGGGGGCGGCCTCGCTGCTGCCGGAGGGGTTGAGGCGCAGGGCGACGAGCAGGAGGGAGCCGTTGAGGAAGAAGACCAGCAGGCCGAGCACGAGCGCGGGCACGAGCAGCAGCAGCCGTACGAGAAGGGGCCAGACGACGGCCGACAGCACACCGAAGGCGCCGGCACCGAGGGCGGCGGTGACGGCGATCCGGGTGGCGCTGTCGCCGTCGGCGGACTGGAGCTGGAAGTCGGGCAGGAGCCCGGCGAGCACGAGCATGGTGACCGTGGAGACCGCCCACACGGTGATGCTCCGCCCGACCTGACTGGCGATCCGCCGCCACCGCCCGCCACGCACGCCCCGCACACCTCACGTCCCGGCCCGTCGCCGCCGTGGGCCCGGGTCCCACCTTGTCACACCGGGGGCGCGGGACCGGGAGGACTAACGCCCGTCGTAGCCGGCCGTGGGCATGGACAGGCGGCGGTGTACGCGGGCCTTCATCTGGGCGTCGTACAGGGGTTCCGCGCGGCCGACCGTCTCGACGCGCACGCCGCGCCGCGCGCACTCCTCGGTGAACTCCTCGACGGAGGACAGCGCGCTCTCCAGCACCCGGCGGCTGGGGGCCACGAACAGGTCCACCCCGGGCCGCACCCCGTCCCACAGCACGCAGTGGTCCGGCCGCAGGCCGCGCACCAGGAGCTCGCGCGCGACGACGTATCCGTGCTCGGCGGCCCAGCGCTCGCACATGGCGTGCTGGCTGCGGGAATCGACCAGGAAGGGATCGGCCTCCAGTTCCTCCAACGGCGTCAGACTCGCGATCGCCGTCACACGGACCGGTCCCATGGCGTCCCCCTCACCTCCGGGTTTCGCCGCCGACCCTACTCCTGCCCGTAGGCTTCGGGGAGTCGCGCGAAGGAGGCAAAGAGGTGCCGGTGGAGATCACCTGGTGGGGCCACGCCACCTGCACGATCGCGGACTCGAACATACGCGTGCTGACCGATCCCCTGTTCGCGCGCCGGCTCGCGCATCTCCGTCGCCGCCGGGGCGCGCTGCCCTCCCCCGAGGCCCGGCGCGCGGATCTCGCCCTGGTCTCCCACTTGCACGCCGACCACCTGCACCTGCCCTCGCTGGCCCGGCTCGCCCCGGGCACGCGCCTGCTCGTGCCCCGGGGCGCGCCACGTGCCGTACCGGGGCTGCGCCGGCTCACTCATCTGCGCCTGACCGAGATGGCGCCCGGCGACGAGACCGTGGTCGGGGACCTCGTCGTCCGGGCGGTGCCCGCCCGGCACGACGGGCGGCGGCTGCCCGTCGGCCCGCATCGCTCCCCCGCCCTGGGGTACGTCGTCACGGGCGAGGCGCGGACCTACTTCGCCGGGGACACCGGCCTGTTCGACGCCATGGCCGAGGAGGTGGGGCCGGTGGACGTGGCGCTGCTGCCGGTGGGCGGCTGGGGGCCGTACCTCGGTCCTGGGCATCTGGACGCGGGGCGGGCGGCGCAGGCGGTGGCCCGGCTGGCCCCGCGCAGCGCGGTGCCGGTGCACTACGGGACGTACTGGCCGATGGGCATGGACGCCGTGCGCCCCCATGAATTCCATGCGCCGGGCAGCGAGTTCGTGCGCCTGTCCGGCGTCCTCGCGCCCGAGGTCGCGGTGCATCTGCTCGGGCACGGGGAGAGTGTGCGCCCGGAGGTCGCGCGGTGAGCTGGCTGGCCGCCACCGCGACGACCGTGCCGCCGGAGTCCACGCAGCAGGCGATCGGCTATCCGACGTTGTTCCTGCTGGTGCTGGTCGGGGCGCTGGTGCCGGTGGTGCCGACCGGGGCCCTGGTGAGTTCGGCGGCGGTGGTGGCGTTCCATCAGACGGCCCCGTTCGCGCTGGTACTGGTGCTGGTGACGGCGTCGCTGGCCGCGTTCCTCGGGGACGCGGCGCTGTATGTGCTGGGGCGGCGCGGGATGGGCTCGAAGAACGGGTCGCGCTGGCTGGGGGCGATCCGGTCGCGGGCGCCCGAGGACCGGCTGACGCAGGCACAGGGCAAGCTGGCCGAGCACGGGGTGGCGGTGCTGGTGCTGTCCCGGCTGGTTCCGGCGGGCCGCATCCCGGTGATGCTCGCCTGTCTGCTGGCGGACTGGCCGCTGCGCCGCTTCGCCCGCGGCAACCTGCCGGCCTGTGTGGCCTGGGCGTTGACGTACCAGCTGATCGGCATCCTCGGCGGTTCGCTGTTCCCACAACCCTGGCAGGGCGTGGTCGCGGCGGTCGCGCTGACCGTTGTGATCGGCGCGACGCCCAGCGTGTGGCGCAGGGTGCGCGGAACGGCGCGGGCCCTCGACTAGACCGGCTTGCGGGCCCGCGACCGGAGCGGCTTGGAGGGGCGGATCAGGTCCGGGGTCAGGACGCGGGAGGCCCCGATCGGCAGGTCCCACAGGTTCTCGCGGTCCAGTCCCGCCCTCTCCCAGGCGAGCCGCACCCGGGTGAGCGGTTCCAGGACCGGCTCGGCGGACAGCACGAACGTGCCCCAGTGCATGGGCGCCATCCGCCGCGCGCCGAGATCCCGTACGGCCCGGACCGCCTCCTCCGGGTCGCAGTGGACGTCGCTCAGCCACCAGCGCGGGTCGTAGGCGCCGATGGGGAGCAGGGCGAGGTCGATGCCGGGGTAGCGGCGGCCGATGCGGGAGAACCAGTGCCCGTATCCCGTGTCCCCGGCGAAGTAGACGCGCTGCCCGTCGGGGTCGGTGAGCACCCAGCCGCCCCAGAGGCTGTGGCAGGTGTCGGTGAGGGTGCGCTTGGACCAGTGGTGGGCGGGCACGAAGTCGAAGCGGACCCCGGACAGTTCGGCCGCCTCCCACCAGTCCAGCTCGGTGACCACGGTGAACCGGCGGCGCCGGAACCACGGGCCGAGTCCGGCGGGCACGAACACCGGTGTGTCGCGCGGGAGCAGGCGCAGCGTCGGGGCGTCCAGGTGGTCGTAGTGGTTGTGGCTGATGACGACGGCGTCCACGCGCGGGAGCGCGCCCCAGGCGACGCCCACGGGGGTGACCCGGGCCGGGGTGCCGAGGATCCGGCGGGACCAGACGGGGTCGGTGAGGACGGTGAGCCCGCCGATCCGGACCACCCAACTGGCGTGTCCCGCCCAGGTGACGGAGATCGTGCGGCGGTCGACCCGGGGCACCGGGCCGGGTTCGAAGGGCAGCAACGGGATGTCGGCGAGCCCCTCGGGTCCGGGCCGCACGGAGCCCTCACGGGCGAACCGGGCGAGGGCCTTGAAGCCGGGCAGCGGGGCGGTCAGCCGGTCGTGGAACGTCCGC
>NZ_JADDRL010000144.1 GCF_021538895.1 Streptomyces olivochromogenes | reverse complement strand
CGCGGAGCCACCCTGCGGACGACCGCCGGCGCCGCGCAGGCCGCGCCGCAGGCGGCGCCCCACCGGGACGCGGAGGCCGTACGCAGTGCGCTGGAGGAGTTCGAGGAGGCGGTGGAGCGGGCGCACCGGGACAGCGACACCGGGGACTTCGCGATCCCCGCCGCGGTCACGGCCACCGCCCCGGCCACCGCCGGGGCCACCGAGCCGACGGACCCACCGCCGAAGCACTCGCCGAATCATTCGCAGACGCACCCGCACCACCAGAACCACCATCCGGAAGGAGCCGAGCAGTGAGCACGTCGACAGGTGACACCCCGACGGGCGGCACCACGCCGACCGACCTGCAGGCCGCAGCGGCAGATTTCACCTGGCTGCTGAACCGATTCGCCACGGAGACGGCCGGTGTCGTGGACGCCATCGCCGTGTCCTCCGACGGACTGCTGATCGCCGTGTCGGAGCTGCGCGAACGCGCCCACTCGGAGCGGCTGGCCGCCATCGTCTCCGGCATCACCAGCCTGGCGGCCGGGGCCTCCGGCAACTACGGTCTGGGCGGCCTCAACAAGGTCATCATCGACCTGGAGGGCGGCCATGTGATCGTCTCCGCGATCGGCAACGGCGCCGTGCTCGGCGTGGTCGCCGACAAGGAGGCCAAGCTCGGCAACATCGCCTACGAGATGACCGTGTTCGCCAACCGGGCGGGTGCCGCGCTCAGCCCGCAGCTCGTCCTCGAACTGAAGAACACCGTCGGTTCCCTGCCGGCGCGCTGACCGTTCGACCCGGTCGAGAGAGGAAGCGAACAGCCATGGCGGACGGCCTCCCGCCACCGGTCCCCGAACCGGTCGGTCCCGCTCCCGCCGTACGGCCGTTCCTGGTCACCGCCGGCCGGGTGGCGGACAACGCCCCCGGCCGGGCGATGCCGGTCGAGACCCAGGTGGTGGCCACGGCCGAGGGTCTCGACGCGCTCGACCGGCTCTCCTTCGAGCGGCGCGACATCGTCGCCGCCTGCCGGCTGCCGCAGTCGATCGCCGAGCTCGCGGCCCGGCTGCGGCTCCACCTGAACGTGGTGCGGGTGCTGACCGAGGACCTGCGCGACGCCGGGCAGTTGGCGGTGTACGTGCCCGACTTCGACGCCACTCACGACGCATCCGTCCTGCGCAGGGTTATCGATGGCCTCCGCGCCATCCCCGACTCCCGAGGGGTACTCCGTGACACCGACTGAACCGCTTGTGCGCGGCGCGGCCGCCGAGACCGCCGTACGGCCGCCGCTCCCGGTCAAGATGGTGATCGCGGGCGGCTTCGGCGTGGGCAAGACCACCACCGTGGGCTCCATCTCCGAGATCGAGCCGCTGACCACCGAGGCGGCGATCACCGAGGTGGCCGCCGGGGTCGACGACCTCACCCACACCCCGCGCAAGACCACGACCACGGTGGCGATGGACTTCGGCTGCATCACCATCGACCCGACGCTGAAGCTGTACCTGTTCGGCACCCCGGGGCAGGAGCGGTTCGGCTTCATGTGGGACGACATCGTGGAGGGCGCGGTCGGCGGTCTCGTCATCGTCGACACCCGCCGCCTGGACGACTGCTACGCGGCCGTCGACTACTTCGAGCACAAGGGCATCCCGTTCGCGGTGGCCGTCAACGCCTTCGACGGGAAGGTGGAGCACCCCCTGGACGAGGTCCGCTGGGCCCTGGACGTCGCGGAGAGCACCCCGCTCCTCGTCTTCGACGCCCGTGAACGCGGCTCGGTGCGGGACGCGCTGCTCGTCGTACTGGAGCTGGCGCTGGCCCGCACCGAGGGCTGACCGTCAGGCGCTGCGCCGCACCCCCGGCGACACCGCGAAGCGGCCCACCGCCCAGAACACCGCGAGCGTCGCGAGGGCCGCGCCGGCGACCAGCGTGGCGCCGCCCACGACCTTCTCGTAGTTGCGCTGGTAGAGGCCGTCGATGATGTAGCGGCCGAGGCCGCCGAGGCCGATGTACGCGGCGATGGTGGCCGTCGAGACGATCTGGACGGCGGCCGAGCGCAGGCCGCCGAGGATCAGCGGGAGCGCGACCGGGAGTTCCACCTGGAACAGGATCCGGGACTCCGGCATGCCCATGCCCCGCGCGGCGTCCACCGGGGAGGGGTCGACGGAACGCACCGCCTCGTAGGTGGTGACCAGGATCGGCGGGACCGCGAGGACGATGAGCGGGACCATCACGGGCAGCATGCCGAATCCGACCAGCAGGACCAGCAGCACCAGCAGGCCGAAGGTGGGCAGCGCCCGTCCGGCGGTGGCGATCAGGGCGAGGGTGTTGCCCCCGCGCCCGTAGTGGCCGGTGACCAGGCCGACCGGCAGCCCGATCGCGGCGGCGAGGGCGAGTGCCTCCAGGCAGTAGTGGAGGTGCTCCCCGAAGCGCGTGGGAATGCCGTCGTAGCCGTGCCAGTGGGCGCTGTCGCCGAAGAAGGCCTGGATGAAGTGGAGTATGTTCACCGGGTGGCGCCCTTCCTCGGCATCCACGGGGTCAGGACGACCCGTACGAGGGCCAGTGCCGCGTCCGCGAGGATGGCCAGCGCGGCCGTCGTCACCACGGAGGTGACGGCGAGTTCGGGCCGGTGGTAGATGTTCGCGTCGTTGAGCAGGTTGCCCAGCGCGCCCTGGTTGCCGATCAGCATGCCGACGCTGACCAGGGAGATGCTCGACACGGTGGCCACGCGCAGGCCCGCGATGATGGCGGGCACGGCGATCGGCAACTGCACCTGGAGATAACGGCGTACGGGTCCGAAGCCCATCGCGGTGGCGGCGTCGAGGGTCTCCTGGGGCACCGACCGCACGCCGTCCACGATCGCCGGCACGAGCACGACGAGGCTGTAGACGGCCAGCGGGATCATCACCGTGGTCTCGCTCTGGCCGGTGTAGTCGATGAGGACGACGAAGAAGGCCAGGGACGGGATGGCGTACAGCACGGTCGTCACGCCCAGCACCGGCGGGTACAGCCAGCGGAAGCGCACGCAGAGCTGGGCGACGGGCAGCGAGAGCAGCAGGCCGGCGAGGACCGGGATCAGGGCCTCGCGCAGGTGCAGGCCGATCAGGCCGAGGTAGCTGTGCTGGAGGTCGCTCGGGATGTCGAAGTAGCCGCTCATCCGGCGGCCCGCACGTCGTCGCCGCTCCCCTGGGCGTGGGCGTTGCGGATGGCCTCGCCGATGGTCTGCTGGGAGACGACGCCGACGACCCGTCCCGTGTCGTCCACGCCGACCGCCCATCCGGTCGGCGACAGCACGGCGCCGTCGAGCGCGGCTCGCAGCGAGTCGCTGCCGTGCACGAAGGGGCGGCCGTACGGGAGCAGCCGTTCCGGCGTGATCTCCCCCGCCTTGAGGTCCTTCGGCTCGCCCCAGCCGAGGGGCTTGCCGTCCAGGTCCGTGACGAGGAGATAGGGCACGTCGGCCGAGCCGCGGGCGGCGATCTTCGCGGCGTCGGCGTCCTGGGCCACGACCGGGGCCGTCTGCAACTCCAGCGCGCCGGACGGGAAGAAGGACAGCCGCCGGATGCCGCGGTCGGCGCCGAGGAAGTCCTCGACGAAGGCGTCCGCGGGCGCGGTCAGCAGTTCGGCGGGCGGCGCGTACTGGGCGAGCCGGCCGCCGGTGCGCATCACCGCGACCATCGTGCCCAGCTTGATGGCCTCGTCGATGTCGTGCGTGACGAAGACGATGGTCTTGCCCAACTCGGACTGGATGCGCAGGAGTTCGTCCTGGAGACCCTTGCGCACCACCGGGTCGACGGCCGAGAACGGCTCGTCCATCAGCAGCACCGGCGGGTCGGCGGCGAGCGCCCGCGCGACGCCCACGCGTTGTTGCTGGCCGCCCGAGAGCTGGTACGGGTAGCGCTTGGCGAGGGAGGAGTCGAGGCCCACCCGCTCCATCAGCTCCGCCGCCCGCTCCCTGGCCCGCTGCTTGCTCCAGCCCAGCAGGCGCGGCACGGTGGCGATGTTGTCGACGATCGAGCGGTGCTGGAAGAGACCGGCGTTCTGGATGACGTAACCCATGGACCGGCGCAGTGTGTTGACCGGCTGCTTCTGGATGTCGACGCCGTCGAGGAGGATGGTGCCCTCGCTGGGCTCGATCATCCGGTTGATCATCCGCAGCGTCGTCGTCTTGCCGCAGCCGGACGGCCCGACGAGGACGGTGATCGAGCGGTCCGGTATCTCCAACGACAGCCGGTCGACCGCCACCGTGCCGTCCGGGTACCGCTTCGTGACTGAATCTATCCGTATCAAAACGCCGAATACCCTTCGGGTTTGGCGGAAACCCGCCCACTCTCGACCACGGTCTTCGCTGCGCAGGCCGTTGCGGGGAGAGTCTAGACGCCGAGTGTTTCAGCACTTCGGCGGGCCGATCCCGCCGTCAGGGGGCCAGCGGCACTCCGGCGGTGCGCAGCACCCGCCGCCCGGCGTCCACCGCGAACACCTCGCAGCCGGCCCGGCCGGCCGCCCAGGCCACGCCCTCGGCGCCCATCGCGAACGCCGCCGTCGCCGTGGCGTCCGCCTCGGTCAGCCCGGCGGCCACGACGGTGACGCTGAGCAGGCCTCTCGCCGGGCGTCCGGTGCGCCCGTCGACGATGTGGTCGCCGCGCTCGTAGCGGCCGGACGTCGCCACCGCGCCGTCGGTGATCTCCAGGACCGCGCACACCCGGTCGGCCTGTTCGGGGTGCCGTATCCCCACCCGCCAGGGACCCCCGGCCGCGACCACGTCACCACCGGCGTTCAGGCAGAACCGCCGTACCCCGGCCGCCGTCAGCAGCTCCGCCGCCCGCTGCACGGACCAGCCTTTCACCACCGCGCACGGGTCGAGGCCGCGGCCGGGCAGCCGGGCGTCGAAGGCCCCGCCCGTCGCGACCCGGTACTCCTCGCACAGGGCGAGCACCTCGGCGAGGTCCGCGCTCACCTCGTCGGCGCGCACCTGCCCGCGGTCGAGCCGGGACACCTCGCTGTCCGCCCGGAAGGGGCTGAAGCGGGCGTCGACCGCGCGCAGCCAGGCGAACACCTCGTCCGCCGCCGCACCGAGGTCCGCCGCCGCACCGCCGACGTCCGTCGCCCCGTCGAGGCCCTCGTCGTCGATCCGCAGCGAGACCGGGAACCCCATGACGTGCTCGACCCGGCGCATCTACACGCCCGCCTCGTCCAGCGCGGCCTGCAGCGACTTCCGGTAGCCCTCGCTGGTGATCGTCGCGCCGGACACGGTGTCGATGTCGGCGCTCTGCGCGTCGAGGGTCTCCTGGACCAGCGTCGGTACCGCGCCCTTGGTCTGCGGGCTGTTCGGCTGCCTGAGCAGCCGTACGGCGCTGATCCGGTCGCCGGTGAGGGTCACCTCGACCTGGACGTCGCCCTTCCGCGTGGTGACGGTGGGACCCGCGACGACCCGGGCCGAGGCACCCGACGGGGCACCCGACGAGGGCGCCGGCGTGCCGGCGGCCTCCGCGGTCGACGTGGGCAGTGTGGTCGACGTGGTCGTCGTGCTGTCCTCGGACGGCTGGTAGCGCCACAGTGGAATCAGTCCCGCGACGGTCAGCGCCAGGACGGGCAGTGCTCGCCTCATGTTCGTGTCCCTCTCATCCCGCCAGGCTGAAACGCTCGAAGTGGATCTGCCGCTTGGGTACGCCCAGGTCGGCGAGGTTGCGCAGCACCGCCGCCGTCATCCCGGGCGGGCCGCAGACGAAGACGTCGCGGTCGCCGATGTCGGGCACCAGCGCGGCCAGTTCGCGGGGCGCCAGCGGGTCGGCGGACGCCGGGCCGGTGATCAGGTGCAGCTCGGCGCCCTTGGCGGCGGTCAGTTCCGACAGTTCGGCGTACAGGACCGCGTCCCGGTCCTTCGTCACCCGGTACAGGAGGATCACGTTCCCCTCCAGGACCTCCAGCAGGGCGCGGATCGGGGTGATGCCGACGCCGCCGGCGACGAGGAGGGTGGCGGTGCGGGTGCGGTGCAGGGTGGTGAAGGCGCCGTAGGGACCCTCGGCGAAGACCCGTGTGCCGACCTTGAGGTGGCGCAGGGCCGCCGTGCCGGCGCCCGCCGTCTTCACGGTCAGCCGCAGCTCGCGGCCGTCGGGCGCGGCCGACAGCGAGAACGGGTTCGCCTGCCACCAGCGGTCCCGGGTCAGGAACCGCCACAGGAAGAACTGCCCGGCCGCGGCGGGCAGTCGGTCGAGGTCTCGCCCGGTGATGTGGACGGACACCACGTCGTCGGACTCGGGCACGACGGCGGACACGCGCAGTCGGTGGCGCAGGTTGCGCCACAGCGGCAGGCCCAGGCGCCCGACCAGCACCGCGCCGAGTGCCGAGCCCCACAGCGCGTACCAGTAGGCCCGTGCGGCGGGCGAGGCCGTGAAGGTCGTACCGACCGCGACCTGGTGGCCGAAGACCAGTACCACCGCCACGTAGGTGTACAGGTGGATGAAGTGCCAGGTCTCGTACGCCAGTCGGCGCCGTGCCCAGCGGGCCGACACCGCGCCGACCGTCATGATCAGCAGCAGGGCGACCACCGCCCGCAGCACACCGTCGGTGGTCTCGGCGAGGTCGACGAGCTGGTCCACCGGGTCCATCGCGGACATCCGGGCGTAGCCGAGGGTGATGAACACCGCGTGCCCGACCAGCGTCCACAGCAGGCCGAAGCCGGTCCAGCGGTGCCAGGAGGTGAGCCGGTCCATGCCGATGCGGCGGTCGAGCCAGGGCAGCCGGGCCACCAGCAGCAGTTGGAAGGCCATGAGGAGCGCGCCGTACAGACCGGCGAGCCGGCCCAGCAGGACGAGGGCGTTGGAGCCGAAGCCGGCCCGGACGAAGAGGACGGCCACCACGGCGGCGTTCGCGGCCAGCAGGGCGTACAGCGCGGTGCGGGCCACCACCCTGGGGCGATGGGTCGCCGTGGGGGGCGCCGGGGGTGCTGAGACGGTCGTCACGGGACGGCAGCTCCTTGATCGGGTCCTGGGACACGAGCTTCACCCGGGGCTGCTGTCGTTTTCCTGTCGAAGCCCTTTCAACTGGCTGTCGATGTGGCCGGTGGGGGTGGGCGGGTCCGGGTGCCGTCCGGTGCGTGGCGCAGTATGAGCGGGTGGACACAGTACGACTCCTCGTGGTGGACGACGACCCGCCCATCGCCGACCTGGTCGCGACGGTCGCCCGGTACGAGGGCTGGCAGGCCGTCACCGCGTACACCGGCGAACAGGCGCTGACCCGGGCCGCCGAGTTCCGGCCGGACATCGTCGTGCTCGACCTGATGCTCCCGGACCTCGACGGCTTCGGCGTGCTCGACCGGCTGCGCCGCTCGGGCTCGATGGTGCCGGTGGTGTTCCTCACCGCGCGCGACGGCGTCGCCGACCGGGTCGCCGGGCTGACCCGGGGCGGCGACGACTATCTGGTGAAGCCGTTCGCGGTCGAGGAGTTGATGGCCCGGCTGCGCACCGTGCTGCGGCGCAGCGCCGGTCCCGGCTTCCAGCGGTCGGTGCTCCAGGTGGCCGACCTGACGATGGACGAGGACACCCGGGAGGTGCGCCGCGGCACCCGGCGGCTGTCGCTCACGCCGACCGAGTTCGAGGTGCTGCGCTATCTGATGCGCAAGTCCCCGACCGTGCTCACCAAGGCCCAGATCCTCGACCACGTGTGGGAGTACGGCTTCGGCGGCCGCTCGAACGTCGTGGAACTGGTCGTCAGCCGCCTGCGCCGCAAGCTGGACGAGACCGGCGGGGAGCCGCTGATCCACACCGTGCGCGGCTTCGGGTACGTCGTCCGGCGGGCGGCGCGGTGATCGCCCGCCTGCGCCACGCCCACCGCGGGCTGCGCCTGGGCACCCGCCTCGCGCTCGGCCTGGGCGCGCTGTCGCTCGTCGTCTTCGCGGTCGTGGGCACGGCCCTGACGACCTACATGCGCGACTACCTCCAGCGCCAACTGGGCGACCAGCTCAAGCTCGTCCAGGTCGTGCAGACCAAGGACGCGTCCTCGCACTACACGGTGCGCCGCCAGCCGTACTACGGCTGGTACACGGCGGTCTTCGACGTCTCCGGCGGTACGGCGGCGCTGCGCCGGCCGGCCGACGTGCCGGACGACAGCCGCGCGCTCACGGAACTCGCCGCGGCGCGTGCGCGTTCGTCCGGGGAGCTCTTCCGCACCGCGCACATCGACGGGGAGGGCACCTACCGGCTGCGGGCCTGCGAGGTGGAGCCCGGGGTGGTGCTGGTCAGCGCCGCGCCGATGGCGGACATCGAGCAGACGGTACGGCGGCTGGTCGCCGTCCAGGTGGTGGCGTTCGCGCTGGCGCTCCTGGCCCTGGTCGTCTTCGGCCGGGCGATGCTGCGGCGCGGCCTGAAACCCCTGAGCGACATGGCGCACACGGCCCACGGCATCGCCTCGCACGACCTGACGGAGTCGGCGGCCCGCCTTCCCCTGCGCGCGGACGGTCCCGGCGGCGGCCCCGAGGTCGAGGAACTGCGCACCGCGTTCAACACCATGCTGGAACACATCGACGCCTCGCTCGCGGTGCGCGCCGAGGCGGAACAGCGTCTGCGCCGCTTCGTGGCGGACGCCTCGCACGAACTGCGTACGCCGTTGATGTCGGTACGGGGCTACGCGGACCTGTTCCAGTACGCGGCAGCCAACGCGCCCGAGGAACGGGACCGCCATCTGCGCCGGCTGCGCGCCGAGGCCGCCCGCATGGGCGTCCTCCTCGACGACCTGCTGCTCCTCGCCCGGCTGGACGCGGCGGAGGTGGAGGCGCCGCTGCGGCTGGAGGACGCCGACCTGACGGAGCTCGTGCGCGAGGCGGCGGACGCCTTCCGCGCCGGACACCCCGGGCACACCCTCACCCTGGACGCCGGCCCCGCTCCACTGACGGTGCGTCTGGACCCCGTCCGCATCCGCCAGGTGCTGGACAACCTCCTCACCAACGCGGCCGTGCACACCCCGCCGGGCACCGAGGTGTCCCTGTGCGTCTCCGTCCTGGCCGACATGGCGTCCGTCCGGGTCGGCGACAGCGGCCCCGGCATTCCGGCCGCCGACCGCGCCCGGGTCTTCGACCGCTTCTACCGCGTCGACAAGGCACGCAGCCGGGACCGGGGCGGAAGCGGGCTCGGGCTGCCGGTGGCACGGGCGTTGGTGCGGGCGCACGGGGGAACGATCCGGCTGGGCGCGGAGGAGGGGGCGACCGTCTTCACGGTGACGCTGCCGCTGAACGCGCGGGACCAGGGCGCCTGAACGCGCCGTAGCCAGGGCGCCGACCCGGCCGAAAAACAAAGGCAAGGAGGTCATCGACTCCTTGCCACTCTCAACTTATAGCGCACCGGGGGGCTTGCGGCAAGGCCCTGGTTGTACCGCACAATCACTGGCCGAGAGCCGGAAGCTGCGGAAATAGGTGATTCACGAAGTGCGACTGCTTTTGTACGTCTTTGAGTCGGGCGACCTCGGATCGGAGCTGATGCCATGAGCCCGCTGACCACGAGCGCCTTCGACCTTCCCGACCGTCTCGCCGCCAAGGCCGACCCGACGCTGATCGCCGACGACGAGAAGCACTTCGCGGCCGTCGCGGAGAGCCTTGAGCAGACGATCGCCGAACTGTCCGACCGCCTCGACGCCGAACTGAAGGCGCCGGGTGGCGTCGGCCGGGCGGCGATGGACCGGGACGCGGAGGTCCACCGGCTGACCGGCCGGCTGCGCGCCCTGCGCCGCTTCGGACTCGACCTGTGCCTCGGCCGCGTCGTCGGCGCGGACGACCCCGAGCCCCTGTACATCGGGCGGCTCGGCCTCACCGACAGCACGGGGCGCCGGCTGCTGGTCGACTGGCGCTCCCCCGCGGCCGAACCGTTCTTCGCGGCGACCCACGCCAACCCGATGGGTCTGGCCAGCCGCCGCAGGTATCGCTGGAGCGGCGGGCTGATCGGCGACTACTGGGACGAGGTGTTCACCGCCGACGGGCTGGAGCGGCACGCCGCGCTCGACGACCAGTCCGCCTTCATCGCCAGCCTGGGCGGCAACCGTTCGCCGCGGATGCGGGACGTGCTCGCCACCATCCAGGCCGACCAGGACGCGATCATCCGTGCGGGGTCGCGCGGCGCTCTCGTCGTGGACGGCGGTCCGGGTACGGGAAAGACCGTCGTCGCGCTGCACCGCTCCGCCTACCTCCTCTACTCCGACCCCCGCCTCGGGCACCGCCGGGGCGGCGTGCTGTTCGTCGGTCCGCACCAGCCCTACCTGGCCTACGTCGCCGACGTCCTGCCCAGCCTCGGCGAGGAGGGTGTGCGGACCTGCACCCTGCGGGACCTCGTCGCGGAAGGAGCCGCGGCAACGGAGGAGACCGACCCGGACGTCGCCCGCCTGAAGTCGTCCGCGGCGATGGTGCGGGCGATCGAGACGGCCGTCCGGTTCTACGAGGAGCCGCCCGCCACGGGGATGACGGTCACGACCGACTGGGCCGACATCCGGCTGAGCGCCGACGACTGGGCCGAGGCGTTCGCGGCACCGGGACCGTCCACCGCGCACAACGAGGCGCGCGAGCTGATCTGGGAGGAGTTGGTCACGATCCTGCTGGACAAGCTCGACCGTGACGTCCCGCCCGAGCAGTTCCAGAGGTCGCTGCGCAACGACGAGGAGCTGGTCGGCACCCTCGACCGCGCATGGCCGCTGCTCGAAGCGGCCGACCTGGTCTCGGACCTGTGGTCGGTCCCCGCGTACCTGCGGATGTGCGCTCCCTGGCTCGACGCCGATGACGTACGCCGGCTGCAGCGTGCGGACGCCCGGGCCTGGACGGTGTCCGACCTGCCGCTCCTGGACGCGGCCCGGCAGCGGCTCGGCGACCCGGAGGCGTCACGGCTCAAGCGCCGGCGCGCCGCCGCCGTCGCCGCCGAACGCGAGCGCATGGCGGGCGTCATCGACAACCTGCTGGAAGCCGATGCCGACGGCGAGGGCGCGGTGACGATGCTGCGCGGACGCGACCTTCAGGACAGCCTGGTCGACGAGACCGCTCTGCCCGGCGCCGACGCGGAACCGCTCGCCGGCCCGTTCGCGCACGTCGTCGTGGACGAGGCGCAGGAACTGACCGACGCCCAGTGGCAGATGCTGCTGCTGCGCTGCCCGTCCCGGAGTTTCACCGTCGTCGGGGACCGCGCCCAGGCCAGGCACGGGTTCACCGAGTCGTGGCGCGAACGCCTCGAACGGGTCGGCCTCGACCGGGTCGAGGTGACCTCCCTGAGCATCAACTACCGCACGCCGCGAGAGGTCATGGCGGAGGCCGAGCAGGTCGTGCGCGCCGCGCTCCCTGACGCCAACGTGCCGACCTCCGTCCGCAGCAACGGCATCCCCGTCGTCCACGGCCCCGTCGCGGATCTGGACTCGGTCCTCGACACCTGGCTCGCGGCGCACGACGACGGGATCGCCTGCGTCATCGGCGACCCCACGTTCCGGGCGACGCCCCGCGTCCGGTCGCTGACCCCGGCGCTGTCGAAGGGGCTGGAGTTCGACCTGGTCGTCCTCGTCGACCCGGAGACCTTCGGCGAGGGGATCGAAGGAGCGGTCGACCGCTATGTCGCGATGACCCGGGCGACTCGGCAACTCGTGATCCTCACGAGCCCGTAGCGCCACCGCGCTGCGAGGCGGCATGCCCTGTGCAATGCCGTGCGGCCGCCGGGGAGTTCAGGCCCTGCCGGGCTACGACTGCCCGGCCGCGGCCGCGGCGGAACCCTGGCGGATGCGGGGCCGGGCCGCGAGGACGGCCACGTCGTCCTCGGCGTTGTGGGCGTCCAGGCGGGCGAGGATGGTGTCGATGGTGTCGTCGACGGTCGCGGTGGGCTTGAAGTGGAGCCGGGAGAGGCGGTGCAGGGAGCGGTCGATGTCCTCGCCGCGGTGCTCGACCAGGCCGTCGGTGAACAGCACCAGGGTCTGGTCGGGCTGGATGCCGTAGGTGACCGACTCGTAGCCGCCGAAGCCGGTGCCCAGCGGCGGGCCGACCTGGACGGGCAGCAGTGAGGTCTCGCCGTCCTGGCCGATCAGGGCGGGGGGCAGGTGCCCGGCGCTGGCCACCGTGACCTGGCTGCGGCCCGGGTCGACGCGCACGATCAGACAGGTGGCCGGTCGGCGCTCGGACTCCTGGGAGGCGATCTCGTCCATCTGGCGCAGCACCCGGTGCGGGGGCAGGTCGGAGGAGGCGATGTAGCGCAGGGACGAGCGGTAGGCGCTCATGTCGACGGCGGCCTCCAGGCCGTGGCCCATGACGTCTCCGACGACGAGCAGGGTGCGGCCGAAGTGCAGGCGTACGGTCTCGCACCAGTCTCCCCCGACCAGCACGCCGCCGCCCGCGGGCAGATAGCGGATGGCGACGTCGAGGTTCGGGTGCGGACGGCCGGGTTCCGAGAGCAAGGCGCGTTGCAGGTCACCGGCGGTACGGCTGATCCGCCCGTACTCGCGGGCGTGACGGATGTGCGAGGCGGTCCGCTCGGCCAGCAGGGCGAGGAGTTCCGCGTCGGAGCGGTCGTACGGCCGCCCTTCCCGGGCGCACACCAGAACACCGAACTGCAGTTCGCCCGTGGTGAGCGGCAGACAGATCGCGGGCCGGGTCCGGCCGGTGATCGGGCGCTCGATCCAGGGTTCCGTCCAGCCGTCGGCAGCCGGCTGCCCGACGTCCCGGGCCACCGCGGTGGCCCAGCGGGAGTCGGGGAGCAGGTCCCCGTCCCCGGCGAGCTCCTCGTACCCGGTGAGGCCCTCGCCGGTCCTGCGCATCACCGCCGCCACCCCGCCGACCAGCCGTACGGCCGCCCGGGTCAGCTCGGCGCAGGTGGTGTTCTCGTCGAGTGTCGTGCCGATCCCGGCGATCGCCGTGCGCAGGGCCTTCAGCCGCGACGACGCGCCGTCTCCCTGCGGGATCCCGTCCTGGCCGCCGTGGGCCTCGGACAGGGCAGGCCTGCGACGGGAGTGGATCCATCGAGCGACACCCAACACGTTCACAGAATCTCAAATCGGAGCAATCCGGGCACCAAGGTGACTTACCTGGGCAAAGGGGCGGGGTGCGTCCGTCTCCGCACGCACCCCGCCCCGCCCTGCCGGGCCGCTACCGGCTCAGCCCTCGTCCGGTGCCAGCCGCAGCGAAATGCTGTTGATGCAATACCGCTGATCGGTGGGTGTCGGATAGCCCTCGCCCTCGAAGACATGGCCCAGGTGCGAGCCGCAGCGGGCACAGCGCACCTCGGTGCGGACCATGCCGTGGGTGCGGTCCTCCACCAGTTCCACGGCGTCGGTGTCCTTGGGGTCGAAGAAGGACGGCCAGCCGCAGTGGGAATCGAACTTCGCCTCCGAGGTGAAGAGTTCGGCACCGCAGGCGCGACAGGAGTAGACGCCCTTCGTCTTGGTGTCGGTGTACTCGCCGGTGAAGGCCGGTTCGGTGGCCGCTCGGCGCAGGACGGCGTACTCGGAGGACGTCAGCTCCTCGCGCCACTGCTCGTCCGGCTTCTCGACGTCGTACGACATGAGCCTCAGCCCCTCACTGCTGCGACAGGTGATCCAGAATGCGCGGGCCCAGGTCGGTCACGTCGCCCGCGCCCATGGTGAGAACGAGATCACCGGGCTTCGCCATTCCCGAGATCACCGCGGGGACCTCCGCCTTGTCGTGCAGGGCGGTGACGTCGGCGCCGGCCGCGCGGGCCGCGTCGACGATCAGCTCGCTGGTGACCCCGGGGATGGGGTCCTCGCGGGCCGGATAGATGTCGAGGACCACGGACTCGTCCGCGAGGGCCAGGGACTCGCCCATCTCCTTGCCCAGCTCCTGGGTGCGGGAGAACAGGTGCGGCTGGAAGACGACGAGGATCCGGGCGTCGCCCGCGGCGGCGCGCATGGCCTCCAGGTCGGCGGTCATCTCCGTGGGGTGGTGCGCGTACGAGTCGATGACCTGCACGCCGGCCGCCTCGCCCTTGAGCTGCAGGCGCCGCTTGACCCCGGTGTACGCGGCCAGCGCGGGCGCCAGCTCGGCGGCCGGGACGCCGAGGGCCACGCCCGCCGCCAGCGCGGCCACCGCGTTGTGCGCGTAGTGGCGGCCGGGGACGGAGACCGTGAAGGTGAGCTCCGTCCCGTCCAGGACGACGGTGACCTCGCTCTTCAGGCCCTGCGGGACGACGGACAGGATGCGGACGTCGGCGTCCGCCGACTCTCCGTACGTCACCGTGCGCACCGCACCGGCCAGGCGCGCGGTCAGCTCGCGGGCGCCCTCGTGGTCGGCGGAGATCACCAGGGTGCCGCCGGGGACGATCTTGCCGGCGAAGATCTGGAAGGACTCGTAGATCTCGTCGATCGAGGCGTAGTTCGCGTGGTGGTCGAGCTCCACGTTGAGGACGATCGCGACCTCGGGCGCGTACTTGTGGAAGCTGCGGTCGGACTCGTCCGCCTCGGCGACGAAGATCTCGCCGTCGCCGTGCAGGGCGTTGGAGCCGGGGGCGTCCAGGTCGCCGCCGATGGCGTAGGAGGGGTTCAGGCCCAGCTCGGACAGGGAGACCGCGAGCATGGACGTGGTGGTCGTCTTGCCGTGGGTACCCGCGACCGCGATCGGGCGCAGGCCCTCCATCAGGGCGGCGAGGGCGTCGGAGCGGTGGACCACCGGGATGCCGAGCTCGGCGGCGCGGGCCAGCTCGGGGTTGTCCTCGCGGATGGCCGACGAGACCACGACGCAGCTGGCGTCGTCGGCGAGGTGCTCGGCCGCGTGCCCGATGTGCACGGTGGCGCCCAGGGCGCGCAGCGCCTCGGCGGTCGCCGACTCCTTCGCGTCGCTGCCCGCCACCTTGGCCCCGCGCTGCGCGAGGATCTTCGCGATGCCCGACATTCCGGCGCCGCCGATGCCGATGAAGTGCGGTCGGTCCATGGCGGTAGGAAGGCCCGGGGCCATGTGCGTCTCCCTGGAGTGGTGCGGCGAAGCGAACATTCAGCGCACCACCATATGGCCCCGGCCCGTCCAGCACCTATTAGGTCCGTCGCAGCGCTGCGATCCGTCGCGGCGCCGCGGTCCGCCGCGGGTGCCGGTCACGTCTTGCTGTGCGAGAACAGCTTGAGCACCGGGACGCCCACCTTGTGGCGGGCGCGGGAGGCCCAGTCGCGGTGGAAGAACTCCTCCACGTAGTGGGGGTCGGTCAGAATGATCACTTCGTCGGCGCCGATCTCCTCGACCAGGGCCTTCAGGGCGTCCAGCGGGTGGTCCTCGACCATCCTGCCCCCGGCCTCGCTGCCGGCCGCGCGCAGGGCCGTCAGGGACACCTCCAGGGCCTGCTGCGCGGGCTCCTTCGCGGCGTCGCCCTCGGGGGTCTTCCGCTCGCGTGCCGCCTCGTCGAGTTCGCCCATCGCGATGTCGTCGATGGCCCGCAGCAGGCGATCGGCCTGGTCGCCGCGCGGCTGGAGCAGGACGTGGAAGGAGACCGGCTCGTCCCCGTGCAAGGTGGTGACGAATTCCACGTCGGCGGACGTCAGGGCCTTCTCGATCATCAATACGCTTGTGAACACCAGCGCCCCATTCTCCTTCGAGGGCCGCGAGCCCTCTCCTCCGTGGGCCGGTCCAGGCCCTTGCGGAAACCATCCTGCCCCGTGATCGCACGGGTACTGCCGGTTTTGGTGTGCCCGCCGAAAGCTAACCGGAATGGCAGATTCCGCGGATCTCAGGACCGACGGTAGCGACTGAACAGAAACCCGGCCTCTTCCAGGAGCGACACGAGTTCGAAGCGCCGTGGCACCGCGACCGACGGCCCTCCGGCGATGCGCTGGGCGTCACCGGCGGCGAGCATCGGCGAGAGGGTCAGGCAGAGCTCGTCCAGCACCCCGGCGGCGACCAGCTGCCCGAGCAGCCGGGGGCCGCCCTCGGTGAGCACACGGGTGTGGCCGCGCTCGGCGAGGGCCCGTACGGCACGCTCCGGATCGACCCCCGCCCCGTCGCCCGCGACCACGACCCGGGCGCCGGCCTTCTCGGCGGCGGCGATCCGCTCCGGCGCCGCCGCGGCGCCGGTGAGGACCAGGGTGGGCACCAAGGGCGCGGTGAACAGCGGGAGGGAGAAGTCCAGGTCCAGGCTCGCGCTGACGACCGCGATCGCCGGGGCGGGGGCCTGTCCGGACGCCTCCCGGGCCGCCGCGAACTCCGCACGCGCGCGTGCCGGGCGGTACCCCTCCTGCCGTACCGTTTCCGCACCCACGAGCACGACGTCGGCCAGCGCCCGCAGCGTGCCGAAGATCCGCATGTCGGCGGCGCTGGAGATCGGCTGCGAGCGGCCCTCGTGCTGCGCGGCCCCGTCGAGCGTCGACACCATGTTGCCCCGCAGCCACGGCTCCCGCCCGCTCACCGCCGGCTCGGGGTAGGCGTAGGCGGCGGCGAGTTCGGCGAGAGTCCACTGGCGGTCGACGAGATCCGCGGGGCCACGACCGGTCACCGCACCCGGCTCACCGGCCCCCCTGGCCTCTGTGGCACCGGCGGCCCCAGGGGTGTCCCCACCAGGGGTCCGGGCCGCTGTCTCGTCGGTCACAGGGAACAGGCGTCGCATGTCGTGCAGTGTGACACGGCGCTTAGCATGGGGAACCGTGTCCTCGTCCTCCTCCGCCACCGCCGCCTCCGAGCTCAGCTCCATAGCCGAGGCGACCCCGCTGTCCCTGTGCGCCCGCGAGCCGCACGTCCCCGCCGACCGGCTGGTCGCCGAGATGGTGCCGCCGCCGCGCTTCGACTCGGTCCGGTTCGCCACGTACATCCCGGACCCGAACCAGCCCAGCCAGACCGAGGCCGTCCGGGTCCTCGAAGGCTTCGCGGACGGTCTCGGCGGGGCACACGCCGTCGGCGGCGGCAGGCGCGGCTTCTTCGGGTTCGGCAGGGCGAAGGCACCCAGGACGCCGGCCGGACCGCGCGGCGTCTACCTCGACGGCGGCTACGGCGTCGGCAAGACCCACCTCCTCGCCTCCCTGTGGCACGCCACCCCGGCCGAGCCCGCGCTCAAGGCGTTCGGCACCTTCGTGGAGCTGACCAACCTGGTCGGCGCGCTCGGCTTCCAGCAGACCGTGCGCACGCTCAGCGACCACCGCCTGCTGTGCATCGACGAGTTCGAGCTCGACGACCCCGGTGACACCGTCCTGGTGTCGACCCTGCTCGGCAAGCTCGTCGACGCGGGCGTCGCGCTCGCCGCCACCTCCAACACCCTGCCCGGCAAGCTGGGCGAGGGCCGGTTCGCGGCCGCCGACTTCCTGCGCGAGATCCAGGGCCTGTCCGCCCACTTCCGCGCCCTGCGCATCGACGGCGAGGACTACCGCCACCGCGGTCTGCCCGAGGCGCCGGCGCCGTTCTCCGACGAGCAGGTGGCCAAGGCGGCGTACGCCAACCCGGGCGCCTCGCTCGACGACTTCCCGCACCTGCTCGACCACCTCGCCAAGGTGCACCCGAGCCGGTACGGCGCGCTGACCGACGGCCTGAAGGCGGTGTGCCTCACCGATGTGCGGCCGGTGCCCGACCAGTCGACGGCGCTCAGGCTCGTGGTGCTCGCGGACCGGCTCTACGACCGCGAGGTCCCGGTGCTGGCCTCGGGGCTGCCCTTCGACCAGCTGTTCAGCGAGGAGATGCTGAAGGGCGGCTACCGCAAGAAGTACTTCCGCGCGATCTCCCGGCTCACCGCGCTGGCCCGGGACGCCAAGGGGCTGGTGGCGGACGCCCGTTAGTGGGTCGGACCCGGCCGGTCAAGGGCCGGTTCAGGCCACGCCACCCGCACTTTTCACGCACTCTTTCACACGAAACATCGAGTTAACCCTGCAAACAACTTTGCAGGGTTAACGTGTTTCTTGACCATCCATTGACCATTCTTTGGTCCGTGCAAGAGGCGTGAACTGCCCGGAGGGGGGCGCATGTTCCGAGGTACGACGGCCCGGACCGTGCTCCGGCTCCTTACCGCCGCCCCGCGCTCCCCACAACTACCCGCTCCCGCGCGAACCTTCGCACCTGCGCACACCCTCCGTCACGCCGAGGCCAAGGCTCAGCCTGGATTCAAGCGTTCCGCAACAGTTCCACGAGCGGGTTCCTACACATTCCAGGAGATCAGTCACTCCAGGGGGCCTACCCCCCACACACGTCGTGCAAGGCCGACGCGCCACAGCGGCGCGCCAGGAGGAATCCACACACCATGCAGCCCCTCATCGACAACGCCCGTACCTTCGGACAGCGCCCTGAGGAGTTCGCCAAGCTCGCCGAAGGCCAGTCCCCGCAGGTCCTGTTCATCACCTGCTCCGATTCCCGGGTCGTCCCGGCGCTGATCACGGGCGCCCGCCCCGGCGAGCTCTTCGAGCTGCGCACCGCGGGCAACATCGTCCCGCCGTACGCCTCCGAGCACCCCACCAGCGAGGCGGCCACCATCGAGTACGCCGTGGAGGTGCTCGGCGTCCGGGACATCGTCGTCTGCGGCCACTCCCACTGCGGTGCCGTCGGCGCGCTGGTGCGCGGCGACGACCTGGACGCCGTGCCCGCCGTGCGCGACTGGCTGGCGCGGGCGACCCCGCGCCCGGCCGGAGCGCCCGAGGACCCGGCCGTCGCCGAGGGCGTCCAGAGCCACGTACTGGCCCAGATACTGCGGCTGCGCTCCTACCCGTGCGTCGCCCGGAAGCTGGACCAGGGTCAACTCACCCTGCACGCCTGGTACTACGAGGTGCATACCGGCGCCGTACAGGAACACCGCCCCCGGACCGACCGCTTCGAGGCCCTGTGAGCGCCCCCATGACCACCGCGAGTGCCAGGTTTCCGCATCTGAGGCAGGACTTCGCCGCCTCCCTCGTCGTCTTCCTGGTCGCGCTCCCGCTGTGCGTGGGCGTGGCCGTCGCCTCCGGTGTGCCGGCCGAACTCGGCCTGGTCACCGGCATCGTGGGCGGCATCGTCACCGGGCTGATGCGCGGCAGCAGCCTCCAGGTGTCGGGGCCGGCCGCCGGTCTGACCGTGCTGGTCTTCGAGGCGGTCCAGAAGTTCGGGCTGCCGGTCCTCGGCGTGCTCGTGCTGACCACCGGCGTACTCCAGATCCTCATGGGCGCCCTGCGGCTCGGCCGCTACTTCCGGGCCATCTCGGTCTCGGTCGTCGAGGGCATGCTGGCCGGTATCGGACTCGTGCTGATCGCCGGACAGCTGTACGCCGCCCTCGGGGCCAAGGCCCCCGCCGCCGGGCCGGACAAGATCATCGGGCTGCCGGAGGCGTTCGCCGACGCCTTCGGGAGCACGCGGGCGCTCGCCCCGCTCGCGCTCGGCGCCGGCACCGTCGCCGTCCTCGTGCTGTGGAAGCACCTGCCGCGCGCCGTGCGGTCGGTCCCCGGACCGCTCGCCGCGGTCGGCCTCGCGACCGCGGCCGCGCTGGTGCTCGACCTGCCCGTGGCCACGGTCGAGGTCAAGGGCCTGGTCGACTCCGTCCAGCCGCCGTCCCTGAGCGCGTTCGGTGAGCTCACGAGCGTCGCCGTGCTCGGCACGGTCGTCGCCTTCACACTGATCGCGTCCGCCGAGTCGCTGTTCAGCGCGGCGGCCGTGGACCGGCTGCACGACGGACCGCGCACCCAGTACGACAGGGAACTGCTCGCCCAGGGCGCGGGCAACGCGGTGTGCGGGCTGCTCGGCGCGCTGCCCATGACCGCGGTGATCGTGCGCAGCGCGGCGAACGTGCAGGCGGGCGCGCGGACCAAGGCGTCCCGGGTGCTGCACGGCGTCTGGCTGCTGCTGTTCGCGGCGCTGCTGCCGGGCGTGCTCGGCTACATCCCGATCCCGGCGCTCGCGGGCATCCTGGTGTACTCGGGCGCCAAGCTCGTGCCGGTCCGCGCCATCGTGTCCCTGTGGCGCGAGCACCGCGGCGAGGCGCTGATCCTGGTGGTCACCGCCGTGTCGATCGTCGCGGTCAGCATGTTCGAGGGCGTGCTCATCGGCCTCGCGCTGGCGGTGGTGAAGACGGCCTGGGAGGCCTCGCACATCCGGCTGGAGGTCATCGACAAGGGCGCCGGCCCGGTCGAGGCGTACCTGTCGGGCAACGCGACCTTCCTGCGCCTGCCGAAGATCCTCGACAGCCTGGAGGCCCTGCCCCAGGACCGGCCGGTGTGGCTGGACCTGTCCGGGCTGCACCACCTGGACCACGCCTGCCGTACGGCACTGGAGAACTGGGCCGCGCGCCACAGCGCGGTCGGCACCGAACCGGTGCGGGTCACGGCGGTCTAGGAGGCGTCCGGCGGATGCCGTGTCTGGTCCGGGGGCGCGAGGCGTGGCCCCGGACCAGATAGTGGGCATATCGTTACATGAACGTACAAATGGCCTCTCTGTGGAGGAGGTCGCCATGCTCCAGGAGCTGCTGGGGGCGATCATCGCCGCGGGCGCCGTCGGGCTGGTGTACGCGGCCGCGGGCGTGCGTGTCATCAAGCAGTACGAGCGCGGAGTGGTGTTCCGGCTCGGCCGCCTGCGGAGCGAGGTACGGGCGCCGGGGCTCGCGGTGATCGTTCCCGCCGTGGACCGGCTGCGCAAGGTCAACCTGCAGATCGTCACGATGCCCATCCCCGCCCAGGAGGGCATCACAAGGGACAACGTGACCGTGCGGGTCGACGCGGTCGTGTACTTCAAGGTCGTGGACGCGGCGGCCGCGATCATCAACGTCGAGGACTACCGCTTCGCCGTCTCCCAGATGGCGCAGACCTCCCTGCGCTCGATCATCGGCAAGAGCGATCTCGACGATCTGCTGTCCAACCGCGAGAAGCTCAACCAGGGCCTGGAGCTGATGATCGACAGCCCGGCGATCGGCTGGGGCGTGCAGATCGACCGGGTCGAGATCAAGGACGTGTCGCTGCCGGACGCGATGAAGCGCTCCATGGCCCGCCAGGCCGAGGCCGACCGCGAGCGCCGCGCGCGGATCATCAACGCCGACGCCGAACTCCAGGCCTCCAGGAAGCTGGCGGAGGCGGCCCAGCAGATGGCCGACACGCCCTCCGCGCTCCAGCTGCGCCTGCTGCAGACGGTGATGGCGGTGGCGGCGGAGAAGAACTCCACACTGGTGCTGCCCATCCCGGTGGAGCTGTTGCGCTTCCTGGAGCGGGGGCCACAGCAACCGGCGGGCATCGATGACTCGGCCGCCGCGCGGGGTTAACGTTCGGGCATGCGCCGGAGCTTCGTGATCGCCGTGGTGGTGGCCGGTATGGGACTCGCCTCGGGCTGCGGGGACGGCGGTGGCGGTACGTCCGCCCCGACGCCCACCGCCGCGCACGCCGTCGGGGTGACGAGTCCCGCCTTCACCGACGGCGGCACGATCCCGCGCCGCTACACCTGCGACGGCGAGGACGTCTCACCGCCGCTCGCCTTCTCCGGCGTCCCCGCGGACACGGCCGCGCTGGCGCTCCTGATGAAGGACCCCGACGCCCCGCACGGCACGTTCACGCACTGGGTGGCGTGGGACATCGACCCGCACACCACGGCGCTGACCACGGGACAGACACCGCCGGGCGCCACCCAGGGCCGCAACGGCTTCCGCACGTCGGGGTACGGCGGCCCGTGCCCGCCCAAGGGCGACAAGCCGCACCGCTACGTCTTCTCGGTGTACGCGTCCGACCGCCCGCTCGACCTCGCCGCCGACGCCACTCCCGACGACGTCCGCCGCGCCCTGTCCGGCCACACCCTCGCCACCGGCACACTCACCGGCCGCTACGGCCGTTGAACCCCGCCGGGCGGGTGACCCGCGGGAGGCCCACGGGGCGCGTTGGGCGTTTTGCCTGTTTTGCGGTCATATCTTCATACCGTGTTCACTCTCGTACGCCGCGTCACCACCGCCTTCGCCCTGAGTGCCGCCCTCACCACCGTCGCCGCCTGCGG
>NZ_JADDRL010000143.1 GCF_021538895.1 Streptomyces olivochromogenes | reverse complement strand
GGGCCATGTGGACCGACATGCGTTCCCAGCCGGTCCTGGCAGGGTCGCCCAGCCTGCACGTTCATCGCGTTCGGCCGTACGCTCACCCGCACCGGCCCGGCAGGACATCCCGTCGGGCGGCTGCTCGCCGACGGCGGTGTGTGGCAGGATGCGGGCGACGGTGCGGAGGAACTCCGGTGCGGGCCCGAGGGCCCAAGTCCGGGGCGGGCCCGCCACTGTGACCGGGGAGCTGCCTCCCGCAGATGGCCACTGGCAGCCGGTGCGAGCCGGCCGCTGGGAAGGCCGGGAGTCGGCGCCGGTACCCGTGCTGTACAAGCCGGGTGCCGAGATCCGGGAGCCAGGATATTCCGGCCGTCCCGTAGCCAGGCACTACCTGCCCGGGCGCGGCCCGTTCACGGTGGCGTGGAGAACCGCCGACATGGGAAGGACTTCCCTCATGGTGCCCTCGTCCGGCTCCGATTCAACCCGTCGGCCTGCCGCCGCCGACCCTGCCGTCGGCCTGCGGCTGGAGCGCACTCTGGCCGCCATCGCTCCCGCGGACTCCGTCGCCGCCGCCTCGGCCCGTGACCGCCAGAACCACCTGACCAAGCCACCCGGCTCGTTGGGCCTGCTGGAGGACGTGTCGGTCCAGCTCGCGGGTCTGGCGGGCAGCTGCCCGCCGCCGATGCCGGAGCCGGCCGCGGTGGCCGTCTTCGCCGCCGACCACGGTGTCCACGCCCAGGGCGTCAGCGTCTGGCCGCAGGAGGTGACGACTCAGATGGTCGCCAACTTTCTGGCCTCCGGCGCCGCGGTGAACGCCCTGGCCGCTCAGACCGGAGCCAGGGTGGTCGTGGTGGACGTGGGCGTCGCAACTCCGGTGCCGGCCTCGGACACGACTCCGGGCATGCTGCTGCGACGCCGGGTCCGGGCGGGAACCGCGGACATGACCCGCGCTCCGGCCATGACCCGCCAGGAGGCCGTCCAGGCCATCGAAGTGGGCATCGGCGTCGCCGCGGAACTCGTCGACAACGGCTCCCGCTGCCTGCTCACTGGCGACATGGGCATCGCCAACACCACCGCGTCCGCGGCGCTGATCGCCGCGTTCACGGGTGCGGACCCGGACGACGTGACCGGTCACGGAGCGGGAGTCGACGACGCGACCCGACGGCACAAGGTGGGGGTGGTGCGTGAGGCTCTGGAGTTGCACCGACCGGACCCGCACGATCCGGTCGGGGCGGTGGCGGCGGTCGGCGGCCTGGAACACGCGGCGATCGCCGGGTTCGTACTGGGCGCCGCCGCGCACCGGGTCCCGGTGATCCTGGACGGGGTGATCGCCTCGTCGGCGGCTCTGGTCGCGGCCGGGCTGTCCCCGGATGCCCTGGCCGCCTGTGTGGCCGGACACCGTTCGGTCGAGCCCGGGCACACCATCGCCCTGCGGCACCTCGGCCTGTATCCTCTGGTCGACCTGGGGCTGCGGCTCGGTGAGGGCACCGGTGCCCTGTTGGCTCTGCCGCTCGTCCAGGCGGCGGTGCGTGCCTTGCGCGACATGGCCACATTCGACTCCGCCGAGGTCTCGGACAAGGACCGCTGAATCAGCCCGCCGGACTGGGCCGACGCCTGGGCACCGTCCGGCCGACCTGTTCTGCCGGGTGGTGCGGACAACCGATCGGGGCGCCCGCACCACCACGCGAAGGTTCACCGTCCTGGGCGGCGAGTTGCTCCGAACCAGGGGGGTGGATGGCGGGACGTCTGGTTACGGCACCGTAAGTAGGTGTTCCGGACCCGGCTACCATCCTTGCGAGGACCCATGAGCACACCCCGGACCAGGACCGATCTGCCCTGGCTGATCCAAGGCGGAATGGGGGTGGGTGTGTCCGGCTGGCGCCTGGCTCGTGCCGTCGCGCGTACCGGGCAGTTGGGTGTCGTCTCCGGTACCGCCCTGGACACCCTGCTGATCCGGGTGCTGCAGGGCGGTGACCCAGGCGGCCACCTGAGGCGGGCGCTGGCCGCCTTCCCCGTACCGGAACTTGCCGATTCCATACGGGAGCGCTACTTCGTCGAGGGCGGGATCGGCGGCGGCGAGCGGTTCGCGGCCACACCCCGGCTGACCGCTGACGAAGCGTGCCCGGCCCGGTCGCTGACCGTCGTGGCCAACTTCTGCGAGGTGTGGCTCGCCCGGGAGGGCCACGAAGGACCGGTCGGCGTCAACTACCTGGAGAAGGTCCAACTCGCCACGGTCCCCGCCATGTTCGGCGCGATCCTGGCCGGCGTGGACTATGTGCTGGTCGGTGCGGGCATTCCCGCTCAGATTCCGGGCATCGCGACCCGGCTCGCCCAACTGCAGCCCGTCACCGCGCGCTTGGACGTCGACGGTGACGACAAGCCTGTAGAACTTCGCTTCGACCCGGCCTCAGTGCTGTGCGGAGCGCAGCCGGAGCCCCTGCGCCGTCCCGACGTCCTGGCCATCGTCTCGCTGCCGGCCCTGGCGTCGTATCTGAACCGTTCCGCGCAGACCACCCCGGACGGCTTCGTCGTCGAAGGCCACCGCGCCGGCGGGCACAGCGCGCCGCCGCGCGGACCGATGCGGCTGGACGAGCAGGGCGATCCTCTCTACGGCCCCCGGGACACCCCTGATTTCGCGAAGATGGCCGCCCTCGGCCTGCCCTTCTGGATCGCCGGCGGCCAGTGCGGACCGGACCAGCTCCGCCGGGCGAGGGCAGCGGGTGCGGTCGGCGTCCAACTCGGCAGTGTCTTCGCGCTCTGCGAGGAGTCCGGCCTCGATCCGCGGTTGCGGCGGGAACTGGTCGACCGCGAGCTTCGCTCCGCACTGACCGTGCGCAACGACCCTGCTGCCTCTCCGACCACGTTTCCGTTCAAGGTCGCCGACCTGCCGGGCACGTTGGCCGACCCCCGCGTGAGCTCCGCACGCCCCCGAGTCTGCGACCTCGGCTATCTGCGCACCCCCTACCGCACCGAGCGCGGCGCCGTCGGCTATCGCTGCCCGGCGGAGCCCGGCGCGATGTACGTCCGCAAGGGCGGTGCCGCCGAGCAGACCGAAGGACGGCAGTGTCTGTGCAACGGCCTGCTGTCCGCGGTCGGGCTCGGACAGCGCCGTCCGCACGGCATGGTGGAACCCCCCATCGTCACCATCGGCCAGGACCTCGGCTTCCTGCGGCAGATCGCCCCCCAAGGGCGGCCGTACAGCGCGGAGTCGGTGGTGCGATGGCTGTCCGCGGGCCTGGCCGAAGCGCCCGTGTGAGGGGTGCTCCGGACGCGCCGTCCCGGGAGAGCGTCCGAACCTGGTGCCTGACAGCAGGCCAGGTCGCTCGATCCCGGGAGGCGCGCGGATCAGCGAAGTCCGGCGAAGAGGTCGTTCTCGGGTACCGCCGCGCTGGTGGTGTCCTGGACACGGACGAAGGTCTCGACGCCCATCAACTCGGTGAACCTTTTCTGGCCCATCTTGAGGAAGAAGATGTTTTCGCCCTGGCTGGCGTGCGCGGCCAGGGCATCGAACTTCTGAGGGCCGAACGCGGTGGTGTCCACCCAGGTGGTGATCTCCTCGTCGGGGAGTCCGATCTCGGCCATGGCGGCGGCCTCCGCGGGATCCGGCTCCTCCCAGTCCGCACCGAACTCGCGCATGACCTCCCCGAACCGCTGCATCATCGAGCGGGGCGCCGTCGTCCAGTACACCTTCGGCGTCGGCGTGGTCATCGCCAGCGCCGCCATCGTGATGCGATGTGCCTGGATGTGGTCGGGGTGGCCGTAGAAGCCGTTCTCGTCGTAGGTGACGACCACATCGGGTTGGTAGCGGCGCAAGAGTTCCGCGAGTCGGGCGGCGCCCTCCTCCACGGGTGTCTGCCAGAAGGATCCCGGGGCGTCGTTGCTCGACCAGCCCATCATCCCGGAGTCGCCGTAGTCGAGCATCTCCAGATGACTGACCTTCAGGATGTCGCAGCTCGCCTCAAGTTCTTGACGTCGCATCAGGGCGACGGCCGCCGGATCATGGCCGGGATCGCCCGGCTTGACACCTCCCGGTCCGTCACCACAACTGCCGTCGGTACACGTCACGAGGACCGTGCGGATGCCCTCCGCCGCGTACCGTGCGAGGACACCTCCCGTTCCAGTGGCCTCGTCATCCGGGTGGGCGTGCACCGCCATCAGCGTCAAGGGCCGGTCATTCATCAAGCAATCCTCCTGTGCGAAAAGGCGTCGGTCCGAGTCTGCGGCAGGCGTATGAGGAGTCGCCCCGATATCGGGTGACCGTGCATACCGCGGACCCGGGGGCCCGGATCGCGTCGTGGCGGACGAGTCTTGTGTCCCGCCGTGTTCCGCCCGCGCTGCCCCGGCCCCTCGGCTGGTGTAACGGTGCTGGCCGGGTCGGCTGTTCCCGCCGCGCTGAACAATGGGGGCAGCGGCCAGGAGTACTGGCTCATCGCGGGCATGCAGTGGGCCGCCCGCGACCAGCATGCCTAGATCATCAGCATGAGCCTCGGCGGCGGCCCCACCGACGGCTGTGACCCGATGAGCGGGGCCGTCAACGAACTCAGCCTTGAGACCGGCGCCTTGTTCAGCATCGCGGCCGGCAACGCCGCCAAGCACACCGTTTCGACGGACGTCCACGGCGCCGACGGACAGCGCGGCGTCGGCGACGCTGGCGGCCCGCGCGCAGTATGCCGCGGAGGACGAGGGCTACTACCGCTGGATGCCGCGCGGACGATCAGGTCGCGGAAGCGCGCCAGCCGAAGCCCTTCGGCTGGTCCTTGCGTCCGGTGTACGCCCGGGCCGCGTAGAACATCCGTTACTGTCCACCGGGCTTGTATCAGGTCATACCGGCCATGGAAACCCGTCCGGAGCCGCGGCCACGCACTCGCACGACCGGCGTGCAGCCCTGGCGGCCCGAGGCCCTGGCGCGCGGCGGAGTCAGCGACTGTCCAGCCTCGTCCTCGCGCTCGATGGCTCGGTGGGCAGGATCTGGACCAGGCCGACCCAGTTTTCCTCGTCTGCCTTGGTGTGGGTGGCTCGAACCCTCCAGCGGCCTGCGGGCAGCGAGACCGGTGCCTGGGCGGGCAACCCACCGTCGGGATATTCGATGTCGAGTTCGGAGCCCGCTTCGGCGGAGTCCATGAGCACGGCTGGGCCGTCCGACACCCATGTGCCGCACTCCACCCACTCGGTGGCCGGGTCCGCGAGGACAGCCTCTGCCGAGGCCTTCAACCCGGCCTCGGAGTCGGCAGCAAGCCACCGCAGGAAGGCTCGGCGCTCAGGCAGATAGCAGCTGGTGGCCGGCTCGTCCGCCAGCACCAGTGCCTGCGCACCGCCTTCGCCAACGGCGATCACACCGGCCAGATCGTCCACCGCACAAGCCAGGTCGTAGTCGTCTGGAGCGGTGGCGTCTCCCGCCATGACCCCGGTCTCCGTGCACCCGCGCCATGTACCCAGCGCGGAGACGGGAATCACGATCAAAGGTCCGCCCATCGACTGCACCCAGACAGGGGAGGTGCGGGACGCATTGGATGCGGTTGACGAAGAGGCGCTCATGCGGTCAGTGTGCCCTCGCCCACTGACAACGCCCGCGCCGCTCGGTGGAGCCCAGCGCAGAGAACGGCTCGGCGCCTGCGGCAACCAGCAGTTACGGGGCAGCCTTTGGGGCGTGTCTGTGAAGTGGATCAAGTAGTGATGTGCTGACCCGGCAGGGCCGTATGCTGCACTCGCATGAAGGATCTTGGCAGTCAGATCGCGTACTGGGACGGCGTGGGTGCGACGAAGACGTTCACCCACCCGGTGCAACTCAGCTGGCTGACGGGGGTGGATCCGGACGCTCGGGTCCTGGACTACGGCTGCGGATACGGTCGTGTCATGGCCGAGCTGAGCGAGCACGGCTTCCGTGACGTCTCCGGCGTGGACCTGTCTCCCGCGCTGATCGAGCGGGGCCGTCAGCTGCGGCCTGACCTGCGCCTTACCGTCCTGGAGTCCCCACCGGACCTGATTGACGCCTCGGAGAGCTTCGACGTCGTCCTGCTGTTCGCAGTGCTTACGTGTATCCCCGACGCCGATGCTCAGCGGGCGCTGGTGGACGAGCTGAACCGCGTTCTCGCACCTGGTGGGCTGCTCTACATCAGCGACATGGTCTTGCAGGACGACGAACGCAACTACAGCCGCTACGCGGCCTACGCCCGGCAATTCGGCACACCGTACGGCGTGTTCGCCACGGACGACGGTGCGGTGTGCCGGCACCACGATGTTGCGGAGCTGCACGCTTTGTTGTCGGACTTCGACCTGGTGGACGAGCGCGGCATCGAGGTCGCCACGATGAACGGCCACCGGTCGCAGGCGGTGCAGCTGCTGGCCCGCAAGCGGTAGCGGTCACAGCCACTCGTTGATGGCCGCGATCAGCACCATGGCCTCGTAGCGGGCGGAGAGCGTGTCGCACCGCGTAGCCACCGCTCGGTGACGCTTCAGGCGATTGATCCCGCACTCCACCGCGTGGCGCTCACGGTAGTCATCCTTGTCGAACGTCGGCGGCCGGCCGCCGCGGGAGCCGTGCGCCTTGTCCGCGCGCACATTGTCGGGCCGGGTACGCGGCCTGTCCCGGGCCGGGCCTGGGCACGCGGATGCGGGCCAGGACGACCTGGAACTGCGGGGAGTCACCGCGCTGCCCGGCCGTGACCACCAGCGACATCGGCTTCTGGGCCTGTTCGATGGCGAGGTGGATTTTGGTGGTCAGTCCGCCGTGTGAGCGTCCGAGTCCGTGGTCGGCGGGCTCGGAGAAGACCCTGCCGGGTAGCTCGACTGCAGATCCCTTTTTGCGTTCGCTGGCGGCATGCTGGTGGGCGCGGGTGATCGTGGAGTCCACCGATAGGTCCCTGGCGCTGCCAGCGGCGGAACAACCCGCGCACGGTCTCCCACGGCTCGCATCGTTCCGGCAGGTCTCGTCACGGTACCCCTGTCCGAGCACGGAACCGCATGCCGTTGATCAAGTGCCGCTCGGTGTGAACCCGCGGCCGACCGGGCCTAATGCCCGTGGGGAGCAGCGGTTCCAGCACCGCCACTGAGCTTGGCGTTTAACGCCGCTGGTTACTCGACCGGCTCAGGTCTTCGGGATCTTGGCCCATGTGACGCGGCCGTTCCTCACGCTTCGAGATCTCGGATCTCCCGCACATCAGGCGCCGCTGTGGGGACCTCGTGGCGGGCGGCGCGGTACAAGGCGAAGCGAGCGAACACATAGCCGACGGCGCCGGAGAGGAACCACAGGATTTGTACCCATGGCGTCCACCAGGCGACCAGCAGGGTCAGTCCCCAATAGCCCGTGACGACCCAGCTGATGGCGACATCCAGCTGTCGAGCCGACCTGTGGGTGTCAGCGGACGACGAGTCCATGCGCGCCGCCTGGGTCTGGATACTCGATCGGCAGACCATGAGGAGGAACACGACCAAGCCGAAGAGCGACGTGGCCAGCGGGTTGTCCGGGTGATGGCCCATGATCGCGGTGACGAACGGCAGAAAGCCTGCCAGGAGCATCAAGGGAAAGTGAAGCGTCATCATGACGCCGGGGACGTAGCTGACCCGGTCGAGCACCGCGTGGTGCTCGCGCCAGACGATCCACAACACGAAGAAGGCCAGGGCGTACGAGTAGAAGGCTCCGGCTTCGTGGGCGAGGAAATGCCACAGGTGCGAAGCGGCCTGGGCCCCTGAGGTGCGGGGGGTGACATCGAAATCCCCACCCTCAGGTTGCGGAAGCTCGATGGCCAGCAGCGTCATGGCTATGGCCAACACCGCGTCGGTGAGATAGGCCAGCCGCTCAGGCGACTGTCCAGCTCGCGTCTTCTCCACTTTTCGTCTCTTTCGTAGCCTGCCGACCGCCGGGACCGTACTCCCGGCGCTACGGCTTCTCGCGTGGTCCCATGCTCCGGGTAGGCGGTGTCCACTTTCCAGGGCACGCAGGGGCCAGGGCTGTCCACTCCTGTCCGGTCCCAGGGGTCTGTTCACACTGAGCTTGGTGCGTATGGTCGGCGGGTTTGGTGTTCCTTGATCGACTCAGCCCGTTTGACCGCCTTACCGACGTCATGGTGCCTGGCCCGGTGCTTGTTCTTCGGGCCGGGAGGCCGTCCTGGGCCCCGCCGGACCGCTTCGGCACGGCCGCCGGGCATGCCGCCGTCACGCGGATGTCGCGAAACCCGCGCCGCGTTCGGGCGGGGGTGCGCCGACGGGGTTCGGCTGCCTTCGGGACCACCCCCAACACGTCCTGGGCTGCGGGTCCCTCGTCGGCGCCGCCCTCCTATGCGGGGAACCCGGGCTACACGAACATCGGCGTCTCCGCGTACCTGGCCGAGCACCGCGCCCGGGCAGGCGGACAACTACCTCGAGGGAAGCGTTCGACGTCTCAACTCGCTGGCGCAGGAGCCTTGTTGGATGCCTGTCCTGTCGCACTCGACCTACCCCATGCCCTGGTCGAGCGGGTCACCATGCTCATCGTCACCAGCGAGGGCGACCGACGTGAGCTCCTCTCGCGCCGGGTGGTGAATGACGAGCCTGAACTGCTGGAACGCATCGCGGAAGTCCCCGGCCGGCAGCCGGCCCCGATCACGCCCGCAACCCCGCCGGGGAACCCTCCGACAACCCGGCCTCCGCGCCCTGCGTCGGCGTCGCGTTGGTGTGGCGGAGTCGTTCGCCGTACCGGAGGCGGCGTGGTTCAAGGCAGGGGGGACTGGCGCATGTCGAGGTAGCAGCGGAGCCGGACCCCATGTTGCCCGGGATCCCGACTCGTGCGCTCGACGGTGGTAATGGCCCACATCGCGGCTAGTGCGGCGTGAAAGGCGAAAGCCGTCTGGTCATCGGCGGCCGCGATGTCGACCACCACCAGCCCCGGCTCCGACACGCGCACGTCGTGAATCACGTCCATGACCGGCACGACGCCCTCCCGGTCGCAACGGGTTCGTCCGGAGCTCACTTTTCACCCGGTTGGACGCCCCAGGCGAGCCTTCATCCGCCCGTGCTCAGCGCAAGACGTCCAGTCGGGTGCGAACGCAACGCCGCAACTTCGCACGGGTGCCTCGACGTGCTGACTCGTCCGCTGATTGCGGCGCTCATGGCCGAGGCTGCCTTCCCGGACTCGGTGAGAGCTGCTCCGCCGTCCACCTGCAACCGGCCTGATCTCGGGGAGCGGCCGCACCGCGTACGGCATCGCAGCGCCGGTGTGCAGACCCGGCTGGCGATCTTGTCGGTCGTTGGCCGCTCGCCCTCCCAGACGGCCAGGTCGTAGCTCATGCCCGGAGGCTCTCACAACGCTGTGACAGACCTGTCAGTCCGCCAACAGCACTCGCAACAGCCAGAGGAGACGACGCCTACGAAGAAGACGGCACGGCTCAAGCCGCTGGACCCAGCGCCCGGCGACTTCGAAACTTGGGCGGCCTACTCCCTCTTGACGTGCCGTTGCGAGCGCAGCCTGGGACGCTCAGCGGGGAGTGAGGCAGGCTTCCAGGGCCGCCCGCTGGTGCGTGGGCAGGTGGTCGCCGAGAGGCACCTTGCGGGGACTGTGATCGCCTTCGCAGATCCAGCTCCGCTCATCCTCATCGAACCACCAGTCTTCGGCGCCCCACATGGGGTGGCCCTGGAGCAGACGCCTGGCCAGGGCCTCGCTCGCCTCGGGAGCACCCTGAGCGGCGAGGGCGCGGATCACGGCTGCCACCGCTTCTTCCGGGACCGAAGTGTCGCCCAGTACAGGAAGGAGGAGAAGGAGCCGCGCATGGGGGTCTGTGACTCCAACGGTGGATTCCGGTGCCTCCAACAGGGCAGCGAGCTCGGGCCAGCACAGCCCAGGTCCGATACGGTCCTGATCGTCGCTGGCCAGCACAAGATCCTGTCTCCAGTCGGGGTGGGTGAGGAAGTAGTCCGTGGTGGTGAACTCCTCGCCGCTGTTGTAGTGCACGACGATCGTGAAGCCGCCGGTCAGAGGCACTGTGAACACTGGCCATGCCACTGGGTCCTGGAGCTTGTCCAGCATGGCGTCCGCGTCGCCCGCGTCCGAGCCGAAGGCATCTGGCGGCATGCCCTCAGACAGGTCGGCCAAGTGCGCGGGCCAGAAGCCGGGCTCATCAAGGAGCGGTTGCCCGTCCACGACGGGCGACGAGGAGTACCAGTGCCGTGCCATCACCATGCCGGGATTCTCTCCCTGCCTGACGAAGAGTGTGCGAGGCCCCCCGCTCTCATAGGCCGACCGACCTGACCGCACAGCAACGTGATGTGTCTATGCGGTCAGAGCACTGGCAACGCGGCACGCTGGTCCGTCGATCCCGCCGCGGCTCAGGGGCGGAGGGCCGCGCCCTCGTCCACGGGCAGCGCCACGGGCTCCTCCGGCGGTCGTGCGTCTGTCTCCTGAGTGACGGAGTCGGCATCGGGCGTTCCACGTCCCCCGCGCGCGGTCGTCGCCCGGTTCATGCGGTGCAGCACCAGATGAAGTACGGGTATCAGCACGCAGGTGACCGCGGCGGACTGCCACAGCAGTTCGTCCAGTCGGCCGGCGGCCAGATACGCGCCGGCGGCCACGGCGGCCAGCGCACACACGCCGCGGTCCACGATGCTCTCCACCGACAGCAGAGTGGCGCGCGGCGCGGATGTGGGGATGGCGTCGTTGATGAGCTTGCGCTGCACGGGATAGGCGAACCCGGTGATCGAGGCGAACGCGCACAACAGACCGACCACGGCCCAGGGACCGCCGACGGTGGTGCCCGCGAGGGCGGCGGCGAGCGCGACGCTCAGCGTGGACACCCATGCCGTGGGCGACAGCCGGGGGCTGAGCCACTGCGGGCGCGCGGAGGCCACCGCCTCGGCCACCGTCATCGCCGCGAGGACGCCGCCGTGGGTGCTCTCTCCTATGCCGTGCTCCAGCAGTACCGGCTGGAAAAGGTTGACCTGGCAGATCCGGGACAGCGTGAAGACGGCCACGCCCTGGACCATGAGCAGGACCAGCCATGGTGAGGAGCGCAGGGCGCGCAGGGCGGCGCCCGTGTCGCGCAGCAGGGTGCCGCTCCGCCGGCCCTGGGCGCGCGGCCCGAGGCCCGTGTCGAGCGTGGCGAGCCGTGGTAGGGCGAGGGCGCAGCCGAGGGAGCCGGCCGCGCTCGCCGCGCTGAGCACGTACGGGGTCTGCGGGGCCAGGGACATCAGCGGTCCGACGAGCGGCCAGCACACAACCTTGGCGGCGAGTCCGAGTGCGCGCGCCGTCCCCTCCGCCCTGAGGTAGTGCTCGTCCGCTCCTTCGGCGCGGAGCCCGTCGTACAGGCAGGCGCTCGCCGCGCCCGACGTGAGGGAGCGTCCGGCGGCGATGGCGAGGAAGTGGAGGAGGAAGCCCGTGTACGACGGGGCCAGCACCGGGACCATGTTCGCCGCTGTCATGACCACCGCGCCCGCGCGCAGGCAGTTACGGGCACCGATGCGGTCGGCGACGACGCCGGTGGGTATCTCGAACAGACAGAAGGCGATGTAGTAGATGCTCTGGATGCCGAAGATCTGGCCGTCGGACAGGCCCGCGTCGCGCTGGTAGGCGTAGAACACGGGCATCCACCACAGCAGGTTGAACAACAGCTGGAACCCGTTGTTGAGGCGGATGACGCGGCGTGCGGTCGGAGTCAGATCGGGTCGGGGAGCGCGGTGCCACGGGACGGGCATACGACGCCTCACCGGGCGTAGGGGCGGACCTGGACCAGCTGGAAGGTCCCGCCCGCGGTCATGAGCCACTCGATGTCCAGGGCGTCATCGGGGTCGTCCTCGCTGAAGTGGGACTGCAACAGGCGCCCCACCAGGGCCAGCCGCGCCAGTGACGCGCGCGTGTCCCCCGGGAGGTCCGCGCCCGTCGAACCGACGGCCACCGTGCGCCCGCCGCCCTCGACCGTGTTGTACAGGTACTGGTGCGGCAGCACCGTGCCGTCGACCACGTTTTCGGGCGAGCCGGACGAGCAGTTGAGGTACACGTTGCGGAAGTCCTCGCGGCGGGTCGGATTGCAGGTCACCAGCACACCTCCGAGGTCGGCCGGCTCATACTTCTGGATGATCACTCCCATGTAGGTGTCGTCCAGGGAGATGCCGACCTGGTGCCGCAGGCGCACGCTGCGCGGTGACAGCAACGATGCCCACACCTGCCGTACGGCGTCCATCAGCTGTTCCGGGCCACGCACCGTCGTCACCGAGTCGTAGATGCCGGCCGCGGAGAACCCCGGCAGATCCTCGGCGTTGGAGGAGGAGCGCACCACCAGCCGCGATGCGTCGGCCAGTAGTTCCGGCACCGAACCGGTGATGGCGCGGGCCACCTCGTCGGGCATGGGCGTGCTGTGCATGAGGTGCTGGAGGTCCAGGGACAGCGAGTCGATCACGTCGAGTGCGTCGAGTTCGAGCGCCATCTTCAGCTTGCCGATGCCCTGTTGCAGCGCCGGCGAGGAGGCCAGGAACAGATCGTGCAGGCGGAACGGCAGTGCCACGCCCTCGGGTGCCCGGACTGTCTGCGCGACGCGTTCGGCCGCCTTGGCGCGAAGCCGCTCCACGGGCGCTCCCGGCTCGCCGAGCCGGGAGGCGAGGTGCGTGAGCAGATCGGGCCGCGGCGGACGCGGGCGCGTGTAGTACGTGGTCAGGTCGGCGGTACGGCTGTCCAGGACGTGGTGCAGTTCGCCGAGGTTGGCCGCCTTGGTGCCGTAACTGTCGCGGTCGGCCCGCCGCAGCCGGTGCAGGGCCATGACCGGTGTGTCCCCCAGGCGGGGTGTGTCGAGGCGGATGCGCTGCTGGTGCCAGACGGGCCTGCACAGTTCGGGCGGGGAGGACAGCCTTTCCAGTGTGACGGCGTCCTCCTGCACCTGGTAGCGGACCCACGCGCCGTCCAGTCCCTCTCGCCGCACGACGGTGTCCAGGTCGCGGACGATGGCGTTCGGGATGCCCCAGCCCGAAGCGAGCACGTTGGTGTGCGAAAGCGGCGTGGTGGAGGCCGTGTTGACGAACCCGGCGACGCGGGGCACGTCATCGGGCAGGCAGGCCATCGCGACGATGTCGGCCCAGCCGAGTTCCGCGGCGGCGCTGCGGTATTCCTCCCGGCTGCGGAAGTATCGCAGTCGCCCTTCGGCCACGCCCGGGTTGAGGCAGGTGCGGGTCCGGTTGCCGAACAACTCCTGGCTGAGAATGCGGGGAACCCGTGCCTCGCTGATGGAGGCCAGTTCGTGCTCCTGGCCGTGGTTCGCGGGCTTCAGCAGCAGCGGAAGGCGTCCGTCCACCCGGCCGCGGACGAAGTGGTGGAACTCCTCCAGCAGCGCACCGTGCATGGTGTCCGCCTCGGTCGTCTCCAGGACCAGGAAGGGCCGCTCGGAGCCGTCGGGCTCCTCGTCGCTGTGCAGGGACAGTACTCCCAGCAGGAAGCGGCGGTCCGGCGCCATGTACACGGATGCGTTGAACGCGTCGAGATCCGCGTCGAGTTCGTCCGACGTCATGCCGAGGATGCGGGTCGCGATGTAGTCGGCGTGAAAGGGGTGCACGCGGGTGTCGAGCAGATGCCAGGTGTCCTCGGCGCGGTCGACCACGACCTTCAGGTACGGGTGTCCGGCGAGCACGCCGGACAGCGTGCGGAACAGCGGCAGCGACAGGTTGGCGCCGACGACGGTCCGATCGGCCGCAGCGTCGGGGAGGCCGGTCTCGTCGAATGCGAGAGTCATGCGCGTGCCTCCTCGGCGACGTCCGTGGGCAGGATGCGCGGCAGCGCGTCGATCAGGGCGGTGAAGTCGCGGATCACGGCCTGCGGCCGGTCGGCCGACAACACGCACAGGCCTGCCATCGTGTTGGCGCCGGCGGCAGGGTCGTAGACCGGCACGGGGGTTCCGTCCGGCAGCGAACTCTCGCGTACGACGGAAAGCGCGCTGCCCGCGCCGACCGGGGCCGATCGGACGACCGCTGAGGAGTCCCAGAGGTGGCGGCGGGACCAGGGAGTGCCGTTCCGGTGCACCGCCAGGACCACCAGGGATCCGGCCGCACCCGCGGCATCCTCGGGCGTCAACGCCCGAGCGGGCCAGGCAGGTGAACCACCGAGCAGCTGATCGGTGAACATGCCGATCATGTCTAGGCCGAAGACCTCCTCGATCTGCGGCACCGTCATCGCGCCCCCGAATCGTGCGGCCGTCTCGATGACCCACATACGACCGTCCCGGCCCAGCTTGATCTCCGTGTGGGTGCCGCAGTTCTCCAGCCCCAGCGCGTTCACCGCTCGCCGGGCGAGCTCCACGATCACGCGCTGAGCCGTGCTCCCGACGGCGGCCGGGGTGATCCCGGCGCGCTCGGTGAACGGCACCACCGTGGGCATGCGCCCGCTCAGGCAGACCGGGCGGAAGACTCCGTCGGCCACCACGCCCTCGACGCTGACGTAGTCACCCCAGCCGGGGTCGTCGTACCACTCCTCGGCACATCCGCTGACGATCTCCTCGACGATGAAGTCCTCCGACGCGCCGCGAACATGCAGTTCGGCGAAGCCGAGTTGCGCGGACTCCGCCATCACCGCGCGCGAGCGCTGCCAGGCGTCCTGGGCGTCTTGGGGCTTGTCGATGATCTGGTGGGCGGTCGAGCCGGCGCTCCAGGCCGACTTGAATAGTAATGGGCATGACAATTCCATGGCCGCCCGGCTCAGTTCGGCGACGCCGGTGACGGTGCGAAACCGGGGCTGCGGAATGCCGCCACGCTCCCACGCGGCGCGCATCAGGCGTTTGTCGCGGGCGAGTGCGGCGGCGGGCCCGGCACCCTTCAGGCCGAGTTGCCGGGCAGCCTCGGCGACCGCGACCACCGCGTACTCCGAGAACGTGAGGACGGCGTCCGCACCCACCTCGCGCGCACGGGCCGTGATGAGCTCGACCAGGTCACGTCCCGGTGCGTCCACGGGGGTGACGACCGAGGCGCACAGCTTCGCGGCGTCAGCGGCCACGGCGACCGGCAGGTCGCTGAGTGCCAGTAGGTGCACCGCGGACCTCGCGGCCACCCGCGTCAGCGCGTACCCCACTGGAGGTCCGCCCTTGGCATGCACGTACAGCACCTTGCTCACGGAATCCCAACTCCTTCCAGAACACCGGGCGGGGGACTTCCCGCGCCCGTGCGGCGGTCGGCGACCGGCGGGCACGTGGGCGCATCGGCCGCCACCGCACCGTCTCGTTCAAGCGAACCAGCCCCAACTCGCCTCCAGCAGGCCGTGACGCACGAACCACTCAGGCAAATGCCCGACTGCATCTGCTGATTGGCGCCATGTGAAGGTTTGGTGATGCGCTAGCGCCCCGCCGGTGCGAAGAAGAGGGGCGCCCACCTTTCTCGCATGCCCCCGGAGGTCACGGGTAACGCATGAGGTGTCACCCAAAGTGATGTTGTGCAGGGTTGAAGGAGTTGGGCCGTGGACGAGGTCGATTTCAAGACGTTACTGGCGTCCCTTCCGGTGTCCTGGTGGGAGGCCGACAGCGGACTGAGTGTGGTCGACAGCGGGGGCGGTGCGTTCGACGACGAGCGCACCGCCCGCCGTTTTCTCGAAACCCTCCGTACCGACCACGGCAGTCCGTCCGGCGCGCCGGACGCCGGCCCCTATCAGGCGCGGTTCGAGGGCCGGACCTTCGATGTGAACTGGCCGGACCTCGGCGACGGGCCGGGGCGGCGCGGCAGCAGGGGAGTGGCGATCGAGGTCAGCGGCCGGTCGGACGGCGGTCCCTACGCCTCGTTCGCCGACCTCGCCCCGGCCGCGGCGTTCGTGCGCGACGCCACCGGCCACTACCTCTGGGCCAATTACGCCTATGCCCACCTGTACGGCACCACGCGCGACGCCCTGGTCGGCCGCCACCTCTCCGACGTCGACGCACCCGGCGACGTCGTCAGGTTCCTCGCCCTGGACCAGGAGGTGCTGACCCGAGGCCGTCCTGTCAGGCACGCCCTTACCTATCGGCGCGCCGACGGCTGCTCCGGGCACGCGGCCGGCTATCGCTTCCCCGTCCGTTGGGGCGCGGCGCGTTGTGTCGCCGGTATCTACGTCGACGTCACCGACTACACTCGGGTGCTGGAGCAACGACGCCGGGCCGAGGCTGATTTGCACGCCCTGCGCGACCGCAGTGGGCTGCTGTGCGTTCGCCTGACCCCCGACGGGCGGGTGAGCGAGGCCGGCGCCGCGGTCGCCGACGCCCTGCGCGTCCGCCTCTCGGACCTGATAGGCCTGTCGGCCGACACCCTGCTCGCCGAGACACCGGAACGGGCTGACCTGTACCGCATCTGGGACGACCTGATCAGCGGCCGGCGCAGAAGCGCCCACACCTACGCCGTACTCGTCGACCGTGACGGCTGGCAGCGCCGGGCCCGGATCCATCTGAGCACCGTGTGCGGCGCGACGCATGACGTTTCCGGTGTGTGGGCCGTCGGCAGCCACCTCGGCCTGCGTCATCGTGCGCAACCGTCCCTGACCGCGGCCCACGTACGCATACTCGCCCTGCTGGCGGCCGGGCGCAGCAACGCCGACATCGCGGGGACACTGCACCTCTCACGGCAGACGGTCGACTACCACATCAGCCGCCTACGCGTCCTCCTAGGCGCCGCGACCCGTCCCGCTCTGGTCGCCCGGGCCTATGTCCTCGGCATCCTCTCCGCACAGGCCTGGCCGCCGCGGCCGGCGACGGCGGCGCACCCCTACGGCCCGGTCTGATCGATCGGAGCCGTACGGCCGGGCCGGAAGTCCTGCGGCCGCGTCCGGCGGATCTGTTTGATCTTGATATGACCGGCTCGCGGGTGACCGACGATTCTGAGGGTCGGGGAGGTCGGGTCCTCTGGCGCGGTGGCCTTGTTGCTGATGTGAGCGGCATTGGTGCTCGACCCCTCGATCCGTACCGCCCGGCCCTGCGGGACGATCAACTGAATGGTGCCGGTTCCGCAGCGTGCCTCGACGGCGACGCCCCGGTGCCTACAGACTGCCTCGGTGAAGTCGAGCACGATGCTCAGCATCCTGCATTCGGCGATGATCTTCCGGGGAACCGTCCAGCGGCCGTTCCGCTTGATGTCGCTCAGGCTGGTCCCAGGGTGTGTATCGAGTGTCAGCCCCCTGCCCGGTCAGGCTGCCTTCGCGTCCTCACCGGCCAGGAACGGATGCAGCAGCGTGAGGAGGGCGCGCGGCCGGTGCAGCGGGATGATGTGGCCGCAGTCTTCGATGACGTGTCCGGTGAGATCGTCGGCGAACGGGCGGAGTTGGCGTTCCAGCGCAGCACCGACGGGCCGGGCGCCCAGCGCCATCGTCGGCACCGTCAGGCGGGCGGTGGTGACCGCCTGCTCGATCTGTACCGCGCTCTCGGGCAGGGACCGGTAGTACGAGAACGCGCAGCTCAACGCGTGGCGGCCGGTGTATGCGCGGACGAAGGCGTCCCGGAGGTCGGGGCGCACCCCGTCTCCGAGCGTGCCGGCGCGCAGGAACCAGTCGATGTAGGCGGCCTCGTGGCCCTCCAGCACGGTCTCGGCGAGGCAGGGCGCGGCGGAATGGAAGCCGAACCACCACGGCGGCCCGTCGGCGAGGAAGTCCTCGGCGCCGGACAGCCTGCCCAGCAGGGACTCCATGACGACCAGGCGCCGGACGAGACCGGGGCGGCGCAGAGCGAGGAGGAAGGCCGGCGGCGTGCCCGCGTCGATGCCCACCACCGCGGCCGAGGACACGCCGAGCGTGGCGAGAAGCGCCGCGGCGTCCTCGGCCAGGGTGCCCGCGTCGTACCCGGAGGCGGCCCGGCTGCTCGCGCCGAACCCGCGCAGGTCCGGCGCGATGACGCGGTAGCGGCCGGACAGGTCGGCCATGACGTCCGTCCACAGCTCCCAGGTGTGCGGGAAGCCGTGCAGCAGCAGGACGGCCGGGCCCGATCCGGCGAGGGCGACGTTCAGTTCGACACCGTTGACGGGGACGCGGCGCAGCTCGGGCATGGAGGGCCTCCAGGTGGTGAGGAATGGTGACAAGGTCACGCTAGGGAACTAGCCTGGTCCGTCCAAGACGGCACTTTCCCTTCAGGTGGTGAGCCCCAGGTGACCACGTCGAGACCCGGTAGACGTGACCAGCAGCCCGGTGAGCGCGGTGACCTGTTGGATCCGCGCTGCCCGACGCGCCAGTTGCTCGACCGCATCGGCACCAAGTGGACGTCGATGGCGGTCAAGGTGCTGGCCGAGGAAGCTCCGGGAGAGCTCCGCTTCACGGAACTGCGACGCCGTATCCCGGGCATCTCACAGAAGATGCTGTCCGTCACGCTGCAGAGCCTGGTCCGCGACGGCCTGGTCGCGCGCCGCGTGGAACCCACCGTGCCGCCCGCCGTCCACTACCGGCTCACCGAGTTGGGCCTGTCCCTCGAAATCCCGCTCTCCGCCCTGCGGGTCTGGGCCGAAACGCACATGCCGGAGATTGGCCGCAACAACCATCTCGCCGACGAGTCACCCCCCAACTAGGCCGTGTAGCCGCTGCCGGCGCCGATGTAGGCCTTGTCGGCGAGCGTAGGAAGCCTGTCGGCGGCGGCTTTGTACAGCGCGGGTAGCACGTGGTTACGGGCCGAGGTGATGTCCGGGGTGGAACCCGGCTCGACGTGGGAGACCCACAGGTCGTTGCCGTTCTCCCGGACCCCGGTCAGCCGGTCGCAGGCGATCAGCGTGCCGTCCAGCACACCGATGCCCTTATGGAGGGAGTGGTAGCCGGTGGCCTACGTGGGACGTCGAGCGCGGCGGCATAGGTGACCAACGTGAAGCACCTGATTCGAGCGGACATGGTCTTGGCAGACCAGGCCTATCTGGGGCTTCATGCCTGCCCGGCCTCGTGGCGGACGCGGAGATCACTTCGCTGGCGAAGCCTCAGTGGGTAAGAGCCACGCTGCGCTCAGCCCCAGGTCTTGCCGACCGGTTCGAGATGGTCGGCGTCCGGGCGCCCGGCGCTCAGGTGGGCGGTGAGGAAGCGGGCGGCGCGGTCGAGTGCGGCGTCCGCCTCGTCGAGGCGGCCGTAGTGGTGCTGGAAGACGTGGGGGAGGCCGGGGCCGACTTCGAGCGTGACCTCGACGCCGTCGGCGCCCGCGCGGCCGGCCAGCCGAACCGCGTCGTCGAGGAGCACCTCGTTCGCCCCGACTTGGACGAGGAGTGGAGGCAGTCCGGTGAGGTCGGCGAAGACCGGACTGGCCAGGGGATGGGCCCTGTCACCTGCGCCGACGTAGAGATCGGCGTAAGCGCGCAGGTCGGCCTCTGTGAAAATGGGGTCGGCGCTCTCCTTGGAACGGATGCTTTCGCCAGCGAGGGTGAGATCGGCCCAGGGGGAGAAGACGACCAGGGCGGCTGGTTGCGGCAACCCGGCCTCCCGGGCGGCGAGCAGCGTGGCGATGCTCAATCCGCCACCGGCGGAGTCACCCGCCATGACGAGGTCCCGTGGGTCGGTGCCCGACGCCAGCAGCTCGCGGTAGGCCGCGAGCCCGTCGTCGACAGCCGCGGGGAAAGGGTGCTCGGGCGCCAGCCGGTAATCCACCGACGTCGCGCGCAGCCCGGCGTGGCGCGCCAGTTCACCGACCAGCCCTGCGTGGGTGTCCGGTGAGCCGATGACGTAGCCGCCGCCGTGCAGGTAGAGCAGTCGGCCGCGGCGGGAGGCTTCGGCCGGCTCCAGCTCCAGTGTCGGCCGCCCGCCCAGGACGGTCCTGCGGGTGACCACGCCCTCCGGCGCGGGGCGGGCGACAGCCGCGGCGAAACCGCTGCGCTGCTCCTCGGGAGTGGGCCGCACCTTGCTGCGAGGGGCGGAACGGAGTATGGCGTCCAGGGCGTCGCGCTGCTGTCGGGACATGCGGGGCCTCCATGGGTCGGGGTGCGAGGATGGATTCCTTGGAATCCACCTGCCCGACCCTAACCGGATTCCAAGGAAGATGATTCCCAGGAATCTATTGGAGCTAATGTGAGCCACATCACCCCGATCTTCATTGATCTGGTCCGCGTCGAGACCCGGCTCTACAACGCGGTGAGCGCCCGGTTGCGCGACGAACAAGGGCTGGGGCTGGGGCAGTTCGAGCTCTTGGAGATCATCGACCGGGTGCCGGGGTGCCGCGTGCTCGACATCGCCGGCGAACTGGCGATCACCGTGGGGGCCGTCAGCAAGGCGGTCGACCGGCTGGTGGCCGCGGACTGGTGCCTGCGGGTCGCGCACCCCCAGGACCGCCGCTCCTCCGTCCTCCGCCTCACACCCGCGGGTGAGAAGCAGTTGTCCGCTTCCCGCCCCATTGTCGAAAGCGAGCTCGTCTCACTGACCGCGGCGGTTCCCCCCGACGACCTGGCCCGCATCGCCTCAACCCTGGCCATTCTGCGCGCAACGCTTGAGGCGGGCTCCACCGGCCAGCCGGGATGAGAGGACGTGGCCCGCGAATGGTCCGCCCTCACTGTGGTCTGGTCCCAGGCCGTCTTGGATGTCCCGTCGGGCGAGGACGCTGATTCTGCGCTTCGCAGCATTCGCTGGGCGGAACTGGCCCAGGGCCTCGTATCTTGTGGCCACTGGGCACTTGGCCCTTGTGGCGAAGTGCCGGCGCGGGGTGTTCGACGACGAGATGCTGACGCGCTGCGAAGAGATCAGGCGCGAGGTCTGCGAGGACTTCGAGGCGGAACTGAAGGAGTTCAACGGCCGGATCAACCACGCCATCATGGACGGGCACCTGCGGTCGCCCTCATATTTCTCCGCATCGTGCGGCGGAGCGCCGTTGGCAATCGTCAGCCAGCACATCGAACAGCAGAAGCGTCCGCCTACTCGCGTCACCCGGTTCGGCAGGCGGACGGCAACCGCCGCGGACGCCCCCGTCCGCGGCCCTCGGCGCCCCGGTCCCGGACCGCTTTCAGTATCCGGCCGAACTGATCCGCGCGCAGTCCGGTGAAAGTCTCCACTCACACGTGCTCAGCGGTCCCCACCTAGAGGCGTAGGACAGCGCCCGCGGCCTTCCGCAACACCCTTTGGACCTGGGCGCCGGAGGTTGAGGTGCGCCACGCCTACGCCGTTCCCGGCGCACCCGTGGTGCCGAGCAGCCTGTCCACGAGGAGTTCCGGGTAGCCGGAGGCCGGCGGGTCGATGCCGAAAATCGCCCGTAGGTAGAGCGGTGCGATGAGCTGGTCGAGGATCTGCTCCACGGGCGGGGGATTCTCGCCACGGGCCGCGGCCCGCTCGCGGATGCGCTCAATGGAGTGGAGTCGGCGCTGGAAGTGCTGTGCGCGTTCCGCCTGCATATGGCCGCTGCTCGGCATGGACAGGGCGACTGCTCGTACGAGGAGGCGGCCTTCGGGTGTGCGGATGCTCGCCACCCCCGCTTCCGCCCAGGCGGTGAGGTCCCCGCGCAGGGTGCCGGTGTCGTTCAGTGGCCAGTCGCGTTCGAGGCGAGTGGTGACCACGTCGGCCAGGAGCGCCTCACGACTGCCCCAACGCCGGTAAATGCTGGTGTGGTTGACCCCGGCGTGTTGAGCGATCGCGGGAATGGTGAGCTCCGCGCCCCCGGAGGCGGACAGCAGGTCGATGACCGCCTGATGGACGGCCGAGCGGACCTGCTCGGGGCTCTTGCGGATGCGTGGGGTCGGCTGTTTCGAAGTCACCCCCACATCGTAAGCACAGATGTTTGCTTCACCGTGCTCGCGGGTCTACAGTCCTTCCGTAAGCACAGATCCGTGCTTAGCCACTGAGGAGAGTGTGTGATGAAGCAGCTGCTGTTCCCGAACAACATCCAGTTCTGGTACGAGAGCCTGCGTTCGATGAGTCACATCGCTTACGGCGGTGCGGACTTCGGTGAGGTCGTCTCCACCGCGGAGCGGATCACCGAGGGTGACTACGACAGCTGGTACACGGAGTGGCTGGCCACCGCCGACCGCGTGTCCCAGGAGGCCGGGAAGGCGCTGGCGGCCGGGCACCAGGTGAGT
>NZ_JADDRL010000142.1 GCF_021538895.1 Streptomyces olivochromogenes | reverse complement strand
GGTCGGCACCCCCTCCGGAACTGCGGCGGCTGTGACCAAGCCTCCCGCGCACCCGCCCCCCGATAAGCGCCCCCGGGAGTCCGCCACCAGACCGCCTTCCCGGGCAGGTGCCCCGGTGCGGGCGGGTGCCTCGTAGGGTGGACGCATGACGGAACTGCCCGCTCGGCGTCTGCTCCTGGTGCACGCGCACCCGGACGACGAGTCGATCAACAACGGCGCGACCATGGCCGCGTACGCGGCCGAGGGAGCGCGGGTGACGCTGGTCACCTGCACCCTCGGAGAGCTTGGTGAGGTCATTCCGCCAGAGCTGGCGCACCTGACGGGCGCCGCCCTCGGCGAGTACCGGCTGGGCGAGCTCACGGCCGCGATGCGGGAGCTCGGCGTCGAGGACTTCCGCCTGCTCGGCGGCGCCGGGCGGTACACGGACTCCGGGATGATGGGCCTGCCCGACAACGACGACCCGGCCTGCTTCTGGCAGGCCGACCTCGACCGGGCCGCCGGACACCTCGTCGAGGTGATCCTTCAGACCCGCCCCCAGGTCCTCGTCACCTACGACGAGAACGGCGGGTACGGCCACCCGGACCACATCCAGGCCCACCGCGTCGCCATGAGAGCGGTCGAGCTGGCCGCCGACGCGGGCTGGCGCATCCCCAAGGTCTATTGGAACCGCGTTCCGCGCCCCGTCGCCGATGCCGCCTTCGCCCGCCTCCGGGATGATTTGCCCGGCCTGCCCTTCGCCAAGGCCGGCGCCCTCGCCGACGTACCGGGCGTGGTGGACGAGGAGCGGATCACCACCGCGATCGACGGCACCGCGCACGCCGCCGCCAAGGCCGCCGCGATGCGCGCGCACGCCACCCAGATCGAGGTCGCCGAACCGTACTTCGCGCTCTCCAACGAACTGGCCCAGCCCGTCTTCGCGACGGAGTACTACGAGTTGGCGAACGGCGAGCGTCCGCAGACCCGGGAGACCGACCTGTTCGCCGGAGTCGACATCGAGGTGGCGCCATGAGCTCCGCAGGACGCGGCTCCATGCTCGCCCAGCCGCTGCAACGCCCCTCCGCCGGGCGGATCGCCGCGTACGTGGGCCTGTTCGTGCTCGGCGCCGTGGTCGGCCTCGCCGGATCCCTGGTGCAGGCGGGCTGGTTCCCGGGCGGGCTGCTGCTCGCCCTGGTCGGCGCGGCCGGGCTGTTCCTCGGCGGTGCGCGCGCCGTGGGCGGCCGTGCCGGGGCGGTCGCGCCCGCGGTCGGCTGGGTCATCACCGTCATCGGGCTCAGCACGGGCCGCCCCGAAGGGGACTTCCTCTTCGGCGCGGGAGGCGGCTCCTACCTCTTCCTGCTCGGTGGCATGGCCCTCGCTGTGATCTGCGCCACCCTTGCGCCGGGACGGCAACCGGGCGGCGATGCCGCCCGACTTGCCAAGTGACGTACCAATTCGCCGTAGGGCGCGCGTGCGAGTCCGGTGTGGGTTTCCCCAGCGGTCATGGGCTACGCGTGAGAAGTGGCCAGTATGGTGGTGCGCGCCGCCGAGCCGCCCGAGCAAGGTCGTGACGGGCGGCGGAGCCAACCGGGAGAACCTGCCTTGAGTCGTGAAACTGACACTCCGTCCTCCGGGCCCAACGGGCGCGGGGGAGCCGCATACCCCTCGGGCACGCCGCCCTACGGGACCCCCGTGGCTTCCGAGGACGCGACGGGTGCCGGCCGTTCGGCCGCGCAGCCGGAGGAACGCAAGACCGAGACCACGCTGACGACGCGTATCCGGATCAACATCCCCGGATCGCGGCCCATTCCGCCCGTCGTGATGCGCACGCCCGTCGCGGACGCCGAGGGCCCCGCCGCCGACGACACGGGCGTCACGCCCGTCGTCGAGCCGCAGGCGCCGGCCCCCACGAGCCCGACCGGCGCCGTCGAGACGCCCGCCGAGCCCGCGGCACCGGCCGAGGAGAAGACGAGCGACTGGTTCGCGCCCCGCAAGTCCGGCGCGGGCAAGGGCGGTCAGGGCGGCGGTGGTACGAACGGTGCCGGAATGTCCGGTGGTTCCGCCGCCGGCACGACGGCTCCCGGAGCCGGCACGGGCGCGGGCGCGTCCGGTGGCGCGCGTCCGGGCGGCAGCGGTACGGCGGCCGGTGGCGCCGCGCGTCCCGGTGCCTCCGGTGGCACCCGGTCCGGTGCGGGCCGCCCCGGTGGCGTGGTCGGCTCCATGAGCGTGCCGGGCGGTTCCCGTCCCGGCGGTACCAAGGGCGCGGGACTTCCCGGCGCCACCGGCGGACCCGTGGCTCCCGGGCACGGCGGCGGTACCGGCTCCTTCGACGTGACCGAGGCGCTGGCCGCGGGCCCGCTGGGCGGCTCCCGCCCCGGCGCCGGTGCCGGGGCCGGTGACGAGCCGCGCCGCGACGACCTGCCGTACTTCTCGGACGACGGACGCGGCACCCAGAACGGCTTCGGCGCCACGAACGGCCCGGGCGGCCCCAGCGGCTTCAACGGAGCAGGCGGCCAGGGCGGCCCCGGCGGCCCGCAGGGCCCCTCGGGCCCCACCGGCGGCCCGGTCACCGGCGACGGCCCGATGGTGCCGCCCGTCGGCGGCGCCCCCGGCGACCTCGGCATGCAGGTCGGTGAGTCCTTCACCAGCCCGGGCGGTCCCGGCGGTCCCGGCGGTCCCGGCGGTCCCGGCGGTCTGGGTGGCCCCGGTGGCCCCGGTGGCCCGAACGACTTCGGCGGACCGCGCGCGGCGCGCGGCGCCGCTCCCACCGCCGGGCGTGGCCCCGGCGGCGGTCTGAGCGACGACACCGCGATCCTCACCCCGCAGAAGCCGGCCCCCGAAACGGGCATGCCCGGCTACGGCTCCCCGGCGGACAACGTCTCCGGCCACACCGTCACCAGCGGCATCCCGGTCGTCCCGCCCGGCGCGACCTCGCCGTTCGGACCGGGCGCGCGCACCGACGGTCCGGTGCCGCACACGGCCCCGAAGCTGCCCGAGCCGGTCGCGCAGAACGTGCCGCAGAGCAAGCCCAAGAAGAAGAAGGGCCGCAACAAGCTGGTGCTGCTCGGCGGCCTGGTGGTCGTCGTCGGCATCGGTGCCTACGGCGCCGGGCTGCTGATGAACCACTCCGACGTGCCCAAGGGCACCACCGTGCTCGGCGTGGACATCGGCGGCGGCACCCGCGACGACGCCGTCAAGAAGCTCGACGAGGCGTTCGGCGACCGGGTGAACAAGCCGCTGAAGCTGTCGGTGGGCGGCAAGACGGTCGCGCTCACGCCGGACAAGGCGGGCCTGCAGTTCGACACCACCGCCACGGTCAGCTCGGCCGCGCAGAGCGACTACAACCCGATCTCCGTGATCGGCTCCCTCTTCGGCCAGGAGCGTGTCGTCGAGCCGGTCATGCCGGTCGACGAGGAGAAGCTCCAGGCCGCCCTGCAGGACGTCGGCGGCGGTGCCGGCTCGGTGACCGAGGGCTCGATCACGTTCCAGTCCGGCAAGGCCGTCGCGGTGTACGGCAAGGCGGGCAAGGGCATCGACGCGGCCGGCTCGACGAAGGCGATCGAGCAGGCGTACCAGGCGATGGTGGAGACGAACACGGCGACGCCCGTGACCGTGCCGACCACGACCCAGCAGCCGAAGGTCTCGAACGCCGAGGTCGACCGCGAGATGAAGGCGTTCGCCGAGCCGGCGATGTCCGCCAAGGTGACCGTGCAGACGGACGCGGTGCACTCGGTCCCGATGAGTCCGCAGAACTCGCTGTGGAAGTTCCTGCGGGTGAAGGCGACCCCCGACGGCAAGCTCACCGACGCCCCGGACCTGAACGCCCTGAAGCAGCTGTACGGTCAGGCCTTCGACGGGGTGCTCATCACCCGGGCCAACGGCAAGAAGACGGCCGTCACCCCCCAGGACGTGTACGTCGCCCTGCGCACGGCCCTGACGAGCAAGACCGACCGGGTCGCCGTCATCAAGACCGACCCGAGCTGATCCACCCGAGGCGCCGGATGACATGACATCTGTCATCCGGCACTCAGGACCCCCGACACTGCCGGGCCCACCGCCGCCGCCGACACCATGGTCGGCATGACAATGACTGCGGCGACCACCAGCACCACCCCGGTGGTCGGGTTCGATCAGGTGAGCAAGACCTATGGGAGCGTGCGGGCCGTCGACGGGCTCTCGCTCCAGCTGTACCCGGGCGAGACCGTCGCCCTGCTCGGGCCGAACGGGGCCGGCAAGTCCACCACCCTCGACCTGCTGCTCGGCCTCAAGCAGGCCGACGGCGGCACGGTGAACGTCTTCGGCACCAGCCCGCGGGAGGCGATCGTCGCCGGGCGCGTGGGCGCCATGCTGCAGAGCGGCGGCCTGATGGACGAGGTCACCGTCACCGAGCTGGTCCGGCTCGCCTGCGATCTGCACCCGAAGCCGTACAAGGTCGCCGACGTGCTCGCCCGCGCCGGCATCTCCCAGATCGCCGACCGCAAGGTCAACAAGCTCTCCGGGGGCCAGGCCCAGCGCGTCCGCTTCGCCCTCGCCACCGCCGGCGACAGCGACCTGATCGTCCTGGACGAGCCGACCACCGGCATGGATGTCTCCGCCCGCCAGGCCTTCTGGGCCACCATGCGCGACCAGGCCGATCAGGGCCGTACGGTCCTCTTCGCCACCCACTACCTCGAAGAGGCCGACGCCATCGCGGACCGCGTCCTCGTCCTGCACCGCGGCCGGCTCCTCGCCGACGGCACCGCCGCCGAGATCAAGGCGAAGGCGGGCGCGCGCCGGATCTCCTTCGACCTGGAGGGCGCCATCGACGAGGCCCCGCTGCGCGGGCTGCCCTTCCTGGCCACCATCGACATTTCGGGCCAGACCGTCCGCATCCAGTCCACCGACGCCGACGCCACCGTGCACGCGCTGTACGGCCTCGGCGTCTACCCCCGCAACCTCGAAGTCGCCGGGCTCGGCCTGGAGCAGGCCTTCGTCGCCATCACGGAGGCCGAGGAGGCCAAGCAGTCATGCTGAATACATTTGCTACGCGGGCACTGATCAAGCTGGAACTCGCCCGCGCCCTGCGCAACCGCAAGTTCCTCTTCTTCTCGGTGATCTACCCCTCGGCCCTGTTCCTGCTGATCGCGGGCAACGCCGACAGCAAGACCAAGATCGACGGCACCGGGCTCACCCTGCCGACGTACATGATGGTCTCCATGGCCTCCTTCGGCGCCCTGACCGCCGTCCTGATGGGCAACAGCGAGCGCATCGCCAAGGAGCGCGAGAGCGGCTGGGTACGGCAGCTGCGGCTGACCACCCTGCCGGGCCGCGGCTACGTCCTCGCCAAGACCGCGAGCGCGGCCGTCGTCAGCCTGCCCTCCATCATCATCGTCTTCGTCGTCGCCGCGGCCGTGAAGGACGTACGGCTGGACGCCTGGCAGTGGCTCGCCCTCACCGGCGCCATCTGGGCCGGCAGCCTGGTCTTCGCCGCGCTCGGCGTCGCCATCGGCTACCTGGCCAGCGGGGACGCGGTCCGCCCGATCACGATGATCACCTACTTCGGCCTGTCGATGCTGGGCGGCCTGTGGATGCCGACCACGACCTTCCCGCAGTGGCTGCAGGACATCGCGAAGTGGCTGCCCACGCACGCGTACGCTGCCCTGGGGCGGTCGATCGAGCAGAGCCAGACGCCGGCCGCCCAGGACATCGCGATCCTCGCCGTCTTCTTCGTTCTCTTCGCCGGCGGCGCGGCCTGGCTGTACCGGAAGGACACGCTGAAGGCGTGAGCACGATGACGGAAGACCCGCTGACCGAGGAAGGCCGCCGGGACCAGCTGATCCCGCTGGGGCAGTCCCCGGGCAACCGACGCGATTTGTTCCTGCGCAAGATGCTGTGGATCGGCGTCTGGCTGGTCTTCCTCAGTGCCCCGGTGCACGACCTCGTCTCCGGGAACCACACCACCGGGGCGACCGTGGCCGGCTGGTTCGGCCTGGCGGTCTTCGTCGGGGTCTATCTGACCCTGGTCTTCCGCGACATGGGCCGGGTGGTCACCACCCGGCGGGTCGGCGGCCTGATCGTCGTCATCGGTGTGCTGGCGACCCTGCTGACCCTCACGCTCGGAGCGCCCTGGCTCGCCCTGTACTGCTACGTCTCCGTCGCCTGCGGGGCCACCCTGCCGCTGCGGGCCGCCCTCTGGGCGATCCCGGGGACGGCGGGCGTGATGTTGCTCGCCGGACTGCGCGTCGGCGAGCAGCATGCCTTGGACCTGCTCATCCTGGTGATCCTCATCGGGTTCGCCATGACCGGCGTCGTCCAACTGGTCCGCACCACCATCGAGCTGCGCAAGGCGCGCGCCACCGTCGCGCAGCTCGCCGCCAACGAGGAGCGCCTGCGCCTCGCCCGCGACCTGCACGACCTGCTCGGCCACTCGCTCTCCCTCATCACGCTGAAGAGCGAGCTGGCCGGCCGGATGCTCCCCGACCACCCCGACAAGGCGGCCCAGCAGGTCGCCGACATCGAACAGGTCAGCCGGCAGGCCCTGGTCGACGTCCGCGAGGCCGTCACCGGCTACCGGCGCCCCCGGCTGGCCGCCGAACTCGCCGGCGCCCAGGTCGCCCTGACCGCCGCCGGGGTCACCGCCGAGGTGCCCGCCGAGCCCGACCTCACCGGCGTCCCCGAGGACGGCGAGTCCGCGCTCGCCTGGGCGCTGCGCGAGGCGGTCACCAACGTGGTGCGGCACAGCGGCGCCCAGAAGTGCGCGGTGGAGGTGCTGCGCCGGCAGACCCTGGACGGCGCCGTCCTCGAACTCTCCGTCGAGGACGACGGACCCGGCGGCCCGGTCAAGGGCCCCGGCAACGGCCTGACCGGTCTGACCGAGCGTCTGGAGAAGGTCGGCGGCACCCTGGAGGCTGGCCGGGTCAGGCATGGGTTCCGGCTGGTCGCCCGTGTGCCCGTGGACACCGCGGGGACGTAATATCCGGGGCATGAGCAGCACGATCAAGGTCCTTCTCGCCGAGGACCAGTCGATGGTCCGCGAGGCACTGGCAGCCCTGCTCGGCCTGGAGGACGACATCGAGGTCGTGGCCCAGGTCGCGCGCGGCGACGAGGTGCTGGCCGCCGCGCGGGAACACGGCGTGGACGTCGCCCTGCTCGACATCGAGATGCCGGGCTGTACGGGCATCGAGGCGGCGGCCCGGCTGCACCAGGAGCTCCCCGCGGTCAAACTGGTCGTCCTCACCACGTTCGGCCGCCCCGGCTATCTGCGCAGCGCCATGGAGGCGGGCGCCGACGCCTTTCTGGTCAAGGACGCCCCCGCCGCCCAACTCGCCGAAGCGGTACGCAAGGTGCTCGCCGGGGAGCGCGTCATCGACCCCACCCTGGCCGCGGCCGCGCTCGCCGAGGGCGCCAACCCGCTCACCGAACGCGAACGCGAGGTCCTGCGTGCCGCGGCCGACGGCTCCACCAACGCCGAACTGGCGGCCGCCCTGCACCTGTCCCAGGGCACGGTCCGCAACTACCTCTCGACGGCGATCCAGAAACTGGCGGTGCGCAATCGGGCGGAGGCGGTACGGACAGCCCGGGAGAAGGGCTGGCTGTAGCCGGTCCTGGACCTCGGTGAAGGTTCCTAGTTGAGTCTGGCCCGGGCCGCGTGTGCCTGGTGGCGTACGCGCGACGCCGCCGACTCGTCCACCGCGGCCACCAGCTCGGCGTACGCGTCCAGTTCCGCCGCCCCGCAGACGAACTCACCGCGCTGTACGAGCAGTTGGGCCCTCTCGTAGCGCAGCCGCGCCGGGTGCGAGGGCAGCAGCAGGGACAGCTCCACGGCCCACAGCGCCACGTCCGAACGCTCGGGGCGGGCCGCGGCCCACGCGCGGATGTTGTTCAGGATCCGCAGGACGACGTCGAGAGGCGCCGCGGGCGTGAGCATCGCCGGTTCCAGCGGCGCCCCGGTCGCCCCGACGACGAGCAGCTCCGCGTCCGTGCCCGTGAGCACCCGCCCGCCGTCGAAGGGGTCGGCCAGCACCTGCTCCTGGGCCGCGCCGAACCCGACGACGAAGTGCCCCGGCAGCGCGACCCCGTACACCGGAGCCCCGGCCCGGCGCGCCACCTCCATCCACACCAGGGACAGCAGGATGGGCAGCCCGCGCCGGCGGCGCAGCACCTCGTGCAGCAGCGACGACTCCAGCCGGTGGTAGTCGGCGGCGCAGCCGCGGAACCCGCAGCCCACGCCGAGCAGCTGGTGCAGCGCCGTCGCCCAGGCCAGGGGCGAGCCGGGCCGGTACGGCAGCAGCCCGGCGAGCCGGTCCAGCTCGATCTGCGCCGCGTCCGTGCCCGCCTCGTCCAGGGAGCCGTCCGCCTGCGCGGCCAGCAGCAGACACAGCGTCGACAGATCGGGCCGCTCGGCCCGCGCCTCCTCGGCGAACCGCTGCCGCACCTCGGCGGACCGCTCGGGCAGTGGGGGATAAGGGGGACCCATGACTGGTCCGTGCCCTTTCACAGCGATCCGTACTACTCGCCGGCGCCGGAGATATCCGGCTCCCGGTAATGGTGGTACGCGTGATGCGCCGCGAAGCCCAGCCCGGCGTACAGGGCGCGGGCCGCCGCCGCCTCGTCGCCGGTCTCCACCTGCAGCCAGGCGGCCGAGGCGCCCTCGTCCAGGGCCCGCCGGGCGAGCGCGGCCATCACCTCGGTGGCCAGCCCCCGCCGTCGCAGGTCCGGATCCACCTCGACGGCGGCGAAACCGGCCCACCGCCCGTCGACGACACACCGCCCGATCGCGGCCGGGGCACCGCCGCCAGCACCGGGCACGGTCGCGAACCACACCGACGGCCCTCCGCCGAGCACCCGCAGGGCCACCTCGCTCACCCCTTTGCGCCGGTAGCGGGCCAGCCAGGCCTCGTCCGCCTCCCGGGACAGCACCACGTCCGCGCCCTCGGCCCGGTCCGCGACCGGGGCGAGCGCGCCGACCCACAGCTCGGCGGTCACCTCACGCACCCAGCCACGGCGCTCCAGCTCGGCGCACAGCGACTCCTGCGTACCGGCGGCACCGGTCGCGGTCTGGATGTACGCGGGCAGTCCACGTTCGCGATACCAGCGTCGTACGGCATCGAGCGCCGCGTCGAGCGGAAGACCGGGGTCGCCGAGCGGCAGCACACTGTTGCCCCGTCGAGTGAACCCGCCCGCGGCGCGCAGCTCCCACTCGCCCAGCCGCTCGCTCTCCACCGGTCGCCAAGCACGCGTGGAGACGGACGCGAGTTCCTCGTACGTGGCCGCCGGACCCCGGCGACGCGCCGGAGCCGCGGGTACGACCTTGCCCGCCACCAGCGAGGATTCCGGAATCCGGACGCTCTCCCCGTTCTTCCGTGTGATCAGCAGCACACCGTCGTCCCATGATGTGAGAACACCCACCGTGTCGGTGAACTTCTCCTGGGTGACGGCGTGTTCGGTCAAACGCCGTACGGAGACCCGTTTGCCCACGTCAGCAGCGGTGATGCGGACCTCAAGTCGTCCGGCGGCCGAGATTTCCACAGGTCGGTTCACCCCTCCTGTTCGGATCATGCCCAAGAACGGAGATACTAGGTGCGGGCAACGACGACGCCGCGCTCCCGCGCGCCAGGCGGCGGAGCCTGAAGAGGCCCGCCAGCGCCCTATCGAGGAGGAACGACAGCGTGACCTACGTCATCGCGCAGCCTTGTGTCGACGTGAAGGACAAGGCGTGCATCGAGGAGTGCCCGGTCGACTGCATCTACGAGGGCTCCCGGTCCTTGTACATCCACCCGGACGAATGCGTCGACTGTGGTGCCTGTGAGCCGGTCTGCCCGGTCGAGGCGATCTTCTACGAGGACGACACTCCGGAGGAGTGGAAGGACTACTACAAGGCGAACGTCGAGTTCTTCGACGAGCTCGGCTCCCCCGGCGGCGCCAGCAAGCTGGGCCTGATCGAGCGCGACCACCCGTTCATCGCCGCGCTGCCGCCGCAGAACCAGTAAGAGCGGCCCGCATCCGCGCCGCCTCGGTCCCGTACGGCCTCGATCGCCCCGATCGCTGTGATCGCCGTACGGGACCGAGGCGTTTTCCGTACCAGACGAAAGTGAGCGAGAGAACCGTGTCCGCAGTCTCCGACCGCCTGCCCACCTTCCCCTGGGACAGGCTGGAGCCGTACAAGAAGACGGCCGCGGCGCATCCGGACGGCATCGTCGACCTGTCCGTCGGCACCCCGGTCGACCCGGTCCCCGAGCTGATCCAGAAGGCGCTGATCGACGCGGCCGACTCGCCCGGCTACCCGACCGTCTGGGGCACGCCCGAGCTGCGCGACGCGATCACCGGCTGGCTCCGGCGCCGGCTCGGCGCCCGTGACGTCACCCACCGCCACGTCCTGCCGATCGTCGGTTCCAAGGAACTGGTCGCCTGGCTGCCCACGCAGCTGGGCCTCGGCCCCGGCGACAAGGTCGCGTACCCGCGTCTGGCCTACCCGACCTACGAGGTCGGCGCCCGGCTGGCCCGCGCCGAGTACGAGGTCTACGACGACCCGACCGACCTCGACCCCGCCGGCCTGAAGCTGCTCTGGCTGAACTCGCCGTCCAACCCCACGGGCAAGGTGCTGTCCAAGGAGGAGCTGACCCGGATCGTGGCCTGGGCCCGCGAGCACGGCGTCCTGGTCTTCTCCGACGAGTGCTACATCGAGCTGGGCTGGGAGGCCGACCCGGTCTCGGTCCTGCACCCGGACGTCAACGGCGGCTCGTACGAGGGCATCGTCTCGGTCCACTCCCTGTCCAAGCGCTCCAACCTGGCGGGCTACCGCGCGGCCTTCCTGGCGGGCGACCCGGCGGTCCTCGGCCCCCTGCTGGAGATCCGCAAGCACGGCGGCATGATGACCTCGGCGCCCACGCAGGCGGCGGTCGTCGCGGCCCTGTCCGACGACATCCACGTCCGCGAGCAGCGCGAGCGCTACGCCGCCCGCCGCACGGCCCTGCGCGACGCCCTGCTGGCGCACGGCTTCCGCATCGAGCACAGCGAGGCCAGCCTGTACCTCTGGGCAACGCGCGACGAGTCCTGCTGGGACACGGTGGCCCACCTGGCCGAGCGGGGCATCCTGGTCGCCCCCGGCGACTTCTACGGCACGGCGGGCGAGACGTTCGTCCGTGTGGCCCTGACGGCGACCGACGAGCGGGTCGCCGCGGCGGTGCGGAGGCTGGCCGAGTAGTCCGGCCGCCCTATGCCGCCACATGCCGCCACAGGCGAAGCGACGGGGTCCGGGGAGCAGCTCCCCGGACCCCGTCGCCGTGCGGTCGGCCGCGGTCGGCCTCGGCCGGTCTCAGCCGCCCAGCGGGAGGCCGCTCGTCGGCAGGGACGAGGTGGGCAGCCCCTGCGTCGGCAGTCCGCCCTTGGTGAGGGAGTCGGTCGGCAGTCCGCCCTTCGTGGCCGTCTTGGTGGCGTCACCGACGAGGTCCCCGGCGGAGCCCGCCGCGTCCCCGGCCGCCTTCTGCGCCGCGGGCGCCGCCTTCTTCACGGCCTTGCCGCCGGTCTTGCCCGCGGCCGGCAGCGCCTTCTTGACCGCCTGGCCGCCGGTTTCACCCACGACGCCGGTGACGTGCTGCGTCGCGCCGTCGACCGTGTTGCCGACCTGCGCCCCGTCCAGGGCGGTCAGCCCGCCCAGGTTCGGGGCGGCGGGGAGTTCCGGGGCCGCGCTGGCGGAGCCGGCCGCACCGACCCCGGCGGCCGCTCCCGCTGCGACGAGCAGCGCGGCACGGGCGATCCGGCGGGTCAGGGGGAGGGACATGATGCTCCATTCGACGGGAGAGAACGTGGAAGTGTCCGACCGTGCCCGGCAGTTGATCTCCGGGCTCGGACGCAGTGACTACCGCTCGAAACCCGCGAAGGTTGCGGACGCCAAAGGTAAAGAGTCGGTAACGCATCGCATTATCGGTTGTGGATAAAAACGGGCAAACGGCGCCGTTCTGTGGAGTCCGCAGAATCCTTACCGCGCCGCGTTTCCAAGGGTCTTGGCGCATCCGCGGGTGACCGCACGAAAACCTGCGCACATCGTCACCGCGCGCCGCGCGCCATGACCCTTCCGGGCGAAGCCCCGCACTACTGCCCGGTGACGATCCGCACGGAACCCGCCGACCGCTCCGCGCCCGCGGTGCCCGGCGCGCCGGTCGGCCGCCAGTGGCTGTCCGTGCTCCCGGCGGTCCACTCCCGCCCCGCGTACGACACCCGCGCGATGTGCAGCGCCGAGGAGTTGGCCACCGCCCAGTGGGCCAGCTGCCAGCCCCGCTCCTTCGCCGTGCGGCCCGCGTCGGCCTTGCCGGCCGGCGGCACGGGCACGGTCACGGTCCGCCCGTGCGCCCCGGCCGTCGCGCTCGGGGACGGCGAGGCCGCCGTCGTGGCCCTCACCTCCGCGCCGGTCTCCTGGAACGCGTCCCGCCCGAAGTCCCGTACCAGCGCGGCCCGCACCGCGTCCGGCCCCGTGGCCGCGGCCTCGGTCCTCACCTCCGGCCGCCCCTGGCAGGTCAGCGTGGCCGCCGACTGCCCGGTCAGGGCCGCGGCCAGCAGCGAGGCGTCCGGCTCGTGCTTGGCGTACGCCTCCGGATAGCCGCTGCGCTGCACGCGCTGCGCGGCCACGGTCAGCGGAAGCCGCTTGTAGTCGGGGACCTTGGCCAGGTGCTCGTAGAAGGTGCCCGCCGCGTACGCCGGGTCCATGATCTGCTTCTCGGTGCCCCAGCCCATCGAGGGGCGCTGCTGGAACAGGCCCAGCGAGTCACGGTCGCCGTGCTCGATGTTGTGCAGCCCCGACTCCTGCAGCGAGGTCGCCAGCGCGATGGCCACGGCCCGCTCCGGCATGCCGCGCCCGGTGCCGACGGCGGCGATCGTCGCCGCGTTCACCGCCTGTTCGGGGCTGAACTCGTACTGGGGCCCGCCCCCTCTGCCCGAGACCACCTTGCAGCCCGGGGCACCCGTGCCCCCGGTCACGTACTGCACCACGAGGTAGCCCGCGAGGGCCAACAGGACCGCGACCGCCGAACTGAAGCGGAAGAGGCGGCCACGACGCTTGGGAGGTTGGGGGGACGGCTCTGGCACGCGTACAAGGTACTGGAGGCCGCCGGGGCCGCAGCGGCGGGTGGGGCGGCCGCTGCGGACCGCCGCCGGGCGGGGGAGCGTTAGGGTCGTCACCATGGCCGACACCTCGCTTGATCTCACGCTGGACGCCGCGGCGCTGACCGCGCGGCTCGTCGACTTCCCCTCGGAGAGCGGCACGGAGAAGCCGCTCGCGGACGCGATCGAGACCGCGCTGCGTGTTCTGCCGCACCTGACCGTCGACCGGTACGGCAACAACGTCGTCGCCCGCACGAACCTGGGCCGCGCCGAGCGGGTGATCCTGGCCGGCCACATCGACACGGTGCCGATCGCCGACAACGTGCCGTCGCGGCTGGACGAGGACGGGGTCCTGTGGGGCTGCGGCACCTGCGACATGAAGTCCGGCGTGGCGGTGCAGCTGCGCATCGCGGCCACGGTGCCCGCCCCCAACCGCGACCTGACCTTCGTCTTCTACGACAACGAGGAGGTCGCCGCCGACCTGAACGGCCTCAAGCACGTCTCCGAGGCGCACCCGGAGTGGCTGACTGGCGACTTCGCCGTCCTCCTGGAGCCCTCGGACGGCCAGGTCGAGGGCGGCTGCCAGGGCACCCTGCGGGTGCTGCTGAAGACGAGCGGTGAGCGGGCCCACTCGGCGCGCGGCTGGATGGGCTCCAACGCGATCCACGCCGCCGCCCCGATCCTGGCCCGCCTCGCCGCGTACGAGCCGCGCTACCCCGTCATCGACGGCCTGGAGTACCGCGAGGGCCTGAACGCGGTGGGCATCTCGGGCGGCGTGGCCGGCAACGTCATCCCCGACGCCTGCGTGGTCACGGTCAACTTCCGCTACGCCCCCGACCGGACCGAGCAGGAGGCGATCGCGCACGTCCGCGAGGTCTTCGCGGACTGCGGGGTGGAGGAGTTCGTGGTCGACGACCACAGCGGCGGCGCCCTGCCGGGACTGTCGCACCCGGCCGCGGCGGCCTTCATCGAGGCGGTCGGCGGCACCCCGCAGCCGAAGTACGGCTGGACCGACGTGTCCCGCTTCTCGTCCCTGGGCGTCCCCGCGGTCAACTACGGACCCGGCAATCCGCACTTGGCGCACAAGAGGGACGAAAGGGTCGAAATCGCCAAGATCCTGGCGGGTGAGGAGCGCCTCCGGGCGTGGCTGACCGGCTGAGGCGGGCGAAGGGCGTGGGCCGGGCGCTTCATTGCGGACATGCTCACGTCCCCCGTGCGTAACCCGGCTGGATCTACTCTGGCGTGGAAACACCTGCACGCGGAGGGAGCGCACATGGCTACTGGCAACCCCGAGGGCAAGAAGCAGCCACCGGAGGAGCAGCGCCTGGGGCCGGTCCTCCGGCGGCGGCAGCAGGTCACCGCGAGCACGACGGACCAGCGCCTGCTGGACGCGGGCGGCCCGTCCGACTGGGTCCACACGGACCCCTGGCGGGTCCTGCGGATCCAGTCGGAGTTCATCGAGGGCTTCGGCACCCTGGCCGAACTCCCGCCCGCGATCAGCGTGTTCGGCTCGGCGCGCACTCCGGTGGACTCCTCGGAGTACGACGCCGGTGTACGGCTCGGCCGCGGGCTGGTGGAGGCCGGCTGGGCGGTGATCACCGGCGGCGGTCCCGGCGCGATGGAGGCGGCCAACAAGGGCGCCTGCGAGGCGGGCGGCACCTCGGTCGGCCTCGGCATCGAGCTGCCCTTCGAGCAGGGCCTCAACCCCTACGTCGACATCGGTCTCAACTTCCGGTACTTCTTCGTCCGGAAGATGATGTTCGTGAAGTACGCGCAGGGCTTCGTGGTGCTTCCCGGCGGCCTCGGCACACTGGACGAACTCTTCGAGGCCCTCACCCTCGTGCAGACCCAGAAGGTCACACGGTTCCCCATCGTCCTCTTCGGCAGCGAGTACTGGGGCGGTCTGGTCACCTGGCTGAGGAGCACCGTGATCGCCCAGGGCAAGGCCTCCGAAAAGGACCTGCTCCTCTTCCACGTCACGGACGACGTGGAGGAAGCGGTGGCGCTGGTGTCGAAGGAGGCGGGGCGCTAGGACCCGAGCGGGGGCCCAGGACCCGAGCGGGGGCCTAGGCCAGGCCGCGGCGGGCCACCGCCGGGGGACGGTGGCCCGCGATCGACGCCACCATGTCCAGGACCTGCTTCGTCTCGGCGACCTCGTGCACCCGGTACACCTGCGCGCCGAGCCACGCGGAGACCGCGGTCGTCGCCAGGGTCCCCAACACCCGTTCCTTGACCGGCCGGTCCAGGGTCTCCCCGACGAAGTCCTTGTTGGACAGGGACACCAGCACCGGCCAGCCGGTCGCCACCAGCTCCTCCAGCCGCCGCGTCGCCTCAAGGCTGTGCCGGGTGTTCTTGCCGAAGTCGTGCCCGGGATCGATCAGCACCGACTCCCGGGGCACGCCGAGCGCCACCGCCCGCTCGGCCAGCCCCACGGTCACCCGCAGGATGTCGGCCATCACGTCGTCGTACGTCACCCGGTGCGGCCGGGTCCGCGGCTGGGCACCGCCCGCGTGCGTGCACACCAGGCCCACCTCGTACCGCGCCGCGACCTCGGCCAGCTGGGGATCGACGCCGCCCCACGCGTCGTTCAGCAGATCCGCCCCGGCCTCGCAGACCGCCTCACCGACCTCGGCCCGCCAGGTGTCCACGCTGATGATCACGTCCGGGAAGCGCCGCCGTACCTCCGCGACGAAGCCGACGGTCCGCCGCGCCTCCTCCTGTGGAGTGACCTCGTCCCCGGGCCCGGCCTTGACCCCGCCGATGTCGATGATCGCGGCGCCCTCGGCCACCGCCTGCTCCACACGCGCGAGCGCCGGCTCGTCCCGGAAGGTGGCACCCCCGTCGTAGAAGGAGTCCGGGGTCCGGTTCACGATCGCCATGATCACCGGCTCGTGCGGCTCGAATTCCCGCCTGCCCAGCCTGAGCATGCCCTGTGACCTCTCCTAGTACGTCCCCGACCACGGCCGCCTGTGACCCTAACTGTCAGACTCGCATGGCACGATCGGACCCAGACACTTTCGACAACGAGCACACCGAAGCGTGGGGACCCAGCGATGGTTATGTTCTTGTTCCTGGTCGTCGCGCTCGCCGTTGTGGTCGCCGCGGTGACACTCGCCGTGGTGGGCGGCGGCGAGAGCGGGCCGCTGCCCGAGGCGGCGCCGGAGCGGCTGCAGGATCCGCTGCCCCAGGACCGCCCCGTCCACCGCGCGGACGTGGAGAGCCTCCGCTTCCCGCTCACCGCGCGCGGCTACCGCATGGCGGACGTGGACGACGCCCTCGGCCGCCTCGCGGCCGAACTCGCCGAGCGGGACGCCCGGATCGCCGACCTGGAGTCCGCGCTGGCGGGCGCCCAGGCCGCCGCGCACGCCCGGCCGGCCAAGCCCGCCCCGGAGGACCAGCAGTGAGCGACGACGCCACCCAGTCCGGCCCCGACGGCCTGCCGCGCTGCCCCTGGGCCCTGTCCGCCCCGGACTATCTGACGTACCACGACGAGGAGTGGGGCCGCCCCGTCCACGGCGACGACGCCCTCTTCGAGCGCCTCAGCCTGGAGGCCTTCCAGTCGGGCCTGTCCTGGATCACGATCCTGCGCCGCCGGCCCGGTTTCCGCGCCGCCTTCGCCGACTTCAGGATCGAGAAGGTTGCCGCCTACACCGACGAGGACCGGGAACGGCTCCTCGCCGACGAGGGCATCATCCGCAACCGCGCCAAGGTCGACGCGACGCTCGCCAACGCGCGCGTGCTGGCCGACTGGTCCCCGGGCGAGCTGGACACCCTGATCTGGTCCCACGCCCCCGACGCGGCCGCCCGGCCCGTGCCGAGGGCCCTCGCCGACGTCCCCGCGGTCACCCCGGAGTCCACGGCCCTGTCGAAGGCGCTCAAGAAGCAGGGCCTGCGCTTCGTCGGCCCGACGACGGCGTACGCGTTGATGCAGGCGTGCGGGCTGGTCAACGACCACCTGGAGACTTGCGTCAGCAGAACGGCCGCGACCAGCCCGTCCGGGACCTAGCGGCCGAGGTACTTCGGCTTCTCCTTGTTCACGAACGCCTGGACGGCGATGGCGTGGTCCTCCGACCGGCCCGCGCGGGTCTGGAGTTCGTCCTCCTTGCCCAGGGTCTCGTCCAGGGAGTGGGTGAGCCCGTAGGCCACGGCCTCCTTGATCGCCGCGTACGCCACCGTCGGCCCGTCGGCCAGCGCCCGCGCCACCTTCGCGCCCTCGGCCCGCAGCTCGGCGGACGGGACGACGCGGTTGGCGATGCCGAGGTCGTGGGCGTCCTGGGCGCTGATGCTCCGCGGGAAGAGCAGCAGGTCGGCGGCGCGGCCCGGGCCGACGACCCGGGGCAGCGTCCAGGAGATCCCGGAGTCGGCGGTCAGGGCGACGCCCGCGAACGACGTGTTGAAGGACGCGGTGTCCGCCACCACCCGGTAGTCCGCCGCGAGCGCGAAACCGAGGCCCGCCCCGGCGGCGACCCCGTTCACCGCCGCGACCACCGGCTTCGGCGCCTCGGCCAGCGCCCGCACGATCGGGTTGTAGTGCTCCCGCACCGTGGTCATCGTCTGCCCGGAGCCGGTCTCGCGGTCCGACGCCAACAAGCCGATGTGCTCCTTGAGGTCCTGGCCCACGCAGAACGCCCGGTCCCCGGCGGCGGTGAGCAGGATCGCCCGTACGGTTCCGTCGGCCGCCGCTTCCTGTGCCGCGTCCCGGAGGGCGACCTTGGTCGCGATGTTCAGCGCGTTCATCGCCTCGGGGCGGTTCAGCGTGATCGTCGCGAGCCCGTCGCTCACCTCGTAGAGCACGGTGTCGGCCATGGCGTATCCCTCCGGTGTCGCGGCTCTGACGTACCGCACGGTACGTCCCTGTCCGAGGGACAGCATGGCGGAGATCACCGTCCATGGGCCGGACCGGTCGTGTGACCTGCGTCAAACAAATCCGATCGGGTTCGCGCCGGCAGATGTCCGCGCGGTGGCGAAGTATCGCAGCCACATCCCCGAATTGAGTGGTTTTGCTCGCGCGCGTTGCCCAAGCGATGCCGACTGATGTTGGTCATCGGGTCCTGAGATGCGGGATAATGGCTTGGAAGCAATGTGTTCGATGCCGGTGTCGCGTGTCTTGCACGGACCGCGCGTGCCCTCCAGGGCCGTCGGCAGACGATGAGCTGGTTTCAGGAAGGGGAACGAGCATGGCGGCCATGAAGCCGCGGACGGGCGATGGCCCGCTCGAGGTGACCAAGGAGGGGCGGGGCATCGTCATGCGCGTTCCGCTCGAAGGCGGCGGTCGGCTCGTCGTCGAGCTGACCCCTGACGAGGCCGAGGCACTCGGCGACGCCCTCAAGAAGGTCGTCGTCTGACGCGCCAGCGACCACACCTTTCAACTGCCCCGGCATCGCATGCGGTGCCGGGGCAGTTGCATGCTCACGGGTGGGTCAGCGCTTGACCGCGCACAGCAGCCCGTCGCCCACCGGCAGCAGGGACGGCACCAGCTCCTGGCTCTCCCGTACGGTCCGCAGCAGTTCCCGCAGCCGCAGCACCTCGGTCGGCTGCGGTCCCGAGTCCACCGTGCGGCCGTTGCCGAAGACGCCCTCGAAGACCACCACCCCGCCCGGACGCAGCAGGCGCAACGATTCAGCGAGGTAGTCGAGGTACTCCAGCCGGTCGCCGTCGCAGAAGACGAGGTCGTAGCCGGCGTCCGCGAGCCGGGGCAGCACGTCCAGGGCGCGGCCCGGGATGAAGCGGGCCCGGTTGCTGGCGAAGCCGCAGGCGCGGAACGCCTGCCGGGCGAACTGCTGGTGCTCCGGCTCGGGGTCCACGGTGGTCAGCACGCCGTCCGGCCGCATGCCGTGCAGCAGATGGATCCCGGAGACGCCGCAGCCGGTGCCGATCTCCGCGACCGCCTTGGCGTCCACGGTGGCCGCGAGCAACCGCAGCGCGGCGCCCGTGCCGGGCGACACCGAGCGCAGCCCTGCCTCCCGGGCCCGCTCACGGGCCCAGCGCAGTGCGTCGTCCTCGGCGACAAAGGCGTCGGCGAACGCCCAGCTCGTCAGCCGGTTGCCGGTAATGACCCTCTCCTGTCCCCGTGGTTGCCTGGGCGTGACTGTATCCGTTGGTGTCGGGAACCCGCAGATGGGACCGGGCGTTTAGAGGGGTGGGAGACAGAGCGGGGGGACACGGATGGATCACGACGACGAGCAAGTGCTGGCACAGGCGTATGAGCCGTGTCAGCCCAGATCAAATTCTCGTAAAACCGCTTATCCGGAGCTAACGGGCGAGGTGGCTATGGTAGGGGCTCCACTGGACACCACCAGAGCCGACAGGGGAGGTGCGGCTGCGCCTGTGGATCGGGGAGGAGTGCTGCGGCGCTTTCTCGGATCGGCGGGCAGGCCGAAATCCGTGAACGACACCGCTGCTGACCACCGTCACGCCGCCGGCCTCGCCGCCGGTGACGCCCAGACCGCGACCTTCTCCACCGACGCGGACGGGCAGGCGTGGACTCCGCCCACCTGGGAGGAGATCGTCAGCACGCACAGCGGCCGCGTCTACCGCCTGGCCTACCGCCTCACGGGCAACCAGCACGACGCCGAGGACCTCACGCAGGAGGTCTTCGTCCGCGTCTTCCGCTCCCTGTCGACGTACACGCCGGGCACCTTCGAGGGCTGGCTGCACCGCATCACCACGAACCTCTTCCTGGACATGGTCCGGCGCAAGCAGCGCATCCGCTTCGACGCGCTGGGGGAGGACGCGGCCGAGCGCCTGCCCAGCAAGGAGCCGACCCCGCAGCAGGTCTTCAACGACGCGCACTTCGACGCGGACGTCCAGCAGGCCCTCGACACCCTCGCGCCCGAGTTCCGCGCCGCGGTCGTCCTGTGCGACATCGAAGGACTGTCGTACGAGGAGATCGCCGCGACCCTCGGCGTGAAGCTCGGCACGGTCCGCTCCCGTATCCACCGTGGCCGTTCCCAGCTCCGCAAGGCACTCGCCCACCGGTCCCCGGAGGCCCGTGCCGCCGAGCGGCGCTCCTTCATGGCCCGTGTGCCCGCACTGGGAGGAGGGGGCGCGACCGCGTGAGTGGATCACGGCCGAAGCCTGCCGAGGGACACCTCGCAGAGCAGCACCTGGGAGACCGACTCTCCGCCCTGGTGGACGGGGAGCTCGGTCACGAGTCGCGCGATCGCGTCCTGGCCCACCTGGCCACCTGTGCCAAGTGCAAGGCGGAGGCGGACGCCCAGCGCCGACTGAAGAACGTCTTCGCCGCGGCGGCCCCGCCGTCGCCCTCCGAGAGCTTCCTGGCCCGCCTCCAGGGTCTGCCTGGGGGAGGTGACGAGGACGGCGGGGTTTCCCCGCTGTCCGGGGGAGGTCTTCCCGGCACTTCCGCCGGACGCATGCCCGCCGGCGGAATCTTCGGTGTGAGACGAGACGAGCCGTTCGAGTTCGGCTACGTCCCCGCCGGTCCCCACGGCTCGGCCGTGCCCGCCGCCGACCGCGGCTTCCGCATCCACCCCGTCGGCCGCCCGGACGCCGACCGGGCCGCCTCGCGCGGGATGCGGTTCGCGTTCGTCGCCGCCGGGGCGGTGTCGCTGGCCGCGGTCGCGCTCGGCGGCGTGACCACCGGCATCCCGAGCGGTTCCGGCGCGGACGCCCGCGGCGGTTCCGGAGCGGGCAGCAATGTGACGCCCGCGCGCTCGCAGGGCGGCGCGGCGGCCTCGGCGCCCGAGACCCAGCGTCGGCGCTCGGCGGCGCCGCTGCTCGCGCAGAGCACGCTCCTCGGCCAGGCCCCGATGCCGACCTCGGTGTCCGCCCCGCTGCTGCCCGGCATGCAGCCGCCCGCCGCCGGTCGGACACCGGGCACGGGGCACGGGCTGTCGGCACCGGTGATGGCCGGCGCCGCCGTCATGTCGCCCCTGATACGACCGCTGAACACGGCCGCGCCGATCTCGCTGGCCTCCTGGTCCGCGGCCCCCGAGGTCAGGGCCCCGGGCCCCGGCCTGCTCGCCGCACCCGTCCCCGACTCGGCCTCCGCGCCCACCCCCACGGCATCCCCCTCGTACCCCGCCCGAACGGCCCCCTGACCGGCCTCTGCGCGTCGTCCCACGAACCTGGTTGAATCCTGGGTGGGGCGTGCCCGGGCGTTGCCGTGGGCACGGAGTCGATCATCCGCGGCCACCAGCGACGCGCCGGGCCGCGGCCAGCCGTGGGGAGAGCATGAACGAGGGCAACCCGCCAAAGCCCACGAAGCCCGCCAAGGCGAAGTGGTGGAGCCGACCTCGGGGGGAGGCGGCGGGGGCCGATGCCGGGTCCGGGGCGCTGTCCGCCTCGTCCGACGCCCACCCCGACTTCGAGCTCGCCCGCCCGACGGTGCCACTGGCCGACGGCGACTTCGAACTCCCACGCCCCGCGCTGCCTGCGACCGACGCCGCTACGGACGCCGAGGGCGACTTCGAGCTGAGGGCTCCGTTGCCTGCCTCCGAGGCAGTGGAGGGCGCACGGGGAGTCCCGGGCGCCGAGCGGGGCACGCCGGGCGGTGAGCCCGTCGTGGGGGACACCGAGTCGGCTGTGCGGGCCGCGGAGTGGGCCGGCCGGGAGGTCGGGCCGGGTGCGGTGGATGCGGGGTCGGTCGGGCCGCAGGACGACGAGCCCGTCGTGGGCGCGGATGCGGTCGTGCAGGATGCCGTGGCCCTGGGCGGGTCGGGTGTCGAGTCCTCGGCGATGACCGAGGGGATGCCGTCGGCCGACGTCCCGGGCGGTCCGTCCGGTGAGCGTCCCAAGCCGCTGCACGACCCCGACCCCTACAGCACCCCTCCGTACGGCGAGCCGGGCCCCTGGGCGCCCGCCCCGCCGGTCCAGCACCCGGCGACCACCCCCGCGCACGGTACGGCGATGTCGGCGCCCGGGACGGCCCCGCAGGCCTCCTCGGCCTCGCACGCCCGCTCGGGCCCGCACGCCTCCTCGCCGCCGCTCGCCCCGTCGATGCAGCACGCCTCTCCGGCGCCGCACCCTGGACCGGTGGAGGCCACCTCGCCAGTCCCGCCTCCGGCGTCCGTCCCGCCGCAGGGGCATGCCGTCACGCCGCCCCCGGCCTCCGCCCCGCCGCAGGGGCCTGCGGTCCCG
>NZ_JADDRL010000141.1 GCF_021538895.1 Streptomyces olivochromogenes | reverse complement strand
CGTGGTGGTGACCGCGGTGGCTACGGCCGTCGCGACGACCGTGGCGGTTACGAGCGCCGCGACGACCGCGGTGGATACGGGCGCGACGACCGCGGTCGCGGCCCCCGCCGTGACGACCGTCGCGACGACCGTGGAGGCCGTCCCGGCGGTGGCTACCGTGGACGGGACGACCGTGGGCGCGACGACCGTGGACGGGACGACCGGCGTGGCGGCGGCCGCTTCCGTGAGGAGCGGGAGCGCGACCGGGAGCCGATCAAGCGGCTGCCGATCCCCCCGGACGTCACGGGCGACGAGGTCGACAAGGACGTACGGCAGGAGCTCCAGAGCCTGCCGAAGACGCTCGCGGAGGACGTCGCCAAGAACCTGGTGATGGTCGCCCGGCTCATCGACGAGGACCCCGAGGGCGCCTACGGCTACTCCAGGGTGGCCCTGCGTCTGGCGTCGCGCGTCGCCGCCGTACGCGAGGCGGCCGGGTTCGCGGCGTACGCGAACCAGAAGTACAACGAGGCGCTCGCCGAGTTCCGGGCCGCGCGGCGGATGACCGGCAACGTCGACCTGTGGCCCGTGATGGCCGACTGCGAGCGTGGGCTCGGGCGTCCCGAGAAGGCGCTCGACATGGCCGGCGCCCCGGACGTGCACAAGCTGGACAAGGCCGGTCAGGTCGAGATGCGGCTCGTCGCGGCCGGTGCCCGGCGTGACATGGGGCAGTTGGACGCGGCGATCGTGACGCTCCAGAGCCCCGAGCTGGCCTCCAACTCCGTGCAGCCGTGGACCGCGCGCCTGCGGTACGCGTACGCCGATGCGCTGCTCGCCGCGGGCCGCGAGGGCGAAGCGCGGGACTGGTTCGCGAAGGCCGTCGAGGCCGACCGGGACGGCAGCACGGACGCCTCCGACCGGCTGGCCGAGCTGGACGGGGTGGAGTTCGTCGACGCCCTGGACGAGGACGAGGACGAAGCCGAGAACGAGGGCGCCGGCGAGGGCGAGCCCCAGGACGCCCAGGACGCCCAGGACGCCGAGGACGCCTCCGCCGAGGACGACGACAACGGCGACGACAGCGACAACGGCAACGGCGACGACAACGGCAACGGCGACGACAAGGACGACGACAAGGACTGACGTCCGTCGATGAGCGAGGGCGGGATCCTGTTTCCGGGATCCCGCCCTCGTCGTATCAGAGGTCCAGCGCCCGCAGCACCAGCCCCGACGCCGGCTTCGGGCCGAACGACGTCGACTTGCGGGGCATCGTGACGCCCTGGCGGGCCAGGTCGCGTACGACCTCCTCGCGGACCGGGTGCATCAGGACCGCCGTGCTGCCCGTGCGTTCCGCCTTGGCGACCGTGGCCGCCGTGTCGTGGATGTAGGCGATGTGCGCGGGGGAGTCCTCGGGGATGTGCCAGACGTGCTCCAGGAGCGCGGCGTGCAGGACCGTCGCGTCCAGGGTGCGCCAGGCGGCGGGGCGGTCGGTGGGGACCGTACGGGCCAGGAGGTCCGGGTCCGGTCGGTCGATCAGGTGGAAGGCGCCGTCGCCGGCCAGCAGGAAGGCGTTGCCCGCGCAGGCGGCGTCCGCCAGGGCCTCCAGGGCCTCGGACAGCGGCGCTTCGAGGTGCTGTACGCGGAACAGGCCGTCCAGGGCGGACAGCGCGTCGGCGACGGGCAGGCCGTGCAGGAGGCGGTGGATGGCGCGCACGCGCAGCGGGTAGCGGATCGTGTCCACCAGGAGGACCAGGCCGTAGTCCCAGGGGCTGGGGGAGGGATGCTCCGCGCGTAGACGCAGATACGTGGCCCAGCGATGGTGTCCGTCGGCGATCAGGGCCTGGCGGTGGGCCATGTCCGACTGGACCAGGTCGACGTCGATGGGGTCGGTGAGCGACCACAGGCGGTGCTGGTAGCCGTCCTCCGTGGTGGTGGCGAGGAGCGGGGGCCGCTCGGCGGTGCGCTCGATCACCTCGGCCGTGACGCCGTTGCCGCGGTACGTCAGGAGCAGGGGCTCCAGGTTCGCGGAGGTGGCTCGCATCAGGGCCGCGCGGTCCGCGACGACCGGCGGCATGACGTCCTCGTGGGGCAGCACCACGCCCTCGGCGGGTTCCGAGACACGCAGGGCGCCGATGATGCCGCGTTGCAGCATGCCGTCGCCGTCGCTCTGCTCGTAGATGTACAGGCCCGGCTCGGGGTCGGTGGCCAGGACGCCCTCGGCCAGCCAGCGGCGCAGGGTGTCGGCCGCCTGTTCGTTTCCGGCGCTGGGCGTGCCGGCCTGCGGAAGGATCAGCCGAACGATGTTGTGGGGGTCGGCCGACTGGAGGTGGTGCAGGCCGTCGGGGCGTACGACGACGTCGTACGGAGGTGAGGTGACGGCGGCCAGGCTGCCGACCCGTTCGGGGTCGTAGCGAAGGCCTCGGAACGGGGTGAGTTCCAGGCCTCGGCGCGCCGTTGCTTCCGAGTGACCTGCAGTGTTCATCCCGGCATCGTACGTGTGTCAGTGGCGTGCGGGATGATCGGGGAAAGCGATTCGGACGAGGAGCGATGTGGAATGAGCCAGGGCGTCAGGACGAGTCCCGAGGGCAGTGGGCGGCCCCTGAGCGAGGCGTACGACACGGCGCTGCTCGATCTGGACGGGGTGGTGTACGCGGGCGGGAACGCGATCGTGCACGCGGTCGAGTCGCTGGAGGTGGCCCGCGAGGACGGGATGCATCTGGCGTACGTCACGAACAACGCGCTGCGCACCCCGGACGCGGTGGCCGCGCACCTGAGCGAGCTGGGGATACCGACAGGGGCCGGTGACGTCATCACCTCGGCGCAGGCGGTCGCGCGGCTGATCAGCGAGCAGGTGCCGGCCGGGTCGCGGGTGCTGGTGATCGGCGGCGAGGGGCTGCGGGTGGCGCTGCGCGAGCGCGGCCTGGAGCCGGTGGAGTCGGCGGACGACGATCCGGCGGCGGTGGTGCAGGGGTACGGCGGGCCGGAGCTGCAGTGGGGCCGTTTCGCGGAGGCGTCCTACGCCATCGCGCGCGGGGTGCCGTGGTTCGCGTCCAACACCGACCTGACGATTCCGAGCGGCCGCGGGATCGCGCCGGGCAACGGCGCGGCGGTGGAGGTCGTCCGCATCGCCACGGGCGCGGAGCCGCAGGTGGCGGGCAAGCCGCTGCCGCCGATGCACCGGGAGACGATCCTGCGCACGGGCGCGGAGCGGCCGCTGGTGGTCGGGGACCGGCTGGACACGGACATCGAGGGGGCGTTCAACGGGGACGTCGACTCGCTGCTGGTGCTGACCGGTGTCACCGACGGCGCCCAGCTGCTGGCCGCGCCGCCGCACCACCGCCCGACGTATGTCGACGCCGACCTGCGCGGCCTGCTCACCGGCCAGCCGGAGATCACCCGGAAGGGCGACGGCTACCAGTGCGGCGGCTGGACGGCGACGGCGGGGCCGGAGCAGCTCTCCCTGGACGGCGACGGCGAGGCGCTGGACGGACTGCGGGCCCTGTGCGCGGCGGCCTGGACGGCGGCCGGGGACGGCTCCTGCACGCTGGACGGTGAGAAGGCGCTGGCCCGGCTCGGCCTCTGACTCCGCGTCGGCCCACGGCTCCTGGTTGGCCATTGCGAGGGTAGGCTAACCTAACCTCGTGTTGGTCGACAGTCCTCCCGAACAGCGCGCGGAGACCGCACCCGCGCCCCCAAGCCGCCGGGCGATACGGGCCGTTGGGCTCGTCGTCGCCGTAGCGATCCTGGTGCTCGTCGCTCTGGCGAGCATCGCGATCGGGGCGAAAGAGCTGTCGTTGGAGCAGGTCTGGCACGGCCTGTTCCACGACACCGGGACCTACGGCGACGTCGTCGTCGACGAGCGGCTGTCACGCACCGTCCTCGGCCTGCTCGCCGGCGCCGCGCTCGGCCTCTCCGGGGCGGTGCTCCAGGCGCTCACCCGCAATCCGCTGGCCGACCCCGGCCTGCTCGGCATCAACGCGGGGGCGTCCGCCGCCGTCGTCACGGCCATCACCTACTTCGGCGTCACCAGCCTGAGCGGCTATGTGTGGTTCGCGTTCGTCGGCGCGGCGGCCGTCGGGGCGCTGGTCTGGTTCCTCGGCGGCAGCCGGGGCGCCACACCCGTACGGCTCGCCCTCGCCGGTACGGCGATCAGCGCCGCCCTGTACGGATACCTCCAGGCCGTGATGATCATGGACGACGCGGCGCTGGGCAAGATGCGCTTCTGGACGGTCGGTTCACTGTCCTCGGCGACCGACTCGACCATCACGCAGGTGCTGCCGTTCCTCGTGGCGGGCACGGCCCTCGCGTTGCTGCTGGCCCGGCCGCTGAACGCCGTGGCGATGGGCGACGACACCGCCCGGGCCCTCGGCGCCCACCTGGGCCGCACCCGGGCGCTGGCCATGCTCGCCGCCACGGTGCTGTGCGGCGCCGCGACCGCCGCCTGCGGCCCCATCGTGTTCGTGGGCCTGATGGTCCCGCACGTGGTGCGCTCCTTCACCGGCCCCGACCTGCGCTGGATCCTGCCCTACGCGACGGTGCTGTCCCCCGTGCTGCTGCTCGGGGCCGACGTCGTCGGCCGGGTCGTCGCCCGGCCCGCCGAACTCCAGGTCGGCATCGTCACCGCGATCATCGGTGGCCCGGTCTTCATCTTTCTCGTACGACGGCGGAGGACGGCGCAGCTGTGAGGACCCACCGCACGAATCGGGCCACCACGCGCGCCCCGCGCACCACGCCCACCCCGCGCACCACCCGCGCGCTGCGCACCGGCGGCCTCTCCGTCCGGCTGGACGTGCGCGCGCTGACCGTCGTGGTCCTGCTCCTGGCCACCGCGCTCACCGCGAGCGTCCTGCTGATCGGCACCGGCGACGCCTCGATCCCGGCCACCGACGTCCTCAGGACCCTGGCCGGCGACGGCAGCCGGTACCAGGAGTTCATCGTCAACGAGCTGCGGCTGCCGCGCGTCCTGGTCGGCCTGCTGGTCGGCGCCTCGCTGGGCCTCGGCGGCGCGCTCTTCCAGTCCGTCTCCCGCAACCCGCTGGGCAGCCCGGACGTGCTGGGCCTCTCGCAGGGCTCGACGGCCGGCGCGCTCGTCGTGATCGTGCTGATGTCCGGGTCCGCCACCGAGGTCACCGTTGGCGCGCTCATCGGCGGCCTGGCGACCGGGCTCGCCATCTACCTCCTCGCCTGGAAGCGGGGCGTGCACGGCTACCGGCTGGTGCTCGTCGGCATCGGCGTGTCGGCGATCGTCACGGCGGTCAACGGCTATCTGCTGACCAAGGCCGACCTCGTCGACGCGGCCCGCGCGGTCGTGTGGATGACGGGCTCCCTCAACGGCCGCGACTGGGAGCAGGTCTGGCCGCTGCTCGCGCTGTGCGCGGTGCTCGTACCGCTCGTCCTCGCCAACGCGCGCGCCCTGCGGACGATGGAGATGGGCGACGACGTCTCGTACGCCCTCGGGGTGCGGGTGGAGCGCGTCCGCATGCTGGTGATGGTCGCGGCCGTGCTGCTCACCGCCGCCGCGACCGCCGCCGCCGGCCCGGTCGGCTTCGTGGCGCTCACCGCCCCGCAGCTCGCCCGCCGCCTGACCCGCTCCCCGGGCCCGAACCTGGTGCCCTCCCTCTGCATGGGCGCCACCCTCCTGGTCACCGCCGACTGGGCCGCGCAGCGCGCCTTCGGCGCCGACCAGCTGCCCGTGGGCGTGGTCACCGGCGTCCTCGGCGGCGTCTACCTGATCTGGCTCCTCGTCACCGAGCGCAGGGCGGGCCGGATATGAACCCCTCGGTGCGGCCGGACGCGGGCGGCACAGCGACCCAGAACACCCCAAGGAGCACCGTGAACCGCCTGTCCGCCGAGAACGTCACCCTCGCCTACGACCAGCGCGTCATCGCCGAAGGGCTGTCGGTGGAGATACCGGACAACTCCTTCACGGTGATCGTCGGCCCGAACGCCTGCGGCAAGTCGACCCTCCTGCGGGCCCTGTCACGGATGCTCAGGCCCAGCCAGGGGCGGGTGCTGCTGGACGGACAGGCCATCCAGTCGATGCCCGCGAAGAAGGTCGCGCGGACCCTGGGGCTGCTGCCGCAGTCGTCCATCGCGCCCGACGGGATCACCGTCGGCGACCTGGTGGGCCGTGGCCGCTACCCGCACCAGGGGATCCTGCGCCAGTGGTCCGCCGAGGACGAGCGCGTCGTCCAGGAGTCCATGGCGCAGACCGGGGTCGCCGAACTCGCCGACCGCTATGTCGACGAACTCTCCGGCGGGCAGCGGCAGCGCGTGTGGATCGCGATGGCGCTCGCCCAGCAGACCCCGCTGCTGCTCCTCGACGAGCCGACCACCTACCTCGACATCCAGCACCAGATCGACGTCCTCGACCTGTGCGCCGAGCTGCACGAGCGGCAGGGCCGCACCCTGGTCGCGGTCCTGCACGACCTCAACCACGCCGCCCGGTACGCCACCCACCTCATCGCTCTGCGCGGCGGCCGGGTCATCGCCGAGGGCGCGCCCCACGACGTCGTCACGGCGGAGCTGGTCGAGGAGGTCTTCGGGCTGCGCTGTCAGGTGATCGAGGACCCGGAGACGGGGACCCCGCTGGTGGTGCCGGCCGCGCGTCGGGCACGCGCGCGCGTGACGGCTACAGAAGCTTCCTGAGCCGGAACAGGTCCAGGAGGTTCGCCTCCAGTCTCACCCGGCCCGAACCCCAGGCCTTGGCGAAGTGCAGATCGCCGCCGACCAGGGCCACCAGGTCGTCGCCGGCCATGGCGAGCCGGATCTGTGCCTTGTCGCGCGGCGGTCCCTGGAGGGTGTCGTCGACCTCGATACGGCCGTCGGTCATCCGGCCGACGAACGTGACGTCCAGGTCCGTGATGTGGCAGCTGACGGAGCGGTCCAGGGCGGCGGCCGCGCGGACGTCGCCCTCGGCGCCCTGCATGTTGTCGGAGAGCTTTTCGAGTGCGGCGCGGCACTCCTCGATCGTGGCCATCGCGGTCGACGGTACCCCAGCGGTTCGGGGTAGCGTCTGGGCATGAGCGACTCTGTGTCCGAGGCCATGGTCGGGGAGGAGGCGGAGAACCCCGCCGAGCCCGGGAATCCCGCCGACCCGGGGACCCCGGCCGAGCCGGACCACGACCCCGCCGCCCCCGCGCTGCTCGGCGTGCCCCGCACCCCCACCGGCAATGCCGAGGTCGACGCGCAGTTGGAGCGGCTGGCCGACGCCGACCACCTCGCCACCGACGGACATGTCGAGGTGTACGAGGATGTACATCGGGGGCTGCGCGACGCGCTCACCGCGCTCGACGCCCGCCCGGGACCTCCGGCGCCCCCCTCGACGTATGGCAGTAGGAGCTGAACCGAACGTGGCAGGAGTCGCACGCCGCCGTCTCGACGCGGAGCTGGTCCGCCGCAAGCTCGCGCGCTCGCGCGAGCACGCCGCCCAGCTGATCGCCGCCGGCCGGGTCACCGTCGGCAAGACCGTCGCGACCAAGTCGGCCACGCAGGTCGAGACCGCCGCCGCGATCGTGGTCCAGTCCGACGGCAGCGACCCGGACTACGTCTCCCGGGGCGGCCACAAGCTCGCCGGCGCGCTGGAGGCCTTCGTGCCCCGAGGGCTCGTCGTCGAGGGCCGGCGCGCGCTGGACGCCGGCGCCTCCACCGGCGGCTTCACCGATGTCCTGCTGCGGGCGGGCGCCGCGCACGTGGTCGCCGTGGACGTCGGATACGGACAACTCGCCTGGTCCCTCCAGAACGATGAACGCGTCACCGTCAAGGACCGTACGAACGTACGCGAGTTGACGCTTGAAGCGATCGATGGGGAGCCTGTGGATCTTGTCGTGGGTGATCTGTCCTTCATCCCGCTCGGGCTGGTGCTGCCCGCCCTGAAGCGGTGCGTGAAGCCGGACGCCGACCTGGTGATGATGGTCAAGCCGCAGTTCGAGGTGGGGAAGGAACGGCTGGGGAGCGGGGGAGTCGTACGGAGTCCGCAGCTGCGGGCGGAGGCCGTGCGCGGCGTGGCCGAAAAGGCGTGGGAACTCGGACTCGGGGTGAGGGGAGTCACCGCCAGTCCTCTCCCCGGACCCTCGGGAAATGTCGAATACTTTCTGTGGCTGCGGGCCGGAGCACCGGAGCTGGACCCGGCCGATGTTGACCGTGCAGTGGCGGAGGGGCCGCGTTGACACAGAACCGAGCTCGTACTGTTTTCCTGCTCGCCCACACCGGGCGACCCGCGGCGATCCGCAGCGCCGAACTCGTGGTGAAGGGGCTGCTGCGGTCCGGCATCGGGGTGCGCGTGCTGGAGCACGAGGCACAGGATCTTCCGCTGCCGGACGAGGTGGAGCTCGTCAAGGAGGCGACTCCGCAGTGCCTCGACGGCTGCGAGTTGCTGATCGTGCTGGGCGGCGACGGCACACTCCTGCGCGGCGCCGAGTTCGCCCGCGCGTCCGGGGTGCCGATGCTCGGCGTCAACCTGGGGCGGGTCGGGTTCCTCGCGGAGGCCGAGCGGGACGACCTCGACAAGGTCGTCGACCGGGTGGTGAGCAAGGCGTACGAGGTCGAGGAGCGGATGACCGTCGACGTCGTGGTGCACCGCAACGGCGACATCGTGCACACCGACTGGGCGCTGAACGAGGCGGCCGTGCAGAAGGCGGGCGCCGAGAAGCTCCTCGAGGTCGTGCTGGAGATCGACGGACGGCCGGTGACGGGGTTCGGCTGCGACGGCATCGTGCTGTCCACGCCGACCGGCTCCACGGCGTACGCCTTCTCCGCGGGCGGACCGGTGGTGTGGCCCGAGGTCGAGGCCCTGCTGATGGTGCCGATCTCCGCGCACGCGCTGTTCGCGAAGCCGTTGGTCACCTCGCCGGAGTCCGTGCTCGCCGTCGAGGTGCTGCCGCACATTCCGCCGGGTGTGCTGTGGTGCGACGGGCGGCGGACCGTCGAGCTGCCGCCGGGGGCGCGCGTCGAGGTGCGCCGGGGAGCCGTGCCGGTGCGGCTGGCCCGGCTGCATCACGCGTCGTTCACCGACCGGCTGGTCGCCAAGTTCGCGCTGCCGGTCTCCGGCTGGCGGGGAGCGCCGCACTAGCCGACGGCAGTGCACTCCCCTGGGTGACATGTGTAGGGCGATACGGATTCGTCACCTGCACCTTCACACTATGGGGGCGGGGGCCGTCGCACTTCCCGCCCCCGACCTCGTATGGTCTTGTCCGTGTTGGAGGAGATGCGGATACGGTCGCTCGGAGTCATCGACGATGCCGTCGTCGAGCTGTCACCGGGATTCACCGCCGTCACCGGTGAGACGGGTGCGGGCAAGACCATGGTGGTCACCAGCCTGGGGCTGTTGATGGGCGGGCGCGCGGATCCGGCGCTCGTGCGGATCGGGTCCGGGAAAGCGGTCGTGGAGGGGCGGATCACCATGCCCTCGGACGCGACCGTCGTCGTACGGGCCGAGGAGGCCGGGGCCGAGCTGGACGACGGGGCCCTGCTGATCAGCCGGACCGTTTCCGCCGAGGGGCGCTCGCGAGCGCATCTCGGCGGGCGCAGCGTGCCCGTGGGCATGCTGGCGGAGCTGGCCGACGAACTGGTGGCCGTGCACGGGCAGACCGACCAGCAGGGGCTGCTGAAGCTGACCCGGCAGCGGCAGGCGCTCGACCGGTACGCCGGCGCGGCCGTGGCCGGGCCGCTCGCCAAGTACGCGGAGGCGTACCGGCGGCTGAGGGCCGTCTCGGTCGAGCTCGACGAGATCGTCACGCGCGCGCGTGAGCGGGCCCAGGAGGCCGACATGCTGCGCTACGGCCTCGACGAGATCGCGGGCGTCGAGCCGCGCGCCGGTGAGGACGTGGAGCTGGCCGAGGAGGCCGAGCGGCTCGGGCATGCCGAGGCGCTGTCGTCCGCCGCCACGGCCGCGCACACGGCGCTCGCGGGCAATCCCGAGGACCCCGAGGGCATCGACGCCGCGACGCTCGTGGCGGGCGCCCACCGGGCGCTGGAGGCCGTACGGTCGCACGATCCGGCGCTGGCCGCGCTGGCCGACCGCATCGGCGAGATCGGGATCCTGCTGGGCGACGTCGCCGGGGAGCTGGCGGGGTACGCCGACGACCTGGACGCCGATCCGCTGCGGCTGGCCGCGGTGGAGGAGCGGCGGGCCGCGCTCACCGCGCTCACCCGCAAGTACGGCGACGACATCAACGCCGTACTGGCCTGGGCCGAGCAGGGGGCCGCCCGGCTGACCGACCTGGACGGCGACGACGAGCGGATCGGCGAGCTGACCGCCGAGCGGGACGCGCTGCGCACCGAACTGGGCAGCCTCGCACAGGCGTTGAGCGACGCGCGGACGGAGGCCGCCGAGCGGTTCGCCGCGGCGGTGACCGCCGAGCTGGCCTCGCTCGCGATGCCGCACGCGCGCGTGTCCTTCGACCTCAGGCAGACCGAGGACCCGGAGGGCGTCGAGGTCGGCGGGCGGACGGTCGCGTACGGCCCCTCGGGCGTCGACGAGGTGGAGCTGCTGCTCGCCCCGCACCCGGGAGCGCCGCCGCGACCCATCGCCAAGGGCGCGTCCGGCGGTGAGCTCTCGCGCGTGATGCTGGCCGTGGAGGTCGTGTTCGCGGGTACGGACCCGGTGCCGACGTACCTCTTCGACGAGGTCGACGCCGGTGTCGGCGGCAAGGCCGCGGTGGAGATCGGGCGGCGCCTGGCGCGGCTCGCGAAGACCGCGCAGGTCGTCGTGGTCACTCACCTTCCCCAGGTCGCCGCCTTCGCCGACCGGCAGCTGCTCGTCGAGAAGACCAACGACGGGTCGGTCACCCGCTCCGGCGTGAAGGTCCTCGAAGGCGAGGAGCGGGTCCGCGAGCTGTCGCGGATGCTGGCCGGCCAGGAGGACTCGGAGACGGCGCGGGCCCACGCGGAGGAACTGCTGGCAACGGCTCGGGCCGACGGATAGCCGACGGCGCGCGGTCCTTCACCGGTTCAGCGCGTGGCGGCGGTCGTCGAGTCCGGCGCCGGCGCGGTGGACGACGGGGCGAACAGCCGCGTCAGCGTGCCGAGTCGGCTGTCGAGCGCGGCCAGGGCGTCGAGGGCGGCCTGTGCGGCCGGTCCCGGGACGGCTGAGGGCGTTCCGGCGGCCGTAGCCCGCCCCGGCGTCTTGGGAGGCTGCGGGCGGCGGCCGATGGCGCGGCGTACGGCCAGCGCGTGGGCCGCGACGCGCGCGCGGCGGAGGGTCACGGCCGGGTCGTCGGCCGGCTCGGCCGGTGTCGCCGCGAGGACGCCGGTCAGCTCGTCGAGCGGTCCGGCGCAGCCCTGCAGCGCCGCCATGGCCCGCAGCGCGTCGTCCTCCGGGCGGCGGGGCGCGGGCAGGGCGGCCAGGATGCGCAGGGGCGCGGTGGCGAGAGTCAGCTGGTCGACACGGTGGCCGAAGCGGGCCCGCGCCCGCCGCACGGCACGTACGTCGTGCCAGTCGGCCTCCAGCAGTTCGCCGAGTGCGGCCAGCGCGGCGGCGGTACGGGCGCGTGCCACCGCGGCCGTACGGATCGGCAGGACGAGCCAGGAAGCGGCGAGACCGATGACGGCGCCGACGGCGATGCCCGCCAGCCGGGTGTCGAGGAGGTTGCCCGGGCTCTGCCCGAACCAGTCGTAGAGCAGCGACAGTACGGCGGTGACGCAGGCGGCCCAGTACGCGTAGCTCAGCTCCCGCAGCCAGGTCGCCACGGCGAGCACCGCGAAGATCACGACCACGGCGGTGTCCGAGCGGGGCCCGAAGGATCCCGAGACGGCGCTCGCCACCAGCGTGCCGGCCGCGGCGCCGGCCGTCCGCCAGGCCCCCTTCACCAGGACGTCCCCACGGCTGCGCGCACCGCTGCAGACCAGGTACGCCGTGAGCACCACCCAGGCCCAGTGGTCGGGCCAGACGGTGCGGCCGACCACGAACGCCGTCGTCAGCGCGGCGGCCATCTGCAACGCCATCCGCGTGCTGGCGGGCAGTCCGCCGCGCGCCGGGGGCGTCGCCTTCACCACCCAGGCGGCCGGGGGCGCGGGCACGAACCTCGTCCGCTGCGCCGCCCAGGTCAGGGCGGTGCCCCAGACGACCGCGAACAGGGCGATCACCGCCGCCCACGCGGTGCGCTCGTGGCCGGTCGTGGGCGCGATCCCGGACGGCACCACCAGCACGGCGATCAGGGGGAGCACGACGAGCGTCCCCGCCCGCGTGGCGCGCGTCCCGAACCGGCGGATCCAGATCGCTCCTGCCACGCCCAGCACGAACACCGCGTCGCCCGCGTTCGGGTGCTGCTGGACGAGCGTGCTCAGCTCGGTACCGCCGGCCGCGGCGCACGGCAGCACCGCGCAGGCCAGCAGCCGGTCGGTGCGGTCGAAGGCGCGCTGCACCCGGCCGAACGCCGAGGCGACCACGACGGCCTGTACGACGCTGTCGACCCGCAGCCCGGCCGCGTGCTCGACGAGGAGCGCCCAGCCGTACGTGCCGAGCACGGTCCCCATGGACACCGCCGTCGCCCGCAGGTGAAGCAGGCCCGGGTCGTAGCGCAGGGCTCGGCGCAGCGCCATCGAAAAAGTACGCATTACGTAGGATCACCGCCGGTGTGAATCTGGCGTTAAGGACTTCATGGGGGCAGCACGTCGCGATTTAGTCAGTGTTACCTTAACAAGGTGGTGGTACAGCGACCAGAGCACCGAACAGCGCGCGAGGGCGGCGTCGACGAGGGCCGGGAGGCCGGCACCTCGGCCCGGGAACCCCGGGACGCCCGGGTGTCCGCCGAGATCAGGCAGGGCGTCGTCCGGCTCGCCCGCCGGCTGCGGGCGGAGCGTCCCGCCGACGGGCTCAGCCTCACCAAGAGCAGTGTGCTCGGGCACCTGCGGCGCAACGGACCCATGGCGGCGGGTGCCCTGGCCGCCGCCGACCATCAGCAGCCGCAGTCCCTGACCAGGGTCTTCGCCGAACTGGAGAGCGACGGCCTGATCAGCCGCACCCGCGACAGCCAGGACGGACGGCAGCGGGTGCTGGAGCTGACCGAGGACGGCCGCAAGGCCCTCGCACACGACATGGCACAGCGCGACGCCTGGCTCGACCAGGCCCTCGACGATCTGACCGAGACCGAACAGCAGGTGCTCCTGCTGGCCGCCCGCCTGATGAACCAGCTCGCCGACTCGACGGCCGGTCCCCCCGGCCATCCGCCCCGAACCCGTTGACGGAGGCTTCCGTGCCCTGGTCCGACCACGCCATCTGGTGGCACGTCTATCCGCTGGGCTTCCTCGGCGCCGAGCGCACCGCGCTCCCGCCGGGCGAACCGCCGCGCCACCGGCTGCCGGCCCTGGCCGAGTGGCTGGACCACCTGGTCCGCCTCGGCTGCAACGGCCTCGCCCTCGGCCCGGTGTTCGCCGCCGAGACACACGGCTACGACACCGTCGACCACTTCCGGATCGACCCCCGCCTGGGCACCGAGGACGACCTGACCGACCTGATCGAGCGGGCCGCCGCCCGCGGGGTGCGGGTCCTGCTGGACGGTGTCTTCAACCATGTGGGCCGGTCCTTCGGCCCGTTCGCCGACGTGGCGCGGTCCGGCGCCGCCTCGCCGTACGCGGACTGGTTCGTCCCCGAGGGCGACGACTTCCGCACCTTCGAGGGCCACCGCCACCTGGTCGCCCTCAACCACGCCCACCCCGCCGTCGCCGACCACGTGGTCGATGTCCTCGGCCACTGGCTCGACCGGGGCGTGGCCGGCTGGCGGCTGGATGCCGCGTACACCGTGCCGCGGCCGTTCTGGCGCACCGTCACCGACCGGGTCCGGGCCCGCCATCCGCAGGCGTGGTTCAGCGGGGAGGTCATCCACGGCGACTATGCCGCTTACGTCACGGAGGGCGGCCTGGACTCCGTCACGCAGTACGAACTGTGGAAGGCGATCTGGAGCTCGCTCAACGACACCAACCCGCACGAGCTGGCCTGGGCGCTCAAGCGCCACAACGCGCTGCTGGAGACCTTCGTACCGCAGACCTTCGTCGGCAACCACGACGTCACGCGGATCGCCAGCCGGCTGCGCGACCCCCGGCACCTGCCGCACGCCCTCGCCGTGCTGTTCACCGTCGCGGGGATCCCGTCCGTGTACGCGGGGGACGAACGCGCCTGGCAGGGCGTCAAGGAGGAGCGCGAGGGCGGGGACGACGCCATCCGGCCCGCGTTCCCACCCGACCCCACGGGCCTGGGCCCGGACCAGCTGCCTGTGGAACGGCTCCACCAGGCGCTGGTGGGCCTGCGCCGGCGCAACCCCTGGCTGGTGCGGGCCCACACGCACGTCCACACCCTCGGCAGTGCCGTGTTCACCTACACCCTCGCCGACCCCGAGAGCGGCGCGGCCGTCGCCGTCGGGCTCAACTACGGCGCGGCGCCCGGGGCGGGGTCGGTGCCCGCCGCGCCCTGGACGCGGGGCGCGGGGGACGGCGAGGTCGACGCCGTGTCCGGAACCGTGTCCCTGCCCCCCTTCGGCTGGTGCGTGGCCACGGCCCCGGAAATCCCGTAACGTGCGGCGCTGCCATTTCCGAAATTCTCCGGGTGGTCAACCGGGTTTTTCGGAGTGGCTGAATTACCGCTCCCTTAGCGGGGTCCGGGTCATTTTCGGAAAATAAATGACCGGGTGCCCCGCGCGGGGTGGCTCACGTCATATCGGAGTCCTGGGCGCGGGCCCATGCGTGCCGCCAGAGGGTGAGCAGGTGTCCTTGCTCTCCGCAAGCGCGAACGTAGGCGATCAGGAGATCCTCCGAGGGCATGCGAAGACCCGCCAGGACGTCGGCCAACGTGCTGCGGGGAAGCGGGCCCGTGCCCAGGTCGCGGGCCCGCTTCTGTAATTCCCGCAAGGACGGCTGGCCGGCGGCGCGGCGCACCCGGTGCATGGCCTCCAGGAGATGAGCCGGGTGATAGACGAATTCCAGCCTGCGGCCGGAAGGGGAGACCGTCGGCGCCTGGCAGGCGCCGGCCGCCGAGGGCTCGGCCTGCTGTGCCGCACGCTCCCACTGCACACGTGCTTCGCGCCGGGTCGCCCCGCAGACCTGCGCGTACGCCTCCACGACCTGCCGGCGCGGCAGGAAGGTGCCCCGGTCGGCGCGGAGCAGGGTGACGGCCGAACACCCCGGTTCGGAGATCCGGCCCTCCTGTATCAGCTGCGACATGCGCCGGTAGGTCAGTCCGGACCGTCGGCGTAGGGAGCGGAGCCACTCGGCCAATTCGTAGTACTGCGCTGACTGCGGGACCTGTGCTTTGCTGCGTCCCACGACTTCCCCCTGTACATCGAGACGCTCGGTCGTTTTTCTGACGGTCAATCAACGAATACGTATCCGAAGGGGTTCGCGACGCGGATCAACTTTATGAAGCGCGCTGACGGACGGTCAAGGATACTTTACCCAGCTTTACCTTCTTGCGGTCTTTCCGCTGCTCGGGCCGGTTTGCTGATTCATCCTGTCCGAGAAGTGGAGAAACACGTTCCGTGGTTCAACAAGGAGTTTTGCCGCCGCCGCACGCCGACTCCCCGTCGGCTGTCCGGTGTTTCGCGTGGGCACTGCGTTGCGATCCCATTCAACGCTCTGTTGGCATGGATTGCGGCGGCCGGCAATCCGGTCCGCCCACCACCGCCGACCTCCCTGGAGGAACACGATGACCACGGCATCCAACGCCACTCTCGACGAGATCATCGACCTGCTGAAGGAAGTCAAGCCGGGCATAGCCGACCTGAGCGTCGAGCCGGGCCAGTCCGTCGTCGAGGACCTGGGTCTCGACTCCCTCGACCTGCTCCAGCTCGCCCGCCGGATCAACCGGCACTTCGGCGCCGAGTTCGACCTGGACGCCTGGAACGCCGAGGCCGACGAGCACCACCGCAGCGTCGCCTCGATCGCGGACGCCGTGACCGGCGCCGGCCGTGCCTGAGCCGGCGACGACCACGGGCGACGCCGTGTCCGGGCCGGCCGGGGGCGCGAGCGCGCGGGTGGCCGTGGTGACCGGCGGGTCGCGCGGCATCGGCGCCGCCATCGCCCGCCGGCTCGCCGCGGACGGCCTGACCGTGCACGTCGTGTGCCACAGCGCGCTGGACGCCGGGCGCGGTGTGGTCAAGGAGATCGAGGCCGCCGGTGGCCGCGCCGCCCTGCACCAGGCCGACGTCGGCGACGAGGCCGCCGTCGAGGACCTGGTGGAGCGGGTGACCCAACAGGACGGCGCCCTGCACGTCCTGGTCAACAACGCCGCCGTCATCGACGACCAGCTCCTGGCCGTGACCCGCACCGCCCGCTGGGAGAAGGTCCTGCGGACCAATCTCACCGGCCCCTTCCTGACCAGCCGGGCCGTGCTGCCGGTGATGCTGGACCACGGGTGGGGACGCATCATCAACATCTCCTCCAACTCGGCGCGCACCCCCGGCCCCGGGCAGAGCGCCTACGCGGCGTCCAAGGGCGGCATCGAGTCGCTCACCCGGGCCCTGGCCGTGGAGGTGGGCCGCAAGGGCATCCGGGTCAACTGCGTCGCGCCCGGCAAGGTCCGCACCGAGATGACCGCCGCCGTCGCCGACCGGCTCGGCTCCGACGGGGACGGCACCCGCTGGGGACTGCCGGAGGACATCAGCGGTCTGGTCGCCTTCCTCGCCGGCGACGAGGCCGACTACATCCAGGGCCAGACCTTCACCGTGGACGGCGGCCGCATGGTCATGCGCAGCGGAGCGGGGAGCGGATCCGGACGGCGGTCCCGGTGAGCCGGGCCGCGCGGACCGAGAACGAAGGGGGACGGCCGTGGGGGCCGTGAAGTACTGGGAGGACCTGGCGAACGCGCCGGTGCGCAAGTTCGGGCCGGTCGTCTTCAGCGGCGCGCTGCTCGACCAACTTCTCGACCTGATGGGCGAGAAGCACCCGGTGCACGACAGTGACGACTTCGCCCTCGGCACGGACCGCAGACAGCGGATCGTCCCCGGCGGATTCATCCACTCGATCACCTCCGGCTGGGTCGTCCAGCACGGCTCGCCGGCGGCCATCGTCGGAATGCGCAGGCTCGGCTGGGACTTCGTGCGCCCGCTCTACCCCGACACGCCGTTCTGGTTCACCACCAGCACCGACCGGGCCACGGAGATCGACGACCGGCTCGGCCTGATCGAGACGACCCGCCGGGTCTTCGACGAGAACGACCGGACGTATGCCATCGGACGCATGAGCGTCGTGCTGCTGCGGCAGGCCGAGCGGCCCGCCACGACGGGAAGGGTTCAGTGATGGGGGCACCCACGGAAAGCCAGTACCAGCCGCTCAAGGGCCGGGTGGCCCTGGTGACCGGCGGCTCGCGCGGCATCGGCGCCGGCATCACCCGCAAACTCGCCGAATGGGGCGCCACCCTGGCCATCAACTACGTCGACCGGGAACGCCCCGCCAAGGAACTCGCCGCCGAACTGGGCGAGCAGGGCACGGAAGTGACCCTGCACCGCGCGGACCTGAGCGACCCCGCGGAGATCGAGAACCTGATCACGGAGATCGGCGAGATCCACCAGGACCTGCACATCCTCGTCCAGAACGCCGCCGCGACGAAGTTCACCCGGCTCGCGGACGCCTCTCTCGGCGACTGGCAGTTCGTGCAGGACACCAACTCCCGGGCCACCTGGCTGCTGGCCAAGTACGCGCTGCCGCTGATGCGTGAGCGCGAAGGGGCCCGGTTCATCACCATCACCAACTCCACCACCACGCGCATCATCCCGCGCGCCGGCCTCTTCGCGGCCGCCAAGGCGGGCCTGGAGGCGCTGACCGACTACCTCTCCTACGAGCTGGCGCCGTACGGCATCGTCGCCAACTGCGTACGCCCCGGCCTCGTCCAGACCGGCGTGTTCAAGGTCCGCCCCGACTTCGCCCACGGCGTCGCCAAGGAACTCGCCGTCTCGCCGTGGCCCGGCGAGCGCATGACCACCCCGGAGAACAGCGCCGACGTGGTCGCCCTGCTCTGCCTGGACGAGGCGTCCTGGATCGCCGGCCAGACCATCACCGTCGACGGCGGCTACCGCCTGTGGGGCGGCATCGGAGGCGGCCGTGCCGAGTGACCGCGCGGACACCCGGCCGGACATCGTCGTCACCGGCACCGGCGTGATCTCCCCGGCGGGGCTGGGCACGGCCCGGCTCTGGGAGGCCATGGCCGCGGGCAAGACCTTCTTCGACCACCCCGGCGACGACGGCGCGCCCGCCTCCGGCCTGCCCTGGCCGACCGCCGTCGTGGACACCTCGGAGATCGGCTGGCCCGCCGGCCGCTCCTGGGCGAATGCGAGCAAGTACGCCAACCAGTCCGCCCGTTGGGCGGTCGCCGTCGCCCTCCAGGCGCTGGAACGGGCCGGGATCACCGGCGAGACCGAGGACGTGCGCGGCGGCACGATCATGGCCGTCGCCAGCAGCGGCGACGAGCTGAGCGACGTCATCCCGCAGCTCGCGTCCAAATTCCGGCACGACTCCAGGCCGCTGGCGAAGTTCCTCCACGACGAGGTGCCCGACTACTCCTACATCCGCGGCATCCCCTCCCAGCTCGGCCAGTTCGTGTCCATGGCGAGCGGATTCCGCGGCTCCAACGTCGCGGCCTACGGCGAGGCCGCCGCCGGCGGCACCGGCGCGCTCGCCCTCGCCGTACGGCTGCTGGAGACCGGCGAACTCGACCGGGTCCTGGTGGTCGGCGTGGGCGCACCCCTCACCGTCACCGGCATGGCCGCCTTCGACCAGGACGAGCCCTTCGGCACCCGCGCCACCACCGGCGCCGGACCCTTCGACGCCGACCGGTCCGGCACCCTGGCCGGTCAGGGCGCGGCCGCGATCCTGCTGGAGCGGGCCGACGTCGCGGTCGGCCCCGCCCTGGCCCGGTTCCTCGGCTGCGAGGTGCTGGCCGCCGCGGACCTCCCGACGGCGGCCGGGCTCGCCGTCGACGCCGTACTCGCCGACGCGGCCGCCCCGCCCGCGGCGTGGTGGGCGCACGGCGCGGGCTCGGTCCGCCTGGACCGCGTCGAGGCCGAGACCGTGCTGCCGCGCGTGGGCAACCTGCCCGTCACGGGTTCCAAGGGCACCATCGGCAACGCCTTCGAGTGCTCGGCGCTCATCGACACCGCGCTGGCCGTGGAGAGCCTCGACCGCGGCGAGCTGCCCCCGGTCGGCCTGCTGGGCCGGCCCGACCCCGGGCTCACCGGCCTCGACCCGGTCATCGGCGAGGCCCGCCCCGTGCCGCCGGCGGCGACGGTGCTGCTGACGGCGCTCAACCAGGGGGCACAGGCGACGGCCGCGGGTGCGCTGCTCCTCGCGGCGCCCGGGGAGCCGGCGGCCCGGGGACGTACGACGGACCACGGGGAGGCACACGCATGACCGACGACACCGACGACATACTCATCACCGGCATGGGGGTGGTCACGCCCATCGGGGGTGACGTGGAGACCTTCTGGTCGGCGAACCTCGAAGGCCGCTCCGGGATCGTCCGCGAGGAGCGGATGGACACCACCGGGCTGCCCTGCGGCTGGACGGCCGGGCTGATCCCCGAGGACGTCAAGGAGAAGGTCGCCGCCGACCACGGCAAGCCCGGCCGCTCCTGGGGCGACACCCTCATGCACGCGGCCGTCGAGCAGGCACTCACCGACGCCCGCCTGGACGCCCAGCCCGCCGCCGAGGGCCCCGCCGGGCTGGTGTACGCCAGGGTGTGGCCGGGACCCACCGGATCGGACCCGCAGGACTACATCACGCACATGGAGGAGCTCGCCGAGCGCTACGACACCATCGGCAACGACCCCGAGGCCGTCCTGCGGAACCTGCGCCGCAGGAACCTGCCGCTGGAGACACGCGATCTGTCCGCCTACCCGAGAGAGATCGCCGAACGTCTCGGCACGGCCGTGCTCCCGGTCCGGCTGGAGGCCACCTGCTCCGGGGGACTGCGTGCCATCGCCGAGGCCGCGCGGCTGCTGCGGTCCGGACGCGCGCGGTACGCCGTGGTCTCCGCGGCCGTCTCCCGCAATACCCCCTACGTCCTGTCCCAGTACGGCCAGCTCATGGCGCTGTCCCGCTGGAAGGGCGATCCGGCGCAGGCGTCCATGCCCTTCGACGTGCGCCGTACCGGCATGGTCATCAACGAGTCCGCGGGCGCGCTGGTCCTGGAGACCGCCGAGCACGCCGCCCGGCGCGGCATGACCCAGCCGCACGCCCTGGTCGGCGGCTGGGGCCTGGCCGTGGACACTACCCACATGACCGCTCCCCGCGTGGAGATGATCGAACGCGTCATGCGCACCGCCCTCGCCGAGGCCGGCGCCGATCTCGACGAGGTCGACACGGTCAACGCCCACGGCACCTCCACCCGCCTCAACGACGTCACCGAGGCCCGCGCGCTGCACAAGGTCTTCGGCGAGCGGATGGCCGACCTGCCGGTCAGCGCGGTGAAGTCGCTGACCGGGCACGGCTCGGCGGCGTCCGGCGTCGTGGAGACCGTGGCCTCGGCACTCACCATGTGCCGCGGCGTCGTACCCCCGGTGCCGACCTGCACCGAACCCGACCCGGCGTGCGCCGTCCGCACCTCGCTCACCCCGGAGGAACGGCCGGTCGCGGCCGTACTGAAGAACTCCTTCGGCTTCGGCGGCCAGTACGCGTCGATGCTGCTGCGCCGCCCCGCCGCGCCGCGCCCGGCCCCTCGGCACGGGTGAGAGCGGTGGACCGTCTGGAATACGAGGAGATCGAACCGGCCGGAGCGCACCGGGCCACCGTCGTGTGGCTGCACGGCGTCGGCCAGGTGCCCGGCGACCTGGTGGCCGTCGCCGACCGGTTCGGGCTCGCCGCGGCGGGCGTGCGCGGGGTGTTCCCGCGCGCGCCCGTCGAGGCGCCGAGCCTGCTGACCGGGCTGCCGGTGCCGTGCTGGTTCCCGCAGAGCCTGGTCGCGCTCGACCGGTTCGACGTCCGGGACGTGCTGGCCGCGCACCGTGCGCTCACCGAGCTGCTGCGCGCGGAGACCGGGCGGATCGGTGCCGGGCGGACCGTCGTCGCCGGGTTCTCCCAGGGCGCGACGGTCGCCCTGACCCTGGCGCTGCGGTACGCCGAACCCCTGGCCGGTACGGCCCTGTACGCGCCGTATCTGCCGCCGGACCTGTCCGCGCTGCTCCCGGAGGGCGGGCCGTCGCCCGCGAACCGCCGGCTGCCCGTGTGGATCGGCCACGGGGCACGCGACTGGATCGTGCCGGAGCGCAGCGGGGCCGACCTGCGGGACGTGCTCGTCTCCTGGGGCCATCCGGTGACCTGGCAGCGTTACCCGGGCGGCCACGAGCCCTTCGCCGGGGTCCGGGCCTCGCTCCCGGACTTCCTGAGCGAGACGCTCGGCATCCCGGTCCCGCGCCCGGCCGGGGTCGGCCCGACGGCACGGGCGAGCTGAGGAGGCACCGAGCGTGACAGCCCTGCCGACGGGCCGGCCCGCCGCCGCGGCACCGACCCTGCCGCCCGTCCCGCCCCGGGATCGGTTTGTCGACTCGACGTCACCCCTGACCCTGCCGTCGCACGGTCGGTTTGCCGACTCGGCGTCACGTCCGCTGCCGGGCGTGGTGGAGGTCTGGCGCATCCCGCTGAGCGGACGGGCGGCGGATGCCGCGCTCGCGTCGGCCGGGCGGCTGCTCGGCGCCGACGAACTCGCCCGCGCCCGGCGGCTGGTGCTGCGCGAGGACCGGCGCCGGTGGGTGACGGCCCGGGTCGCGCTGCGCACCCTGCTCGCCCGCCGCACCGGCGTCGCTCCCGACCGGATCACCCTGGAGTACGGCCGTCACGGCAAGCCCCGGCTGTCCGGCCAGGGCGCCGAAGGGCTGCGGTTCAGCCTGAGCCACAGCCGGGACCGGGCGCTGCTCGCCGTGTGCCGCGGCGCCCCGGTCGGCGCGGACCTGGAGCACCTGTCGGCCGGTCCGGCCGACGCGGCGGACCTGGACGACCTGGCCGTCGCCGTGCTCGCCCCCGAGGAGTTGCGCGCCTACCTGCGGCTGCCGCCCGCGCTCCGGCGCGCCGCGCTGCTGCGCCGCTGGACCGGGAAGGAGGCCGCCCTCAAGGCCACCGGGCGCGGGGTGACACTGCCGGGCGCCCGGCGCCTGGTCGTGCCGGACGGCTCCGGCACGCCCCGCGGCCTGCCCGGCGACTGGACCCAGCTGCGGCCATGGCCGGGCGACGGGTTCACCGCGGCCGTCACCGTCCGAGGAAGGAACTGGAAGCTTGTCTGCACCGACTTCACCTCCACCGCCGCCGAGGACGACCCCGCCGCCGAGG
>NZ_JADDRL010000140.1 GCF_021538895.1 Streptomyces olivochromogenes | reverse complement strand
CACGCCCGCCTCGACCGCGCCCGCGGCTCTCCCGACGGACATCCCCTCGACGATCCCGACCACCGTGCCCCGTACGACCGAAGCCCCGACCGCGCCCCGCGTCACGCAGACGCCCACGGCGACCGCCACGCACCCCGTGCCCACCGCGACGGCCTCCGCGCCGGAGCCCGCCCCGAGCCACTCCACGGCGGCCCCGGCACCCCCGCCGAACCTCCCGGGAGGCATTTGCCTGCCGATCATCGGGCTCTGCGTCGACCCGCGCGGGCGGGACTAGGCCTCGGCGTCGCGTCGGGTCAGGAGCCAGGGCTCGACCACGCCGAGGCCACGGACCGGGCGCTGCCACATCGGCTGGAGCGCGAAGCGGTACGTCGGCGGCTCCTCGCCCTCCTTCTCCGCGGCGGCCGCGGCTTCCGCCGCATCCGCCTCCGAGGCGGGCGCCTCGCCGCTGCGGATGAGTTCCTCGGCGAAGTCGCTGTCGACGAGGACGGCGTCGCGCGGCGCTATCGAGGTGAGTCGGGAGGCGAGGTTCACGGTCGTACCGAAGACATCGCCCATTCGGGTGGTCACCGTGCCGAACGCCATCCCGACTCGCAGCTCCGGCATCGTCTCGTCGTTCGCCATCGTCTCGACCAGCCGCAGCGCGATGTCCGCCGCCGTGCCCGCGTCGTCGGCGGCGTACAGCACCTCGTCGCCCAGCGTCTTGATGAGCCGGCCGCCGCGCGCGGCGACCAGGTCGGCGGCGGTGGTCTCGAAGGCCTCGACGAGTTCCCCGAGCTCCTCCTCCTCCATCCGCCGGGTCAGCCGCGTGAACCCGACGAGGTCGGCGAAGCCGACCGCGAGCCGCCGGTCCACCATCTCCTCGTCGTCCGCGCCCTGCACGACGCGCCCGGCGGAGGCGGCGAGCTGGCGGCGCCAGACGTAGACGAGGAACTCCTCCAGTTCGGGCAGGAGCAGCTCGACGATCGGGTACGTCACCTCGGTGCGGGTCATGCCCGGCTCCGGCGGCTCGGTCAGCCCCTCCAGGAAGGAGTCGATCTGCCATTCGGCCAGACGGGCGGTGGTCTGCCCGGTGGATCGGGCCACCTGTACGGCCATGGCCTCGCTCAGCAGCCCCGCCTCCACCAGACCGGCGAGACGGCGCAGCGCGAGGACGTCGGCCTCCGTGAGTGCCTTGGCCTGCCCTATGTCGGCGAAGCCCATGGCCCGCCAGAAGCGGGAGGCCAGCTCCATGGAGACCCCGGCGCTGCGGGCCGCCTGAAAGGGCGTGTAGCGGCGCTCGGCGCCCAGGATGAGCTGTTCGAGACGCAGGGCGAGCGGGTCCTCGCCGGAGTCGGCGGCGTGGGGGTCCACGCGGCCGTCCGCGCCCGCGCCGGAGCCCGTGTCGTCGACGGTCACGCCTGCTGCCCTTCCGATCTGCCACGGTCAGGTACGACCGGCCTCAACTCTACGGCAGGTGTGCGCCAGCTCACTCCGTCAGGTGGGGCCGGTGATCAGGTGTCCGGCACCGGTGCGGCGGGCCGGAGCCGGGTCGTCCGCTCGGCGGACCCCGGGCGCGCTCACGCGGGCCTCAAGTGCACGATGTCCCCGGCCCCCACCGGCTCCTGCACACCCTCCTTCGTGGCGATGACCAGGCGTCCGTCGCCGTCGATCGCCACCGCTTCGCCGGTGATCGCCCGGTCGCCCGGCAGCTCCGCCCGCACGACCCGGCCGAGCGTCGCGCAGCCCGCCGCGTACGTCTCCTGGAGGCCGCTGGCCGCCGGGTCGCCCCCGGCCGCGCGCCAGCGCCCGTACCACTCCTCCAGGGACCGCAGCATCGCCCGCAGCAGCGGGTCCCGGTCGGTGCTCACGGCGCCGGCCAGGGCCAGCGAGCCCGCCTGGGGCACCGGCAGTTCGTCCGCGCGGAGCGTGACGTTGATGCCGACGCCGACCACGACCCCGTCGTCGCCGGCCCGCTCGGCCAGGATGCCGCCGGCCTTGCGCTCCTCGTCACCGACGGTCACCAGCAGGTCGTTGGGCCACTTGAGTGCCGTGTCGACGCCGGCCGCCCGGGACAGGCCGGTCGCCACCGCCACGCCCGTGAGCAGCGGGAGCCAGCCCCAGCGGGAGACCGGGACGTCGGCCGGCCGCAGCAGCACCGAGAAGAAGAGGCCCGAGCGGGGCGGGGCGGTCCACTGGCGGTCCAGCCGGCCCCGCCCCGCCGTCTGTTCCTCCGCCACCAGGACCGCGCCCTCGTCGGCGTTCCCCGCCTCCGCGAGGGCCACCAGGTCGGAGTTGGTGGAGCCGGTCCGCGGCACCACCTGAAGGTCGCGGTAGAACCCGCCCTCGCGCAGCAGCCCGCGCCGCAGCGCCTCGGCGTTGAGGGGCGGACGGTCCAGGTCGGACCACGGGTTGTCGTTCGCGTCTGATGCATCTCGCGGCGTCATGCAAGCCACCCTAGGTGTGGTAAACGCCGCACTGCCGATTGATGGGGCCACCACTACGCTACGGATGAGTAACCGTCCCCCCTTTTGAGCAGGCAGGGAGCCGCATCCCGATGTCCGAGCCGGAAGAGCGCCACGAGATCGACATTCACACGACCGCGGGCAAGCTCGCGGATCTCCAGCGCCGCATCCAGGAAGCGACGCACGCCGGCTCGGCACGCGCCGTCGAAAAGCAGCATTCCAAGGGCAAGTTGACGGCGCGTGAGCGGATCGACCTGCTGCTCGACGAGGACTCGTTCGTCGAGCTCGACGAGTTCGCCCGGCACCGCTCCACCAACTTCGGTCTGGAGAAGAACCGCCCGTACGGCGACGGTGTCGTCACCGGGTACGGGACCGTCGACGGGCGCCCCGTGGCCGTGTTCTCGCAGGACTTCACCGTCTTCGGCGGTGCGCTCGGCGAGGTCTACGGGCAGAAGATCGTCAAGGTCATGGACTTCGCGCTGAAGACCGGTTGCCCGGTCATCGGCATCAACGACTCGGGCGGCGCCCGCATCCAGGAGGGTGTGGCCTCGCTCGGCGCGTACGGCGAGATCTTCCGCCGCAACACCCACGCCTCCGGCGTCATTCCGCAGATCAGCCTGGTCGTCGGCCCCTGCGCGGGCGGCGCGGTCTACTCCCCGGCCATCACCGACTTCACGGTCATGGTCGACCAGACCTCGCACATGTTCATCACCGGCCCGGACGTCATCAAGACCGTCACCGGCGAGGACGTCGGCTTCGAGGAGCTGGGCGGCGCACGGACCCACAACTCCGTGTCCGGCGTGGCGCACCACATGGCCGGTGACGAGAAGGATGCCATCGAGTACGTCAAGCAGCTGCTGTCGTACCTGCCGTCCAACAACCTCAGCGAGGCCCCGGTCTTCCCCGAGGAGGCGGACCTCACCGTCACCGACGAGGACCGCGAGCTGGACACGCTGGTGCCGAACAGCGCCAACCAGCCGTACGACATCCACACGGTGATCGAACACGTCCTGGACGACGCCGAGTTCTTCGAGACGCAGCCGCTGTTCGCGCCGAACATCGTCACCGGCTTCGGGCGAGTGGAAGGGCATCCGGTCGGGATCGTCGCCAACCAGCCGATGCAGTTCGCGGGCTGCCTGGACATCAAGGCGAGCGAGAAGGCGGCCCGCTTCGTGCGGACCTGCGACGCCTTCAACGTCCCGGTGATCACCTTCGTCGACGTGCCGGGCTTCCTGCCCGGTGTCGACCAGGAGCACGACGGCATCATCCGGCGCGGCGCCAAGCTGATCTACGCGTACGCCGAGGCGACCGTCCCGCTCATCACGGTGATCACCCGCAAGGCCTTCGGCGGGGCGTACGACGTCATGGGCTCCAAGCACCTGGGCGCCGACCTCAACCTGGCCTGGCCCACGGCCCAGATCGCGGTCATGGGCGCGCAGGGCGCCGTCAACATCCTGCACCGCCGGACCATTGCCGAGTCTCAGGACGTCGAGGGCACCCGGGCGCGGCTCATCCAGGAGTACGAGGACACGCTCCTCAACCCCTACATCGCGGCCGAGCGCGGCTACATCGATTCGGTGATCATGCCGTCCGACACCCGCGGCCACATCGTGCGCGGGCTGCGTCAGCTGCGGACGAAGCGGGAATCCCTGCCTCCGAAGAAGCACGGCAACATTCCCCTCTAGCCCTGTGTCGATCGTTTGGGAGGCGTCATGACCATCAGGGTCGTACGGGGCAATCCGACCCCCGAGGAGCTGGCCGCCGCACTGGCGGTGGTCCGAGCCCGCGCCGCGGCGGCATCCGCCGTGCCGTCCGGCGCACCCGGCCCGCGTGACTCGTGGGCGGACCCGTCCCGGATCGCGGGCCACCACCTGCCGAAGCCGGGTCCGGCGGCGTGGACCCGCACGTACTGGCCCAGCTAGCGCCAGCGGCCGCGGGCGACCGCGTACGTCGGTAGAAACCGGGGGGCCGATTTGAGTACCCGTACTCAGGCCAGGCCCCCCGGCTCGGCCGCACGCTGGAGGCATGCTGTGGTCAGACCCTGAGAACGAGCCGCCCGAAGAAATGCGCGACATGCAGAACATGCTGCGGCGGCTCGGTCTCCTCATGGCTCTGGCCATGGTCCTGGCGATGATCGTCATCGGCCTGAGGTGAGCGTGGCGGCACCACGTGGCTAACCTGACCGCATGACTGCCAATCCGCGCAGGCGACTCGTGCTCGCCTCACAGTCCCCCGCCCGGCTCGGACTGCTCCGGCAGGCCGGGCTCGACCCCGAGGTGATCGTCAGCGGCGTCGACGAGGACGCGGTCAGCGCGCCCACCCCCGCCGAGCTGGCGCTGGCCCTGGCCGAGGCGAAGGCCTCCGTGGTGGCGGCGCGGCCGGAGGTGTACGGCGCGCTGGTGATCGGCTGCGACTCGGTGCTGGAGCTCGACGGCCAGGCGCTGGGCAAGCCCTCGGACGCGGAGGAGGCCACCGCCCGCTGGAAGTCGATGCGCGGGCGGGCGGGGACGCTCCAGACGGGGCACTGCATCTGGGACACGGTGGCCAAGCGGTACGTGTCCGGGACCGCCTCGACCGTGGTCCGGTTCGGCGAGCCCACCGACGCGGAGATCGCCGCCTACGTCTCCTCCGGCGAACCGCTCTACGTCGCCGGCGCGTTCACCCTCGACGGCCGCTCGGCCCCGTTCATCGAGGGCATCGACGGCGACCACGGCAACGTGATCGGCATCAGCCTCCCCCTCGTCCGCCGCCTCCTGTCCGAACTGGGCGTAGGCATCACGGACTTGTGGACCCAGCCGACCGACTGACCACTCCGTGGTCCGAGGGGGCCACCGAATCTCGGCGTGCCTGATGGAACGGCCCTGGGGCACCACAGCGGCGCCCGGAGCGCCCCCTCGGAAGATTGGGGCGCCCCGGAGCGATGACACACCCCTCACGGGCTGCCGACGCCACCGCGGCCACGGCTGAGGCCCTCACCGAACAGTCCTACGGGACACCACAGGGCCCCTCAAGAACATTGCGGGCCCCCGTCGAGGCGAGGACAGGCCAGCCCCCTCACGGAGCCACGGGGGCCGCCCCAGCGGAGAAAGCGCGGCTGTCAGGGCCGCCGCCCTGAGAGACGCCTGAGCGGCGATCGGCGCGCCGCTCAGAGCGTTCTGGACACCACCGAACCGAAGCTATGACGGGGCAACACCCTCAGGAGTCGCGGGGCCGACGCAGCGAACGTCGCGGGCACCGCCGAAGCGACAACTGCGCGGCACCCCCACGGAGTCGCGAGAGCAGCCACGGCAATAGCGGGCGCGGCTCCTCTCCGACCCCGCGGACCGCCCGAGCGGAAACGGCACGGTCCTCACCGAGTCGCCAGGGCCAGAGCCAGGACCGCCACAGCAAATACCGGGGCACCCCTCCGCGCCCCGTGGGCGCCGCCCAGCGAAGACCGACGCGGCTCTCACGGGCTGTCAGGGCCGCCCGCAGCTCGGCAGACCCCGCGGGACGCCACCGCGACGACCGGAGCGACCCTCAAGAACACTGCGGGCACCGCCGGAGCGACAGCCGGGCAGCCCCTCACGGCATCACGGGGCCGCCCCAACGAAGACCGACGCGACCCTCACAAACCGCCAGGGCCGCCCGCAGCTCGGCAGACCCCGCGGGACGCCACCGCGACGACCGGAGCGACCCTCAAGAACACTGCGGGCACCGCCGGAGCGACAGCCGGGCAGCACCCTCGCGGAATCGCGGAGGCGCCGCCCAGCGAAGACCGGCGCGCCCCTCACAAACCGCCAGGGCCGCCCGCAGCACGGCAGACCCTGCGGGACGCCACCGCGACGACCGGAACGACCCTCAAGAGCACTGCGGGCGCCCCCGGAGCGACAGCTGGGCAGCGCCCTCGTGGAATCGGCGGAGCCGTCCGGCTCGGGTCCGTCCCGCGTTCTTGTGGGCCGTCCCAGTGAAGATCGGCGTGGCCCCTGCGAAGTCGTCGGGGCCGCCGCCGGGCAGCCGGTGTTGCCGACTCGCCCGAGCGGGGGGCGCGGTCCTCAGAGGGGCGTCGTGGCCGGGACTGCCGCCGTCAGGGCCGGGACGTCGTCCTGGGGCTCCTCGGCCTCGTTCTGGGGCTTCTTCGGGCCGCTGTCGGGCTGTGCGGCGGTCTCGGGCTCCGGAGTGGTCCCCTCGGCGTCGGGGGTCTTCGCGGACTCCGGCGTGTCGCCGCCCACGGGACCCGCGCCGGGGGCCGTTCGAGCCTCGCCCTCCTCGCGGTCGTACGTCATCAGGAGCAGTACGACGAGGCCCAGCACGATCACCATGAACAGGAACGCCCGCCACCCGACCAGGCCCCACACGAACGCGCCCAGCAGACCGTGCACCACCGCCACGCTGATCAGCAGGACGCGGCCGAACCCGGCCGGCGCCCGGTTCCGTATCGCCACGAGCAGCGCGACCAGGCCGCACAGCGCGAAGTAGAGACCGAAGACCACTCCGCCGATCTTCGAGGACAGCGACATCACGTCCGGGTCGAGGCCGGCGAGGGACATGTCCTGGCGGTCGACCACCACCCCCATGAACCAGTTCAGTGCCGCGATGCCGAGCCCCTCCACGAAGAGGACGACCGCCACGACCCACGCCACCGGTCTGCGCACCACCGGTCCCCACCCACTTTCGACCTCAGCCCGAGTCGGCTGCTGTTACCTGAAGTACGTTCGAGACATCGCGAACGCTACTAACGGGTAAACCCCGGGACAAGGGTCCGGTCGCAGGCAAAGAATCGTTGGGCCATTCGTAGGGACTCAACAAAGAAACGGAGTGGGGCGCGGCACGCTCTCACAGAGACCTTGACCACATCACAGGGCTAGGGTTGCCCGGAAGAGTCCTGCGTACCGAGGTGCGACAAGGGCTTTCGCGGGTCGAGCGAGCCTCGAATCACGCTCCGTGTGGGCAAGCTCACCATTGGGGACGGGTCGAAGTGCCGTGTCGGCAGTCCCTAAACTCGGCTTGTTTCAAGGAGGGAGCCTCAATCGTGCGCAAGGTGCTCATCGCCAACCGTGGCGAAATCGCTGTCCGCGTGGCCCGGGCCTGCCGGGACGCCGGGATCGCGAGCGTGGCCGTCTACGCCGACCCGGACCGGGACGCTCTGCATGTCCGCGCCGCGGATGAGGCGTTCGCCCTGGGTGGTGACACCCCGGCCACCAGTTACCTGGACATCGCAAAGGTACTGAACGCCGCGCGCGAGTCCGGCGCGGACGCCATCCATCCCGGGTACGGCTTCCTCTCGGAGAATGCCGACTTCGCCCAGGCGGTGCTGGACGCGGGTCTGATCTGGATCGGCCCGCCGCCGCAGGCCATCCGCGACCTGGGTGACAAGGTGGCGGCCCGTCACATCGCGCAGCGCGCCGGTGCCCCGCTGGTCGCCGGTACGCCCGACCCGGTGAGCGGCGCCGACGAGGTCGTCGCCTTCGCCGAGGAGCACGGGCTGCCGATCGCCATCAAGGCCGCCTTCGGTGGCGGTGGCCGTGGTCTGAAGGTCGCCCGGACCCTCGAAGAGGTGCCGGAGCTGTACGAGTCCGCGGTGCGCGAGGCGGTCGCCGCCTTCGGTCGCGGCGAGTGTTTCGTGGAGCGCTACCTGGACAAGCCGCGGCACGTGGAGACCCAGTGCCTGGCCGACCAGCACGGCAACGTGGTCGTCGTGTCGACGCGTGACTGCTCGCTCCAGCGCCGCCACCAGAAGCTGGTCGAGGAGGCCCCGGCGCCGTTCCTGTCCGAGGCCCAGGTCGCCGAGCTGTACTCGTCCTCGAAGGCCATCCTGAAGGAGGCCGGCTACGTCGGCGCCGGCACGGTGGAGTTCCTGGTCGGCAACGACGGCACGATCTCCTTCCTGGAGGTCAACACCCGGCTCCAGGTCGAGCACCCGGTGACCGAGGAGGTCGCCGGCATCGACCTGGTGCGCGAGATGTTCCGCATCGCCGACGGCGAGGCGCTCGGCTACGACGACCCGCAGCTGCGCGGTCACTCGTTCGAGTTCCGGATCAACGGCGAGGACCCGGGCCGCAACTTCCTGCCGGCGCCCGGCACGGTCACCCGTTTCGACGCGCCGTCGGGTCCGGGCGTCCGCCTGGACGCGGGCGTGGAGTCCGGCTCGGTCATCGGCCCGGCCTGGGACTCGCTGCTGGCGAAGCTGATCGTCACCGGCCGCACCCGCAAGGAGGCCCTGGAGCGGGCCGCCCGTGCGCTGGAGGAGTTCCAGGTGGAGGGCATGGCCACGGCCATCCCGTTCCACCGCGCGGTGGTGAAGGACCTGGCGTTCGCGCCGGAGCTGGAGGGCTCGCAGGAGCCGTTCAAGGTCCACACCCGCTGGATCGAGACCGAGTTCGTCAACGAGATCAAGCCCTTCGCCGCCCCGGCCGATGCCGAGGCGGAGGAGGACACCAGCCGTGAGACGGTCGTCGTCGAGGTCGGCGGCAAGCGTCTTGAGGTCTCCCTGCCGGCGTCGCTCGGCATGACCCTGGCCCGCACGGGCCTGGCGGCCGGCGCCAAGCCGAAGCGCCGCGCGGCCAAGAAGTCCGGCCCCGTCGCCTCCGGCGACACCCTCGCCTCCCCGATGCAGGGCACGATCGTCAAGGTCGCCGTCGAGGAGGGCCAGGAGGTCCAGGAGGGCGACCTGGTCGTCGTCCTGGAGGCCATGAAGATGGAGCAGCCGCTGAACGCGCACAAGGCCGGCACCATCAAGGGTCTCGTCGCCGAGGTCGGCGCGTCCCTCACGTCCGGTGCGGCGATCTGCGAGATCAAGGACTGACCTACCACCAGAGGTGTCGAGGCGCCCCGCGCGACCGGAGATCCGGTCCGCGGGGCGCCTCGTTTCCCACGCCGGACGGCGACCGGCGGCCATCGGCAGCCGACGGCCATCAACAGCCGAATGGCACCGGCAGCCCACGCCCATCAACAGCCGACGGCCATCAGCGGCCAACGGTCACCAGCAGCCCACGCCCATCAGCGGCCAACGGCCATTGGCGGCCCCGGTCACGAGCAGCCCACGCGGTCAACAGCCAACGGCCACCAACAGCCAACGGCCACCAGGAACCCACGGCCATTGGCGACCCCCGATCACGAGCAGCCCACGCCCGTCAGCAGCCCACGGCCACCAGCGGCCGCCGGCCATCAGCAGCCCCCGGCACTCGGCAGCCCACGGCAATCCCGCAGAAGCCCCCCACGGCAACGACACGCCCGAGCAAGCCGGCCGTACGGCGCCGAGTGGGCGGCCGTAGGGGCGCCCACCTCGCTGATGCTCCCTCAAGTTCCCGGCCGTGGGCGCCGGTGGCTTCGTAGGAGCCTGCTCGGGTTCACCCGGTGGCATCCTGGAGGCAGTCGGGGGCGTGCGAGAGGGCAGGTGGAAGGCATGGTGGGCGTGTCCGCTGGGGAGGGCGCCGGGGTCCGGGACACGGCGGTGCCGTCCGTGGCCCCGCGTGCCATGCGCGCCGATGCCCGCCGCAACTACGAGCGGCTGCTCACCGAGGCCCGTGCCGCCTTCGCCGAGCACGGCACGGACGCGTCCCTGGAGGACGTGGCCCGTCGGGCGGGCGTCGGGATCGGCACGCTGTACCGGCACTTCCCGAACCGGCACGCCCTGATGAGCGCGGTCTTCGAGGACGCGGTGAGCGAACTCCTCGCCCGCTCACGCGAACTGCTGGACGCGCCCGAACCCTGCGCGGCCCTGGTGACCTGGCTGCGCGAGATGGTCACGCACGCCGGTGAGTACCGCGGTCTGGCGCGGGCGCTGATGTCGGTGTCCACCGACTCCGGTTCCGCGCTGGCCCGTTGCAGCACCCCGATCCACGAGGCGGGCGGCGCGCTGCTGGCCCGCGCTCAGGCGGCGGGCACCGTACGCCCCGACGTCTCGATCGGCGACCTCCTCCAACTGACCCACGCCATTGCGCTGGCGGCGGAGGAGTCACCGGGAGACCCTGACCTGGCGGACCGCTTGCTGAGACTGACGCTACGCGGCCTGAAGGGATAGACCCGCCCGCGCCCCTCAACGCCGCCGCAGATCCGCGACACGAGCACGCTCGGCCCCGGCCGCCTGCTCCCCCAGCACCGTGGCCGACCGCAGCGCGGCGCCCGGCACCTGCCCCCGCCGCGGCCCCGGGAGGGCTACGTCCCGACGCGACTGGCGCGCCGGGACCTGATCACCCCCCGGGCTCCCGGACGCCCCGGCCACGGCGATCTGCACCCCCTGGTCGGCCAGGGCCTGCAGCTCGGTGGCGGCACGGTCGTCGTGGCCCGGCGGCTCGTCGGTGACCAGGCGGGTGATGAGGTCGGTCGGCACCGTCTGGAACATGGTGTCCGTGCCCAGCTTGGTGTGGTCGGCGAGGACCACGACCTCCGCGGCCGCCTGGACCAAAGCACGGTCCACGGACGCCGAGAGCATGTTGGACGTGGACAGCCCGCGCTCGGCGGTCAGACCGCTCCCGGACAGGAAGGCCTTGGACACCCTGAGCCCTTGCAGGGACTGCTCGGCGCCGGAGCCGACCAGGGCGTAGTTGGAGCCGCGCAGGGTGCCGCCGGTCATCACGACCTCGACACGGTTGGCGTGCGCCAGCGCCTGGGCCACCAGCAGGGAGTTGGTGACGACGGTCAGGCCCGGCACCCGGGCGAGCCGGCGTGCCAGTTCCTGCGTGGTGGTACCCGCCCCGACCACGATGGCCTCGCCCTCTTCGACGAGGTTCGCGGCGAGATCGGCGATGGCCGTCTTCTCGGCGGTCGCGAGATGTGACTTCTGCGGAAAGCCGGACTCCCGCGTGAACCCGCCCGGCAATACCGCACCGCCGTGTCGGCGGTCGAGCAGTCCTTCTGCCTCCAGTGCGCGCACGTCCCGCCGTACGGTCACTTCGGAGGTCTGGACGACGCGGGCGAGCTCACGGAGCGACACGGCCCCGTTCGCTCGCACCATTTCGAGGATCAATTGACGACGTTCTGCAGCGAACACGAAACTGACAGTAACGCGGGCGACCGTCTGCTTTCAGCAGTTTGCGCCGAATAACAGAAGTTGTTCGCACAGCAGGACAGGAAGTGGTATACGGCCTAGCCATCCCGCCTATGCCGCGCGCATGCCACGGCAACTCCCCGTGACCAGCGGGGAGTCGGTATCGAACGGCCTCGGACGGCCTCGGACGCGCTCGGACGTCGCGATGCCGCCACGGGGCCGCCGCGAGCCGCCGTGGGTGCCGCCTACGCCTCGCCGGTCGCCTTGCGGGTGTGGAGCTGGCGGGCCACCTCGGCGATCGAGCCCGACAGGGACGGGTACACCGTGAAGGCGTTCGCGATCTGTTCGACCGTCAGATTGTTGTCGACGGCGATCGAGATGGGGTGGATCAGTTCCGAGGCGCGGGGCGCCACGACCACACCGCCGACGACGATCCCCGTACCCGGACGGCAGAAGATCTTCACGAAGCCGTCGCGGATGCCCTGCATCTTGGCGCGCGGGTTGCGCAGGAGCGGGAGCTTGACGGCCCTGGCCTCGATCTTGCCCGCGTCGACGTCGGCCTGGGTGTAGCCGACGGTGGCGATCTCCGGGTCGGTGAAGACGTTGGAGGAGACGGTCTTGAGGTTGAGCGGGGTCACCGCGTCGCCGAGGAAGTGGTACATGGCGATACGTCCCTGCATGGCGGCGACGGAGGCGAGGGCGAAGACGCCCGTCACGTCACCGGCCGCGTACACGCCCGGGGCGGTCGTGCGGGAGACCTTGTCGGTCCAGATGTGCCCGGACTCGCGCAGCTTGACGCCGGCCTCCTCCAGGCCGAGTCCGGCGCTGTTCGGGATGGCGCCGACGGCCATGAGGCAGTGCGAGCCCGTGATCACACGGCCGTCGGAGAGGGTGACCTCCACCTTGTCGCCGACGCGCTTGGCGGACTGGGCGCGGGAGCGGGCCATGACGTTCATGCCGCGGCGGCGGAAGACGTCCTCCAGGACCGCGGCGGCGTCCGGGTCCTCGCCGGGCAGCACGCGATCGCGCGAGGAGACCAGGGTGACCTTGGAGCCGAGGGCCTGGTAGGCACCGGCGAACTCGGCGCCCGTGACACCGGAGCCGACCACGATGAGCTCCTCGGGGAGCTCGGTGAGGTCGTAGACCTGGGTCCAGTTGAGGATGCGCTCGCCGTCGGGCTGGGCGTCGGGCAGCTCGCGCGGGTGACCGCCGGTGGCGATGAGCACGGCGTCCGCGACGAGGGTCTCCTCGGTGCCGTCGGCGGCGGTGACGACGACCTTGCGGGAGCCGTCGAGGGCCTGCATGCCCTGCAGCCGGCCACGGCCGCGCATGACCCGGGCGCCGGCGCGGGTGACGGAGGCGGTGATGTCGTGGGACTGGGCGAGCGCGAGGCGCTTCACACGGCGGTTGACCTTGCCGAGGTCGACGCCGACCACCCGGGCGGCCTGCTCCAGCGGCGGGGTGTCGTCGGCGACGATGATGCCGAGTTCCTCGTACGACGAGTCGAAGGTGGTCATCACCTCGGCCGTAGCGATAAGGGTCTTCGACGGCACGCAGTCGGTCAGTACCGACGCTCCGCCCAGACCGTCGCAGTCGACGACGGTCACCTCCGCGCCGAGCTGCGCTGCCACCAGCGCCGCTTCGTATCCGCCGGGTCCGCCACCGATGATCACGATCCGAGTCACGTACTCCATTGTCCCGCACGCTTCAAGGTGCTTCCGCCCGGGGTGAGCGTGCTGTTGCCCACGGGGCGGCCGAGGCACGTGTTTTCGCTGCCGTACTCTCGACCCATGGCGCTCTATGCCGCGTACGCCGGCAATCTCGACGCGCGGCTGATGTCCCGCCGCGCCCCGCACTCGCCGCTGCGCGCCACCGGCTGGCTGAACGGCTGGCGGCTGACCTTCGGCGGGGAGCAGCTGGGCTGGGAGGGCGCGCTCGCGACGATCGTCGAGGAGCCGGGGTCCCAGGTCTTCGTCGGGCTGTACGACATCGCCCCCATGGACGAGGAGTCCCTGGACCGCTGGGTGGGCGTGGGTCTCGGCATCTACCGGCGCGCCCGGGTCCGGGCGCACACGCTGGACGGCGAGGAGCCGGCGTGGGTGTACGCGCTCAACGGGTACGAGGGCGGTCTGCCGTCGGCCCGGTACCTGGGTGAGCTCGCCGACGCGGCGGAGTCGGCCGGCGCCCCGCACGACTATGTGATGGAGCTGCGCAAACGCCCTTGCTAGCGCTCCGGCGCCCCTTGGGTCACTTTTGTCCCAACCTTTGTTGGAAACGACAAGACAACGATCGCCATCCCGTGAGCTCTGTCATCTACGCGCGTAGGCCCGGACCGGCTACCCTCATCCGCGTGAACGCATCTCTTCTTCCGGACGACATCCAGGGCGACCCCTATGCCGCCGCCGACGCGGCCGCCGCGCGCCTGCGCGAGCTCACGGGCGCCGAGACCCACGACGTCGCCCTCGTGATGGGCTCCGGCTGGGCTCCGGCCGTCGACGCCCTGGGCGCTGCCGACGCCGAGTTCCAGGTCACCGAGCTGCCCGGCTTCCCGCCGCCGGCGGTGCAGGGGCACGGGGGCAAGGTCCGCTCGTACAGCATCGGTGACAAGCGCGCGCTGGTCTTCCTGGGCCGCACGCACTACTACGAGGGCCGGGGCGTCGCCGCCGTGGCGCACGGCGTGCGCACCGCCGTGGCCGCCGGCTGCAAGACCGTCGTGCTGACCAACGGCTGCGGCGGCCTGCGCGAGGGCATGCGCCCCGGGCAGCCGGTGCTGATCAGCGACCACATCAACCTCACCGCGACCTCACCGATCGTGGGCGCGAACTTCGTCGACCTCACCGACCTGTACTCGCCGCGCCTGCGCGCCCTGTGCAAGGAGGTCGACGCGACGCTGGAGGAGGGCGTGTACGCCCAGTTCCCCGGCCCGCACTACGAGACCCCGGCCGAGATCCGCATGGCCCGGGTGATCGGCGCGGACCTGGTGGGCATGTCGACGGTGCTGGAGGCCATCGCCGCGCGCGAGGCCGGTGCCGAGGTGCTGGGGATCTCGCTGGTGACGAACCTCGCCGCCGGCATGACCGGGGAGCCGCTGAACCACGAGGAGGTTCTGCAGGCGGGCCGCGACTCGGCCGCCCGGATGGGTTCGCTGCTGACCCAGGTGCTCGGCCGGCTGTGACCGCCGCCCGGCGCTCCTGAGGGCACGGCAACGCACCCCGCACCCGCACTTCGAACGAGAGGCTGACCCGACGTGCACGACGATCTCATCGCCCGGGCCCAGGCGTGGCTGGCCGAGGACCCCGACGCGGACACGCGCGAGGAACTCGCCAAGCTGATCGACTCCGGGGATGTCACGGAGCTCGCCGCGCGCTTCGCCGGCACCCTGCAGTTCGGCACCGCGGGCCTGCGCGGTGAGCTCGGGGCCGGTCCGATGCGGATGAACCGCTCGGTCGTCATCCGTGCCGCCGCCGGTCTGGCCGCCTACCTCAAGAAGGAGGGGCAGGCCGAGGGGCTCGTCGTCATCGGGTACGACGCCCGGCACAAGTCCGCCGACTTCGCCCGGGACACCGCCGCCGTGATGGTCGGGGCGGGGCTCCGCGCCGCGGTCCTGCCGCGGCCGCTGCCCACCCCCGTCCTGGCGTTCGCGATCCGGCACCTCGGCGCGGTCGCGGGTGTGGAGGTCACCGCCAGCCACAACCCGCCCCGGGACAACGGCTACAAGGTCTACCTCGGCGACGGCTCGCAGATCGTGCCGCCGGCGGACGCGGGGATCGCGGCCGAGATCGACGCGATCCGCAGCCTGCACGACGTGCCCCGGCCCGACTCCGGCTGGGAGACCCTCGACGACGCGGTCCTGGACGCCTATCTCGCCCGTACCGACGCCGTGCTGGCCGAGGGCTCGCCGCGCGGCGCCCGGACCGTCTACACGGCGATGCACGGCGTCGGCAAGGACGTCCTGCTGGCCGCGTTCGCCCGGGCCGGCTTCCCGGAGCCGGTGCTGGTCGCCGAGCAGGCCGAGCCCGACCCCGACTTCCCGACCGTCGCCTTCCCGAACCCGGAAGAGCCCGGCGCGATGGACCTGGCCTTCACCGCGGCCCGCGCGACCCGTCCCGACCTGGTCATCGCCAACGACCCGGACGCCGACCGCTGTGCCGTGGCGGTCGGGGACGGGGACGACTGGCGCATGCTGCGCGGCGACGAGGTCGGCGCGCTGCTCGCCGCGCACCTGGTCGCGCGCGGGGCGACCGGCACCTTCGCCGAGTCGATCGTGTCCTCGTCCCTGCTCGGCCGGATCGCCGAGAAGGCCGGGCTGCCCTACGAGGAGACCCTGACCGGCTTCAAGTGGATCGCCCGGGTGGACGGTCTGCGCTACGGCTACGAGGAGGCCCTCGGCTACTGCGTCGACCCGGCCGGGGTGCGCGACAAGGACGGCATCACCGCCGCCCTCCTGATCACCGAGCTCGCCTCCGGGCTGAAGGCGCAGGGGCGCACGCTGCTCGACCTGCTCGACGACCTGGCGGTCGAGCACGGGCTGCACGCCACCGACCAGCTCTCGGTGCGGGTGCAGGACCTGTCGGTCATCGCCGACGCGATGCGGCGCCTGCGCGAGCAGCCGCCGACCGAGCTCGCGGGTCTGGCCATCACCCGGGCCGAGGACCTCACCCGGGGCACGGAGCAGCTGCCGCCCACCGACGGGCTGCGCTACACCCTCGACGGCGCCCGCGTCATCGTCCGGCCCAGCGGCACGGAGCCCAAGCTGAAGTGCTACCTGGAGGTCGTCGTACCGGTCGGCACCCACGCCGACCTCCCGGCCGCCCGCGCCCGGGCGACCGACCTGCTCGACGCCATCAAGCACGACCTCGCGACGGCCGCGGGCATCTGAGCCCCACCCCTCGCTCTCGATGGGGTGCCTTCACCACGACAGGTGGGGGCACCCCTTCGGCGTTTCCGTGGACACCAACTGGCGCGCCGCTCTGGCCCCTTCCGGCCCGAGCGGCAGTCAGCTCGGCCCACCGCCAGCAGCACCGCTGCAGCCACCGTGGGGGCCACGCCCAGCACGGCCGGGACCGGAGACCCCTTGGTCGGCGGCTGCCCTCCCTGCGCGCCTCTGACCTCTTCCGGGAAACCGCCGGGAAATCCGTGCATCGGCCCACGCGACAGCCGACTCAGCCCACGGCCACCAGCACCGCTCCGGCCCCCGCGAGCGCACGCCCCCGCACGACCAGGACCGGAAGCACCCTCAGCTGACGGCTCCCCCTCGCGCGCCTCTCCGACCCCTTCCGGGAAACCGTCGCAGCATCCGCGGGATCGGCCCGCCCGGCCAGGACCGGAAGGACCCCCGGCCGACGGCTCCCCCTCCGCACGACCCTCCGGCCCCTCTCAGGAAGCCGTCGGGACATCCGCGCATCGGCCCGGCCGCCCTGCCCAGCCGGCTCAGCCCACCGCCAGCAGGATCGCCAGCAGGATCGCGCCGGCCACCGCGGGTGCCGCGATCTCGTACGCCCAGCGGACCGTGACCTCGCCCTGTGCCGACTCGGCGTGCTCCTGGCGTTCCAGCGTGGCGCGCAGGTCGTCCATGATCTTGTCGGTCTCCGCGCGGTGCGGTCCGTCCGTCGCGGCGGAGCCGCGCGGGCCGCCGCCGAGGCCCCCGCCGCCGAACGCACCGCCGCCGAACATCCCGGACCTGCCGCCCCCGCGGGCCTCCGCCTCGGCCCGCGCCTGGCGGCGCGTCGCCTTCTTGCGGGCCCGCAGCGAGACCGGGATGGCCCACAGCTGGTACTTGTCGCCGGACTTGACGACGATCTCGTTGGAGTAGCCGGAGCGCAGGGAGACGATCTCGCCCCAGGGCACGGTGACCACCCGGAAGGGGTTGCGCACGCGCAGCCGGTCGTCGTTCGCGAAGACGGCCGGGCGCAGGGTGAAGGCGATCACCAGCGGCACGAGCAGGATCAGCCCGGCGAGCGCCAGCCACGGCGTGTGGCCGCTGCCACGGAACAGCGCGTCGATGCCGAGCCACCCGACGAGGGCGAGCAGCAGCACACCACCGATCAGCCCCAGGGGCGAGCGGTAGATCCGGTCCTTGGCGGCGGGCGCAGAAGGCTGTGGCGCGGGTGACTGGTGGTCCGGGGTCGTCATGCTCCCGATTCTGCACGACGAAGCCGGGAGTGCTCATATGCGGTCGCGGACGAGGTGATGAGCGCCCGGGGGCTGTACAGCCGCTACGCGCGTAGATATGGTGGCGTGGTGACCATGCCCACCTCTGCTCCCGCTCTCGCTGACGTCACCGCGTCCGACAGCACGCTGCGCCGCTTCCTGCACGGGTTGCCCGGCGTCGACGCGGTCGGCCTGGAGGCGCGCGCCGCCTCCCTCGGCACCCGATCCATCAAGACCACCGCGAAGGCGTACGCCATCGACCTCGCCATCTCGATGGTCGACCTGACGACGCTGGAAGGCGCGGACACCCCGGGCAAGGTCCGGGCGCTCGGCGCCAAGGCGGCCCACCCGGACCCGACGGACCGGACGACCCCCACGACCGCGGCCGTCTGTGTCTATCCCGACATGGTGGCCGTCGCCAAGGAGGCCGTCGCCGGCTCCGGCGTCAAGGTCGCCTCCGTCGCCACCGCCTTCCCGGCCGGCCGTGCCGCCCTCGACGTGAAGCTGGCCGACGTCCATGACGCCGTGGCCGCGGGCGCCGACGAGATCGACATGGTCATCGACCGCGGGGCGTTCCTCGCGGGCAAGTACCTGAAGGTGTACGACGAGATCGTCGCCGTGAAGGAGGCCTGCGGGGCGTCCGCCCGGCTCAAGGTCATCTTCGAGACCGGCGAGCTGTCCACGTACGACAACATCCGTCGGGCGAGCTGGCTCGGCATGCTGGCCGGGGCCGACTTCATCAAGACCTCGACCGGCAAGGTCGCCGTCAACGCGACCCCGGCGAACACCCTCCTCATGCTGGAGGCCGTGCGCGACTTCCGCGCCCAGACCGGGGTGCAGGTCGGCGTGAAGCCGGCCGGCGGCATCCGCACCTCCAAGGACGCCATCAAGTTCCTGGTCCTGGTCAACGAGACCGCCGGCGAGGACTGGCTGGACAACCACTGGTTCCGCTTCGGCGCCTCCTCGCTCCTGAACGACCTGCTGATGCAGCGTCAGAAGCTGGCCACCGGCCGTTACTCCGGCCCCGACTACGTGACGGTGGACTGATCCCCATGGCATCCGCATTCGAGTACGCACCCGCACCCGAGTCCCGCTCGGTCGTCGACATCGCGCCGTCCTACGGTCTGTTCATCGACGGCGAGTTCACCGAGGCCGCCGACGGCAAGGTCTTCAAGACCGTCTCGCCGTCCACCGAGGAGGTCCTCTCCGAGATCGCCCAGGCGGGCGAGGCGGACGTCGACCGCGCGGTCAAGGCCGCCCGCAAGGCCTTCGAGAAGTGGTCGGCGCTGCCCGGTTCCGAGCGCGCCAAGTACCTCTTCCGCATCGCCCGGATCATCCAGGAGCGCAGCCGTGAGCTGGCGGTCCTGGAGACCCTGGACAACGGCAAGCCGATCAAGGAGACCCGCGACGCGGACCTCCCGCTGGTCGCCGCGCACTTCTTCTACTACGCGGGCTGGGCGGACAAGCTGGAGCACGCCGGGTTCGGCACGGCCCCGAAGCCGCTCGGCGTCGCCGGCCAGGTCATCCCCTGGAACTTCCCGCTCCTCATGCTGGCCTGGAAGATCGCCCCGGCGCTCGCGACCGGCAACACGGTCGTCCTGAAGCCGGCCGAGACCACGCCGCTGTCGGCCCTCTTCTTCGCGGACATCTGCCGCCAGGCGGGCCTGCCCAAGGGCGTCGTCAACATCCTTCCGGGATACGGCGACGCGGGCGCCGCCCTGGTCGCGCACCCGGACGTGAACAAGGTCGCCTTCACCGGCTCCACGGCCGTCGGCAAGGAGATCGCGCGCACGGTCGCCGGCACCCGCAAGAAGCTCACCCTCGAACTGGGCGGCAAGGGCGCCAACATCGTCTTCGACGACGCCCCGATCGACCAGGCCGTCGAGGGCATCGTGGGCGGCATCTTCTTCAACCAGGGCCAGGTCTGCTGCGCGGGCTCCCGGCTGCTGGTCCAGGAGTCGATCCAGGACGAGCTCCTCGACTCCCTCAAGCGCAGGCTCTCCACGCTGCGCCTGGGCGACCCGCTCGACAAGAACACGGACATCGGCGCGATCAACTCCGCGGAGCAGCTGGCCCGGATCACCGCGCTCGCCGAGCAGGGCGAGGCGGAGGGCGCCGAGCGCTGGTCCCCGGCCTGCGAACTGCCCGAGAGCGGCTACTGGTTCGCCCCGACGCTGTTCACGAACGTCACGCAGGCGCACACCGTCGCCCGCGACGAGATCTTCGGCCCGGTGCTGTCGGTCCTCACGTTCCGTACGCCCGACGAGGCCGTCGCCAAGGCCAACAACACGCAGTACGGGCTGTCGGCGGGCATCTGGACGGAGAAGGGCTCCCGGATCCTGGCCGTCGCGAACAAGCTGCGCGCCGGTGTCGTCTGGTCCAACACGTTCAACAAGTTCGACCCGACCTCGCCCTTCGGCGGCTACAAGGAGTCGGGCTTCGGCCGCGAGGGCGGTCGCCACGGTCTGGAGGCATACCTCGATGTCCGATAAGTCCGAAACGATCGAGCGGCTTTCCGTCTTCAAGACCTACAAGCTGTACGTGGGCGGCAAGTTCCCGCGTTCCGAGAGCGGCCGGGTGTACGAGGTGACGGACTCGAAGGGCAAGTGGCTGGCGAACGCGCCGCTGTCGTCCCGCAAGGACGCCCGTGACGCGGTCGTGGCCGCGCGCAAGGCGTTCGGCGGCTGGTCCGGCGCGACCGCCTACAACCGGGGCCAGATCCTCTACCGCATCGCCGAGGTGCTTCAGGGGCGCCGCGACCAGTTCGTGCGCGAGGTGGCCGAGGCGGAGGGCCTGTCCAAGGCGAAGGCCGCCGCCCAGGTGGACGCGGCGATCGACCGCTGGGTCTGGTACGCGGGCTGGACGGACAAGATCGCCCAGGTCGTGGGCGGCGGGAACCCGGTCGCGGGCCCGTTCTTCAACTTGTCCTCCCCCGAGCCGACCGGCGTGGTCACCGTCCTGGCGCCGCAGGAGTCGTCCTTCCTCGGCCTGGTCTCGGTCATCGCCCCGGTCATCGCGACCGGCAACACGGCGATCGTGATCGCGAGCGAGAAGTCCCCGCTCCCGGCGCTGTCCCTGGGCGAGGTGCTGGCCACCTCCGACCTGCCCGGCGGTGTCGTCAACGTCCTGTCCGGCCGTACGGCGGAGATCGCGGCGCCGCTGGCCGCGCACCAGGACGTCAACGCGATCGACCTCGCGGGCGCCGACGAGGCGCTGGCGAAGGAGCTGGAGATCGCGGCGGCGGACAACCTGAAGCGCGTCCTTCGTCCACAGGCTGTGGACAACTGGTCGGCGGCTCCGGGCACCGAGCGCATGACGGCGTTCCTGGAGACGAAGACGGTCTGGCACCCGACGGGCTCGCTGGGCGCGTCCGGCTCGTCGTACTGAGCCGGCGCCCGGGCCGAGTACCGGGACGCCGCACAGGCCGAGAGCCGCGCCACCCCTCCGTCCGGGGGCGGCGCGGCTCTCTTCGTGTACTTCGTGCGCCTCGCGTACTTCGCGTACGGGCGACAGGTGCCGTCAGCCCCGGCCGCCGCCCAGCACTCCGGTCACCTGCCCCAGCACCGGCACCGATCCGAGCGACCGCGCCTCGGCCACCGGACCGGTCAGCGCCTGCGAGGAAAGCGGCTGGAAGTCGGCGACCTGGGTGCCGACGCCGTTGTCGAGCGGGTCGACGCCGGTGCCGGCGAGGGGGTTGGGCTTGAGGCCGGTGACCGGGCCCGTGACATAGCCCAGTGTGCCGGTCAGTGCCTGCGCCCCCGCCTGCGGGTCGATCCTGCCGAGCGAGGTCGGCCGCCACGGCACGTCCACTGGCAGGGTGGAGTCCGCGGAGGCCGTCGCCGCGCCCGCGCCCAGGGCCGCTCCGGCGGTCGCGAGGGCGATCAGAGCGCGCTGCGCGGTGGGGTGCTGGCGGGTCGCGTGTCGTGCCATTGCTGATGCCACCTTCTGGTGCACAGGGTAATGAGGTCGACACAAAGGGTAGTTGAGGTGTGACGCACGCTCCAAAGCCGACCCGCGGGGTCGGCAGCGGGCGCACGATACGTCAAACTGGTGTTCCGTGAGCCTTCATCCCCCGTCACCCGCCCGTGTCGTGCTGCTGTGCGGCCCCTCGGGCTCGGGCAAGTCCCTCGTCGCCGCCCGCTCCGGGCTGCCCGTCCTGCGCCTCGACGACTTCTACAAGGAGGGCGACGACCCGACGCTGCCGCTGGTGGAGGGGAGTTCGGACATCGACTGGGACCATCCGCTGTCCTGGGACGCGGACGTCGCCGTCGAGGCCATCACCAGGCTGTGCGCCACGGGGTCGACGACCGTGCCGGTGTACGACATCTCGCAGAGCGCGCGCACCGGCGAGGAGACGCTGTGCATCGACCGCACCCCGGTGTTCATCGCGGAGGGCATCTTCGCCGCCGAGATCGTCGAGCGCTGCCGTGAACTCGGGGTGCTGGCGGACGCGCTGTGTCTGAGCCGCGGGCCGGTCACCACCTTCCGGCGGCGCTTCCTGCGGGACCTGAAGGAGGGCCGCAAGTCGGTGCCGTTCCTGCTGCGCCGCGGCTGGCGGCTGATGCGCGCGGAGCGGTCGATCGTCACCCGCCAGGTGTCGCTGGGCGCCCACCCCTGCGATCTGGACGAGGCGCTCGGCAGGCTCGCCTCCGCGGCGGTGGGGCGGCAGGCCCGGGCGCAGACGCCGGCCTAGCCGGGCACAGCAGCCGTACAGGGCTTTCGTACACACGGAACCGGCCGTAGACACGGAAACGGGACTGGATGGACCCCCCGGCCCTCCAGTCCCGCCTTCCT
>NZ_JADDRL010000014.1 GCF_021538895.1 Streptomyces olivochromogenes | reverse complement strand
GAGGCGCACGGCGGCGGTCTCGCGGTTGCGCCACTGCGAGCGGTGCTCGGAGGCGCGGACGGTGACGACGCCGTCGGCCAGCCGCCCGGCCAGCCGCTCCAGCGCCCGCCGCTTCCACACCTCGGGCAGGGCCTCGGTCTTCGCCAGGTCGAAGCGGAGCTCGACCTGCGAGTCACTGGTGTTGACGTGCTGTCCGCCGGGCCCCGAGGAACGCGAGAAACGCCACATGAGCTCGGCCTCGGGCAGGGAGACGGAGCCACGGATGACGTAAGGACCGGACATGCGTCCCATGTTCCCGGCAGAGTGCGGCTCCCGTCACCCGGTTTTCCCTTTGGTAAAAGAGGTAAAGAGATCCGGAACCACGGGGACCCCTCTCGACGTTCTTCGGGGTGACGGTAGCTTCGTGCACACAGAACTAGGGAAGGGACTCCCAACAATGGCTGTAAGCCTGTCCAAGGGTGGCAACGTCTCGCTCACCAAGGAGGCTCCGGGCCTGACCGCCGTCACCGTGGGCCTCGGCTGGGACGTCCGCACCACCACCGGCACGGACTTCGACCTGGACGCCTCCGCCATCGCGGTCAACGGGCAGGGCAAGGTCTTCTCGGACGCCCACTTCGTCTTCTTCAACAACAAGCAGACCCCCGACAACACGATCGTCCACACGGGCGACAACCGCACGGGCGAGGGCGCGGGCGACGACGAGGCGATCAACGTCAACCTCGCCGGTCTCCCGGCCGACATCGACAAGATCGTCTTCCCGGTCTCCATCTACGACGCCGAGAACCGCGGCCAGAACTTCGGCCAGGTCCGCAACGCGTACATCCGCATCATCAACCAGGCCGGCGGCGCCGAGATCGCCCGCTACGACCTGTCCGAGGACGCCGCCACCGAGACGGCCATGGTCTTCGGCGAGCTCTACCGCAACGGCGCCGAGTGGAAGTTCCGCGCGGTCGGCCAGGGCTACGCCTCGGGCCTGGTGGGCATCGCCCAGGACTTCGGCGTGAACGTCTGAGTCAGCCCGCCCGCACCGGCCGAGCCCCCGCCCGTCACACGGCCGGGGGCTCGGCCGCGTTCACGCTTCCGCTCCGTACGCGATCCGGGCCGGGCATCCGCCCGAAGGACGGGCCTCGCGGCGCCATGGGGGTCCCCCTGCCCGCTCAAGCGAGAGCCGAGAGATCGGGGGAGCATGCCGGGCGTCGCGAGGCAGGCATCGCGAGGCAGGCGGGAATTCGACGGCGGGCCCTAAGGTTGGCCGGGTGATCCTGGAGCCCCTCTCCCCCGGCCTCGACATTCCGGCCCCGCTGCTCACCGAGCTCACCGCGCTCTACGCCTCCAACCGTGAGTTCCAGGCCCTCAGCGGTGACTTCCCGGACCCGGACGACATCCGGCCGGAACAGGTGGCGGCCGCGCTGGCCGACGAGTTGGCGCACCCGGACGCCCAGGTGCTGCTGGCCCGCAGCGAGGGGCGGCTGGTCGGGGTCGTCATCACCCTCGCCCGGCACCCCGACCCGGCGGACCCGGATCCGTGGATCGGGCTGCTGATGGTCGACGCGGGTGTGCACGGACAGGGGCACGGGCGGCGGATCGCGGGACTCGTCGAGGACCGTCTGCGCGCCGCGGGCCGCGGCGCCGTGCGTCTCGCCGTGCTCGACGCCAACCCCAAGGGCTTCGCCTTCTGGACCTCCCTCGGGTACGAGGTCATCGGCCACCGCCCGGACCGCGAGCTCGGCCGCCCCTGCGCCGTCCTGCGCAAGGCGCTGACCTGACGGCGTGAGGGTGACGTCCCGAACCTCACCTGCGCTGTGTGGACGGGTAGTTGAGGTGGCTCTCGGGCGTCCGCATAACGGACGACAGGTAACAGGTTTCGGATACGATCGCGTAAAGTCTTGACTGCGGACTGTCAAAGATCTGGCTTGAATGCCACCCTCTCCTCACTCGCCGCAACTCTGTGCACCCCCTTTGCCCCGCCTGTGCCTCCACCACGAGGCCAGCCCGAAGGAGATCGAGTGAGTCAGCAGCCCCACTCCACCCGCACCTCCCGCCGGACCGCCGTGCGCGCCGCCGCCCTGGTCGGCTCGGCGGCGATGGTCGTCCTCGCGCTGCAGAACGGTCCCGCCACCGCGGCCCCCGAGCACCACAGCGGCGCCACCGCGCTCCCCCTCACCGCCTCGGCCCGCGCCGGCGCCCTCAAGTCGGCCCAGGAAGCGGCCGGTTCGACGGCCCGCGAGCTCGGGCTCGGCAGCAAGGAGAAGCTCGTCGTCCGCGACGTGATCAAGGACGCGAACGGCACGGTCCACACCCGCTACGAGCGCACCTTCGCCGGTCTGCCCGTCCTCGGCGGCGACCTGGTCACCCACGTGGCGAAGAACGGCACGCTCAAGGGCGTGAGCAAGGCGGCCAAGGCCCGCATAGCCGTGGCGTCCACCGACGCCGCCGTCTCCCCCGCCGCCGCACGGAAGACCGCCCTCAAGGCCGCCGATTCGGCCAGGGCCACCGCCTCGACCGCCCGCAAGGTCGTCTGGGCGGCGGGCGCCAAGCCGGTCCTCGCCTACGAGTCCGTGGTCAAGGGCGTCCAGCACGACGGCACCCCGAGCGAGCTGCACGTCGTCACCGACGCCACCACCGGCAAGGAGATCTACTCCTACCAGGCCGTCGACACCGGCACGGGCACCAGCCAGTACAGCGGCACGGTCGCCCTCGGCACCACCGCCTCCGCCTCCGGCGGGTACGACCTGATCGACGGCGGCCGCGGCGGGCACAAGACGTACGACCTGAACGGCACAACCAACGGCACCGGCACGCTCTTCCACGACGCCGACGACGCCTGGGGCGACGGCACGGTCACCAACCGCCAGACCGCCGCCGTCGACGCCGCCTACGGTGCCGCCGTCACCTGGGACTTCTACAAGTCCGCGTTCAACCGCAACGGCATCGCGGGCGACGGCAAGGCCGCCTACTCGCGCGTCCACTACGGCAACGCCTACGTCAACGCCTTCTGGTCGGACAGCTGCTTCTGCATGACGTACGGCGACGGCGCGGGCAACGCCGACCCGCTCACCTCGCTCGACGTGGCGGGCCACGAGATGAGCCACGGCCTGACCGCGGCCACGGCGGGCCTGAAGTACAGCAAGGAGTCCGGCGGCCTGAACGAGGCCACCTCCGACATCTTCGGCACCTCGGTGGAGTTCTTCGCCAACAACTCCTCCGACGTGGGCGACTACCTCATCGGCGAGAAGATCGACATCAACGGCGACGGCACCCCGCTGCGCTACATGGACAAGCCCAGCAAGGACGGCGGCTCCGCCGACTACTGGTCGCGCACCGTGGGCCGGCTCGACGTGCACTACTCGTCGGGCGTCGCCAACCACTTCTTCTACCTGCTGTCCGAGGGCAGCGGCGCGAAGACGATCAACGGGGTCTCCTACAACTCCCCGACCTACAACGGCTCCGCGGTCACCGGCATCGGCCGCACCAAGGCCTACCAGATCTGGTACAAGGCCCTGACCACGTACTTCACCTCGTCGACCACCTACGCGGGCGCCCGCACCGCCACGCTCCAGGCGGCGAGCGACCTGTACGGGGCGGGCGGCGCGGAGTACAACGCGGTGGCGGCGGCCTGGAAGGCCGTGAACGTCAACTGACCCGGCACGACGGCGAGGGCCGGGCCGCCGCTCAGCGGTGGTCCGGCTTTCCCTCGCCGTACAGCCAGTCGTCCCAGATCGCGGCGAAGTCCTCGTCCGGCGCCGTCTTCTCCACGTACGCCGTGAAGTCGTCGGTGTCCGCGTTGCCGTGCCGGTGGGCGGCCGCCCAGCCCTGGATGATGTCGTAGAAGGTGTCGTCGCCGACCTTCTGCCGGATCTTGTGCAGCACCATCGCGCCGCGGTCGTAAACCGGCGGGTCGGAGACGTGCGCGGCACTGGTCGGCTTCGCGGGCGGGAAGTCCCAGATCTCGTCGCCGGCCTCGTCGCTGACGCCGTCGTAGAACGCGTCGAAGGTCTCCTGCGCGCTGGGGCCGCCGTGGTCCTCCGCCCACAGCCACTCCGCGTACGTCGCGAAGGCCTCGTTGAGCCACATGTCCCGCCAGGTCTTCGGGGTCACGGAGTTGCCGTACCACTGGTGGGCGAGCTCGTGGACCAGGGTCGGGGTGTCGACGACGCCGGGGAAGGACGGGCGGTTCTGGGTCTCCAGGGCGTAGGGCACGTCGTCCACGGGGTCGACGATCGCCCCGGTGGAGGAGAACGGGTACGGCCCGAAGTTGTTCTCCCCCCACTCCATGATCTCGGGGATCCTCGCCAGCACCTCGCGGCTCTCCTCGGCCCGTGACGGATCGACGGCGGTGTAGACGGGCAGGCCGCTCTTGAGGGTCGAGCGGGTGACCCGGTAGTGGCCGATGCCGACGGTGGCGACGTAGGTCGCCATGGGTTCGGCGGTGTGCCAGGTGAAGGTCGTGCGGCCGTGGGCGGTCGTCTCTTCGCCCAACTCCCCGTTGGACACGGCCTGCAGACCCTCGGGCACGGTGACGGCGATGTCGTACGTCGCCTTGTCGGACGGGTGGTTGTCGCTGGGGAACCAGGCCATCGAACCGGTGGGCTGCCCGAGGGCCAGCGCGCCGTCCGGGGTGCGCAGCCAGCCCTCCGAGGAGCCGTCGGGGTCGGTGTACCTCAGCGGGACGCCCGAGTAGCGCACGATGGCGGTGAACGTCTCCCCCTTGTCCAGGTCGTCGTGCGGGCGCACGGTCAGTTCCTGGCCGGCGCGGTTCCAGCGGGCGCGGGCGCCCTCGACGGTGACCGATTCGACGTGCAGTCCCTTGAGGTCGAGGTCGAAGGCGGACAGGTCCTGGGTGGCGCGGGCGGTGATCCGCGCGGTGCCGGTGAGGCGGTGGTCGCCCGGGTCGTAGGCGAGGGTCAGGCCGTAGTGCGCGACGTCGTAGCCGCCGTTGCCCGCCTTCGGGAAGTACGGGTCGCGCACGCCGGAGCCGCCGGAAGTGCCGCGCACACCGCCGTCGCAGGCGACCAGGGTGAGCGCGAGCAGGGCGGAGACGACCGGGGTGACGACCGGAACGACCGGGACAAGGCGCGCGGATCTGGACATGTCAGTGATCCTATGGGGCGGGCCGCCGTGGGCGGATTCCGGCGATCGAATACGGCCGTGACACCATCGCCTCGTGCTCGACATCGGCTACGCCCTCTCCAACCGGTTCCCGGACCCGCCGCAGACCGACTACCGCCGCGCGGACGTCCACGCGCTGCGGCACGACCTGTTCTGCGGGGACGTGTACCTCGCGGACACCAAGGCGGACCGGGAACTGTCCACAGCCTGGGGATGGGTGCCGGTGCTCGACTTCGCGTGGGCGCTGTGCGACATCGTGGAGCGGCTGGACCGGGACCCCGCGGGCTCCCGCGCCTCCCGGCCCCAGCGGGCGGAGCTGGACTTCACGGAGTCCACCGACCGCATGCTCTTCGAGCGCCGCTTCGGCTGGGTGGACATCGAGTCCGACTGGATGCCGGCCGAGGAACCACCGCTCTCCTTCTCCCACGCCGAGCTGCGCCGCGAGGCCCGGGACTTCCTGCACGACCTGCTCGCCGACCTGACCGACCTGCACGAGGACCTGGCGGAGAACCCGGCCATCTGGACCTTGCAGGCCCGCTTTCCCCGGCTGGCGTAGGGCGCCGGAGCCGCGAGGCCCCGTCAGCCCTCCACGCGGATCCCCAGCTCCAGCGCCAGCACCGGTGCCAGATCCACCAGCTGGGCGGGGCTGATCACCGCGCCGGCCAGCCGGCCCACCCCTCTGGTGATCTCCAGGGTCGCGGCCCCGCGCAGGTCCACGTCCTTCAGCGTCGCCCCGCCGAAGTCCGCCCCCGTCAGCGCGCAGTCCACGAACTCGACCCGCGTCAGGCTCGCCTCCCCGAAGTCCGGTTCGACGAGGACGCAGCCCTCGAAGACCACGTCGGTGAGCTTCGCCATGCGGAGGTTGAGGTAGTCGATCTTGCCGCCGCGGATCAGGACCCGCTCCAGGACGGCGCCGTGCAGCTGCGTGCCGCCCAGCCGGGCGTCGCGCAGCTCGACGTCCCGCAGCGTCGCGTCGGCGAGGTCCGTGCCCACGCCTCTTGCCCCGGTGAGGACGCTGTCGAGGAAACGTGCGTGCGGCAGCCGCGTCTCGTCGAGCACGCAGTCCGTCAGCGCGCAGTCCAGGAAGCGCGCGCCCGCCCCGTCCTGCCCGGCCAGGTCCGCCGCCCGGAACTCCAGCCCGTCGTAGTCCCCGTCCGGCTCCAACTCCCCTTCGTCGTACGGCTCCAGCTCAGGCAGTCGCACCTCCGGGCGCCGCGCGCCCGCCGTCTTCGCCCTGCCGGTCCCGCCCGTCGCTCTCCTCGCCATGCGCCCATGCTGCACCGCGCCACTGACAATCGCCCTGACCTGCGCGAACCCCGGCGATGTCACATTCCGCACCCCTGAGTCGGTCCTAGCGGCAGCAGGCAACGCGAGAAGAGGGCGAACCCGAGCAGAGGAGACACCCACTCATGCACCGCATCACCGTCATCGGCGGTGGCCTCGCCGGGCTGACCGCGGCGGTCACCGCCGCCGAGGCGGGCGCCAAGGTCACCATCCACGAGGCCCACCACACCCTGGGCGGGCGGGCCCGCACCGCCGAGGGGCCGTACCGGACGGACGAGGGCCCGCACGCCCTCTACAACGGCGGCCCGCACTGGGCCTGGCTCAAGCAGCGCGACCTCATCGGACCGCTCGCCCCCGTCCCGCCCCTGGAGGCGGCCCGGCTCCGGCTGCGCCACCACGGCATGCTGCGCCGCACCCCGCCGTTCGCGATGCTCAGGCTGCTGCACCGCGGCACCCGCCGGGCACCGGTGGACGTCGACTTCCTGAGCTGGGCGACCGCTCAGGCCGGTGAGGAGGGAGCCCGTGCCGCCGCCCACTACGCGGCCGTCTCCGTCTTCCACCACGACCCCGGGGCGCTGTCCGCCGCGTTCGTGCAGGAGCGTCTGCGCCGGGTCACCCGGCTGCCGTCGGAGGCGCAGCACCCGCTCGGCGGCTGGGGCGGCGTCGCCGACCGGCTGGCCGCGCGGGCCTGGAACCTGGGCGTGCGGATGGAGACCCTCTCCCGTGTCGACTCCCTGCCCACGGACACGCCCGTGATCGTCGCCACCTCCCTGGACTCGGCGCGCCGGCTGCTGAAGGACGACGCGCTGCGCTGGCCCGGCGGGCGCACCGTCCTGCTCGACCTCGCCCTGCGCACCCGCCGCGGGGACGCCCTGGCCGTGTCCGATCTCGACGCCCCCGGCTGGATCGCGCGGGTCACCGCACAGGACCGGTCGCTGGCCCCGGCCGGCGAGCAGCTGCTCCAGGGGCAGCTCCCGATCGGTCCGGGGCAGTCCCGCGCCGACGGCGTCGCCCGTGCCGAGGAGCTCCTCGACCTCGCGTTCGAGGGATGGCGGGAGCGGGTCACCTGGCGGCGGGAGGCCGTGGCCGACGGTCGTACGGGGGCCGTGGACCTGCCGGGCACGAGCTGGCGCGACCGGCCCGCCATCGACCGCGGCGACGGCGTCTACCTGGCGGGCGACCAGGTCGCGGCCCCGGGCGTGCTGTCGGAGGTGTCCTTCAACAGTGCCCTCACGGCGGTGTCCCTGGCGCTGGGCCGGCACTCGCTTGACCTCAAGCAGGCTTGAGGTCGGGGGGTGGGGCCGACACAGGGGCGCGGCCCTCGCGTTCCTCGCGCGGCAGAACCGGGGGACCCCGCATGCACGCCGTCCGCGGCGCCCCGGCGACCGGGGATGCGACTTCTGTTGATTCGTGGTCTTCTGACCAAATGAGTGTCACCCCAACGGGTGAGGCCTCCGCGAGGAACGACGGATCCGACGCCCGCCGCTGGTGGGGTCTGGTGATCATCGCGCTGGCCCAGCTGATGGTGGTGCTGGACGCCACGATCGTGAACATCGCGCTCCCCTCCGCCCAGCACGCCCTGGACATGTCGGACGGCAACCGTCAGTGGGTCATCACCGCCTACACGCTGGCCTTCGGCGGTCTGCTCCTGCTGGGCGGCCGGATCGCCGACCTGGTGGGGCGCAAACGCACCTTCGTCCTCGGTCTGATCGGCTTCGCGGCCGCCTCCGCGCTGGGCGGCGCCGCCGTCTCCTCGGGCATGCTCTTCGGCGCCCGCGCGCTCCAGGGCGCCTTCGCCGCCCTCCTCGCACCGTCGGCGCTGAGCCTGGTGACGACCACGTTCACCGACCCCAGGGAGCGCGGCAAGGCCTTCGGCATCTACGGCGCCCTGGCCGGCAGCGGGTCGGCGATCGGGCTGATCGTCGGCGGGCTGCTCACCGAGTACCTGAGCTGGCGCTGGTGCCTGTACGTCAACGTGCCCGTCGCGATCGTCGCCGTCCTCGGCGCCTTCGCCCTGCTCCGCGACCACCCCGGGCACCCGGGCGTCCGCCTGGACGTGCCCGGAGCCGTACTGGGCTGCGGCGGGCTGGTCGCGATCGTCTACGGCTTCAGCGAGGCCCGGCCGCGCGGCTGGTCCGATCCGCTGGTGCTCGCGCTGCTCGCGACGGGCGTGCTGCTGGTCGCGGTGTTCGTGTGGTGGCAGACCCGGGCCCCGGTGCCGCTGCTCCCGCTGCACGTCGTCCGCGACCGCAACCGCGGCGGCTGCTTCCTGACCATGGCGCTCGCGGTCATCGGCGTGTTCGGCCTGTTCCTGTTCATGACCTACTACCTCCAGGTGATCCTCGGCTACTCGCCGGTGCGGGCGGGCCTGGCGTTCCTGCCCCTGACCGCCGCGATCATCGTCGGCTCCACCCAGATATCGGCGCGGCTGCTGCCCCGCGTCGCCCCGCGCGCGCTCATGGTCCCGGGCATGGTCCTCGCGGCGAGCGGCATGCTCGTCCTGACCCGGATGACGGTCACCTCGTCGTACACCTCCGAGATCCTGCCCGCCCTGCTCCTGATGGGCCTCGGCATGGGCCTGACCTTCATGCCGGTGTTCGCCACGGCCACCGCCGGGGTCGCCCCGAGGGACTCCGGGGTCACCTCGGCGACCGTCAACACCTCGCAGCAGGTCGGCGGTTCGATCGGTACGGCCCTGCTCAACACCATCGCCACCACCAGCAGCGCCGCCTACGTCACCGCGCACCTGCACGGCCTCGCGCGCCGGGCGACCGTGGTCCCCGAGGGCATCGTCCACGGGTACACGGTCGCCATCTGGTGGGCGTCCGGGATCATGCTGCTGGCGGGCCTGGTGGCGGGGGTGCTGGTGACGGCGAAACCCCCCGGGCGCGGGGCCCGGGCGCACGCGCCGGTGCCCGAGTCAGTCGGCTGACTTGGCCAGCTCGGCGAGCGCGTCGTCCGTCAGCCGGTAGACCGTCCACCCCTCCTGCGGGCGGGCGCCGAGGGACTCGTAGAAGCCGACCGCGGGCCGGTTCCAGTCCAGGACCGACCACTCCAGCCGCTCGTAGCCGCGCTCCGCGCAGATACGGGCCAGCTCGGTGAGCAGTGCCCGGCCGTGGCCGCGGCCCCGGGCGGCGGGGCGGACGTACAGGTCCACCATGTAGATGCCCTGCACGCCGCGCCAGGTCGAGAAGCTCAGGAACCAGGCGGCGAAGCCCACGTTCTCGCCGGTCTCGTCGTCGGTGGCCAGGTGGACGTGGGCGGCCGGATGCTCTCCGAACAGCGCCTCGTGCAGTTGCTCGTCGGTGGCTCTCGCCTCGTTCGGCGCCTTCTCGTACTCGGCCAGTTCCCGGATCAGGGCCTGGATGTCGGGTATGTCGGCGGGAGTAGCGGTGCGAATCATGGTCAGTGCCTTCCCGCCACCCGGTCGGCCAGTCGTGCCAGCCGCGACGACTCGGCGCTCGGGTGCAGCCGTTCGCGCTGGTCGGCGGTGCGGTAGGTGGCGTACATGCCCTGGACGCCGAGCCAGCGGAAGGGCTCCGGCTCCCACTTGCGGACCTTGTGCCCGACCCAGGGCAGCTCGGTCAGGTCGGTCTTGCCCGCCTGTCCGGAGTCGAGCTGCACCAGGTCGCACAGGGTGCGGCCGGCGAGGTTGGTGGTGGCGACGCCCGAGCCGACGTAGCCGCCCGCCCAGCCGAGGCCCGTCGAGCGGTCCAGGGTGACGGTCGCGCACCAGTCGCGGGGGACGCCGAGCACGCCGGACCAGGCGTGCTCCACGCGCACCCCGGCCAGGCCCGGGAAGAAGCGGACCAGGATCTCGCGCAGCGCCTCGATCGTGGCCTGCTGCGTGCGGCCGTCGTTGTCCGTGCGCGAGCCGAAGCGATACGGCACCCCGCGCCCGCCCAGGGCGATGCGGCCGTCGGCGGTGCGCTGGGCGTACATGTAGGCGTGCGCCATGTCGCCCAGGGTCTCCCGGCCGTCCCAGCCGACCCGCTCCCACTGCTCGGCGGTGAGCGGCTCGGTGGCGATCATCGAGGAGTTCATGGGCAGCCAGGTGCGCCGCTGGCCCTTCAGGGACGCGGTGAAGCCCTCGGTGCAGCGCAGGATGTACGGGGCGCGGACCGTGCCGTACGGGGTCACGGCCCGCGTCGGGCGGATCTCCGTCACCGGCGTGGACTCGTGGATGGTCACTCCCAGTGCCTCCACGGCCGCCGCGAGGCCCTTGACCAGCTTCACCGGGTGCAGCCGGGCGCCGTGCGGGGTCCAGGTCGAACCGACCGCGTCGGCGACCCGGATCCGCTCGCGGGTGGCGCGGGCGCCGTACAGCTCGCGGTCCTTCTCGCCGTACGACAGCTCGTGCTCGTGGAAGGCCTTCAGCCGGGCCAACTGTGCGGGGGTGGTCGCCACTTCGAGCACGCCGCCCTTGTGCAGGTCGGCGTCGATGCCCTCGGCCCCGGCCACGGCGATGACCTCGTCGACGGTCTCGTTCATCGCCTTCTGCAGGCGTACGGCGGCCTCGCGGCCGTGCAGTTTCGCGTACCGGTCGCGGCCCGCGATGCCGTTGTAGAGCCAGCCGCCGTTGCGCCCGGAGCCGCCGTAGCCGCAGAACTTCTGCTCCAGGACGGTGACGCGGAGGAAGGGGGCGGCCTTCTTCAGGTAGTACGCGGTCCACAGTCCCGTGTAGCCGCCGCCGACGATCACGACGTCGGCGGAGGCGTCACCGGCGAGGGGTTCCCGGGCGTCGGGGAGTCCGTCCTGCGCGTACCAGAAGGAGATGCCGCCGTTGACGACACTGCTTGCCGAGCTGCTCATGGCCGGACGTTAACCCCTGAGGGCGGCCAGTGTCTCCTTCGGATTCCATGCTTTTGCGCGGCCTCTGACCAGCGGATAACAGGCGAGACCGATCAGGGCGGCCACGAAATGCCCGAGATCGGTGAAGGTGGGTCCGGCGGTCAGCGGCAGCCCGAAGGGGACGAGGACGAGTGCCAGATAGAGGTACCGCCAGGGCGCCGCGATCCGGTAGGTGAGCGCGGCGGCCACCCCGGCCAGCGCGTAACTGACGCCGATGTCGAGGGTGTTGACCGCGGAGCGCGGGGCCATGCCGTCGTGGATCGCCTTCAGCAGCGCGAGCTCGCTGATGAGCGTGGCCAGCACGTGCGCGGCCGCGCACACGAGCAGCCAGCGGGCGGTGCCGAGCCAGCGTTCGGCCGGGGCGTGGAAGACGGAGAACAGGACGGCGTACGGAATCCAGTAGCCGCTGTCGATCCACATCGCGCTGGTGATCAGCACCCGCGTCGGGTTCCGCGACAGTTCGTGGATGTTGGTCGACCGCTGCCGCAGGAACTGCTCCTCGAACGACGGTGACATGTGGTGCAGGGCCACGGTCGTGACGAACAGGATCAGCAGCCAGACGTACGTGCCCGGGGAGGCACGCACGTAGGCCGCGGCCGCCCCGAGCCCACGCCGCATCCGGATGACCCCGTTCACACTCGTCAGTATTGTCGGGAAGATGATCGAGGTGCCCGCCGAGCCGGCCGCTTCTCAGCGCAAATTCAACGAGGAGGCGGGGCGCGCGTTCGTCGCCGGCCTGCCGCGACGGGCGGAGGAGTTCCTGCGGCGCCGGCGGCTGCGGCCGGACGGGCCCGCCATGCACGGGGTGTGCGCGCTGGTCCTTCCGGTGGTATCCGCCGAGGGAACGCCGGCCGCGCTGAAGCTCCAGCCGCTGGACGCGGAGAGCGCGGGCGAGCCCCTCGCGCTGCGCGCCTGGGCCGGCGTCGGCGCCGTACGGCTGCTGGAGCACGACGAACCCACCTGCACGCTGCTGCTGGAGCGGCTGGACGAGACCCGGGTGCTGGCCGGCCTGCCCGAGGTGCGGGAGGCCGTGCTGGTCATCGGCGCCCTGCTGGCCCGGCTGACCGCCCGTCCGGCCCCGCCGGGACTGCGCCGGCTCGGGGACGTCGCGCGGCAACTGCTGGAGCGCACGGCGCAGGCGGCGGAGCGGGTGCCCGATCCGGCGGACCGGCGGCTGCTCGGGCACTGCGCGGCGGCCGTGCGGGAGGTCGCGGGCGAGCCCGGGGACCAGCTGCTGCACTGGGACCTGCACTACGCGAACGTCCTGGCCGCCGACCGGGCGGACTGGCTCGCCATCGACCCCAAACCCCTCGCCGGCGACCCCGGCTTCGAACTGCTGCCCGCCCTCGCCAACCGCTACGACCCCGCCGACACCCGGTGGCGCTTCGACGCGCTGAGCGACGCCCTGGGCCTGGACCGGGAGCGGGCGCGGGCGTGGACGCTCGGCCGCGTGCTGCAGAACTGCCTGTGGGAGATCGAGGACGGGCGGCCGCCGGAGACCGTCCCACTGGAGATCGGGCGGCTGTTGCGCGGCTGACACGCCGCCAGTCGGCCTATACGCCTGGTTTGGCAGTAAATCGGGCCTAGCGTACAGGATATGACGAAATGCCATATCGCGTATCTGGCGTGCACCGCGGCGCTCGTCGGCGCGGGTCTCGGCGCCACTCCTGCCGCCGCCGCCCACCATCACCTCCTCCTGGTCCGCCCCGGCGAGTCGATCCAGAAGGCGGTCGACGCCGCCCAGCCCGGGGACACCGTGCTGATCGCCCCCGGCACCTACTACGAGAGCGTGAAGATCACCACGCCTCAGCTGACCCTGCGCGGTACCGGCCTGGGCATGACGGTCATCAAGCCGGACCCGAAGGTGGTCCCGAAGCCCGCCGCCACCACGAGCTCGAACGCGGACACCACCCAGGACACCGCCACCTGCGCCGAGGGCGGCAACGGCATCTGCGTGGTGGGCACCAAGACCCGCGACATCGAGGGCGTCACCGTCTCCGACCTCACCGTGACCGGCTTCTCCCGCACCGGGGTCTTCGGCATGGCCACCGACGGGATGACCGTCCGCCGGGTGTACGCCGTGAAGAACGGGGTGTGGGGCATCGCCCAGGAGCGGTCCGTCCGCGGCGTGTTCAAGTACAACTACGCCCGCGACAACGGCGACGCCGGCCTGTTCCTCGCCAACACCGTCAAGGCCGAGCAGGGCGCGACCGACACCAAGGGCACCCTGGTCCAGCGCAACCGGCTGGAGGGCAACCGGATCGGTCTGACCGTCCGCCGCCTGCGCAACCTCACCGTCGCGGGCAACTACGTCACCGGCAACTGCGCGGGCGTGTTCATCGTCGGCGACGAGAACAAGCCCAAGGCCGGCGACATGCTCGTGACCGACAACCGCGTCGCCGCGAACAACAAGTCCTGCCCGAAGACCGAACGGCTGCCCCAGCTGCAGGGCTCCGGCATCGTCCTGACCGGCGCCGAGAAGACCACGGTCACCGGGAACGTGATCACGGACCACGCCGGCAAGTCCCCGCTGTCCGGCGGCATCGTCCTGTTCAAGAGCTTCGTGGGCGTCACCAGCGAGCAGAACCGGATCGAGTCGAACACGCTGGACAACAACTCCCCGGCGGACCTCGTCAACACGGACACCGGCCGGAACAACACCTTCACGGGCAACCGCTGCCGGGCCTCCAAGCCGTCGGGCATGTGCTGACCGATCGCGTCCCACGCCCACACCAAGGAAGGAAGGCGGCACATGACGACCGCTGAATCCGCTCCACCGCCGTCCATGCGGCTCAGGGAGCTCGTGTTCGGGGCGGCGTGTGCCGCCGCCGTCCGGGCGGCCGCCCGGCTGGGCGTCGCCGACGCCCTCGGGGACGAACCGATGACCGCGGAGGACCTCGCGGCCAAGGCGAAGACCGAGCCCAGGCCGCTGCGCCGGCTGCTGCGCGCCCTGTCCTGCTACGGCGTCTTCGCCGAGCGCAAGGACGGCACCTTCGCGCACACCGACATGTCCCGGCTGCTGCGCGAGGACGACCCGCACAGCCTGCGCGACATCTCGATGTGGTGCACCGAGCCGTGGACCTGGGACGCCTGGCCCAGGCTCGACGAGGCGGTGCGCACCGGCCGCAACGTCGTGGAGGACCTCTACGGCAAGGAGTTCTTCGAGTACCTCAACGAGGACGCCCCGGAGTCGGCCGACGTCTTCAACCGCGCGATGACCACCTCCAGCGAGCAGTCGGCGCGGGACGTGGCGGCCCTGCTGGACCTCTCGGACAGCAAGTCGGTCGCGGACATCGGCGGCGGCCAGGGGCACGTGGTGGCGTCCCTGCTGGACAAGTACCCGGTGATGCAGGGCAGCCTGCTCGACCTGCCCCGGGTCGTCGAGAACGCCGTACCGCGGCTGCGCAAGGGCGGCGACCTCGCCGACCGCGCGCGCATCGTGCCCGGCGACGTCCGCGCGGCCGTCCCGGTGCGGGCCGACGTCTACATCATCAAGAACATCCTGGAATGGGACGACGAGAGCACGGCGCGGACGCTGCGCAACGTCATCGAGGCCGGCGGTCCCGGAACGCGGGTCGTGGTCATCGAGAACCTCGTCGACGACACCCCCTCGATGCGCTTCAGCACCGCCATGGACCTGCTGCTGCTCCTCAACGTCGGCGGGGCGAAGCACACCACCGACAGCATGGTGAGCAGGCTGACCGCGGCGGGCCTGATCGTCGACGACATCCGGCCGGTCAACCCGTATCTGCACGCGTTCGACTGCCACGTCCCCGGCTGACCGCGGCCGCACGGACCACCGGTCGCCGTGCCCGCGACGCTGCGGGCCCGGCGACCGGTGCCGTGTACGAGAGCCGTACGGCTCAGTTGCGCTCCCAGAGGTAGAAACGCTGTGCCATCGCGTCCTTGGGGGACCTCCAGGTCTCGGGGTTGTACGCGCTGACGTACGCCGACAGCTTGTCGCTGATGGCCCGGAACTCGGGGTGTTCGGTCACCTTGGCGATGGCCGGGCCGGGCTCGCGCTCGGACTCGACGAGGTGCATGTAGACGTCGCCGAACTGGAAGAGGCTGCGCCGTACGACACCGACGAGGTGCGGCAGCTCTCCCCGGTCGGACTCCTCGAACACCTTGGCGATGTCCGGGGCGGATCCCGGGGCCATACGGGCGACGATCAGTGCCTGATGCATCGGGGTTCGTCCTCCGTCGGGGTCAGTCGGCCAGGGCCGGGGCGGGCCGGTGTCCGGCGGCGGCCTTCTCGATCTTGTCCCGGATGAGGGCCATCTGGACCTTGGAGTTCTTGTTGATGTTGTCGGTCATCCAGTCGTCGTCGACCGGGGCGTCCGGCTTCATCTCGAAGTCCTGCGTCCACACCATCCGGGTGCCGGAGGGCACTTCCTCGTACTGCCAGTGGATGTTCATGAAGGCGAAGGGCCCGGTCTCCACGCGGCGGGCCCGGACCGTGAGGGTGTCGCGGTCCGGCTCCCGCTCGGAGACCCAGCTCCACACGGTGCCGTTGTCGTCCGGGTGCATGGTCAGCCGGAACGTCGTCCTCTGGCCCTCCTGGGAGAGGACCTCGCAGGAGGCGTACTCGCTGAACAGCTGCGGCCACCTCTCCAGGTCGTTGGTCATGTCCCAGACGAGGTCCAGGGGTGCGGCGATGGTGATCTCGTTCTGCGTGTGTCCGGCCATGTTCAGGCTCCTGCCATGAGAGTGGTGTTGACGAGGGCGAGGAACTGCCGGGGCGTCTTGCAGCGCTCCGCGTCGGGCGGCATCAAGGTGCCGTGCCGGTTCTCCAGCTCGCCGACGATGCCGAGCAGGCCGAGCGAGTCGACGCCGAGCGCGTCGAACCCGGAGTCGGCACGCTGTTCCAGGTCCTGCGGGGCCACGGTGACCCCGGCGGCCTTCTTCATGAGCCCGGCGAGTTCTTCCACGGTGATCTGTGCGGACATGCGGTTCCTCTCCTTTGCTGCGGGGCTTCTTCGCCGCGTGGCCTCCGTGCTGCGAGACCTCGCCGCGAGGCGCCCCGCTACGAGCGGTGGATCTTTCAGGCTCGTTCGCCGGCGCCGTGCCGCAGCACGAGCGCCGAGTTCGACCCCATGAGTCCCCGGCTGAGCACCAGTGCCGTGCGCAGTTCGGCGGCTCGGGCACGGCCGGTCACGAGGTCCAGGTCGTGACAGACGTCGAAGACGTTGGGGGTGGGTGGGATCAGGCCGTGCTCCATCGCGAGCACCGCCGCCGCGGTGTCCAGCACGGGCGCCGCGCAGTAGCCCCGGCCCGTGCCGGTCTTCGGCGCGGTGACGGGCACCCGCCTGCCGTGCCCGCCCAGGGCGTCGGCGATGGCCAGCGCCTCGGCGCGGTCCGCCGCCGGTACACCGAGCGCGTCGGCGAACACGACGTCGACCTCCTCGGGAGCGCAGCCGGCCTCGTCCAGGGCCCCGCGGATCGCGTGGGCGAGCCCCTCCCGGGACTCCGCCCAGCGGGAGGCGCCGGTGAAGGTCGCCGCGTGTCCCGCGATGAGCGCCCGCACGTCCACGCCCCGCTCCCGGGCCACCTCCGCGGCCTCCACGACGAGCATGGCGCCGCCCTCGGCCGGCACGAACCCGCAGGCCGCGTCGGTGAACGGACGGTAGGCACGGGTCGGGTCCTCGACGGTGCTGAGCTCCTCGTAACCGAGCTGGCACACCATCGAGTACGGGGCGAGCGGCGCCTCGGTGGAGCCGGCCACGATCGCGTCGGTGCCCCGCTCCACCGCCCGCGCCGCATGGGCGAGGGCGTCCAGACCACCGGCCTCGTCGGCGGCGACGACGGAACAGGGCCCCTTGAAGCCGCGGCGGATGGAGATCTGGCCGGTGCTGGCGGCGTAGAACCAGGCGATGGACTGGTACGGGCCGACGAACCGGCTGCCCTTGCCCCACAGCTGCTGGAGTTCGCGCTGGCCGAACTCGCCGCCGCCGGAACCGGCCGCGGTGACCACGCCGATGGAGAACGGCGCCTCGGAGGTGTCGGCCTGCCCGAGGCGGGCGTCGTCCAGGGCGAGGTCGGCCGCGGCCATCGCGTAGTGCGTGAACCGGTCGGTCTGGACGAGGTAGCGCTCCTCGACCGCCGCCGCCGGGTCGAAGTCGCGGACCTCGCCGGCCACCTTGAGGGGCAGGTGCTCGCAGCCCTCCCGGGTGATCCGGTCGAGGACGCTCAGCCCTTGCTGGGTGGCCTTCCAGAAGGTGTCGGTGCTGGTTCCGTTGGGCGCGACCACACCGATTCCGGTGACGGCCGCGCGCCGTTCATGCGGTGCGCTCATCGTGTCCTCACTCCCTCGGCCGGGTCAGGATCACCGCGGACTGGAAACCACCGAAGCCGCTGCCCACGGACAGGACGCTGGTGAGCTTCCGTTCGCGGGCGACGCGCGGGACGTAGTCCAGGTCGCACTCGGGGTCGGGGGTCTCGTAGTTCGCGGTCGGTGGTACGACCTGGTTGGCCAGGGCCAGCACGCAGGCGACGACCTCGATGGCGCCGATCGCGCCGAGGGAGTGACCCACCATGGACTTGATGGAGCTCATGGGGATGTCGTAGGCGTGCTGTCCGAGCGCCCGCTTCACGGCCGCCGTCTCGTGACGGTCGTTCTGCCGGGTGCCCGAGCCATGCGCGTTGACGTAGTCGATCGCCGATCCGTCGAGCCGGGAGTGGTCAAGGGCGACCTCTATCGCCCGGGCCATCTCCAGACCCTCGCTGGTCAGACCGGTCATGTGATAGGCGTTGCCGAAGGTGGCGTAGCCGCTGAGCTCGCAGTACACGTGCGCGCCGCGGGCCCGCGCGTGTTCCAGCTCCTCCAGGACCAGCACCGCGCCGCCCTCGCCCATGACGAACCCGTCACGGTTGTTGTCGAAGGGCCGGGAGGCGTGTGCGGGGTCGTCGTTGTTGGGGGACGTGGCCTTGATGGCGTCGAAGCAGGCCATCGTGATCGGGGAGATCGGCGAGTCCGAGGCGCCGGCTATGCAGATGTCGGCCCGGCCCTCCTCGACGGTGTGGAAGGCGTATCCCACCGCGTCCAGACCCGAGGTGCAGCCCGTGGAGACGGTCTGCACCGGACCCTGAGCGCGGAAACGTTCCGCCACCGCGGAGGCGAGCGTGCTGGGCGAGAACGCCCGGTGCAGCTGCGGCTCGGCCTCCCGGTGGTCCACGTCCCAGCGCTCCCCTCGGTGGCTGACCAGGACGTAGTCGTGCTCCAGACGGGTGGTGCCGCCCACCGCGGTCCCCAGTGACACCCCGACCCGCCAGGGGTTCTCCCGGTCCAGGTCGAGACCGGAGTCCCGGACGGCCTCCTCCCCGGCGACCAGGGCGAACTGGATGTACCGGTCCGCCCGTTCGATCTGCTCGGCGTCCAGGCCGTGCTCCGCCGGGTCGAAGTCGCACTCGGCGGCTATCCGCGAACGCAGGCCTGTCGGGTCGAAGAACGTGATGCCTCGCGTCGCGGTTCGGCCGTTGGAGAGCAGATTCCAGAACGCCGGTACGCCGATCCCGCCCGGAGCCACGATGCCTATGCCGGTGACCGCCACGCGCCGGGTCATGAACGGACCTGACCTCGGTCGGCCGTGCGGACGGCGCCCGCCTCGGCTGGCTCGGCGGTGACGGCGGCGGCGACGGGCTCCGTGCCCTCGGTGTCGACATGGCCCAGCTGCGGCCGCGGGGCCAGCGGGCCCAGGTGGAAGACCATGCGCGCCTCCACGTTGCCGACGTTGCGGAACCGGTGCCGCATGTAGGCGGGGATCATCAGTGCCTGCTCCGGCCGCAGCGGGTGGGGTTCGCCGTCCAGATCCACCTCCAGCTCGCCGCAGGTGACGTACACGAACTCCTCGGAGTACGGGTGGTAGTGCTCGCCGATGCGGTCGCCGGGCTGGATGAGGGCCACTCCCATGAAACCGCTGGTGGAACCCACCGTGGCCGGAGTGAGCATGGCGCGCAGATCGCCGCCGCGCTTGACGTTGGGCTCGACCTCGCTGAGGTCCACGATTCTGGGACGGGGTTTGATCACGACGTTCCTCCGATGGATGTGCTGAGTCGGCGTGGGAGTGGGCCGCCGGTCAGGCGTCCGGCGAGTGACGGTCGGTGATGAGCTCCATGCGGACGGCCTCGCCGTCGAGGAGCTTCTTCAGCTCCGCGGCCTGCCCGGCCTTCGGCAGGACGGACCCGGCGTCACGGTCGCCGCGCACGTCGATCAGCCGCACCACGACGTCGTCGCGCTGGAAGATCGTGCTGCGCAGGACCGGGCTCTGCGGGTCCTCCGCCGCCGCCTCGTCGTGCTGGGCGAGCAGCTCGGCCAGCTTCATCCCGCGGCCGGACTTCGCCGGGTAGTACAGCGCGTGCCGCTCACCCTCGGGCAGCTGGTCGGCCGTCACGTGATGCACGGCCGGCAGCGCCGCCCGGGTGAAGAACACCCGCGCCGACTCCTGGTTGTTGAGGTCCCGATCCTGCTCCAGGTACGGGTTGATGGCCTCCTCGACGGCCCGCACCTCGGGCTGCCGGGCCACGTGCCGCAGCGCCGCGAGCAGGTCGCCGCGCACCTCGATGGCCCGCACGACCCGGTTGCCGTGCATGAACAGCGAGGTCCGGCACAGCCGCGTGGTGTCGTCGACCCGCGCCTCGGGCGAGGCATAGTCCGCGAGGATCTTCGCGACCTGCGGCTCGCTGCCCGGCTTGACCGTGAAGGTCAGCGCGTGCCGGAGCACACCGTCGCCGATCCGCGGGGAGGTCTGCAGCCGGCGCTTGTCCGCCTTGGGACCGGCCGCCGCGCCACCGGTCTCCCGGACGACGTGGAAGCGCAGCGAGCGGGTGTCGCGGACGCAGCTGTGCAGCGGCTCCACCATCCGCACGTGCTCCTCGCTGTTCACCCAGGCGAGGAAGGGCGGGGCACTCTCCCATTCGCTCGTGATGAGCCATTGGGATGGATTCTCGATGGACTGGCAGAGTTGGTCGCTGACATGTCCGGGCACGGACGCAACCTGATTGCACAGTTGCTCGTAGGCCTCCAGGAACTGCTGCTGGGCTCCGTCGTACACGTCGACCAGCAGGACGACCCGGAGCCGGGAACCGTCGAACACGGACTGGGAGACCCGCTTCGACACCTGTCGGGTCAGCGTTTCTGAAACACGTTCAGACGTTGTGGTCATCCTGCGCACATCTCCTTCGCGGGGCAGAGGCGGACGCCGGCCGCTGGTGACGCGACGTCAGCGTTCCTTGATCCTGTGCCGGTCCCCAGGAGTGCGCGACTCGTATGAACCACGTGGGTGATTGGGCACGCCGAGGCGCTCCCCCAAGGCCGCAAAGGGCATGGAAAGTCACAGGCGCCCCACACCCGCACCCCTGCCTCTGGAGGCTTCGATGCACCACAAAGCCGACCACCGGGTACCCGTCCTCATCGTGGGCGGCTCTCTGGTGGGCCTGTCCATGTCCCTTTTCCTGGGCCGTCTCGGTGTGCGGCACATGCTCGTCGAGCGGCACTCGGGGACCTCGCATCACCCGCGCGGACGCGGCAACAACGTCCGGACGATGGAACTCTTCCGGGTGGCCGGCGTAGAGCCGGACATCCACACGGCGGCCTCCCTGCTCGCCGAGAACCACGGCATCCTGCAGACCCCGACGCTGGTCGGGGACGCGGGCGAGTGGCTGTTCAAGCACATCGACCCGGGCGGCGGGCTGGCCAGGTTCAGCCCGACCGGATGGTGCCTGTGCAGCCAGAACGACCTGGAGCCGGTCCTGCTGGACGGCGCCCGCACCCTCGGCGGCGACCTCAGGTACTTCCACGAGATGGAGTCCTTCGAGCAGGACGCCGAAGGGGTGACAGCAGTCGTCCGGGACCGCAACACCGAGGAGCGCTACACCGTCCGGGCGGACTACCTCGTCGCGGCGGACGGCCCCCGCAGCCCGGTCCGGGGCCGGCTCGGCATCGGACAGGCCGGGCCCGGCGAGCTCTTCGCCAACGTCAGCGTCACCTTCCGCTCCAAGCTGCTCGCCGACGTGGTCGGGGACCGACGCTTCATCTGCTGCTACCTCACCGACCCCGAGGCCGACGGCGCCCTGCTCCCCGTCGACAACAAGGAGCGCTGGGTCTTCCACGCCCCCTGGCACCCGGAGCTCGGCGAGACGCTGGACGAGTTCACCGAGGACCGGCTCGCCCGGCACATCCGCCGCGCGGTCGGCTCACCCGACATCGACGTGGAGATCACCGGCAAGGCGTCCTGGCGGGCCGCCGAGCGCGTCGCCGACCGGTACCTGGACGGCAGGGTGTTCCTCGCCGGGGACTCCGCGCACGAGATGTCACCGACCGGCGCCTTCGGCTCCAACACCGGCATCCAGGACGCGCACAACCTCGCCTGGAAGCTCGCCGCCGTCCTCGACGGCTGGGCCGGCCCCGGCCTGCTGGAGACGTACGACACCGAGCGCCGCCCGGTGGCCCTGGCGACCAGCGCCCGCGCCTCCGCCCGCTCCGTGGAGCACAGCCACCCCGGCTTCGCGCCCGCGCCCGGCGTCGGCGCCGGCCGGCGCGGCGGCATCCTCAACGTCGTCCTCGGCTACCGCTACCCGGCGGGGGCCGTCATCGGCGCCGACCCGGACCAGCCGGTGGTGCCCGACGGAATGGACCTGACCGGACAGCCCGGCACCCGGGCCCCCCACATGTGGCTGCGCCGCGACGGCCGGAAGCTGTCGACCATCGACCTCTACGAGAGCTCCCTGGTCCTGCTCAGCGACGCCCCGGACGACGCCGGCTGGCACGACGCCGCCCGCCGCATCGCCGTCCGCGACGGGGTACGCCTCGACGCGTACCGCGTCGGCCAGGGCCCCGACGCCGACCTCACCTACGCCACCTACGCCACCGAGGACGCCGACTGGGCCCGGCTGCACGGCACCACCCCCGACGGCGCGGTCCTGGTCCGCCCCGACGGCTACGTGGCCTGGCGCACCAACGCCGCGTCCCCGGACCCGGAGGCAACCCTGCGCGAGACCCTGCGCACCCTCCTGCACCGGGGCTGAGCACCAGCACCGACGCGGCGCCGAGCGCCCGCACCAACGGCGAAGGCCACCCGCACACCGTCCGGTGCGGGTGGCCTTCGCCGTACAGAGCCCCCTGTCGGATTCGAACCGACGACCTTCGCTTTACAAGTTCGCCCCGTCGGCTCAGCGATCAGGGATTTGCCAACCTGGCCTAGCCTGCGACATCCGCGTCCGCTCCTGTGGATGCGGCAACGTGCACCGCTGTTGCCGTCAACGGTTGCCGTCAGTTGCCGCGCTCAGCGACTGCCAGCTCTTAGGGAGCGTTCTGGTGGCGCTGAAACGGCGCGAGGAGGCGCCCGAGTCCAACCTCGGGGACCTCCCCACGCAGGGCAGCGGCTGTCACCCGTCGCGTTCTTTCTCCTGCGGTAGTTCCCTGCTGTCGTTCGACATTACTAACCAGCCGAGGGCCACCTGCACGTACGGTTACGGCGGTTACCGGAGCGGGCGATCAGGTTCGAGGGACCATTTTCCCCTGCGGTTGAAGATCAAGCTAGGCGAACAGGAAGTAGTTCTGCACAGGCTGCATGGCAGTGCCGGTGTGGTTGGGATACGCGCTGATCAGGCGGCGGTTGAGATCGGCGGGACCGTCGGCGGCGCCCACGGCGTCGCGGGCCACGGTGAGGTAGGCGCGGGTGGCCGCGTAGAGGCCGCGGTCACCGGGGAGTCCGTGGCCGGGTAGGACGACCTCGTACGGACGGGCCTCGAGTGCGTCGAGGGCCTCGATCCAGGCGTCGAATTTCTTCTCACCGAGGAAGGCGTGAACCCCGTTGAAGACCACGTCCTGGGCGATCAGGATCGCGTCGTCGGGGAGGCCGATCGTGAGCTGGTCACCGGCCTCGGCGTGGCTCACGGGCTCGAAGCTGAAGCGAACCCCGTCGATGATCTCCTCTCCTGCCTCGACCGCGAAGCCGATGTGAGGAGAGGACGTCTCGATGTCCGGGTGACCGGTCATCAGGTACGCACCCTGCAAATGCGCTGCGCCGAACTCGTTGACGGTCTGGCGCACCGGTGCCAGGGCGTAGGCGGGGGCGTTGATGAGGGAGATGCCGGCGTAGTGGTCGGGGTGGGCGTGGCTCACGTAGAGCCGGGCGATCGGCTTGCCCAGGTCCGCGGCGTAGGCGAGGAGTTCGCCGGTGAGCGCGGGGAGCAGCGGGGTGTCGACGAGGACGAGCTGGCCGGGCAGCTCTATCAGATGGCTCGACGCGCGCCACCCGCTCTCGGGGGCGGTGTAGGTGTGGACGGTGACCGCGTCGGTCTTGGTGGTCGTGATGGTGCCGAGCATGAGTGGTCCGTTCCCCTAGCTGATCGTGATGTCGTGGATGTCGATGGCGATCGCGCTGCCCCCGGGACCGGGAAGGCCGCGGTTGGGCGTGCCGTCGACGTTGCGGGGGTGGACGAGGCGTCGGGTCGGGAAGGCCAGGCCGCCGAAGGTCCGGTACTCGTCGGTGTAGTGGGCGACCGGGACGCCGGCGTTGACGTCGACGTTGTAGTCGAGGCGGCGCAGCAGGCTGTCCTCGCTGAAGTGGAAGACCTGCTCGCGGGTGTGGGTGGCGATGGTGTCCGGGAACGTGACGTGCAGGCGGCGCCAGGTGGCGCCGTCCTCCTCGCAGGGCTCGATCTCACGGGTGCGCACACCAGGCAGGGTGAACAGGTACGGGGTGGTGAGGTAGTTCCACATTGCGTACCCGAGGAAGTAGCCGACCTGCAGTGCGGTCCAGGGCGAGTACGGGTCGTAGCCGGCGTATGAGGGGCGTGGCTCGGACAGGTCGGCGACCGTTCCGCCGTCGGCTGTCCGCAGCACGACCCGGTCGGGGGTGTAGATGAGGCTCTGCCCGGGTTCGAGCCACGGGGTGAAGACGGCATGCTGCCGGTGGAGGTCGATCTCCAGGGTCTCCTTGAGGAACGCGTCCTTGAAGCCGCGCATCTCCCAGAACGGACCGTCGATCGTGAGCCGGGCGGTGAGCGTCCTGACGCTCGACCAGCGGTCGAGGCCGCCGTGCGCGTCCAGCACGGAATTCAGTAGGTCATTCATGTCCGGTCCTTTCAGGTGAATGCGACGTCGGTGCCGAGGAAGCGATCGACGTGGTGCACGAAGAGCTCGGGATACTGGAAAAGGGAGCCGTGTCCGGAGTCGGGATAGACGATCAGTTCGGCGTTCGGAAGATGCTGCGCCATGATGTAGGAATTGACCGTGGGCGCCATGATGTCGCGACTTCCGTTCACCACGAGGGCCGGCTGGGTGATCCGTCCGAGCTCGGCGTACCGCTCACCGCGCTGCTGGTTCCACTCCACGATGGCGGCGAGCTGGGCCTTCATCGTCTGCTGCGAGGTGGGCGGGTCGACGTCGACGACCCGCTGGTGTCGGCGTTCCCAGAACGCCCTGCCCGCTGCCTGACCGGCCGGTGAGGGCCCGAAGAACAGGTAGAGGAAGTCCTCCAGGGTCGGCACCTCGTGCCGGGTGGCGACCTCGATGATGTCGGGGTGGGTCCCCTCGTCCTCACCCGCGCGCGGCTTGGCTCCGACGATGACGAGCCTGCGGACCAGAGCGGGGTGGCGGAGTGCCAGAGCCTGGGCGACGCCGCCGCCGATCGACAACCCGAGGACGTCGACCAGAGGCAGACCGAGCGCGCGAACGAACTCGGCGGCATGGTCGGCGAGCGCCTCCAGAGTGTCCGGTGTCTCGCCGCTGGAACCGGCCACACCCGCGTTGTCGAAGAGGATGACCGGCCGGTTCGCGGCCAGGCCGTCGGTGACCAGCGGATCCCAGTGATCCATTCCCCCACGGAAATGCTGCAGGAAAATCAGGGGTGTGCCGCTCTCCGGACCAAAGCTGCGATAAGCGAAGCGAATTCCGCCCGCGGCCACATATTGCGTGGGTGCGGTGACATGCGAATACTGCGACATGCTGATTCCCGTCTTGCGTACGATTGGAAACCGATCGGTACCCAGGAGGTTAGCATCACAGGAAACAGATCGGTACCCCATCTGTGAACGTGGCGTGAGTCACAACCCTCATGGCCGGAGATCGAAAAAGTAGAACGAGCAGTATCCTGTACGAGTGAATGCGCAAGGACGATCACAGACCGACGTCTCCGCGGCCGCCCAGGTGAGCCCGCGGGAGCGGATCCTCGCGACAGCGGCCGCCCTGTTCTACCGGCGCGGCATCCAGGCCACCGGCATTGACGAGCTCGCCGAAGTCGCGGGCGTATCGAAGCGGACGCTCTACAAACTGTTCGGCAGCAAAGACGAACTGGTCGCCGCCTACCTGGAGCGGATGGACGAGGACGCCGTCCCCAGCGAGCGCCCCCTACAGTGTCTGGATCTGCCACCGCGTGACCGGCTGCTCGCGCTGTTCGACCGGCCTCCTGCCGACGCGATCTTCCGCGGCTGCCCGTTCCACAATGCCGCCGTCGAACTCGCCGGGTCCGCCCACCCGGCCCACCCGGTGATCCACGCCCACAAGCACGCCGTCCTGGACACGATCATCGACGCCGCCCGCGAGGCAGGGGCCGACGACCCCGAGGCGCTGGGCCACCAGCTCTTCGTGCTTTTCGAAGGGGCTACCGCACTGGCCACCTCGATCGACAGCACCGAGTCTTTCGACTACGCGCGCCCGGTCGCCGTAGCCCTGATCGATCAGACGGTCCCCGTTGTGGACGCGGCCTGAAGTGCTGCTGGACTTGGTGCACGTCGCGGAGAATTGCTGGATTCCTCGCCGGGACGGGCCTCGCTCTCGACAGACCGGACGGACCCTAATACGCCGAAGTCAGTAAGGACTTGGCGCAGCACCGCGGCGATGTGTGGACGCCGCCTGCAACACCACGACGTGACCGGACCCGCAGCCACGCGCCGCCCTCCGATGATCGGCCTCCACCTCGGGCCGCCAGGGGGCACGGTCCGCCAGCGGTGGGGGCGGGTACCCCAAGATCGATGCCAGACCGGCAGGCGGGCTACGACTCGTCGGACCAGTTGGCCAACGCCGCGCCGGACTCCTCATCCGTGAGGGTAATGCGCGCACCGGGCATGCCGCCTCGCTCGCCGATCCATGACGCCCACTTGCGCCGGGCGGTCGCCTCGTTGCCCCACCAGCCATGCATCATCGGCCGGCCGCCGCAGGTCAGACTCAAGTGGTAGCGCTGCGGGTCCCTCACGCGAGGCGGATCCCACGATGCCGGCCGGGCTCCCGAATGATCGCCGCCTTCGCTTCGAGTTCGCCGAGCTGGTAGTGCACGGAAGCCCGGCTGCGCATACCGACGGCCGCGCCGATCTCCGCGGCCGTCGGCGCTTCGCCGGTCTCGGCGATGGATCGGCGGATGTAAGCCAGGATGCGCTCCTGGGTGTCGGTCAGGTGGTCTACTCGACGCATGACCAAATTAGAGCGCGTGTTCGAATTTTGAGGCAACCCGACGCGCGGGCCTGACTGGGTCCTGGGTCTCACTGTCTCGTGCCACTGGATCTTGACCGTTTGCCATCGGACTTTGACGGACGCGAGTTTGTGTCATCGGAGTTTGATCACCGCAGGTCAGCGACTCAACGCGCCGAAGGTGCGCTGAGTCGCTGACCTGCACTTATGTGCAGTGCCTCGTAAACGGGTAGGTCAGAGCGTTGCGATCGTCGTGCAGGCTGCTCGATTTGTGGGGACGGTGGGGTCAGGAAGGCTTGACCGCCGAGACCGGGGTGACGGTCACCTTGTTGTCGCACTCGGCCCACCATCCGTCGTTCAGGGCGACCTGGTGCTTCCCGGAGTGCGGCAGCCCGATGACCATCGTCGGATACGTCACCGGGTCCTTGCCCGACACGCAGTAGCCGTCGGCCTCCCCCTGGACCTGGACGAAGGTCAGCTTCACCCACGCCTTGCCGTGCGGCCGGACCGTCACGGTGGCCGCCCTGCCGGTGGGGGTGACCTTGAGCGGGGTGTTGTGGGCGGGGGAGCCGTTGCCGGCGCCCGCGACCGTCGGATGGCCCTTCAGGACGCACGTCCTCCGGGAGACGTTGGTGAACTGCACGACCGCCGCCCCGGTCCCGGTCCCGACGGGCCGGTGGACGGCCTGCCAGGCGCTGACCTGGAGGGCGGAGGCCGGGCAGGCGGGCGGCGGGGTGGAGGTGGTGGCGCTCGCTGCCATGGCGGTGCCGGGCAGGATGCCGGTCACCGCCGCCGCGACGGCCGTGACCGCCGTCGTCGCCAGAGCCGCCCTGCGAATGCCGTTGCTGTGACGCATGCTGTCGTCCCCCTGAGTCGTCTCGTCCGCGGGTTTCGGTCGTCGGTTGTTGCCCCGCGGTACGCGTGGTCGTGGTGCGTGAGTGCAGATAGGGCGGGAGAGCGGCAGGGTTCCGTGCGGCGACTACTTGTGACGGAACGGTGACGACAGGCTGCACCCGTGCAGATGGCCGTCAGGGCAGACAGAAGCACCTCCAGCGCGCCGCCGAGCGGGCCGTGGAAGTCCATCAACCCACCCCCCTCACTCCCGTCGTGCCCGTCGCCACGCCGCTCGTCCCCGTCCAGCCGGGCAGCGTCCCGGCGGTGGCGAGCGTGGTCCTGCCCGACGGGCGGGTCGTCACCGGCTATGCCATCAACCCCGTGCAGCCCGAACCGGTCGCGGCCAAGCGGGCCGTCTCCCGTACGGCGGTGAACATCGCGCTCGGCGGCATCGGGTTCGACCCCGAGCCGCCTCGGGCGAGCGGGTCGCCACCTACCACGGCATCACCCTCACCGGTTGAGCCCACATTCCGCCGGGTCGCGGCCCATCGCGACCCACCACTCCTGACCTGCAGTTTCTCCAAACCTCATCGCGGCCCATCGCGGCCCGCCCCTGAACGCAGTGGGCCGCGATGGGCTGCACAAGGACGCCGCAACACCACAGGTCACAGGCTTGGGCCGCGATGGGCCGCGACCCACAGCAATGTGGCGCCAACTCACCCTCACCCCTTCACGGAGGTTCGACGTGCCCACGGCCGTTCCCGAAACCCCCGAAGCATTCATGGTTTCCGAGGTCATGACGGCACTGCGTCTGAGCCGCAGCAAGTTCTACGACCTCATTCGCTCAAAGGAACTCCCGAGTTTCACGGTCGGCCGATCCCGCCGCATCCCGGTCGATTCCGTCCGCGCGTACATGCGCGATCGAATGGAGGAAGCTGCCTGATGGCATCCCGCAAGAGGAATCCGAACGGCGCCGGCAGCATCTGGCAGCGCACGGATGGACGCTTTGAGGGCCGCGTCTACGTCCCGCAGCCTGACGGCACCCGCAAGCGGAAGACCGTCTACGGCGCCACCTGGGAGGAGTGCGACGAGAAGCGTCAGGAACTCGTTCGCCGCGACCGTCAGGGAATCCCGACGCCCACTCGTTCGGCGAAGCTCTCCGAGTGGTTGCCGTACTGGCTGGAAGAGCACATCTGGCCCAACCGGAAACGCACGACGTACGTGAAGTACGAGATGCACGTCCGGCTGTACCTCGTACCGCTGCTGGGTAGCCGACGGCTGGAATCGCTCACCACGGCGAACGTCCGGCGGATGCTCTCGGAAGTCACCGCGCAGGCATCAGCGGCGACCGCGAAGGAATCGCACCGTGTGCTGCGTACAGCTCTGACGGCCGCCTGCCGCGAGGAACTCATCAGCCGCAACGTGGTGCAGTTAGTCCCCGCTCCCCAGGTCGAGCCGCGCGAGCTGCGCCCGTGGTCGCTGGACGAGACCCTGACGTTTCTCGAAGCGGCACGGACCGACCCGCTGTATACGGCGTTCGTCCTCGCCGTGGCGCTCGGCCTGCGGCGCGGGGAGATCCTGGGATTGCAGTGGAAGGACGTCGACCTTGACCGGCGCATCCTCACGGTGCGGACCACGCTGAACCGTGGCGGCAAAGAGCTGTATCTCGACACCACGAAGAACCGGCGAGCGCGGGTGATCCCGATCCCGTCCATGTGCGTCGCACCGCTCCGATGGCAACGTCTGCGGCAGGCTGACCGGCGCGAGTCCGCCGGCGCGGACTGGCACGACAGCGACCACGTCTTCACCACCCGGAGCGGTCGGCCGATCGAGCCGCGGAACCTGTACTGCTCGTTCCTGCGGATCGCGTCGTCAGCGGAGCTCCCGAAAGTCCGGCTGCACGACACCCGCCACGGATGCGCCTCGCTGCTCTTCGCGGCGGGCGTCGCGCCCCGGACCGTGATGGAGATCCTCGGGCACTCACAGATCGCGGTGACGATGAACGTCTACACGCACGTGAGCGACGGCGACCGGCGGGAAGCCATGGGACACATGGATCGCCTGCTCAGGCGGCGCCGTTAGAGGGAACTGCCGTCAAGAACTACCGTCAACGCCCTCACGATCACGGATCGTGAGGGCGTTGTCCCAGGTTGTGGGTAGAGCCCCCTGTCGGATTCGAACCGACGACCTTCGCTTTACAAGTTCGACAGCAAGCTGTCGTTGGCGGCGTGGGCTGGCCCGATTGTGGCCGGACAGGAGCGCTCGTGTACGCCCCCGTCCGGCCTCGTTGATGTCAGCCGTGGATGTCAGTGGCTTTCTGATCCGTAGCTCTATGTAGATCGGTCATGCTCGGCCATTACGGTCGCTCTCGGGCTGCTACGCGCCGTCAGTGGTCGCCGCTGGTTGCTGTGGTTGCGGTACTCCTCTGCTGTACGACATGCGTCCGATGGCAAACTGCGCAGTGTGACCACACTGCCTCGGATCGGCTCCATCTGGGCTCGGCGCTACCCGGGCTACCCGCAGCATGACTTCGACTTCCGGGTTACGGGAGTGTTCACCCGAGACGGTGTCACCTACGTCGAGGTCGAAGAGCTCGAGAGTGGCTCACCCCGTAGGGGGTTGCTTGAGTACATGTTCGATCACGCGGAGCCTGTCAGTAATGAAGACCTCCGAGGTGAGCAGACGCCGTGATCAGTCTTGAAAACCGTCGTGGCGCGAGTCACCGTGGGTTCAAATCCCACACCCACCGCCAGCAGAAACGGACCCTGACCAGGTAAATCGGTCGGGGTCCGTTCTCATGCCCAGTGTCCGCCAGCGCCCGTGACTCCCCGCTGTTTCCCGACTCAACGGGCACGGGAAGGGCACGGCGAGCGGCGGCTTCTAGGCGTAGGCGGTCAACACGATGGCGAGTAGCCCAGCCACAGCCGCAGCGAAGACTCGCGGCTTCCTCCAACCCGGCCCCGAAGCCTGGCGGTCCTGCTCCCACGCGAACACCAGACAGGCGCCAAGGCCGAGTGCGCTCCGCAGCAGGAAAACGATGGCGTGCATAGGGAACCTTCCAGAAACCTTCGAACGGACGGGAAGGCTACCCCTGGCAGCCATCCTCCCGTCACCCACCACTCGCCCCAGCTCCCGTCCCGTCTGCCGTCGACCCACACACCGTGGAGCGGGCGTGGTTCAGGGCGTCAAGGTGGAGCGCCCTGCTGGACGAACGACCTTGACGCCCTGGGCCGCGACTGCTCGGCTCTGCCTGGGTCGATGGCGGACGGGATGGGAGCACACCGCGCACGCCACACTCGGCCGGCACCCGCGAACGGCGCCCCCGCCATCTCGGAGCCTGAGCGCCCCCGCCGGAGGCATGTTCTGACCGTGCCCCCTCTCTGCGGTGCTCGACTCATGGCCTTCGGGCCCTATCCACATGTGGGCGCGCGTCGGCGCAGCGCGGGCGGAGCGGGCCGAAGGCAGGAGCGGCGCCCGGCGCGGAGCCGGGAGCGCGCCCGGCGGAGCGGAGCGCAGCCGGGGCTTGATGAGGTAGAGAAACCTGTAACAGGTCGGGACCGCTGGTCGAAGATCAATTGCCATCCGCGGAGGCAGTTGCGGCCATCGCGTGCATGGATGTGCGGCGCCGCATCGAGCACGGCATCCGTGATGCGGGCCGCGTAGACGTCGTCCATCGCCGTATGCGTCTGACTGCCTGGCGCTGAGCCGTCCTAGACAGCGGGCTGGTCAGAGGGAATGAGTCGACTAGTGAAGCCCTCGCGGCACAGGCGCTCGTAGGCCTCAAGCACGTCGTCAGGCACAGGCTGACTGATCATGAATCCCCGCTCGGGGTAGATCAGCAAACGCTGAAGCGCGCCCACAAGCATGTCGATAACCAGGCGGGCATCCCCGATGGAATCAACGTATTCCTCAAGCGTCATCGGGGTGGAGGCACTGAGGAATTCCACCTCAGGCCACTCTTTGCGGGCCGTGGCGTATGCGCGCCGCTCTTCGTACGGCTTGCTGATCAACAGCACGGAGGACACATCCGCTCCGGCCTCCTCCAGCACGGCCTTGGAGAAGCGGATGTTCTCGGCGGTATTGCTGGCACGAGGTTCCACAAGCACCGCTGAGCTAGGCACGCCGAGTTCAAGAGCCCGCTCGCGGTAGTGGACGGCCTCGCCCCTCGGCATGCGTGCCCGCGTCGTGGGGCTGGTGGCTCCGGTGAACACAAGCAGGGGGACCAGGCCGCGCTTGTACAGATCCACCGCCGTGTCGGCCACACCCAAGTCGTGGCTACCCAAGCCGATCGCAACCGAGCACGGCCGCAGGGTGTGGCCCATCTGGTGGTAATCCCACAGGCGTCGCGTGTCGGCCCATGCCTGTGTCGAGATCATTACTGCCCCTTCTCGTCCTTCGCGGAGTCCGGCACCTTGAAGTCGTACTCCCACGCGAAGCGCGAAGCTGCGTGTACCCCGATGGCGAACTCAACCACTGTGCCAGAGGCCGTGTAGGTCGTCCGATGCAATTCGACGACGGGTTCGCCCGACGGCAGCTGCAGGAGCTTCACTTCATCGGGCGTGGGAGCCCTGGCAAAGAGCTCCTCCTTCATGTGGTCGATCTCGTACCCCGCGTCGTACAGCACCCGGAAGCCACCGCCGCGGCCGGCCGGTCCCGGGGTCGGGTCCACCAGTCGCGTTCCCTCGACATGCTCTGGGCGGTAGTAGCTGGTCAGGGTGTGCGTCGGCTGGTCGCCTTCCTTCACCAGCCGAGCTCGCGCGTACACCTCGGCCCCTTCACCCAGGCCATGCGCGGCTGCGACTGCTGGCGGGGCTTCCACGAGGCTGACGGTCTGGGTCTGCTCATTGCGACGGTAGCTACGCCCAGAGGCCACGCGGTCGGCGATGAACGCCACCTCGTCACCGTCTCGCCACTTGGCCTTGTCGTAGCGAGCGATCCCGAGTCTCTTGAGCGGGACTCGTTGTCGCACGACGGTGCCATGCCCTCGGGATGAGGTCACCAGCCCCTCGGCTTCGAGAGCTTTGTAGGCCTGGTGGACGGTGGACTTGGAACCCTCGCCCGCCGCAACCAGCTCTCTGATCTGCGGCAACTGCTGGCCAGGTGCGTACTCACCTCGCTTGATCTGCTCAGCCAGCTTGTCCGCCAGCTCTCGCCACTTGGGCGTCATCGCGCCACTCCTCTCGACAAGGCAAGTCAAGCACAGTCCCAGGACTGTTGACAGTCCCAGGACTGCATGCCAAAGTCTCCCTCAAGCCGCTCGCAGTCCCAGGACAGCGAGAGAAGAGGGCCTTGTTTGGGCTGCTCTCACACATCGACTCAGGGAGTGCTTCATGCCGTCCTTCAAGATCGACACGTCGACTGCTGTGGTATTCGTGGCGACCGCGCCGACGCCGAAGCTGGCCAACGCGAAGACCGGTGAGCAGGCGATGGACCGGGAGACCGGGGCGCCGCTGTCGACGGTAGGCCTGCTGGTCTCCGACGAGGGCGAGGGGAACCTCTACCAGGTCACCATCCCGGAGACCGGTTACCCGGAGGGGTTGGCCCCGGGGATGCCGGTGAAGGTGATCGGCCTGAAGGCCCGTGACTGGGAGAACGAGTTCAACGGCCAGAAGCGCCACGGCATCTCGTTCCGTGCGGCCGCGATCACCTCGGCGGCCTGACCATGAGCGATCTGTCCATGGTGCTGGAGGCCACGGGCGCCCTCGCGGGGGCTGGCGGTCTCGGCTACGCGAAGGTACGCGCGCCGCGCGTGTACTGGTCACTGGTCGGGCTGCCGGTCACCTGGGGCCGGTTCACGATCACGTACCGCTCGACGATGGACGTGTGCGGGCTGACAGTCCAGCCGTCGCGTCTGCGGGCGTTCATCACGCGGAACGTGGCCCGTCGTGACGTGCTGCCGGTCCCGCCGAAGATCCGCCGGGTGCGGGGCACCTCGACCGGGTTGCGGGTGACTCTGCGGCTACCCGCCGGACTGGAGCCAGCTGACCTGATGGCCGCCTCCGAGCGGCTGCGGCATGCCTGGGGCGTGCACTCGGTGACCGTCGCCGAGACCAAGCCGGGATACGTCGAGCTACGCATGACCGGCTACGACGTGCTGCGCCGGGTCCGGCTTCCCCGCGGGGCCCGCCCCCAGGACCTGTCCGTGCCGGTGGCGCTGAGGGAGGACGGGACCGCGTTCGTCCGCGACTATCGCAAGGTGCCCATGGCGCTGACGCTGGGCGCGAACAACTCGGGCAAGTCCGTCTATCAGCGGAACCTGATCAAGGGACTGGCGCGGCTGCCGGTGGCCCTGGTCGGGATCGACTGCAAGCGCGGTGTCGAGCAGTCGGCGTACGCGCCCCGCCTGTCAGCCCTGGCCACCACGCCGGACGACTCCGCCTCGCTGCTGGATGTGCTGGTCGGCGAGATGGAATCCCGCTTCGATCTGCTGAGTCTGCACGGCGTCTCGGACATGTGGGACCTGCCCGAGGAGATACGGCCGGTGCCGGTCGTCGTCCTGGTCGACGAGGTCGCCGAGCTCTTCCTGATCTCCTCCAAGAAGGATGAGGAACGGCGGGAGCGGATCGTCACCGCGTTGATCCGGCTGGCGCAGATGGCCCGCGCGGTCGGGATCTACCTGGAGGTGTGCGGGCAGCGCTTCGGCTCCGAGCTGGGCAAGGGCGCGACCATGCTGCGCGCCCAGCTCACCGGCCGCGTGGTCCACCGGGTCAACGACAAGCAGACCGCCGAAATGGGACTCGCCGACGTGGCCCCCGACGCGGTCACGGCCGCCAGCCTGATCCCGGCGGAACGCCCCGGAACGGCCGTCGCCGCCGACTCCTCGGGCGGCTGGGCGAAGATCCGCACCCCTCACACCTCCCGCGATGAAGCCATGGCGGCCTGCCGAGAGTTCGCCCACCTCGTCCCCGACCTGCCCGCCCTCGACCCGTACCGGCCACACGTGCCCGCCGACGCTCCCGCGCCTGGCCCGTCTCTGGTCAAGCCGCTGCCGGTCACAGACTGAGGGAGTGATCGTGTGAACCGCTCGATCCGCCCTGATGCCGTCCTCATCCAAGCCGTAATCGCCGGTGCCCTGTCCTTCGCGCACCTGCACGACCTGGCGTCGGCGGCAGGGCAATCCGGATGGAAGGCGTGGGCCTATCCGGTCTCGGTCGACTTGCTTCTGGTCGCCGCCTGGCGTCGGCTGCGCGCCGCCCGCGACCGGTCGTCCTGGACCTGGTTCGCCATCGCTCTGACGGCTTCGCTCGGGGCCAACGTCGCCACGGCCGGGCTGCTCGACCTGCACCACGTTCCTGCCTGGCTGCGCATCCTCGTCGCCGGATGGCCCGCCCTCGCCTTCCTCGGCGGAACCCTCCTCGTCCACGCTCCCGCTCCCGCCCCGATCGTCTCGGAGCCGGAGCCGGACGAAGTACCGGCGGCCCCGGAAGTCGAAGTGCACCGTACCGACGCACCCGAACCGGCGGCCCCGGCTCTGGCGGCGGAACTGACCCCGGCACCCGTCAAGCCTCCCGCCGGCACCCCGAGCGTTCCCCCGGCCCTGCTCGACCACGCCCGCTCGATCGCCGACGCACACCGCGACAGCACGGGCGAGCAGATCACCGCCGACACGCTCACCGCCCGACTGGGCCTGCCCGCCGCGACCTGCCAAGCGATTGCCGCTCAACTTCAACTGGCCTGACTCCGAAGGAGGTTCATCCCATGCGTCCGAACCGGTTCTACGACGTGATCCAGCTCGGGCCGGTCAAGGTCGGCACCTACAACAACGGCCGTGGCCAGACCAAGCACACAGCCGCCTGCACCGCTCCTGGCTGTGGCTTCTCCACCGAACACTGCGACCGTTCCGCCGCCGAGCTCGCCGCCCGTACCCACCGCTGCAACGCCTGACAGGAGGAACGATCCCGTGCTCACCCCGAAGTACCCGACCCCGGACACCGCCCCCGCGGTCCCGTCCCCGGCGCCCACCGCCAACGGCACCGCGCCGATGCCCGCTGCCTCGCAGGCCCCGGCCCCGGTCGCCCCGGCGGTCCCCAACCGGCCGACCGTCCAGCTGACCCCGGGCGCCGCGCTCGCCCTCGTCGGCGGCGGCACCGCCGTGGTCCTCGTCGTCGGCGCCGTCCTGGTCTCCATGCTCCTCGCGGTCGCCATCACCGGCGTCTCCGTGGCCCTGGTGGCCATCGTCCTCCGCCTCCTCGCCAAGGACCTCCAGAAGGGGCGGTGACCGACATGGACACGCACGTGATCGCCGCTGGCTTACCGGCCCTGGGATGGGCCCTCCACGGCGGGATGCTCCTGCGCCGCCTGGCCACCGCCCGCCGCGACCCCCTGACCGGCCTGCACACCCGCGCCGGATGGACTGCTCGCGCCGAACGCCTACTGGCCAAGCATCCCGGCGCCCTGGTGGTCCTGGTTGACCTGGACGATTTCAAGGTCATCAACGACACCCACGGCCACGCCGCTGGGGACACGGTGCTCACCGCGACCGCCCGCCGATTGAGCGACTGGTGCGGACGCCACGGCCTCGCCGCACGCCTCGGCGGAGACGAGTTCGCCGCCATCGTCACCCACCCCGGCCGCACCCCCGGCCTCCACGCCTTGCAGAACGCCTTGGACCGGCCCGTCGAGCACATCGGCGGCGTCCTGCCGGTCTCGGCCTCGGTCGGCCATGGCCACCGGGAGCAGCTGCCCGTGCCGACCCTCACCGACGCTCTGTCCGCCGCCGACTCCGCGATGTACGCGGCCAAGGGCCACGGCAGGCGCAACACACGCCAAGCGGCCCCCGGAGCGGCCTCAACCGCCAAGTCTCGTCCGCTCCGGGCGCCTGAACCCCTTCCAAATCCAACGGACCCGAAAGGGACACCCATCATGCCCCAGCGCACCTTGCGCCGGCGGATCTGCCGGGACTGCGACGGCTTCGCCATCGCGGCCATCACCACCGGCACCCGTCACCTCGACGGCACCCGCGTCACCCTCCGCGTGCCCTGCCCGGCCTGCAAGGGCACAGGCGCCGCCCACCTCGTACGCAAGCAGGAGGTGACCGCCTGATGCCGCGCAAGTGGAGCAAGGGAGTTGACCGCATCGCCTACGAGGCAATCGACGGCGAGTACGACCGCCTGAAGAAGACCGCCAAGGCACACGGGCTGCACGACAGCCAGCGCAGTGCCAAGCCGTCTCCTGGCCGCACGGCTCTTTCCGGGCCAACCAGCAGCAACGCCAACACGCCGAAGAAGCGGCGTTGGGGGCGGTGAACAAGTGACCGACACCGCCACTGAGGCGGGTCTGGGCCCGGCCACCCTCGCCGACGTGCTGAGGCTGGCCGGGTCCACCGGCTTCGACCGCATCCAAGAGCAGATCCGTCGCACGGGCGGCTGCTCCGACCCGATCCATCTGCAAGGCTCCACCGTCACCCGCGATGCCCACACCGGCCAGTTACTCCACTCGTACTCGACAGACACCGAGCCGGGCGGCCGTCTCCGTATCGCCTGCGGCAACCGCCGCGCCTCCCGCTGCCCGGCCTGCGCCTGGACCTATGCGGGCGACACCTACCACCTCATCCGCGCTGGCCTCGTCGGCGACCCGAACAAGGGCACCCCAGAGGCGATCCGCGACCACCCCCGCGTCTTCGCCACCCTCACCGCCCCCTCGTTCGGGCGGGTCCATAACCGGCCCGGCTCCCAGCCCTGCGCCTGCGGCATCCACCACCAGGAGGACGCCCCCGAACTCGGCACCCCGCTCGATCCGGCGACGTACGACTACGCAGGCGCCGTGCTGTGGAACAACCACGCCTCCGACCTGTGGCGCTACTTCACGATCTACCTGCGCCGCGACATCGCCCGCCGGGCCGGGCTGACCCAAAAAGCCGCCCACGAACAGTCACGGGTCTCCTTCGGCAAGGTCGCCGAGTACCAGAAGCGCGGGGCCGTGCACTTCCATGCCGTGATCCGCTTCGACGGACCGGACGGACCCGACAGCCCGCCCCCGGCCTGGGCCACCGTCGACCTGCTCACCGACGCGATCCACGCCGCCGCCGCCCGCGTCGCGGTCGACGTACCTCCGTCCGGCGACCAGCCAGCCCGCACCCTGCGCTGGGGCGCCCAGCTCGATGTGCAGCCCATCGGCGCCTTCGGCCACGGCGAGGACATCACCGAACAGGCCGTCGCCTCCTACGTGGCCAAGTACGCCACCAAAGCCGCCGAGACCACCGGCACCGTCGACCGCCGCATCGGCAACAAAGAGGCCCTGGTCCTGCTCGACGTACCCGACCACCCGCGACGGCTCATCGAGGCCTGCCTCGACCTGCACCCGCTCTACCCGGACCGCAAGCTCCAGAACTGGGCTCACATGCTCGGCTTCCGGGGCCACTTCTCCACCAAGTCCCGCCGCTACTCCACCACTCTCGGTGCCTTACGCCAGGTCCGCGCCGACTACCGCGCCGCCCAGCAACGCGCCGCCCTCGGCCTGCCCGACCCCGACGACGAGACCGAGGCCACCACGCTCACCCTCGCCCACTGGACCTACGCCGGCCACGGCCACACCCCAGGTGAGTCCTGGCTCGCCGCCAACATCCGCCGCGACATCCAGCAAAACCGCGAGATCGCCCGCGAAGAACTACCCGCCTGGCTCGACCTGGAAGGAGCCGTCGCATGACCACCGCTTCACCTGTGCTGCTGACCGTGGATGAGGTCAAAGTGCGACTCAAGGTCGGCCGGACCAAGGTCTACGACCTGATCCGCACACACCGCCTCGTCTCCATCAAGGTCGACGGCTGCCGACGCATCCCCGAGAGCGCCGTGAGCGACTTCATCGCTGGCCAGATCGAGGAGGCTGCCTGATGGCCAGTGACCGCAAGCGCAACCCGAACGGCGCCGGCACCATCACCAAGCGCAAGGACGGCCGCTACCAGTGCGCGGTGTACGTGCTTCAGCCGGACGGCACCCGCGCCCGAAAGTTCGCCTACGGCAAGACGTGGGCCGAGTGCGACGCGAAGCGCCGGGAACTGCTCGCCAAGGTCGACCAGGGCGTGCCCGTGCCCACCCGGTCGGCCAAGCTCGCCGAGTGGCTGCCGTATTGGCTGGAGCACTTCATCAAGCCGAACCGCAAGCGGACGACGTACAACAAGTACGCCATGCACGTGCGCCTCTATCTCGTGCCGCTGCTCGGCTCCAAGAGCCTAGAGGCGCTGGGACCTCGCCACGTGCGGACGTTCGTGGCCGAGGTGTCACGCCGCGCCTCCCCGGCCACGGCCAAAGAGGCACACCGGGTGCTGAGGACGGCCCTCACCGCGGCCTGCCGTGAGGAGCTGGTGACGAGGAACGCCGCCTCGCTCGTGGAGGCCCCGAAGGTGCCCCGTCGCGAGCTGTCCCCGTGGACGCTGGACGAAACGCTGAGGTTCTTGGAGGAGGCGCGTCGTGATCCGTTGTACGCCGCCTTCGTCCTGGCGGTCTCCATGGGCCTGCGTCGCGGCGAGATCCTGGGGCTCCGCTGGTCGGACGTGGACCTTGAACATCGGGTCTTGCGGGTCAGCAAGCAGGTGCAGCGCGTAGGCGGGGAGCTCTACGAGGACACCACCAAGAGCGGCCGGGCGCGCCCCGTGCCCCTCCCCCTGATCTGCCTTGCGGCGCTCCGGTGGCACCGGATGCGACAGACCGAGGCGGCGCGGCTCAAGGGAGTCGAGCTCTCCCCGTCCTCATACGTCTTCACCACGCGCACCGGTCGCCCGATCGACCCGCAGAACGTGAACCGGTCGTTCTTCCGCATCACCGCTGCTGCCGGCCTTCGGCGCATCCGGCTGCACGACGCTCGGCATGGCTGCGCCACGCTCCTCACCGCGGCCGGTGTCGCTCCCCGCGTCGTGATGGAGATCCTGGGGCACAGCCAGATCAGCATCACGATGGACGTCTACACGCACGTCACCTCGGATACACAGCGCGAGGCCATCAGCCATATGGACCGCCTGCTCAGGCGCCGTGTCGACCGTGAGTAACCGCCCCGGTTGATGTCACCCGTGGATGTCGAACGCCCCGGACCGATCTTCGGCCGGGGCGTTTGTGCTGTTCAGCAAGAGAGCCCCCTGTCGGATTCGAACCGACGACCTTCGCTTTACAAGAGCGGCGCTCTGACCAGCTGAGCTAAGGAGGCGTGCGGAGTCCGCGGGACGCGGGCGCGCCCGTGCAGTGTACCCAGGTCCGACGGGCCCCTTGTCGAAAATTTCCGCGAAGTTCACAGTCCCCCGGGTGCTGACAGATCGGGCGAACGCCAGGTACCGTCCTGACCCAGTTCACTCTCGTGGACTACACCAACCACCTTCCTACTCGGATCGTCCGGCACGTTCCTGCCGGTAGAAGGGGGCCCATTCACCATGGCCACTGTCACGTTCGACAAGGCGACCCGGATCTACCCGGGTTCCACCAAGCCCGCCGTCGACGGTCTCGACATCGCGATCGAGGACGGCGAGTTCCTCGTTCTGGTCGGCCCGTCGGGCTGCGGAAAGTCCACCTCGCTCCGGATGCTCGCGGGGCTCGAGGACGTCAACGCCGGCGCCATCCGCATCGGTGACCGCGACGTCACCCACCTGCCGCCCAAGGACCGGGACATCGCCATGGTGTTCCAGAACTACGCGCTCTACCCGCACATGTCGGTCGCCGACAACATGGGCTTCGCGCTCAAGATCGCCGGTGTCAACAAGGCGGAGATCCGGCAGAAGGTCGAGGAGGCCGCGAAGATCCTCGACCTCACCGAGTACCTGGACCGCAAGCCGAAGGCCCTGTCCGGCGGTCAGCGCCAGCGTGTCGCCATGGGCCGCGCCATCGTGCGTGAGCCGCAGGTCTTCCTCATGGACGAGCCGCTGTCCAACCTGGACGCCAAGCTCCGCGTGTCCACGCGTACGCAGATCGCCTCGCTGCAGCGCCGTCTCGGCATCACCACCGTCTACGTCACCCACGACCAGGTCGAGGCCATGACGATGGGCGACCGCGTGGCGGTCCTCAAGGACGGTCTGCTCCAGCAGGTCGACTCGCCGCGCAACATGTACGACCGCCCGGCCAACCTCTTCGTCGCCGGCTTCATCGGCTCCCCCGCCATGAACCTGGTCGAGGTCCCGATCACCGACGGCGGCGTGAAGTTCGGCAACAGCGTCGTCCCGGTCAACCGCGAGGCCCTCAAGGCCGCCTCCGACAAGGGTGACCGCACGGTCACGGTCGGTGTCCGGCCCGAGCACTTCGACGTGGTCGAGCACAACGGCGCCGCCGCGGCCTCCCTGTCCAAGGACACCGAGGACGCCCCGGCCGGTCTCGCCGTCTCCGTCAACGTCGTCGAGGAGCTCGGCGCCGACGGCTACGTGTACGGCACCGCCGAGGTCGGCGGCGAGCTGAAGGACCTGGTCGTCCGCGTCAACGGCCGCCAGGTGCCGGAGAAGGGCGCTCAGCTGCACGTCGTGCCCCGGCCGGGCGAGACCCACGTCTTCTCGACCTCGACGGGCGAGCGCCTCTCCGACTGACCCGAGGAGTGGAACAACCCCGGGTAATTCACCCAGGTTGACGAAGAAGGGCCCCGCGCACGCCGCGGGGCCCTTCTCGTTGCCGCCGGAAACCCCGGCAAGGGAGACCATTTCGAGCAGCGTGCGTCAACACGTCACCCATGAATTGGTCCCATCCTGTCCCTCGAAACGGTGACCAAATGTCGCCAAATGGTTACCGGACGCTACCCTCACTCGCGTGAAGCACTCCATCACCCCACAGACGCGACGCGGCCGCGGGGGACCCGCCCGCCGGATCGGCCGCACCCTCGCCCTCGTCCTGCCCGTCGTCCTGGTGCTCTCCGGGACCCTGGCGGTCACCCGAGTCAACTGGTCGGGGAGCCCCTCCAACTCGGTGCTCACCGCCACGGACGTCACCTCGGCGGACCTGCCGGCCGCCAGGCCCCGCGCCCTCTCCCGGTCCCCGCAGGACGTCCTGCGCGACCAGCTGATGGCCGAGCTGCAGGAGAAGAACCCGGGCGAGGTCCTCACCCACCTCCAGCAGGCCGTGAACGGCCGTCCGTCGCTGGCGAGGCACTGCACCTCCATCGCCCGCGCCCTCGGCCGCGCCGCGGTCCGCGCGTACGGCGCCTCGCGCGCCCAGTCGTACGCCCGGCCCGTCTGCGACACCTCCTTCGCCTCCGGCGTCCTCGCGGCGCACAGCTGAGCCAAGGCCCGCAGCCGAGCCGAGGAACGCAGCCGTCGCCGCGGGCGGCCTCCGGAAAGCGGCAGCCGTGAAGTGGGTAACGGCTGATTAAGGAACGGTTGCCGCCGGAAGCAGCCCGCGGGACGCGACGTACAGTTCGGGCATGACCGATCCGAACGCCGCGTCCCGCCCCACTCAAGCCGTCGTCCTGGCCGGTGGCCAGGGCTCACGGCTTCGTCCCTACACCGACGACCGGCCCAAGCCGATGGTCGAGATCCCCGGAACGGGAACGCCGATCATCGGCCACCAGCTGACCTGGCTCGCCGAAGAGGGCGTGACGGATGTCGTGATCTCCTGCGGTCACCTCGCCGAGGTCCTGCAGAAGTGGCTGGATTCGGCCGACCTTCCCGTCAACGTCACCACCGTCGTGGAGACGGAGCCTCTCGGCCGCGGCGGCGGTCTCAAGTACGCGGCAGCCCGCCTACCCCACCCGGACCGGCCCTGGTACGCCACCAACGGCGACATCTGGACGCGCTTCTCGCTGCGCGAGATGGCCGACTTCCACACCGAGCGCGACGCCGTCGCCACGCTGGCGCTGGCGCGGCCGCGCATTCCGTGGGGTGCCGTGAAGACGGACGGGTTCGGACACATCACGGACTTCATCGAGGCGCCGCCCTCCACCTTCGAGATCAACGCGGGCGTCTACGTCTTCTCGCCGGAGTTCGCCGATCTGCTCCCCGAGCGCGGCGACCACGAGCGCACCACGTTCCCGCACCTCGCCCGTGAGCGGCGGCTGGCCGGCTTCCCGATTCCGCAGGGGGCGTACTGGCGGGCCATCGACACGGCGAAGGACTTGACCGAGGCAGCGAAGGAGCTGGCCGCTCTGGGGCGGTGATGTTGGTTCCGTTGCGTTATCAGTTCGGGTCGGCTGTAGCTAGGTGCGCGGTTCCCCGCGCCCCTCAGGGAAGTGCAGTCGCCTGCGTGAAAGGGCCCCGCACCTCCTGGTGCGGGGCCGTTTCGCTAGCCCAGGAGGCCGCCCACCAAGCCCGGCTGGCCCGTGGAGGAGCCGCCGTTGCCGGTGCCGCCGGTGCTTGTGCCGCCGGACGAGCCGGTGCCGCCGGTCGCCGCGCCGCCTGAGGTCGGGCCCGCGCTGGTGGTGGGCGCCTGGCCGACCGGGGACGTGTGCCGCGGCGAGGCCTGGCCCGTGGTGCCCTGGGTCTGGCTGGGAACGCCGCTGGTCGCGGCGCCCGCGGAATGGGCCGCGCCCGGGGTCGTCGCGGTGCCGGACGGGCTGGCGCCCGCCGTGGCGCCCCCACTCGGCGAGCTGGACGCCGTCGGCGTCTTCTTCTGGTGCCGCTCGGCGGGCCCGTCGGTGAGCGGGGAGCCCGGGAGGTTGTTGCGCGGGGCCTCGCCGGGCCCGGGGACCACCACGCGGCTGGAGTCGCGGACGGCGCCGCCCAGCAGGGAGCCGACGAGCAGGGTGAGTCCGACGGTGACGGCCGTGATGAGGGCGCCGCGGCGCAGGACGTACTGGCGCAGCTCCCAGAGGTCGGAGCGGGGGCCGAGCCGGCGCCAGGCGCTGCCCGCGAGACGGCCGTCCACGGAGTAGACGGGGGCGCCGGCGATGATCAGCGGGGACCAGGCGGCGAGGTAGATGATGTCCGGGGCGTCGTAGGCCGGGACGGTCTTCCAGCTGACGGTGACGATGAGCGCGGCGGAGAGCAGCGCGCCGAAGACCGCGGCGACCCGCTGCCAGCAGCCGAGCACGGTCAGCACGCCGACGACGACCTGTAGGAAGGCGATGACCAGCCCGGAGCCGATCGGGTGCTGGAGGGCGAACTGACGCAGGGGCTCGGCGACTTCCCAGGGGTGCAGGGTGTTGAGCCACTTCACCATGGAGCCGCGCTCGCCGCCGTCGAAGTAGACGGGGTCGCAGAGTTTGCCCATGCCGGCGTAGATGGAGATGAAGCCGAGGAAGACGCGCAGCGGGAGCAGGACGACGCCGAGGTTCATCCGGCGGCCGGGGTAGTAGGCGTGCCGGGCCGGGTCGTCGCCCTGGCGCCGGCCGGTGAACTCGCCCTCCTCCTCGGCCTCCTGCTCGAAGTCGTCGTAGTCGTCGTAGCCGTCGTGGTTCTCGTGGTCCTCGCGGGCCTCGAACTGCGGGCCGCGGTAGGCGGGTTCGTCGTAGGCGCTGCCCACGGTCCGCATGTGGGGCAGGAGTCGGGTCTCGCCGGAGCTGGGACCGCGCGGCGGGCCGACGACCGGGGTCTGGACGGTCTGGTCGAGTTCGCCGTAGCCGCTGTAACCGCCGTAGCCGTCGTCGATGCGCGAGATGACCTGGGTGGCCCCGGCGTCGACGGACGGCTCGTCGGGGTAGCGGACGCTGCCGCCCCGCACGGCCTGGAGCAGCCGGTGGGCGCCGGTGTCGTCGGGGGCGGAGCGGCCGCTCCAGACGACGGCACGGCGGCGGCCTCCGGCGGCGCCCGCCCTGCCCGCGGTGCCGACGGCCGGGATGCGGGCGGTGTTCTCGGTGGCGCTCAAGTGCCGTGCGACCCGCGGGGATTGGTTCCGCCGTGTCGATGCGCCCAACTGCACCCGGAAGCTCGCGTGATTGACGATGACCTGCGCCGGATCGCTCGGCACCTTCACCATGCTCAGCGCGGGAGCGTCGTCGAGCCCGGAGCTGAATCCCGACGAGCGGTCCCCCGTGGGTGTGCGGGGTGTTCTGGTGTCCACACTCATCTAACCGAGTGACGCGGAGTTAGGACACTGCTTTGACCGGTCGGATGTGTCCGGACCGCGTCAAGGTTGTCCTGGACGCCAGGTTTGACCCGTACGGGTGAGACCGCGGACGCCTGTTCAGGCATCCGCGGCGATGCGTCAGGCCCGGCGGCGAGCCGCCTCGTACAGCACGATCCCCGCCGCCACACCGGCGTTGAGTGACTCGGCGCCACCGGGCATCGGGATCCGCACCCGGAAGTCGCAGGTCTCGCCGACGAGTCGGGACAGGCCCTTGCCCTCGCTGCCGACGACGATGACGACCGGGCCGCCCAGGGCCGCCAGGTCGCCGAGTTCGGCCTCGCCGTCGGCGGCGAGACCGACGACCACGATGCCGGCCTTCTTGTACGCCTCCAGGGCGCGCGTCAGGTTGGTGGCGCGGGCGACGGGCGTACGGGCCGCCGTACCGGCGGAGGTCTTCCAGGCGCCGGCGGTCATGCCGGCCGCGCGCCGCTCGGGCACGACGACGCCGTGGCCACCGAAGGCGGAGACGGAGCGGACGACGGCGCCGAGGTTGCGCGGGTCGGTCACCCCGTCGAGGGCGACGATCAGCGGGTCCTCGCCCTCGTCGTAGGCGGCGTCGGCGAGGTCCTCGGGGTGCGCGTACTCGTACGGCGGGACCTGGAGGACCAGACCCTGGTGGTTGAGCCCGTTGGTCATGCGGTCGAGCTCGGGGCGCGGGGCCTCCATGAGGTTGATGCCGCCGCGCTCGCCGGCGAGCTGCAGGGCCTCGCGGACGCGCTCGTCGTTGTCGATGAACTGCTGGACGTACAGGGTGCTCGCGGGCACGCCCTCACGCAGCGCCTCGACGACGGGGTTGCGGCCGACGACCAGCTCGGACGACGTCTTGCCGCCGCCCCTGCGCTGCTGCGGGCGGCCCTGGGCGCGGCGGACCTTCGCGTTCGCGGCACGCTGCTTGGCGTGCCCCTTGCGCATCTCGGCGGGCGGGGTCGGGCCCTTGCCCTCCAGGCCCCGGCGTCGCTGGCCGCCACTGCCGACCTGCGCGCCCTTCTTGCCGGACATGCGGCGGTTGTTCGCGGCCATGACCTACCTGTTCTCTACGGAAGCGTGCGTACGTGTATATGCAGTGTGCCGCCCGGAGGGCCGGGCGGCACAATCGATCACCGGGGACCGGCGTCGGTCTCAGCGCGCGCCGAGACTCCAGCGCGGGCCCTGCGGGCTGTCCTCGATGACGAGGCCGGACTGGTTGAGCCGGTCGCGGATGGCGTCCGCGGTGGCCCAGTCCTTGCGGGAGCGGGCCGCCTCGCGCTGGTCGAGGACCAGTCGTACGAGGCTGTCGACCGCGCTGTGCAGGTCCTCTCCGCGGTCGGCGCCGTCACCGGCCCAGTGCGGGTCGAACGGGTCGAGACCCAGGACGCCGAGCATGGCGCGCACCTCGGCGAGGCGGGCCACGGCGGCTTCCTTGTCGTCGGCGGCGAGTGCGGAGTTGCCCTGCCGGACCGCGGTGTGCACGACGGCCAGTGCCTGCGGGACACCGAGGTCGTCGTCCATCGCCTCGGCGAACGCGGGCGGCACCTCGGCGGACGGCTCGACGACGCCCCCGGCCAGTTCGACGACGCGCTGCAGGAAGCCCTCGATCCGCGCGAACGCGGAGTCGGCCTCGCGCAGGGCGTCCTCGCTGTACTCGATCATCGAGCGGTAGTGCGGGGTGCCGAGGTAGTAGCGCAGCACGATCGGCCGCCACACCTTGACCATCTCGCTGACGAGCACCGAATTGCCCAGCGACTTGGACATCTTGTCGCCGGCCATGGTCACCCAGGCGTTGTGCACCCAGTACTGGGCGAAGTCGTCGCCGTAGGCCTTGGCCTGGGCGATCTCGTTCTCGTGGTGCGGGAAGATCAGGTCGAGGCCGCCGCCGTGGATGTCGAAGGCCCTGCCCAGGTACTTGTGCGCCATGGCCGAGCACTCCAGGTGCCAGCCGGGGCGCCCGTCTCCCCACGGCGTCGGCCAGGTCGGCTCGCCGGGCTTGGCGGACTTCCACATGGCGAAGTCGCGCGGGTCCCGCTTGCCGCTCTCGCCCTCGCCGGACGGCTGGAGCAGGTTGTCGAGCTCCTGCCGGGACAGCTCCAGGTACCGCGGGAAGGAGCGCACGTCGAAGTAGACGTTGCCGTCCGCCTCGTAGGCGTGGCCGCGCTCGATCAGGCCCTGCATCATCTCGATCATCTCGGTGATGTGGCCGGTGGCGCGGGGCTCGTACGTCGGCGGCAGGCAGCCGAGTGCCGTGTAGCCGTCGTTGAAGGCGCGCTCGTTCTCGTACCCGATCGACCACCAGGGCCGGTTCTGCTCGTGGGCCTTCGCGATGATCTTGTCGTCGATGTCGGTGACGTTCCTGATGAACGTCACGTCGTAGCCCCGGTAGCTGAACCACCGGCGCATGATGTCGAAGTTGAGGCCCGAGCGGATGTGCCCGATGTGCGGCGCGGACTGCACGGTGGCACCACACAGGTAGATCGAGACACAGCCCGGCGTGACCGGGGTGAAGTCGCGGATCTGCCGGGCGTCGGTGTCGTACAGCCGAATAGTCACCACTCCAGGGTAGTGGGCGCCGGGGAGTGCCTCACGCCCCTTTTGGCCAGGGGCCACGGATTCGTGACACGTCCGACGCGGTTCAGAGGCTTCCCACGACCTTCCGCGCGGTGATCCGCACGACCACGCGTTCCGCGTCCTGCGCCGAAGCCGGGTTGAATTCCGCGTACTTCTTGCCGGTGTATTTCAGGGCGAGCTCGTCGATCAGTTCCTGGCCGCCCGCGGTGGTCAGTTCCGCGCTGCCGCGGATTTCCGCGTACTCGTAGGGCGAGGCCGGGTCCTGGACCACGACGCTCACCCGCGCGTCGCGGTCGAGGTTCTTCTTCTTGCGGCGGTCCACCGTCGTGGAGACGAGGATCTGCTCGCCGTCCCGCTTCACCCACACCGGGGACAGCTGCGGGCTGCCGTCGGGCTGGACGGTGCCGAGGACGATGAAGACGGGGGTGTCGAGCAGGGCCTTGAGCCGGTCGGACAGGGCGGCGGACATGGGTACCTCCGGGACCTCGGCCGACGGCCGATCGTCAGGGGTCGCTTGCGTCGGGGCTCGCTTGTCGATGATCGCTCTGCGGGTACCCTCGCACGCCCTCAGCCCACGCGCACGACGAGTGCCGTGGCGATCGCCATCAGGCCCTCGTCGCGACCGGGGAAGCCGAGGCCGTCGGTGGTGGCGCCGGAGACGGACACCGGGGCGCCCGCCGCCTCCGACAGGAGCTTCTGGGCCTCGTCGCGGCGCTTGCCGATCTTGGGGCGGGGTCCGACGACCTGGACCGCGACGTTGCCGATGCGGAAGCCGGCCTCGCGGACGATCCGGGCCGCCTCGGTCAGGAGCGTGACGCCGGACGCGCCGGACCACTCGGGGCGCCCGGTGCCGAAGTGCTGCCCGAGGTCACCGAGCCCGGCGGCCGAGAAGAGCGCGTTGCAGGCGGCGTGCGCGACGACGTCCGCGTCGGAGTGGCCGGCCAGTCCCGGCCCCTCGCCCTCCCACTTCAGGCCGGCGCACCACAGCTCGCGGCCCTCCTCGAAGGCGTGGATGTCGGTACCGATGCCGACCTGGGGAAGCACGGGGTCAGAAGCCATCGTTCAGCCTCCTGCGGGCCAGGACCGCCTCGGCGAGGACCAGGTCCAGCGGGCGGGTGACCTTGAAGGCCTCCTCGTGGCCGGGCACGACCACGACCCGCTCCCCCAGCTGCTCGACCATGCTGGCGTCGTCGGTGACGTCGCCGGTCACGGTCTCGTGCGCGCGGACCAGCGTCGTACGGTCGAAGCCCTGCGGGGTCTGCACGGCCCGCAGCCGCGCCCGCTCGGGCGTGGCGACGACCGGTTCGGGCTCGCCCGGGGCCGTGGTCGGCTCGACCTCCTTGACGGTGTCCGCGAGCGGCAGCGCGGGCACGACGGCCGCCGCGCCCTCCCGTACCGCCTCGATCACCGCGTCCACCGTGTCCACCGGGACCAGCGGCCGGGCCGCGTCGTGCACCAGGACGATGTCGTGGTCCGGGGGCAGCGCCTCCAGGCCGAGCCGCACGGATTCCTGGCGGGTGTCCCCGCCGGGGACGACCAGGAAGTCGGTGCGCTCGGGCAGCGCGTGCGCGTCGAGCAGCGACTTGACCTCGGCCGTGCCGTCGGGCGGGGCCACGACCACCACGAGGGAGACCGCGCGGGAGGCGGCCATCGCGCGGACCGCGTGGATGAGCATGGGCGTGCCGTTCAGCGCGCGTAGCGCCTTGGGGGCGCCCGGACCGAGTCGTACGCCCCGGCCGGCGGCCGGGATCACGACGGCGGTGCGGGCCTCCGTACGGGGCTCTGCAGGCGAAGGGCGCGAAACGTCAGACATCGGTTCCTGTCAGGTTTGTGTGCTCGGCCTAGGTGGGTATGGCCTCACCGTGTCGGGCGCGACACGCTCGACCGGACCCTTCCGTGACACCGGTCGAGCCGGCTGCGCGGGCCCGGCACGCCAAGTATCGGGGGCACCACCCCGGCGTACGGCATCCGAGTACGAACATGCCGCAGCGCCCGGCGACAGGAATCTTGTCATCGGGCACCGCGGCATTTCACTGTGCTGACCAGAGCAGGGCTGCTGCCTGCGTCAGGACGCGAGAACCTCGTCGAGCAGGGCCTCGGCCTTGTCCTCGTTGGTGTTCTCCGCGAGGGCGAGCTCGCTCACCAGGATCTGGCGAGCCTTGGCGAGCATGCGCTTCTCACCGGCGGAGAGTCCGCGCTCGCGCTCGCGACGCCACAGGTCACGCACGACTTCCGCGACCTTGATGACATCACCGGAGGCAAGCTTCTCCAGGTTTGCCTTGTATCGACGAGACCAGTTCGTGGGCTCCTCGGCGTACGGCGCGCGCAGCACCTCGAAGACCCGGTCCAGCCCGTCCTGACCGACCACATCACGCACGCCGACGAACTCCGCATTGTCCGCTGGCACACGTACCGTCAGGTCACCCTGGGCGACCTTCAGCACCAAGTAGGTCTTGTCCACGCCTTTGATCTGGCGAGTTTCGATGGCCTCGATCAGCGCGGCCCCGTGATGGGGATAGACCACGGTGTCGCCAACCTTGAACGTCATGTGACAGGTACCCCTTCCGTGGCTATCCAGGGTAACACGGATACGGCGTCTTCTGAATGGCGTTTTCGCAGGTCAGGGCATATCTCGGGGCTTGACAACAGCAACAGGAACGTGCTGCGCAGGCCCTGCGGAACGAGGTATTCGCAGGTCGGAGCGGCTCTCCGGGCGGAGCGAAACGGGCACGTTACACACATCCGGAGCCCCCTCCAAGTGGACGAACGTCCACATTTGTCCGGTCACAAGCGTGCGACTTCCGCTACTCCGTTCGGTGGCTCCGGTGGGCCGTGAGACGAATCCGGAATTGATCACGAGCCGTCGGCCGATCGGTAGGTGATCAATATCCGAGGTGGGCTCGCATTCCTTCACGGAAATTTTGCGCGGGGTGTTGCCGGATGTCTTACGCGCGGTGTTGCGAACCGTCTTATGTGAATGCCGGACGAACGTCTCGGCAAAGTGACTCGGGAGCCACTCAAGGGCCTCGGGTACCCCCTGCTTGAGCGATGCGTGTGAGGTTGGGGGAGGGTCGGGTGCGGCCCCGTGGGAACGGCTCGGTAGCCTAAGGTCGCTGACAGACACTTAGGGCGGCTTTATAAGGAGTCGCCCGTGCGTTCAAGGAGTTGCCGCCGCCGTGAGCAGCAGCCTTCGACGCGGCGCCCTCGCCGCCTCCGCCGTCGTGTTCTCCATCGCCTCGCTCGCCGCCTGTGGCGCAGGCAACAACTCACAGACGCTGCAGGTCAAGCCGGACAACGCGGCGACGTCCGTCGGTGCCATCAAGGTGCAGAACGCGACGGTCATCACCCAGCCCGACCTGCAGTCCACGGGTCCGGCCGTGATCTCCGCGACCGTGTTCAACACCGGCACCACCGACCAGACCCTGCAGTCGATCGTCGTGCCCGGCACCGGCAAGACCGCCCAGCTGAGCCCGGCCAAGGGCGGGTCCCTGACCGTGCCGGCCGGCGGCTCGCTGATCATCGGCGGCAAGGACAACGCCTCCGCCGTGCTCGCCAGCAGCCGTGAGGCGGTCCGGGACGGCAACGCCCAGAAAATCACCTTCACCTTCACCAAGACCGGTGACGTGAGCCTGCGCGCCTTCGTCGTCCCGGCCAAGAGCTACTTCACCGGCTGGGGCCCGAGCGAGATCCCGACGCCGTCCGCGTCGGCCACGGGCAGCCCGGCCGCGGGCGCCACGGCGTCCGACAACAAGAAGCCGAAGAAGGGCGCCTCCGCCTCGGCGACCGAGTCCGCCGACGGCTCCGCGTCCACGGGTTCGACCCCGAGCGACTCCGCGTCGGCGTCGACCACGCCGTCCGGCAACTGAGCGGTCGTACGAAACAGCGGTACACAGCGGCCGTACGAAACGGCCGTACGACGAAGGGCGGTCCCCCCGCTGAGGGGGACCGCCCTTCGTCGTACGGCTCGGCCCTTGCCGGGCCTTCAGGGCCGGCGGTCGGTCTACGGCTCGAACTTGTAGCCCAGGCCGCGGACCGTGACCAGGTAGCGCGGGGCGCCCGGGTCCGGCTCGATCTTGGCGCGCAGACGCTTGACGTGGACGTCGAGGGTCTTGGTGTCACCGACGTAGTCGGCGCCCCAGACGCGGTCGATCAGCTGCATACGGGTCAGCACGCGGCCGGCGTTGCGCAGCAGCATCTCCAGCAGGTCGAACTCCTTGAGCGGGAGGTCCACCTTGGAGCCGGAGACGGTGACCACGTGCCGGTCGACGTCCATGCGGACCGGGCCGGCCTCCAGGGCCGCCGGCGTGACCTCCTCCGGCTCGCCGCGGCGACGCAGCACGGCCCGGATACGGGCGACCAGCTCGCGCGAGGAGAAGGGCTTGGTGACGTAGTCGTCGGCTCCTATCTCCAGGCCGACGACCTTGTCGATCTCGCTGTCCTTGGCGGTCACCATGATGACGGGGACGTTGGAGCGGCCGCGCAGTTGGCGGCACACCTCCGTGCCGGGCAGCCCCGGCAGCATCAGGTCGAGGAGGACGAGGTCGGCGCCGTTGCGCTCGAACTCGTCGAGTCCGTCGGGCCCGGTGGCCGCCACGGCGACCTCGAAGCCCTCCTTACGGAGCATGTACGACAGGGCGTCGGAGAAGGACTCCTCGTCCTCGACGACGAGCACTCGGGTCACGGAAGGACCTCCGGGGCGGGAAGCGTTTCGTACGCGGCTGAGTCGGGGGATACGCCGGAATCGGGGGATCCGGAAGTTGAGTGTGCGGCCTGACCCGCCTCTTCGTCGAGGTCGGGGTGCTGCTGAGCGCGGTCACGGGCCGCACCCGCCTCCGGCAGCCGGAGGGTGAAAGTGGAGCCCTGGCCTTCGGCGCTCCACACCGTGACCTCCCCGCCGTGCGAGGCGACCACGTGCTTGACGATGGCGAGACCCAGACCGGTGCCGCCGGTGGCCCGCGAGCGGGCCGGGTCGACGCGGTAGAAGCGCTCGAAGATGCGCTCCTTGTCCTTGTCCGAGATGCCGATGCCCTGGTCGGTCACGGCGAGCTCGATGAGGTCCCCGCCGGAACCGCTGACCCGGCGGGCGGCTATGCCGACGCGGGTGCGGGCCGGGGAGTAGTTCACGGCGTTCTCGACGAGGTTGCCGATGGCGGCGGCGAGCTGCCCGCGGTTTCCCCAGACGTGCAGGTCGGCGGTGCCGCCCGCGGCCATGGTGATCTGTTTGGTGCCTGCCTGGTGGCGGCAGCGGTCGATCGCCTCCGCCACCAGTTCGTCGACCCGGACCGGCTCGGCGTCCTCCAGCGGGTCGTCGTTCTGTACCCGGGACAGGTCGATGAGCTCCTGGACCAGGTTGGTCAGCCGGGTGGCTTCGATCTGCATGCGACCGGCGAAGCGCTGCACGGCCTCCGGATCGTCGGAGGCGTCCATGACCGCCTCGGACAGGAGGGAGAGTGCGCCCACCGGGGTCTTCAGCTCATGGCTGACGTTCGCGACGAAGTCGCGTCGTACCGCCTCGATACGCCGGGCCTCGGTGAGGTCCTCGACGAGGAGGAGGACGAGCCGGGATCCGAGGGGCGCGACGCGGGCGGACACGGCGAGTGCCTCGCCCCTGCCCGTCCCGCGCCTCGGCAGATCCAGCTCGACCTGGCGTATCTCTCCGTCGCGCCGCGTGTCCCTCGCCATCTGGAGCATGGGCTCCACGGCAAGCTTTCCGCCACGGACGAGCCCGAGGGCGTACGCCGCGGAGCTCGCCTTGACGACGGCGTCGGCCTCGTCGAGGACGACGGCCGAGGACCGGAGCACGGACAGCACGGTGTCCACGCCCGGCGGAAGCACGGGGTCGGTGTGCAGAGAAGTCCTGGTGGGCCGCTTCTGGTCGCGTTCGCTCCAGCGGAACGCCAGCATGGCGATGACACCGGTGAGCACCCCGGCGATCGCTGCCGCTGCGGCGACCGCCGCGTTCACGTCCATGCACCCAGGTTAGGCATGGCCTACGACATCCCCACAGCCGTCGAGGTGCGACCTCCGACACTCGTCGCCCAGAGTTCACCTTGGAGCCAGTATTGGTTCATTTGGGGTGGCGGAAACGGACGCGTACGGGCCGGAACGTGGGAGCGTGGGGTTCGCATGGCTGGTTTGTCACGGGCCCCGGCCCCCGGAGCCCCCGAAGAACACGCACGAGAGGGAACCCTGATGCGGGACGCGTACCACGAGGAACTGGACTCGATCGGCGACGGTCTGGTGGAGATGGCCCGGCTGGTCGGGTCGGCGATCGGGCGCGCCACGACGGCCATCCTCGACTCCGACCTCAAGCTGGCCGAGAGCGTCATCGAGGCCGACAAGAAGGTCGACGAACTGCAGCACGACCTGGAGGCGCGGGCGATAGCCCTGCTCGCCCGCCAGCAGCCGGTGGCCACGGATCTGCGGATCGTGGTGACCTCACTTCGTATGTCGGCCGACCTGGAGCGCTCCGGCGACCTCGCCCAGCATGTGGCGAAGCTCGCACGGCTGCGTTTCCCGGAGCGGGCCGTCCCCCACGACCTGCACGCCACGATCCTCGAAATGGGCCAGCTCGCCCAGCGTCTGATGGCCAAGGCGGCCGAGGTGATCGTCTCCAAGGACGTCGACCTCGCCCTGCAGCTGGAGCAGGACGACGACGAGATGGACCTGCTGCACCGCACCCTGTTCCAGCACCTGATCGACGAGCGCTGGAAGCACGGCATCGAGACGGCCGTCGACGTGACCCTGCTCGGCCGCTACTACGAGCGGTACGCCGACCACGCGGTGGCGGTCGCCAAGCGCGTGGTGTTCCTGGTCACGGGCGAGCACGCGGACGACCTCCAGCAGGACATCCAGCCGGTGACCGGGCCCGAGGGCAAGTAACCCCCCGGGGTCGGCCGAGGGCTTCCGCGAGCCCCAAGGGGGCTCGCGGGGTTCGGTTCGGGCGTGCGGGCGCCACTGTGCGCCGTTGATGCGCCCGAGATACCGGGCATGAAATGGGCAAAGGCAGCAGGCAGGCCCAAGCCTCTAGGAGGGGACCCATGGCCGAATCCCCCAGCACCACGCCCGACCCCACACAGGAGCGCGAGACCGACCAGCCCACTGAGATCAGAAGCCTCCCGCTCTTCGGCGCGTGCGGCTGCGGCTCGGGCTGCGGCTGCGGGTGCCAGTCGGGCAACCCCTGCCAGTGCGGCTGACGGCAGGCATCCGCTACGACGGCGAAGGTCCCCGGTGCCCTGCGGCACCGGGGACCTTCGGCGTACCCGGGGCCGTCCGGTCGCTGTGACGGGGCCGCGAGGCGCAGCATGTAAGGGAGCACCAGGCACGAAGGGGGTGCGTGGCCATGACCCAGTTCATGGACGTCCACCACGGGATGCAGGGCATCACCGACGAGGAGCTCCAGCGGGCCCACGCGGCCGACCTGGCCATAGAGAAAGAGGAGGGCGTGCACTTCGAACGGGCGTGGGCGGATCCCGTGTCCGGCACCGTGTACTGCCTCTCCGAGGCCCCTTCCGCCGAAGCGGTCCGGCGCATCCACGAACGCGCGGGGCACCCTGCGGACGAGATCCGCCCCGTGCCCCTGTCCATCTGGTGACGCCCGCCCCGGGCTCCGCGACAGCGACGCCCGGGGGTCGGTGGGCCGTCCGGTCAGTGGACCTGGCCGACTTCGTAGTCGCCGGCGGGCTGCTGGGTGATGACGTTCCCGCGGTTGAAGGCGTTGATGACGGCGATCTGCGCCACCAGGGCGGCGAGCTGCTCCTCGTCGTAGTGCTTGGCGGCGTTCGCCCACACCTCGTCCGTGACGCCGCCGGCCGCGTCGGCGATCCGGGTGCCCTGCTCGGCCAGCTCCAGCGCGGCGCGCTCGGCGTCGGTGAACACCGTGGCCTCGCGCCAGGCCGCGACCAGGTGGAGACGTACCGCGGTCTCCCCCGCCGCCGCGGCCTCCTTGGTGTGCATGTCGATGCAGCCGGCGCAGCCGTTGATCTGGCTGGCGCGCAGGTTCACCAGTTCGCGCGTCGCCGCCGGCAGCGTCGATTCCGCGAGCGCCTTGCTCGCGGCGATGAGGTGCTTGATGGCCTTGGCCGCGGCCGGGGCAGCCATGACATTCAACCGAGCTTCCATGGTGAACTCCTGTGCCGTTGTGAGTGGTTACACCCCTAGGACCCCGCGCCCCCGCGCGCTGTGACACGAGCGGATGTGATCTGCGTCTCCCGCCCCGCGCAAGGTGTCCGCCCCTCGGCTCCCCGCCCTCCGCCCTGCGGTCGGGGGCGCCCATTCACCCCCCGCGGGTGAGGCCGTACCGCCGGGAACGCCGGACCCTTGGCGTGACTGTCGCTGCGACGAGGGAGCCCAGGTGAACCGGTATCCGCCCATCGCCGAGCACGGCATGGTCGGCGATCTTCAGACCGCCGCCCTGGTCTCCTCCGGCGGTGACATCGACTGGTGGTGCACGCCGCGCTTCGACTCGCCCAGCGTCTTCGCCTCCCTCCTGGACAGCGAGCGCGGAGGGCACTGCCTGCTCGCCGCGCGGTCCCCGGACGGCAACGGCATGACGGACCGGCAGCTGTACCTGTCCGACACGGCCGTGCTGATCACCCGCTTCATGGCACCCGGCGGAGTCGGCGAGGTGGCCGACTTCATGGTGCCCATCGACTCCTCGACGGCGCAGGCCACGCACCGTCTGGTGCGGGTCGCCCGGGTGGTCCGGGGCAGCCTCCCCTTCGCCCTCGACTGCCGCCCGCGCTTCGACTACGGCCGCGCCACGCACACCCTCACGCAGGCCGACGCCCACTCCGCGCGCTTCCACGGCCCGGGCACGGACCTGCACGTGCAGTCCACGGTCGGGATCCCGCTGCACGCGGAGGGCAACGACATCACCGCCCGCTTCACCCTCTCGGCCGGCCAGGCCGCCGCGGTCGTGCTGACGACTTCGGCGAGCGACGACACCGTCCCGCCGCCCCCGTCCCTGGAACGGGTCGCCGAGGACTTCGACACGTGCCGCTCCTTCTGGCTGTCCTGGCTGCACTCCTGCACCTACCGCGGCCGCTGGCGGGACATCGTGAACCGCTCGGCGATCACCCTCAAGCTGCTCACGTACGCGCCGACCGGGGCACCCATCGCGGCGGCCACCATGGGACTGCCCGAGCAGATCGGCGGCGAGCGCAACTGGGACTACCGCTACACCTGGATCCGCGACGCGGCGCTGTCCGTCCGGGCCCTGATCGATCTGGGCTTCCACGACGAGGCGCACGCCTTCCGCCGCTGGCTGCGCGACCGTATCGAGGCCGGGGGCACCGCCTCGGGCGATCCGCTGCAGATCATGTACCGCATCGACGGCGACCCCCACCTGACGGAGGAAACCCTCGACCACCTGGAGGGCTACCAGGGCTCACGGCCCGTACGCGCGGGCAACGCGGCCGCCGACCAGCTCCAGCTCGACATCTACGGCGAGGCCTCGGACGCCCTGATCGTCGGGGGCGACATCGGTGCGCTCCGCGGCTGGGGGGCGCTGCGCGGCGTGCTGGACTGGCTCGCCGGCCACTGGGACCGGCCGGACGAGGGCATCTGGGAGACCCGGGGCGGGCGGCAGAACTTCACCTACAGCCGGCTGATGACCTGGGTGGCGTTCGACCGCGGCATCCACGCGGCCAACAGCTTCTCCCGGCCGGCCGACGTCGCCCGGTGGACCCGTACCCGGGACGCGGTCTTCCAGGAGATAGTCGACCGCGGCTGGCACGAGAAGCGGCAGGCCTTCGTCCAGCACTACGACACCGACGTCCTGGACGCCTCCCTGCTGCTCATGCCGAGGGTCGGCTTCATCTCGCCCCACGATCCCGACTGGCTCAGCACCCTCGATGCCATGAACGAGGAACTGGTCAGCGACAGCCTCGTCTACCGGTACGACCCCAAGGCCTCCCCCGACGGACTGCGCGGCTCGGAGGGCACGTTCAACCTGTGCAGCTTCTTCTACGTCGAGGCACTCGCCCGCAGCGGCAGGCTCAACCAGGCCCGGCACGCCTTCGACAAGATGCTCACCTACGCCAACCATGTCGGCCTGTTCGCCGAGGAGATCGGGCCCTCGGGGGAACAACTCGGCAACTTCCCGCAGGCGTTCACCCACCTCTCCCTGGTCACCGCGGCCTTGGCGCTCGACGAGGAACTGAGCAAGGAACGGCCCCGCTCCCGGGCCGAGGATCGCGGGCGCCCGACGATCTCCGGCCTCACGGCTCCCGCCGAGGACGACACGGGGGACGGCTCAGGGGACGCCTCGGGGAGCGCCTCGGGGGGCGGCTCCGGTGATTGAGACGGCCGAGGGACAGCGCGCGGCGGGGCAGGGGCGGGTGCTGGCCGCCCTGGCCCTCGCCCAGTTCATCTGCAGCTTCGCCGGCTCCAACATGAACGTGATGATCAACGACATCAGCAGGGACCTGGACACCACCGTCCAGGGCGTACAGGTGGCGATCACCGTCTTCCTGCTGGTGATGGCGGCGCTGATGATCCCCGGCGGCAAGCTGACCGACCGCTACGGCCGCAAGCGGTGCTTCATGACCGGCCTCGTCGTCTACGCGATCGGCGCCCTGCTGAGCGCGGCGGCTCCCGGACTCGGCGTGCTGATCCTCGGCAACTCGATCCTCGAAGGGATCGGCACCGCGCTGCTCATCCCGCCCGTCTACATCCTCACGACGCTGCTCTACCCGGACGTGACCTCCCGCGCCCGCGCCTTCGGCGTGATCATGGCGCTGGGCGGCGCCGGCGCCGCCGCCGGACCGCTGATCGGCGGACTCATCACCACGGGCATCAGCTGGCGCGCGGCCTTCGTGTTCCAGGCCCTGGTCATCGCGGTGATCGTCGCGCTCAGCCGGCACATCGAGGATCCCCTGCCACCCGATCCGACCCGCTCCTTCGACACCACCGGCGCGGTCCTCTCGGCCGCGGGTCTCGTCCTCGTCGTCATGGGCATCCTGGCCGCGGACAACAACGTCTGGCTCATGGTCGCCCTGCTGGTCCTGGGCGTGCTCGTGCTGTGGTGGTTCTTCCGCCACGTACGCGCCGAGGAGGCGGCCGGCAAGGAACCGCTGCTGTCGCTCAGCCTGTTCCGCAACCGCACGTCCAACCTCGGGCTCATCACGCAGAACGTCCAGTGGCTGATGCTCCTGGGTTCGTCGTTCACGGTGGCGGCCTACCTCCAGGTCGTACGCCACTACGACGCCATCCAGACCGGGGTCGTCTTCACCGCGGCCACGCTGGGGCTCCTGGTCTCGTCCCTGTCCGCCGAACGCCTGGCCGAGCGGCGCCCCCAGCGCACGCTCATCATGACCGGCTTCGTCGTCTCCATCGCCGGTGTGGTCGTCCTGATCGCCCTGGCCGCCGCCTTCTCCTCGGCCTGGGCCTTCGTCCCCGGACTCCTGCTGATCGGACTCGGCATGGGCGTGATGCTGACCCCGTCGGTCAACGTCGTGCAGTCGAGCTTCCCGGAAGACCAACAGGGCGAGATCTCGGGCCTGTCCCGCAGCGTGTCGAACCTCGGCTCGTCCTTCGGCACGGCCATAGCCGGCACCATCCTGGTCTCCGGCCTCACGAAGGGCGCCTACGCCGCGGCGATGACCACCCTCGCGGTCATAGGCCTGGCCGGCTTGGCAGCGGCATTCCGGCTGCCGCACCGCCGTACGTAGCCGGTATCGCCCTCGGCGTCGGCGCCGCCGCCGTTACGGGCCGAACACCGTGAACATGTGGACCGCGCCGGCGCCCTGCATCTACCGGGAGCGCGAGCCGACGGTCTTCTCTCCCAAAAAGTGCGAGAAATCGGTAGGGGCCCGGGGATAACCTCCCGCGGTGACCTCACCTGACCAGCCCCTCGTGGACCCCGAGTTCGCCGTACCGCACCCGCCTGCCACCGACCGCTTCCGCCTGGAGCCCCTCGGCCCTCAGCACAATGCTGCCGATCACGCAGCCTGGACCTCCAGCATCGCCCACATCCGAGCCACCTCCGACTTCGCCGGCGGCTCCTGGCCGCCTCCAGGGGGCATGTCCCTGGACGCCAACCTCCACGACCTGCGCCGGCACGCGGAGGACTTCGAACGGCGCGTCGGCTTCACCTACACCGTCCTGTCGGTCCCTGGGGACGACGTCATCGGCTGCGTCTACATCTACGGCTCGCGCCAGGAGCCCGGTGTCACTGACGTCCGCTCCTGGGTCCGGGCGGACCACGCTTCTCTCGACGCCGAGCTCTACCGCGTCGTCAGCGACTGGCTGGCCCGCGCATGGCCCTTCGAGCGTGTGGCATACACGCCTCGCTGAGCCATGCGATCCGAGCCGTCACGTCCGTCCGTCCGTCCGGCAAGATGCTCGGATCTTGTCATCGGGGAGGGAATGCATGAACTCGGCGGGAGTCCCTCAGCGCCACCTTCTCGGTGACCCTCCTCCCTGAAGATCTGGCCGACTGGGAGGACACCTTGGCGACCCTGGAGACCCGTCGATTCGCCATGTGGCTCACCTCGGGGCGGACACCGTCCTTGAAGTTCAAGCCCGACGGCCACGACCGGATGTCGGTGTCGGCCCACGACGGACCCGCCTCAGGGGTCACCGTGACCGTCCCGCTGTTCGCACTGCCGACGGGTTGGGTCAGCAAACAGCGCGACCTGCTCGCCCGGGTGCACGAGGTCTACCCCCGCGAAGTCGTGGAGACGTCACCCGGTGCCTACGAGCGGCACCGGGACAGCGACGCCTGACGGCCCGGGCCGAGCACTGAGCAGTTCACCCGAATGGCGCAACATGACGTGCCACCCACATGGGTGAAGATCAAGCTGACTAGTGCCCCAAACGAGGCAATCCGTGAAAGGGGAACCACATGCGCATCGGACGAATCCTCGCCGCCGTCATCGCCACGGCAGCCCTAGCCGGACTCGGCCTCACAGGCGCCGCCACCGCCACCGCCGCCGCACAGGGCAACCCGTCCTACGTCACTCCTTCTGAGTGCAAGCAGGGCGGCGGAACGGCCGATCTGACGGACAACCTCTGCAAGGGCGGTACGCACGACGGGGAGAAGGTCGACTGAACCCCACAAGGCGCCCCGCAGCCACGCGCCGCGGGGCGCTCCCGCGCGAGCGTTGAGGTTCCAGGGAGGTCCCAGAGCGCGAAAATGCCCCTGATCCGCACCGGAAGCGCAGATCAGAGGCATGATCACAAAAGCTACTTCTTCTTGCCCTGATTCTTGACCGCCTCGATGGCGGCCGCTGCCGCCTCGGGGTCCAGGTACTTGCCGCCGGGGGTGCGCGGCTTGAAGTCGGCGTCGAGTTCGTAGTACAGGGGGATGCCCGTGGGGATGTTCAGGCCCGCGATGTCGGCGTCGGAGATGCCGTCGAGGTGCTTGACCAGGGCGCGCAGGCTGTTGCCGTGGGCGGCGACGAGGACCGTGCGGCCGGCCAGGAGGTCGGGGACGATGCCGTCGTACCAGTACGGGAGCATGCGGACGACGACGTCCTTCAGGCACTCCGTGCGCGGGCGCAGCTCCGGCGGGATGGAGGCGTAGCGGGGGTCGCCCGACTGGGACCACTCCGTGCCGTCCTCGAGCGGCGGCGGCGGGGTGTCGTAGGAGCGGCGCCACAGCATGAACTGCTCCTCGCCGAACTCGGCGAGCGTCTGCGCCTTGTCCTTGCCCTGGAGCGCGCCGTAGTGGCGCTCGTTCAGGCGCCAGGAGCGGTGGACCGGGATCCAGTGACGGTCGGCGGCCTCCAGCGCGAGCTGCGCGGTGCGGATCGCGCGCTTCTGGAGGGACGTGTGGACCACGTCGGGGAGGAGATCGGCGTCCTTCAGGAGCTCGCCACCGCGGACTGCCTCCTTCTCGCCCTTCTCGTTCAGGTTGACGTCCACCCAACCGGTGAACAGGTTCTTCGCATTCCACTCGCTCTCGCCGTGGCGGAGGAGGATCAGCTTGTACGGTGCGTCGGCCATGCCCCAGAGCGTAATCCACGCTTTCGGACCCCCGCTGGAGTGCCCGGGGAGCGGACGGACAGCGGACGAGCAGCGGACTCTTGACGGCATCCGTCAATTGAGTGGTCCGGCGGGAGAGCTCCGACGTAAGTTGCGAAAGCCTTGATCACTGCTTACGCAACTTTCCGCACGTGGGGGACCCATGCCACTCGCCGCCCTGAGCCGCGCCGCCCGGGAAACGGTCTCCGGCCTGCCCCGCGCGTTCTGGTGGCTGTGGCTCAGCACCCTGGTCAACCGGCTCGGCGCGTTCGTCGCCACCTTCCTGGCGCTGTACCTGACCCTGGACCGGGGCTACAGCGCGTCGTACGCGGGACTCGTCGCCTCGCTGCACGGGCTCGGCGGGGTCGTCTCCTCCCTCGGCGGCGGTGTGATGGCCGACCGGCTCGGGCGGCGGCCGACGCTGCTCGTCGCCCAGTCCGCGACCGCCGGCTGCGTCGCGCTGCTCGGCTTCGTGCGCGACCCCGTCTCCATCGCCGCCGTCGCCTTCCTCGTCGGCATGGCCTCCAACGCCTCCCGGCCCGCCGTGCAGGCGATGATGGCGGACATCGTCCGGCCCGAGGACCGCGTGCGCGCCTTCTCCCTCAACTACTGGGCGATCAACCTCGGCTTCGCGGTCTCCTCCCTGGCCGCCGGTTTCGTCGCCGAGGTCAGCTACCGCGCCGGCTTCCTGATCGAGGCCGGGATGACGGCCGCCTGTGCCGTCGTCGTCTTCGTCAAGCTGCCCGAGTCGCGGCCCGAGCGGGTCGCCGAGGCGGCCGCGGCGCAGGAGGTGGGCCTCGGGACCGTGCTGCGCGACGGGCGGTACATGGCCGTCGTCGGGCTGTCCTTCCTGGTCGCGCTCGTCTTCCAGCAGGGCTCGGTCGGGCTCCCGGTGGCGATGGGCACGGCCGGGTTCTCGCCCGCCGACTACGGCACGGCCATCGCCGTCAACGGCGTCCTGATCGTCGCCCTGCAGATCCCCGTCACCCGCTTCATCGAGCACCGGGACCCGCGCCGGCTCCTCGTGGTCTCGTCCGTCCTCGCCGGGTACGGCTTCGGGCTCACCGCGTTCGCCGGGTCGGTCGGCGCGTTCGCGCTCACCGTGTGCGTGTGGACGCTCGCCGAGATCGTCAGCGCCCCGACGCAGACCGGGCTCGTCGTCCGGCTCTCGCCCGTCCACGGGCGCGGCCGCTACCAGGGCATGTACACCCTGTCCTGGGCCGTCGCCGCCCTGGTCGCCCCGCTGATGTCCGGCCTGGTCATCGACCGGTTCGGCGCGGAGTGGCTGTGGGGGGCGTGCGCGCTCGTCGGTACGGTGGCGGCGCTCGGGTACGGCCTGCTCATGCGCCGCCTCCCGCCGCAACTGCCGACGGCCCCCGCCGCCGCGGCCGACGCCGAGCCCGGGGTGCGTACGACCTGAGGCCGGTGCGCAAGCACCCGCCTCATGCCGTACCTCCCGGCTCAAGCCCCGCCCCAAGCACACCTCACGGATGCATCCGCGTCCCCTTCAGCACCTTGTCCACCGCGTTCCGGGGGCCGTACACCGCGAGACCCACCAGATCCAGCTCCCCGGTGCCCACCGCCCGTACCGCCGCGCGGTTGTCCCGGTCGTTGCCGGTCGTGAAGAGGTCGGAGGTGAAGACCGCGCGCGGCAGGGCACGGTTCAGTGCCTTGCCGTGGGCCGCCGTCAGGGTCTCCTTCGTGCCCTCGAAGACGAGCACCGGCTGCCGGAACATCGGGAGGTAGGGCACGCCGTCCGCGTCCTCGTACGGCTCCCCGATCACCTCGGGGGCCTGGGTGCCGAGGCCGCTGACCAGGAAGGCGGTGACGTTCAGCCGCTGCCAGGGCTCCAGGTCCTCGCGCAGCAGGACGGCGATCTTCGTGTCGAAGCGGATCGGTTCGGTGTTCATGCACCGAGACTGCCGACCGCCGTGCGCCGTCGTCTTGTACGTTCTTTGCATGGCCGCCCAGCCGGACGTCTCCGCCTGGCGCCCGCGTATCCCGGGTGTCGTGGAGGTCTTCCACGCGCACTTCACCGAGTACGCCTACCCGATGCACGTGCACGAGGCCTGGACGCTGCTGATCGTCGACGACGGGGCCGTACGGTACGACCTGGACCGGCACGAGCACGGCACCCCGCACGACACGGTGTCCCTGCTGCCGCCGCACGTCCCGCACAACGGCTCCCCCGCCACCCCGCAGGGGTTCCGCAAACGCGTCCTCTACCTCGACGCCACGCTCCTCGGGCTCGACCTCATCGGCCCCGCGGTAGACGCGCCGGACCTGCGCGACCCGGTGCTGCGCCGCCGCGTCGGCCATCTGCACGGCGCCCTCGCCCGCCCCGGCGACGAGTTGGAGGCGGAGAGCAGGCTGACGCTGATCGGCGAGCGGCTGCGGACGCATCTGAAGCCCCGCGCCGCCGTGCCCGAGCCCGCGCGCGATCCCGCCCTCGCCCGTTCCCTGCGCGAGTTGCTCGACGAGCACGTCACGCGGGGGCTCGGGCTTGAGGAGGCGGCGCGGACGCTGTACGCCCATCCCGCCCACCTGGTGCGCGCGTTCAGCGGTGCCTACGGCATCGCGCCCCACCAGTACCTGATGTCGCGCCGGGTGGAGCGCGCCCGCCGGCTGCTGCTCGACGGGCGGGCCCCGGGCGAGGTGGCGTCACTGACCGGCTTCTACGACCAGGCCCATCTCACCCGGCACTTCAAGAAGCTGGTGGGCGTGACGCCGGGGCGCTACCGCCTCAGCGCCCGCTGAGGCGGGACCGGGTCACTTGACGTCGACGTAGTCGCCGGCGGAGGTGGCGCCGCCCGTCGTGGCCGTCTCGCCGAAGGTCCAGCGCCAGTAGCCGTCCGCGGACGCGGTGACCGTGGTCTTCAGCCGGCCCGCGGAGTCCGCCTTCACGATCTTGACGGTGGAGTAGCTGCTGCTGCCCGCCTTGCGGAACTGCAGCTTGGCCGACTTGCCGCCGAAGCCGGTGTAGGCGTGCCGCACCCAGTCGGCGCGGGTGAGCCGGCCGGTCACGGTGAGCGCCTTGCCCTTGGCGACGGGCTCGGGCGAGGCGTCGACGGTGGCCTTCCCCGCGCGCTTGACCTGCACGGAGCCGAAGCCGGTCAGGTACTCGTGGCTCTTGAGGTGACCGTCGGTGCCGAAGACGTGCACGGAGACCGCGATCTTCCATGTCGTCGCATCGTTGTTCGAGTCCAGCCGGTAGCGCGGCTCGATGTACAGCTCGCCGTCGCAGTCCGCGGCGTGGGTGCCGTCCTCGAAGCACTCGACGGAACCCGTGTAGATGCCACCCTCATTGGCGCCCTTGGCGACCGTGGTGTCGTGATAGAGGAAGGGGGACGCGTCCACGTCCATGAGCTTGATGCCGGACGGCCACGAGACGTGGTACGAGAAGTCGGGGGTCACCACCGCGCTGGTGCCGACGACGATGGGCTTGCCCTTGTTCAGGACCAGGTTCGACACCGTGACGCCGGTGTCCGCCGCCTCCGCGGACGGCGCGGTGAACGCCCCCAGGGCGAGCGCTCCCGCGAGCACGACCGCGGAGCCGGATCTGCCTGTGCGCATGCACAACCTCTTGCTGGTGAAAGACCGGTAAGGGCCCGGTAAGGATTCGGGTCGCCGCAGGTTAACAGCATGACCTCGAACGCCGGTTCGGGCCCCGGTCGGTCACGGGAGATCGCGCTGGGCCTCGTACAGGTTGCGCGGGCGTACGACGTCGGTGGTGCCGTAGAGCTCCAGTCGGGAGTGCGGGTCGCCGGTGAAGTCCGGGACGTCGGTCTGGTCGAACTCGGTGACCGTGTTGAGGCCGACGGTGGCCGAGTACGGCGCCAGGCCGTCGATCTTCATCAGGCCCGCGCGGCCGTTGGTCACCCGGATGTTCCAGTGCGTGAACCGCGCGCCGAACAGCGGGCCGGCGCTGGCGTCGCCGCCGTGGCGGCCGTTGTTGTTCACGGTGATGTCCGTGCGCACGTTGGCGAAGGGCAGTCCGCGGTGGCTGTCGAAGGTGCCCATGCGCATGTCGCCGCGCGACCAGACGTTGTAGGAGGACAGGCCCTCGACGTTGATGCCGTGGAGTTGGGTGTTCGGCGGGGCCGGGACCGTGCGGTCCTCGATGGCGAAGTCCTCGATCAGGTTGTCGTGCGAGCCCTCGCGGCAGAAGTACGGGTGGTGCGAGCCGCGGCCGGACACCCGGGTGCGGCGCAGGGTGCAGGCGGAGGCGGCGACCAGGCCGAAGCCGTTGTCGACGTGGCGGACCGTGACGTCGTCCAGCCAGCAGTCGTAGGCGCACTGCAGGACGACGCCGTTGTAGCCCTTGTCCAGGAGGTGCGGTGACTGCGGGGTCTCGATCGCCTCCAGGGTCAGGCCTTCGACGCCCGAGCCGGTCAACTCCGGTACGTGGGTGGTGAGGCGGGGGTCCCATTCCGGTCGTACGTCCAGGGGCAGCGGGCGTTCGAGGGTGACGCGGCGGCCGTGCACGCGGGCGATGCGGACGGGCCATTCGTAGGGGACGTACGAGGTCAGCTTGGTCTTGTCGGCCCAGACGTAGGCCTCCGGACCCGGGCCGCCGCCCGACATGTGCTCCAGGAGGGTGTGGTCCGCGTCGTCGGCGAGGCGGAGGAGGACCAGACTGCCGGGGCGCAGCCGCGTGGGGTCCGCGACCGTCAGCGTCCAGGAGCCCTGGCGGGCCGGTTCGACGGTGGTGAGGCTCGTCCACTCGTCCCGCTTGTTGCCGGTCCAGCCCTCGAAGGGCCAGGCCTTGGCCCGGATCGCGGCGACGAGGGAGTCCAGGCGGGCCCGCGGGGCCAGCCAGATCAGGCCGCCCGCCCAGGACCAGGACGACTTGTCGCCTCCGTAGCGGGAGCCGTAGACGCCGATCAACTCGGTGAGGTTCCTGGTCGCGTACAGCTTCGTACGGTCGCTGCCGGCGCCGCGCAGTACGACGTTCGAGTCGCCGACGCGGATCAGGTCGTCGATGCGGAAGGTGCCGGGCGGGATGGTGACCGTGCCACCGCCGGCCCTTCCGGCGGCGGCGATGGCACGGTTGATCGCGGGGGCGCAGTCGGTGGTGCCGTCGGCCACGGCGCCGAAGTCCGTCACGTCGGCCACGACGGGGCGGCGCGGGAAGCGGGGCGAACCGCCGCGGGAACCGGCCCGGCCGATGTAGGGAATCTGCGGGTGGGTGAACGGATCGCGGGTGAACTCCCGCCACAGGACCGGGACTTCGGCAGCAACCGTGCCCTTGGTCCGGCCGGTGGCCGTCGCGGCTCGTGCCGGGCCGGTCGCCGCGCCGAGTGCCACGGCCGTGGCGCTCGCCAGCAGGCCCCGCCTGGTGAGGTGCGTGTCGCTCATGTCCGCCCGCCCTTCAAAATTCATGGATATGAATGATGTTCAGGAATGCGTTGGCGGTGAGCATGCCACCGCGACCCCGGGGCGGGGAAGGGGTCGTACGGGAAGAGGCCGGTCAGTCAGCCGGACGCTGGGTCAGGTGGGTGAACGCATCCAGGTTCCGCGTCGACTCGCCGCGCGCCACCCGCCAGGCGTACTCCTTGCGGATCGCGGAGGCGAAACCGAGCTCCAGGAGCGTGTTGAAGCTGCCGTCCGCGGCCTCCAGGACCTGGCCGAGCAGCCGGTCGACGTCGTCGGCGGTGACGGAGGCGAGGGGCAGCCGGGCGGTGACGTAGATGTCGCCGAGCCGGTCGACGGCGTAACTCACGCCGTACAGCTTGAGATTGCGCTCCAGGAGCCAGCGGTGGACGGCCGCCTCGTTCTCGTCGGGGTGGCGGATCACGAAGGCGTTCAGGGAGAGGGAGTGGCGGCCGACGAGGAGCTGGACCGTCGTCGAGAGCTTGCGGGTGCCGGGGAGTTTCGCCACGAAGGTGCCGGGTTCGGGGTTCTCCCAGTCGAGTTCGGCGTCCTTGAGGGCACCTTCGACGACCTGTGCCGCGCGCTGCTGCTGTGAAGCCTCACCCATGGTGGGAGCGTACGCGACGGCGGTGCGCCTGGGTCGCGGCCGTGTACACGTCGGCGGTGGCGGCGGCCGAGGTGTCCCAGCCGAACGACCGCGCGTGCCGGGCGGCGAAATCGCCCATGCGGGACGACAGGGCCGAGTCGTCGGCGAACCGGCCCAGCACGCGCGCGTACGCGGCCGGGTCGTGGCCCTGGACCAGGAATCCGGTCCGGCCGTCGCGTACGGCCACCGGGAGCCCGCCGACCGCGGCCGCGAGCACCGGTGTGCCGGCCGCCTGCGCCTCTATGGCGACCAGGCCGAAGGACTCGCTGTAGGACGGCATGACCAGCACGGACGCGGCCCGGAACCAGTCGGCGAGCTGTTCCTGGCAGACGGGCGGGCGGAACCGTACGACATCCGCGATGCCGAGCCGGGCGGCGAGCTTCTGCAGACCCTCGGGCTTGGCGAGGCCGCTGCCGCTGGGGCCGCCGACGATCGGTACGACGATGCGGGAGCGCAGGTCCGGGCGCTCGTCGAGGAGGACGGCCACGGCGCGCAGCAGCACGTCGGGGGCCTTGAGGGGCTGGATGCGGCCCGCGAAGAGCGGGACGAGCGCGTCCTGCGGCAGACCGAGGCGGGCGCGGGCGGCGGCGCGGCCGTCGGCCGGGCGGAAGCGGTCGAGGTTCACACCGGGGTGGACCACGGCGACCTTCGCCTGGTCGGCCGCATAGTGCCGGACGAGCTCGTCGGCCTCCTCGGCGGTGTTGGCGATGAGCCGGTCGGCGGCGGCGACGATCTGGGTCTCACCGATGACGCGGGCGGCGGGCTCGGGGGTGTCGCCGTCGGCGAGGTTGGCGTTCTTGACCTTGGCCATGGTGTGCATGGCGTGCACCAGGGGGACGCCCCAGCGCTGGGCGGCGAGCCAGCCGACGTGGCCGGAGAGCCAGTAGTGGGAGTGGACCAGGTCGTAGTAGCCGGGGCGGTGGCCCGCCCAGGCCTGCATCACGCCGTGCGTGAAGGCGCACAGCTGCGCCGGGAGGTCCTCCTTGGCGAGGCCCTCGTAGGGGCCCGCGTCGACGTGCCGGACCAGGACGCCCGGGGCGAGCTCCACGCTGGGCGCGAGGCCGCCCGCGGTCGCGCGGGTGAATATCTCGACCTCGATGTTGATCGCGGCGAGGCGCTGCGCGAGCTCGACGATGTAGACGTTCATGCCGCCGGCGTCGCCGGTGCCGGGCTGGTGGAGCGGTGAGGTGTGCACGGAGAGCATGGCCACGCGGCGGGGCCTGCGGTGCAGCCGCAGCCGCGGGGGCGTGGCCGCGGAGCGACGCCCGAGCCTGCTCATGTACTGGCTCACGTGGCGTTCCTCCTCGCTGCGGGCATGCCGGACGGAGGACCTGGGGCGCCCTCCAAGGGAGTGCAACGCCGGACGGCGCGGCTCCATTTCCCGATCAAGAGGCTTTGCCGAACCATTACCCATGATCGATCAACCGTTCGACGCCAGGGGGCGTGCACCCCGGGCGCCCGCATACCCTCGTACGTATGACAGCCCGCGCAGCCTCCCTCCCCCACGCTCGGCTTCGCCCGAGCGGGGGGACCCCCGTCGTGGGAACGGTGACGCGCGGGACGACCAACCCCAACCGCCTGCGCCGCATGGACCGCTGGATCGCGGCCACGCACGGCGCCGAACTGCGGCGCGCCGCCGACCCGGTGGCGATCGACCTCGGCTACGGGGCCGCGCCCTGGACGGCCGTCGAACTGCTCGGCAGGCTGCGCGGCGTCGCCGCACGCGCGCGCGTGGTCGGCATCGAGATCGAACCGGCCCGGGTCGAGGCGGCGCGGCCGTACGAGCGCGAGGGGCTGGTCTTCCGGCACGGCGGCTTCGAAGTCCCCGTTCCGCAGCGGCCGCAGCTCATCCGGGCCGCCAACGTGCTGCGCCAGTACGAGGAGTCCGAGGTCGCCGCCGTGTGGGAGCGGCTGTGCGCGCGGCTCGCGCCGGCCGTCGGCGCCTCGCGGGGCGGGCTGCTGGTCGAGGGGACCTGCGACGAGATCGGGCGGCGGCACGTGTGGGTCGCGCTCGGCCCGGAGGGGCCGCGCACGGTCACCTTCGCGACGCGGCTCGCCTCCCTGGACCGGCCCTCCGACCTCGCCGAACGCCTCCCGAAGGCGCTCATCCACCGCAACGTCCCGGGCGAGCCGGTGCACGCCTTCCTGCGCGACTTCGACCGCGCCTGGGCGGCCGCCGCGCCCTACGCCTCGTACGGCGCGCGCCAGCGCTGGATCCGGGCCGTGCGGGACCTGGCCGCCAACTGGCCGGTGACGGACTCGCCTGCGCGCTGGCGGCAGGGGGAAGTGACCGTGGCCTGGCGGGCGTTGGCGCCCCGCCGCTGACCCCCGCCCCGCAGCTCCGTTCGACCCTTTCCCCGCCGCCCCAAAGGGAACGATCTTCACGCGTTGTTCGTCACAAGGTCGGGTGGATCGTCATGCCCGGAGGCCAAAGTGGGGAGGAATCGCCGGGTATCACCTCTGTCGCTTTGCGCCGCGGCATGACACGATCCCCGGGCGACCTAAGTTACTGACGGTAAATCAGTTGGGGGACGGGTATGCGAGCGGCCAAGCGGGGCCTGATCACGGCGGCCGTGACCGTGGTCTGCGCGGTCACGGTGCTGGCCGCGCCGGGCACGGCGTTCGCCAGCCCCACGCCGACGCCCACGGCCACTCCCAGCCCCAAGACTTCGCCGACTCCCCCGCCCAGCAAGGACCTTGAGGCCGTCCGCGAGAAGCTGGACAAGCTGTACCACGACGCGGCCGTCGCCACCGACGCGTACAACGCCGCCGAGGAGAAGGCCCAGCAGCAGTCCGCCGAGATCGTCGAACTGGCCAAGAAGATCGTCCAGGGTCAGCAGAAGCTGGACCGGCTGAAGGACCGCGCGGGCGCCGCGGCCCGCGCCCAGTACCGCATGGGCGGGCTGCCGCCGCAGGCGCAGCTGATGCTGAGCGACGATCCGGGGCAGTTCCTGGACGGCGCCGGGCGGTTGCTGCAGGGCGAGCGGGCGACCAAGGGTCTCATCGGGGAAATGACCCGCACCCAGCAGGACTTGAAGCAGTACGCGCAGGACGCCTCGGCCCAGTGGGAGAAGCTGGAGGCGGGCCGCAAGGCCAAGGCCGCCGCGAAGAAGAAGATCAAGCAGCAGATCACCGAGGCCGAAAAGCTGGAGAACCGGCTGGAGAAGAAGGAGAAGGAGCGTCTGGCCAAGCTGGAGCGGGAGGCCGCCGCCAAGGCGCAGACCGCGTGGCTGGACACCGGCATCCTCAAGGAGATCAACAGCAAGGCGTCGAAACAGGGCAAAAAGGCAGTCGAGTTCGCGACGGCACAGATCGGCAAACCGTACGAATGGGGCGCCGAGGGCCCGAAGACGTTCGACTGTTCCGGCCTGACCTCGCAGGCCTGGGCGAATGCCGGGCACCCCATCCCGCGCACCTCGCAGGAGCAGTGGAAACAGCTCAAGCACGTGGACATCAAGGACATGCGGCCCGGTGACCTCATCATCTACTTCGATGACGCCAGCCATGTCGCGATGTACGTCGGCGACGGCGCCATCATCCACGCGCCGCGTCCCGGACGGACGGTGACGCTCGCGGGGGCGGGCGAAATGCCCATCCTTGCCGTGGTGCGACCGGACGCCTGAGCGCCCTCGTGACCTGGGTCATGTGACCCAGCGCATGGTCAACAACCTTCCAAACCCCGGCAGGACGTGACCTTCGTCATCCTCTCCCGAGCGCCGGCCTGTCCAACTCCGCCACGGAACGCGGCATATGACGGTGGCCTGCGGCGGAGCGACGGGGCTCACACCATTCCGTTGCGGCGGGCACTACCGCTATGGTCCCCGTCGGGTGGGTCGAGGTCCCTCGTACCCACCATGCCCTCGGGGGGAGGGAAGGAACCAACACGATGCCCGTACCCGTACCGCGGCAGAGAGCGATCCCGGCCGCGGAGAGTGGTCAGGCGCGGGCCGCGTCCGCAGTCGGCGGCCCCCTCAAGGAAGAGGCGCACCGCAACGAGGCCGCGGCGAGCAACAGCACCGCGTCCGCCACCACTCTCACGCTGCTGCTGATCGAGGACGATCCGGCCGGCTGGCCGATCGTGCCCGAGCTGCTGGACTCGTCCGGCAAGCCGATCCGTGTCCGTACCGCCCGCAACCTCACCGAGGCCGAGCGGCTGCTCACCGACGACGTGCACTGCATCCTGCTCGACCTGGCGCTCACCGCGCCCGGGCGGGCCGGCGGCGGTGACGACGAGCTGGCCGTGCTCAAGCACGTGCTGGAGCTCGCGCCCCGGCATGCCGTCCTCGCCCTCACCGCGTCCGGCGACGCCGAGCGCGGCGCCGAGGCCGTGCGCGTGGGCGCCCAGGACTACCTGTTCCGGGACGAACTGGACGGACGGCTGTTGAGCCGCGCCATCCGGTACGCCGTCGAGCGCAAGCGCTCCGACTCGGCCGAGCGGCGTCTGGCCGAGGGCCGGGTGCGCGCGCAGGAGAACCGCCGCCTGGAGCGCGGTCTGCTGCCGACGCCCCTCCTGGAGGGCTCGTCGCTGCGCTTCGCCGCCCGCTACCGCCCCGGCCGCTCGCGCGCGCTGCTCGGCGGCGACTTCTACGACACCGTGCGCACGCCCGACGGCACCGTGCACGCCATGATCGGCGACGTCTGCGGCCACGGCCCCGACGAGGCCGCGCTCGGCGTGGAGCTGCGCATCGCCTGGCGCGCGCTGACGCTGGCCGGGCTGTGCGGCGACGAGCTGCTCGGCACGCTGCAGGAGGTGCTGGAGCACGAGCGCTCCGACGAGGAGATCTTCGCGACCCTCTGCACGGTGGACATCTCCCCCGACGGCCGCAGCGCGGGCCTGTGCCTGGCCGGCCATCCGTCCCCGCTGATATCCCGCCCCGGTCGGCCCGCCGAGCTGCTGCCGTACGACAACAACGGCCCCGCCCTCGGTCTGCTCCGCGGCGCCCGCTGGCCCCGGCTACAGGTGCGGCTGGGTCCCGAGTGGAGCCTGATGCTCTACACCGACGGCCTCATCGAGGGCCGTGTGGGCACGGGTGGGGAGCGCCTGGGTCAGGACGGCATGGTGCGGATGGTGCGCCGCCAGCTGGCCGAGGGCCTGCGCGGCGAGGAACTGCTGCGGGCCGCCGTCCACGAGGTCCGCGACCTCAACGGCGGCGAGCTGACGGACGACGTCGCGGTGGTCCTGCTGGACCGGGTGCCGTAACCGGGAGCCGTGAAGGGCCGCCGGGTGGGGCGGGTGCCGCGAGGGCGGCCCGTCGGCCCCGCCGGTGGGACCGGCCGCGGTCGGCGGCCGTGGTCAGCGGCCGCGCGTCGTCGTACGGCCGCCGGTCAGCGGCCGCCGTTGTACGGCCCGTACGGCCCGTCGCTGCTGCTGCCGCCGCGTCGGCGGCCCCAGCCGCTGCCACCCGAGACCTGCTTGACCGCGGGGCGCACGTCCACGATGTAGACGATGCTCGCGATCACACCGGCGATGGGCAGGATCGAGAGGATCGAGAACAGGTAGCTCACCACGAGCGCGATGCCCAGCACGATCAGCCAGAACACCTTGTTCTGCTTGTCGGCCGCACGGAACGCGTCCTCGCGCCGGAACGCCGCGTCGATCAGCCCGAACGCGGCGAGGGCCATCAGGACGATCTTCAGCAGTCCCAAGAACCCCGTGAAGCCCAACATCAGCATGCTGCCCACCGCCTGCTCTCTGCGACACCTACGCGGTCACCGTACCCGTACAACGGGCCGGACACCCCAAGGGTGCCCGGCCCGTGTGCGCGGTGCCGCCTACTTGCCGGGCGGCGTCGACTTCTTGGCCGGAGCCTTGCGGGCGGCCGGCGCCTTCTTGGCCACGGGCTTCTTCGCCGGGGCGGCCTCGGCATTGGCCTCGGCGGGCTTCGGCTCGTCCTTGACCGCGGCCGGCTCGCTCTTCGGCTCGACCGCGATGGCCAGGTCCTCGATCTCCTCGGCGGCCTCGCCGCGCCAGGAGCGGACGGCCTGCTCGCCGTGCTCGGCGACCTTCTCGTAGGTCTCGCGGGCCTTGACGGCGTACTCGGCGGCGACGCCGACGCCGCGCAGGGCGAGGTCCTGGGCGGACTCGCCGAGCTTCTTCAGGTCCGCGTCGATCGTGGTGCCGAGCTTCTTCAGGTCACCGTCGAGGGTGCCGAAGAACTCGTTCACCTTGGCCTGGATCGTCTCCTGGGCCTCCTTGGCCTTGGCACCGGCCTCCTTGGCACGGGCGGCGGCCTTCTCCTGCACGGCCTTCGGGTCCGTGTTGCGCACGGCCTCGATGCGGGCCGGGGCCTCGGCGCGCAGCTGCTCGACCAGGCCGGGCACCTTCTTGGCCTGCTGGAAGGCCAGGTCGGCGGTGCCGGCGGCGAAGTAGAGCGGAGTCGGGTCGCTGAGGGTCTTGCGCAGATCGTCGGTGATGGCCATGGTGAGGGTCCTCCCGGATTCACATTCGGCTGAGGGTTCGTGTGGTCCGCGGCAGGGCGGCCGGTGCCCTGGTCCGGCTCAGCCGGCCGTCTGCTGCGGATCGGCTTCGCTCACATCGGCCGTGCGGGTGCCGCGCACGGTGGTGTCGTCGTGGGGCCGGGTCTCCTCCACACCGTCGTCGTCCGCGACGCCTGCGAATCCGTTCTCCTTGCGGAAGGACTCGTAGATCTGCAGCAGCACCTGCTTCTGCCGCTCGTTGAGCGTGGGATCGGCGAGGATGACGGCGCGCGTCTCCACCTCGTCCAGGTCCCGCTCGGCGTCGAGGATGCCGGCGCGGACATACAGCGTCTCGGCGGAGATCCGCAGGGCCTTGGCGACCTGCTGCAGCACCTCCGCGCTCGGCTTGCGCAGCCCGCGCTCGATCTGGCTCAGGTACGGATTGGACACCCCGGCGGCATCGGCCAGCTGCCTGAGCGACAGTTGCGCAGTGCGCCGCTGTTCGCGCAGGTACTCACCGAGATTGCCGACGTTGAGCGATGCCATGCCCCCACCTTGCCCCAGCCGCGCTAACAATTGCAAGCACCCGCTTGCAAAAGTGTGCCGCGCCACTTCTGCGCGGCCATCGGCGTGAACGGCCGGCTCTCGGCGAACCGGCGCAGGCCCGGTGCCACCCGACGCCACGCGGTCGTCGCCCGCCCCGTTACAGGCCCGTGGTGACGCTCCGGTGCGCGTGCAGCCACTCCTGGAGGGTGGAGAAGTCGGCGTCCGTGAGGCCCTGGTGGTGTTGGACGCGGTGCAGGAGGGCCGGTTCGCGGTGGTGGGCGGCGACCCAGGCGCGGTCGGCCTCGGTGATCTCGTCGTCCAGCCAGATGAACGGGCGGCCGGCCGCCCGGTCGACCAGCGACCGGGTCTTCCAGTGCAGCGGGGACGGCGGCTCGGCGTCGTCCGGCCAGTCGACGACCGGCAGTTCGGGCAGGCCGAGCCAGGGCGAGACGCAGCTGTTCGCGTCGTCCATCCAGGTGGTGGCCCACACCAGCTCGCAGCCCAGCGCCGCCAGCCGCGCGCCGAGCGCGGGGTCGATCCGGGCCAGCAGGGGGTGGGCGGCGGCCTCCGACGGGACCACGCCCAGCCGGCAGTCGGGACCGACTCCGCCCCGCCACCGCACGGCAGGGGCCGGGGCCGGCTCGTACTCGGGGTAGGGGCCGGGCCCCCCGAACGGGAGCAGCGTCCCGTCGATGTCGAGGAAGAGGAGTATTTCGGGCATCACCACCCATGATCAGCCATGGAAGCCGTTCCCGGCGAGGATCATGTCGATCCGCGCCCGGTGCTTCGCCTCCCACACGTCGAGGGGCTCCGCGGCCTCCTCGGCGAGCCGGGCCCGCGCGTCCGCGAGCACCCCGGTCCGGCGTACGTCCGGTACGACCACGACGCCCTCCTCGTCGGCCACCACCACGTCCCCGGCACCGACCCGTACACCGCCGCACCGCACCCGCTCGTTCAACGGTCGTACGGCCTTCTTGTCGCCCGGGATCGGGATGACGCCCCGCGCGAACACCGGGAAGCGCATCTCCCGCACCTCGGCCAGGTCGCGGATCAGCCCGTCGGCGACGAACCCCGCGATGCCGCGCCGCCGCGCCACCGCGCAGACGTTTCCGCCGGCCAGCGCGTGGTCCAGGTCCCCCGACTCCACGACGATCACCGAGCCGGGCGCCGGGCGGTGGATCATCATGAGGGGACGCCAACGCCCCTCTGTCGCCTGAGTCCCGTCACTCAGCTCCCCGAGTCCCGTCGCCCGCCGGGAACGGCAACGGCCGCCCGTGCACCACGTCCAGCCGGGAGACCGCCCGGGTCAGCACCACGTACAGCCGGTGCAGTCCGCGCGGTTCCGCCTCCGCGACCGCGGCCGGTTCGACGGCCACCACATGGTCGTACTCCAGGCCCTTGACGAGGGTCGCGGGCACCACCGTCACCCGCGCGCCCAGTTCCTCAGGCGCCGCCGCCCGGATGCCGGCCGCCGCGAGCGCCTCACGCACCCGGTCCACCTCCGCGTCCGCGGCGACGATGCCGACGGAGCCGTCCCGGGTGAGCGCATCCCGTACGGCGGCGACGGTCGTGCCGAGGACGTCGTCGGTCGGCCGCAGGCGCAACTCGCCGTCCCCACGCAGGGACCGGGCCGCCGGCAGGTCGACGTCCAGGCGCTCCAGCAGCCGGTTGGCCAGCTCGACGATCGCCGTCGGCACCCGGAAGCCCGTGGTCAGCGGCACCACCGCCGCCCGCGGCTTGCCCAGGTGCCGCAGGAGTACGTCCCAGGAGCGCGCCGCCCACGGGGATGTGCCCTGCGCCAGGTCGCCGAGCACGGTCAGCGAGCCGAAGGGGGCCCGCCGCGCGATGGCCCGGCACTCCATCGGGGAGAGGTCCTGTGCCTCGTCGACGACGATGTGGCCGTATCCCTCGGGGTGTTCGATCAGCCCGGCGACCTCGTCGAGCAGGACGAGATCGGCGGCCGACCAGCGCGCGGACTTGTACGAGCGCGGCGGCCGGGCCCACCGGAGCGCCCCCTGTTCCTCGGCGTCCAGGAGCCCCTCCGCCGCCCGTGCCAGCGCCTGCGGGTCGGTGAGGAGCTCGGCGACGACCTCCTCCGGCCGGACCTTCGGCCAGACGGTCTCGACCCAGGCGCTCAGCGCCCGCGCCCGCTCGATCCCGCGCACCCAGGCCCGCGGCTGGGGCCCGGCCCGCCGCTCGGCCCGCGCGAGGACGGAGCCCACCGCCCGCATGCGCACCCGTTCGCGGCCGACGGCGTACGGCGGCAGTTCGTCCCGTACCTCCGCCACGATCCGGGCCAGCTCGGCGGCCGGAACGCGCCACTGGTACGAACCGCCCGGCACGGCCAGGGAGTCGGTGCCCTCGGCCGACACCCGCGCGTACAGCGCCCGGCGCAGCACCTCGGCCATGCGCGCGTCGTGCTTGAGGACGGCGGCCCTCTCGGTGTCGGTACCGGTCACCGGGTGGCGGGCGATCTCGTCGTGGAGGGTGGCCTGTCGTACGCCGGTCTCGCCGAGGGAGGGCAGCACCTCGGAGATGTACGAGAGGAAGGTGGGGTTCGGGCCGAGGATGAGCAGTCCGGCGCGCTGGACGCGCTGCGGGTAGGTGTAGAGCAGGTAGGCGGCGCGGTGCAGGCCGACGGCGGTCTTTCCGGTGCCCGGGGCGCCCTGGACGCACAGGGACTCGGCGAGGTCGCCGCGTACCAGGTCGTCCTGCTCGGGCTGGATGGTCGCGGCGATGTCCCGCATGGGGCCGAGGCGGGGCCGCTCGATCTCACGGGCGACGATGTCGCTCGTCCCGGTCTCGCCGCTGCCCAGGTGTTCGTCCTCCAGACCGGTCAGGTCGGCACGGTCGCCGCGGCTGCCGGGTGCCCAGCCGAAGCGGCGCCGCACCGCGACGCCCTGCGGGTCGCGGGGGCCGGCCTGGTAGAAGGCGCGGGAGACGGGGGCGCGCCAGTCGACGACCAGGGGTGGGGCGGCCGGGTGCTCGCTGATCCGGAGCCGGCCGATGTGCAGTGCCTGGCCGTCGTCGTCGAAGTCCAGCCGCCCGAAGAACAGCGGACCCTCGGGCAGCTCGCTCAGCGCCTTGGCCCGGCTGCGCAGCTGGTAGCCGAGGACTTCGGCGTCGGCGCCTGAGGCGGAGACGTCCTCGCCGATGACGACCTGTTCGGCGGCGCCGTCGACCATGGCGGCGAGGGTGGTGCGGCAGGTGTCGTGATAGGCGCGCTCGAAGTCGAGTTCGTCGCGAAGCCCGTGGCTCGGTTCCGGGTGATGGGGGTCCTGGAGGCGCGGGTGGGTCGACGTCATGGACCCACGGTACCGAAATTCGTGACCGAGTTACATTTTTTACCGAGTCTCATGTGTGTGAGCATCGGCTCACGCGAGCCAGGGCAGCCCCGCCGCCAGCCGCTCGAAGGCCCGCTCCGCGGCGGCCACCGCATCGGCCCGCACCTGCGCCACCGGCTCCCCGGCGGCGATCCGCCGCCAGTTCTCCTCCGCGAGGACACGCCGTACGGCGATGATCTGTCCGGCGGCGAGCCGCGCGTCCAGGCCGCCGCCGAGCGCCTCCGCCAGCGCGGCCTCCGACCGCTGCAGGTACTCGTACACCCGCGCGACCAGGGACGGGGTGCCGTAGAGGAGGGAGTGGTAGGCGAGCACACGGGGATCGTCGTTGAGCCCGGTGACCGGGTCGTACCGGTCGAGCCCGTCGAGGAAGTGGCGGCGCAGCGCGCCGAGCGGCGAGTCCGCGTCCGCGACGATCCGCGCGGCCTCCTCGCGGTGGTCGGCGATCCGGTGCAGGACGAGGTCCTCCTTCGCCGGGAAGTACCGGAAGAGCGTCGGCTTGGAGATCCCGGCCGCGGCGGCGATCTCCGCCACGGACACCGCGTCGAACCCCTTCTCCAGGAACAGCCCCACGGCGATGTCCGACACGTCCTGGTACATCCGCTGCTTCTTGCGCTCCCGCAGCCCGATCTCCTCAGCCATACGCCGAGCGTACGCAGCGCAGCCGAGGGGCGGCGACGCCGGAGCTAGGCCAGCGCGCGGGCCAGGTACGGGTACGCCTTCGCCTTCCGCCGCACCGACAGACCGAGGGAGCCGGTCGCGGCCGCCAGGGTCATCGCGTACGAGTCCACGGCCCGGCGGACGTTGGGCGCGTCCAGGCCGGCGCCGGTGACCAGCCGGTCGAGGTCGACGTACGCCGAGCGGACGATCTCGATCCACCGGTAGACCCGCCAGTCCTCGCGCCAGTTCCGGGTGAACTCCTCGGGCAGCCGGCGCTCCCAGCGGGAGAACATGCGGTCGCGGATCTCCGGGCGGGTGGGGGTCAGGTGCATGTGCCGGACCAGGTCGTGGAGGGGGTCGCCGACCAGCGCCATCTCCCAGTCGATCAGGGTCAGCGCGAGCGCGTCGTCGCGGCGCACCAGGTTCCACGGGTTGAGGTCCCCGTGCAGCAGGGCCGGCGCGCGCCGGCTCACCTCGTGCCGGGAGAGGATCTCCCGCAGCCGGGGGGCGTCGGGCAGGCCGAGGAAGCGGGCCAGTTGCTGGGACTCCTTGGGCAGGGTGCCGACCAGCGCGACGAGCTGATCACTCAGCCAGTTGTAGAACCCGAGCTCGCCTGCGACCGGGTCGACTTGGCCGTAGTCCACCCGCGTCAGTGCAGCGAGCTGGTCGACGAGCCCGTCGGCCTCGTGCGGGAGCAGGCCGTGGACGGGGTGGTTGGGCTTCTGGCCGGTGTCGCGGGGGCCCTCGTAGGTGTGGATGGCGAATCCGTCGCTCCGGTAGGTCCGGATGTCGAAGAGGCCCTTGGAGTGGCTCTCGCCCAGTGCCAGGACGCGGGGCGCGGCCACCGCCACCTTTGCCTCCTCGATCGCCCGCAGCACGGCGTGCTCGCTCAGGAAGCTGCGCTCGCGGCGGCACACGTTCACGCCCTTGCGCCGGACCATGACGGGGAACGGGGTGCCCGGCACCCAGATCACCGAGTTGAGGTGCGCGGTGCCCTTGAAGACCCGGCTGGCCGGGGCCGCGCCCTCCAGGTACAGGGCGTCGCAGACGGCGGAGTGGGGAAAGTCGGATTGCTCCGGGACACGGTCGTCCGGCTTCCAGTCGATGGCCCGGGCCACCGTGCCGCACCGGCCACCGGCCCGGGCGGACGCGCGCCAGCGGAACAGGATCCGCTCGATCTCGCCCTCGCCCGGCACATGTCTGAGCCGCAACGGCTCCGCGCCCGCCTCCAGCGCGCGGCGCACCGCCGCCGTCGCCTCGTCCAGGCTCTTCTGGTCGAAGGAGTCCTGCAGGGACTTCGCGGCCCGCATGACATCGGGGTAGACGGACTGCGCCCGCTCGAAGGCGAGGTAGTGGCGCAGGTCCTTGGCCACGCCGTTCACCGCCGCCGGGCGGACCGCTCGCATGGCCTCGGCCCAGGCCTCGACGACCTCGTCGCGCTGGTGGGCGGGGTACCGCATCCGGACTAGGTGGGTGGCGAGGTCGTGCAGGGGGTCGCCGTAGGTGGCCAGCTCCCAGTCGACGCAGAACAGCGGCGGGGTGCCGTCGTACGAAATGATCACATTGTCGCGATGCAGATCGGCGTGGAGCAGGCTGTAGGGGCGGCGGGCCATGGAGGGCACGCGTTCGGCCAGCCGGACCAGCGCGTCCTCGGGGATGCCGAGGGCCGCGAACAGACCGCCGAAGTAGGGCCAGTTGGGCTGGCGGATCTGGGTGTCGGCCAGATGGGCGAGCGTCCGCAGGAAGGCCTGGCTGTCGGTGTGGTTCCTGGGCCAGACCGACGGCAGGGGCGGCAGCGAGCTGCCGCGGACCCGGGCCGTCTCGGCGAGCAGGCCCGCCAGCGCCTTCATGAGCAGGCCGTCGACCGGTTTGCCGTCGGCGCAGACGCTGGAGAGCGGGACGCCTTCCACATAGCTGTGGATGGCGAAACCGTCCTGCTCGACCAGGCACCGCGGGACGTTGGGCAGTACGCCCTTGATGGCCCGCAGGATCTGCGCCTCGTTCTGCCAGGTCCTGATCACCACCGGCAGCGCGTCGGTCTTGCGGACCCGTACGGTCACCGGGGCCCCGGGCTCCAGGCCGACCAGCCGCGCCACCGGCTCGGTCAGGGGCAGCACGTAGTTCTGGTTGTGGAAGCCCTCGCTCGTCTGCCCCCGTTCCTCCGCGCGACCCAGGAACGCCCTGTACACGGCATGCGGCCGGACTCTGCCGGCGCGTCCCCCGTTCACGAGGGGGACAGGCGGTGCGCCCACTGGCCGCTCCGGGGATTCGATTAGGCGGAAGGGGGGAAGGGTAGGAAAAGGCTAGGTCCAACTGATAGACCACACGACCAGAGTCACATTCGAGTGAGCTCAACGGGTGGTCTGTCACTCATCTGTGGCCTGGCCGGACGAGACTGGCCCCTTTGGCCATCCCTTACGCACAAATCCGAGCGGTTGCTCAGCCGATCCCGCATGCTAACGCACAGCGGGCCGAGCGGAACCAGGCACGGATGGTGCCAGCGTGGCGCCGGCCCCCGGCCTTGTCGAAGACCAGGAGCCGGCAGGCGGCGATCACGCGCCCCACTACACCCCCGGCGACTCCTCCGTCAGGCGGTTCCAGACCGCCTCGAACCAGGTCGTCATGCTGTCCACGAAGACCGAGCCCGGGGAGTCCGGGTGATTGTCGCGGACGTGGTGGGTGAGGGTGGCGCCCAGGCCGAGGACGTCGACGGCCTCGATCTCCTCGCCGCCATCCAGCATCAGGCGGCGTTCGATCGGGATGTAGGGGCCGTGCAGGACCTCGGCGGCGTTGATGACGTAGAGCTTGAACGTCGGGGTCAACGGGGCGTGGCGGACCTGGAGTTCCACGTTCGGGACGAGCCCCTCGGTGCTGAGCTGGCCCAGGACCTCGTACAGGGACTCGGTGTGCCGCTCGGTGATGGCGCGCAGGCGGGCCCGTGGGCGAGGGTCCGCGCCGTCGCCCTTGGACCGGGGGTAGGGCAGCTCCAGTCGCTCGGAGGGGAGCACCATGCGCAGGGCGATGCGATCCGGGGAGATCGCGCCGGCCCGGATGCGCTCCGCCTGAACACGGATGTGCGCGTCCAAGCTCTCCGAGGTCAACGTGTAGATGTCCAGGGTTACTTCGGGCTGCTCGAAGGCCTCGCCGATCAGTGGACCCAGCGTCATCGGGTGCCGCGACCTGGTGGCCCGGGGTGCCGAGGACTGGATGCGCTGGCTTCGGACGACCCGCGAACCCTGTCCCTGCCGGGACTCGATCCATCCCTCGCTGCGCAGCTCCCGCAGCACCCGCTGGACGGTGTCCCGCGAGACCCCGAACTCCTCGGCGAGCGCGTTCTGCGACGGCAGGAACGAGCGCAGCGGATAGCCGCCGTCGGCCATCCGCACCCGCAGCTCCTCCGAGACGCGCCGGAACTCGCTGCCGCCGCCCTCGTCCTTCCCGCGCTCCGTCACAGGTCGTACGTACCTCCTCCCACCCCCCGGCAAACAACTTCCGGTCAGGCAACCAGCCAAGTCAACTCCCCGGTTACTGGATCACGTTGACCGGGCATCTTGCCTCAAGCAGTCAAATTCGCCAGTCAACATCGGTACTTGAAGGGTTGGCTGACCGGATGCGGAACGAGGGGGTGGAAGCCATGACCGTGCGGGTATTCGGGGTCACCGTGCAGATCGACGATCTCAGCCAACTGGCCTGCTGGACCGTCGGGGTGCTCGTGTCCCTGACGGCCTGGCTCCGCAGGCGCGCCGGGCGGTCCCGGGGGCGGGTCGGCCGGACGGCCGCCGCCCCGGCCGTCACCGCCGCAGCAACCCCAGCAAAGGCTCCAGTGACCCCACGACGTGCCCGGCTCCGGCCGCCCGCAAGAGCTTTGCCTTCTGTTCGTTACGCGCGTAGCCGAGGAACGGGACGCCGGCCCGCACGGCCGCGTCGAGGTCGGAGGGGGAGTCGCCGATCATCAGGGCGGCGCCGGGGGCCGCGCCCATCGCGCTCAGGGCGCGGTTGAGGCAGTGCGGGTCGGGCTTGAGACGGTGCAGGTCCTGGGTGCGGCCGTAGATGTGGGGGGCGAAGCACGCGGTCAGGCCGCGGGTTTCGAGGTAGGAGCGGACCACCCGGGGAGAGTTGTTCGTCGCGATGGCCAGCCGGGAGCCGACCGCCGTCCAGGTGCGGATCACCGGGTCGGCGTAGGCGGTGGGCATCGCGGAGGACGCGGCCCGCAGTTCCTCCTGGGTGAGACGTTCCTCCAGCTCCGCGACGAGATCGCTGCCCGGGTGTCTGCGGTCGACGGCGCGCAGCACGATGTGCGGGTCCAGCGACTCCCGCTCGGTCTCGGTGAGGAGCCCGTGCAGCCCGCGCCCCTCCAGCCACTCCACCAGGTCCCCGGCCACGTGTTCCGCCTTGTGCCCGGCGAACAGGCGGCAGATCGGCCCGTCGAAGTCCCAGAGGACGACCCGGGCACGCTTGATCAGTTCCCGGAGCTTCTCGATCTCGTTCGCTGTCTCTCCCGTCGCCGGTTCGGTCGCCACCGGATCAGTCTGCGTCGTATCAGAAGTCACATGGAGAGTGTCAGGTCCGTGGTGATGGTTTCCCAGAGGGCGTCGAACCACTTCTGCGATTGCTCCACGAACGCCGCGTCCCGCTGCCCGGCCCGCTTCTCGAAGGAGAAGAGCAGGGACTCGGAGCCGACCGCGTCGTACATGTCCAGCGTTCCGCTGTCGGTGGCCTCCTCGCGGCGGGTGATCATGTAGTACGCGAACAGCGCCTCCCTGCCGTTGAGCAGGTACAACTTGGCCGGCGGGGTGAAGGGCAGCGCGCGGAAGGTGACGTGCACGTCGATGTCGTGCGTGGAGCGCAGGGCCTTCAGGTTGTACTGGAGGACCTGCCCCTGGGCGTTGCGCATCGCCAGCCAGCGGTGGTGGACCGGGTCGTCGTCGCCGCGCCCCTCGACCGGGACCGGGAAGGCGAGGTTGATGTCCCGGGACGGCAGCAGGATGCGGACGTCGATCCGCTCCGGGCGGATACGGCCCTCGTGGATCAGCCGGAGGGGCTCGCCCAGGGCCGGGATCAGGCTCTGCGCGGTCAGGCAGGCCGCGTCTATGCGCACGTGCGGGGCCGAGAAGGCCTCGGCGAGCCGGGGCGCGAGGCCGACCATCGTCGGCTGGGGTTCGTCGTGGGAGGGTGCGGGTTCCGCGATCCGCGGCGGGCTGCCCCTGCTGACGCTGCTGAGGAGGCCGTCCTCCTGGAGCGACCGCAGGGCCTGGCGGACGGCGCCGCGCTCCACACCGAACTCCTCGGCGAGCTCGGCCTGGGTGGGCAGGCGGTCCCCCGCCTTCAGGTCGCCGACGCGGATGCGTTCCCGCAGGGTGTCGGCGATCTCCTGGGGCGTGAGCCTTCTGCTGGCGTCCACTGCCACGTTCTCCTGAGTCACGACCAAACGCTACAACTTTGATCCATCTTACGGGAGTTGCTTGGAAGTTGTTTATGACTGGCTGCCAAGTGGGGACAACTTAATCAGAGTTGGTTGCCAACTTGGTTGAGTTGGCGGAAGTTTTGCTTCCCTTACCAGCCCGAAGGGGGATTCATCGTGCCTGCCCTCGCTCTCCTCTCCGCCGTCTTCGTCGTCGGCTTCGAGCAGCTCGTCCAGTGGAAGTACGGCGCCACCGGCATCGTCGGCCTGCTGCTCCTCACCATAGGCATCAAGGCCAAGAGCCCGGCCGTCAGCTCCGCGGGGGCGGTGCTCCTCGCCGTCCTGCTCGCCGGGCCCGCCCTATGACGTCAGCACGAGTTCCGTACTGATCGTCTCCCACAGCGCGTTGAACCAGAGGTGGGACTGCTCCACGAACGTCGTGTCCCGCAGTCCCGCCCCCTGCTCGAAGGCGAACAGCATCGACCGCGTGCCCTCGGCGTCGTACATCTCCAGGTGCTCGTGGTCGATCTCGCGTTCGCGCCGGGTCAGGGTGTAGTACGCGAACAGCGCCTCCGTGCCGTTGAGCAGGTACAGCTTCACCGGCGGCGTGAACGGCAGCGCGCGGAAGGAAACCTGCACGTCTATGCCGTGCGTGGCGCGCAGGGCGTGCAGGTTGTGCCGCAGCACCTGGCCCTGGGCGTTGCGCTGGGCCAGCCAGCGCCGGTGCAGCAGGCCCACGGCCGAGGCGTCGTCCACCGGCGCCGGGAAGGCCAGGTCGATGTCGCGGCTGGGCAACAGGACGCGGACGTCGACCTTGGCCGGTTTCAGTCGGCCGGCATGGATCTGGCGCAGCGGTTCGCCCATCGCGAGCGTGAGCGAGACCGCGGTCAGGCACAGGGCGTCGATCTCGACGTGCGGGGCCGCGAAGGCAGCGGCCGTGCGAGCTCCGAGCGCCACCATGGTGGGCTGCGGCGGGGCCCCGGGGCCGGCATGCGGCGGATTCAGGACCGGATCCGCCGCGACCTTGGCCGGGCTGCCCTGCGTGACGTTGGTGAGCAGGTGCTCCGACCGCAGGATGCGCAGCGCCTCGCGCACGGCCCCGCGCTCCACCCCGAACTCGTCGGCCAGTTCGGCCTGGGTGGGCATGCGCTGGCCGGGCCGCAGCAGGCCGGACCTGATCCGGGTGCGCAGCTCGTCGGCCACCTCGCGATGTGACTTCTGTGGCCGCTGTGACCTCTTCCGTCCATTGACGGAGGCGTGTTCCGGCTCCACGAACAAACACTACAACTTCTCGCCATCTTGTGGCAGTTCACGGGAAGGTGGTTATGAGTCGCATCCAAGTGGAGATAAGTACATTGAAGTTGGTCGCCAACTTCAGCAACATGGTCACACTTCCCGGTGGTTGGCCCACCGGGCTCCCTTCCGGAGGGGAGCCGGGAGCCCGAAGGGCCGGCCGGCCGCGGTACCGCACCGCAGCAGCGCAGGACGCACAGCCACAACTCAAGAGCACAGCCACAACTTCATCCGCACAGCCACAACTTCACAACGGCAGCGCACAGCCACAACTTCACAGCTCGCTACGGATGAGACCGCACGGCCGTCGGGAGAAGGGAGCACTCAGAAAATGTCCGGGCACCACGGTCGCCTGGACGTGTGCATCAGGGCGTCGGCCACTCGGGCGGCGCCCTTTCGCTCTTCCTTCAGCCGCCCCAGTGCCGCGAGCCGCCCCGCCGACTCGTCGCCGAGCCACAGCGTCGCCAACGCGTCCACGTCCAGGGTGAGTTCGGCACTCCGGGTGGTCGGCGCGCAGGACGCGCCCTCGGGCGAGGCCTCCAGCAGATAGCGGCCACCGGCCAGGCCCTGCCGGTCGGTCACCTCCAGCACCAGCGTGCCGGTCCCCTCGTACGTCCGCGCCTGAAGGGCCCGTACGACATCCAGGATCCGCACCCACAGCCAGTCCCCGTGCGTCCTGATGCTCGCCGCGCGCGGGTCGGGCAGGTAGAACGGGAGCAGATCGTCCGGCGCGCGCCAGCCGCTCTCGACCTTGGTGATCCAGTCGATCGAGCAGAGGTAGTGCCACAGGGCGCGCTCGGCCGCCGGGGTCGCCCCGAGCAGCCACTTCACCTCGGCCGTGTGCTGCGGCTGCTTGCCGTCCCACCGGTCGTCGGCCTTGTACGCCACCAGGCCCTCGACCTCGCCGGCCGCCGAACGGTAGACCGCGTAGAACGGCTCGGTCCACTCGCCGCTGAACAGCCGTACGGCACCGGTGCTCGACCGCCACCACAGCTCGTCGCGGCTGACGGCGCCGGGCTGGGCGCGGCGGGCCCGCTCGTGCAGCTCGGGGCCGATCTTCCGGACCTCCTCGCCGTCCACCAGGTCGATCCGGCCGCCGTCGTCCGGGCCCGACCAGCGCGGGTCGAGGCCGGTGCGCGGGACGTCGATCGTCCACTCGGCCATCCAGGTCGCCGCACCGAAGCCGTAGCGGCCGTAGATCGGGTACTCGGCGGCGATCAGGGTGGCGACCACGTCCCCGCGCTCCTTCGCGGCCGCGAGGTCCTGGTTCATCATGCGGGTGAGCAGGCCGCGGCGACGGTGGGTGGCGGTCACGGTGACGTTGGAGACGGCGTCCGCGGGGACGGTCGCGCCGCCCACGGCCGTGATCTCCTGCGCGAAGGAGCGGAAGGTCGCCACGCACCGGCCGGCGTCGAAGGCGCCGAGCAGACGGCCGGGCACGAACTGGTTCCGCCGGGCCTCCAACTGCTCCTGCGCGACGACCGGTTCCCGCAGAAAACCGGTGTTCAGGGCACGGTTCCAGTCGGAGAACTCGGCCTCGGTGATGGCACGGACGTCGATGTCTGCGGCGGGGCTGCTCATGGGCTCACGGTAGGTGTGCGGCGCATCGGTGTCGCGCGGTTTTTCCCGCCCTCGCCTCTCGCCCGCTCTCCCGCTCGCGTGGGCCCGTCGTCTCAGATCAGCAGGTCGTCCACCTGTGCCTCGCCGTCCCGGTACCGGCGCGCGATCTCCCCGCTGCAGTCGTCGGTCGTGCGCTGCAGGTGCTGTCGGCGGGAGGAGACCCGCTGTTCGTGGCGGACGAGGCGGCCCATCGCGGTGTTCAGTTCCAGGTCCGTGCGGGCTTCGAGGTCGGAGAGCTCGACCTCGGCGAGCATGTCGGCGGCCAGCCGCTCGTACTCCTCGCTGTACGGCGTGCCGAGGGTGACGTGGCGGGCGGAGCGGTGGCGGGCCGGGGCGTCGGTGAGGATCTCCGGGAGGCGGTCCACGACGGGGGCCTCACCGGGGGCGGGCACGGAGGCCGGGCCGCGGCGGGCGAGTTCCGCGCGCAGGATGTCGATGCGCCCCTGCAGCAGCCGCCGCACGTAGCTGAGGTCCGCCTCGTCACGCTGCGCGTCCCTGCGCAGGGTGCGCAGTTCGGGCAGGCTGAGCAGGGTCAGGTCGTGCTCGGGCGGATCCTCGGGCAGCAGCGGACTCTCGCCGCGCTGCGCGGGCGGCCGGTGGGTCTCCAGCCGCCCGGTACTCGGTGTGCTCATGTGCCTCAACCGTCCCCTCGACCCGCGTACGGAAGCATCGTGCCACCCCAGCTGGCCGCTATGTGACCGAGTGCCCCCGAACGGCCCCAGATGGGGGGTTAAGGAGCAAAAATAGGCCCCTTGCGAACGAGAGTGCGCCACCCGGCATGATGGTCCGCATGCGTGCAGTGGTGCAGAGGGTGGACGGCGCGAGCGTCGTCGTGGACGGCGAGACGGTCGGGGCGATCGAGGGCGAGGGGCTGTGCGTCCTCGTCGGGGTCACCCACGACGACACCAAGGAGAAGGCGGCCCAGCTCGCCCGCAAGCTGTGGTCCATCCGCATGCTGCACGACGAGAGGTCGTGCAGCGACATCGCCGCCCCGCTCCTGGTCATCAGCCAGTTCACGCTCTACGGCGACGCCCGCAAGGGCCGCCGCCCCACCTGGAACGCCGCCGCCCCCGGCGACGTGGCCGAGCCGCTGGTCGACGAGGTGGTCGCCCAGCTGCGCTCCCTGGGCGCGACGGTGGCGACGGGCCGGTTCGGCGCGCAGATGCGGGTGTCCCTCACGAACGACGGCCCGTTCACCGTACTGATCGAGGTCTAGGACGGATCGGGGCCGAGGCTCAACGGCTCTGCAATTCCACGGCTCTACGGCTCTACGGCTCTACGACCGTCTCCTGGGCGGCCGCCGTCTCGCCCGCCATCAGCCGTGCGTCCACCGGTACGTTCCGCTTGACCAGGGCCAGCGCGATCGGGCCCAGTTCGTGGTGGCGGACGGACGTCGTGATGAAGCCGATCTTGCGGCCGTCGGGGTCGTCGTCCGCGAGGCGGATCTCCGTGCCGTGCACCGGGAGATGGACCTCGCTGCCGTCCAGGTGCAGGAACACCAGGCGGCGCGGGGGCTTGCCCAGGTTCTGCACCCGGGCGACCGTCTCCTGACCGCGGTAGCAGCCCTTCTGGAGGTGCACGGCCGTGCCGATCCAGCCCAGCTCGTGCGGGATGGTGCGGTGGTCGGTCTCGAAGCCGATGCGGGGCCGGTGCTGCTCGACGCGCAGGGCCTCGTGGGCGAGGATGCCGGCGGCCGGCCCGGCCTTCTCCGCGTACGCCTCCAGGTCAGCGCGGGGCAGGAAGAGATCACGGCCGTACGCCGTCTCGCGGACGACGACGCCCTGCGGGACCTCGGCGATCGAACCGGCCGGCAGGCTGACGACCGCGAAGTCGGCCGTGCGGTCGGCGACTTCGACGCGGTAGAAGAACTTCATCGACTCCAGGTACGCGATCAGCGCCTCCTGGGTGCCCGGCTCGACGTGGGCCCAGACCGTCGTGCCGTCGTCCACCAGGTACAGCGCGTGCTCGATGTGGCCGTGCGCCGACAGGACCAGCGCCTCGGTGGCCTGGCCCACGGGCAGTTCACTGACGTGCTGGGTGAGCAGGAGGTGCAGCCAGCTCAGCCGGTCCTCGCCGGTCACGGTGATCACGCCGCGGTGGGACAGGTCGACGAATCCGGTGCCGTCGGCGAGGGCGCGCTGCTCCCGGAACAGGTCGCCGTAGTGCGCGGCGACGCCTTCGTCCACACCCTCGGCGGGGACGGCGCCGGGCAGGGTCAGCAGGGGGCTCTTCATACGGGTAAGCCTACGACTTGGTAATCGAGGCCTTGAGTGTGCAGTCCTTGCAGCGGCCGAAGATCGCGAAATGCTTCATGTCCGTGTCGAAGCCGAAGGTTTCGCGGAGCTTGGCGGTGAAGTCGGCGACCACGTCGACGTCCGCCTCGATCACGTTCTGGCAGTCCCGGCAGACCAGGTGGATGTGGTGATGGCGGTCCGCGAGGTGGTACGTGGGCGCTCCGTGCCCCAGATGGGCGTGACTGACCAGGCCGAGCTCTTCGAGCAGCTCCAGCGTGCGGTACACGGTCGAAATGTTGACCCCCGACGCCGTCTTCCTCACTTCCACGAGGATGTCGTCGGGGGTCGCGTGCTCCAGGGTGTCCACGGCTTCGAGGACAAGCTGTCGCTGCGGCGTCAGTCGGTAGCCGCGTTGCCTCAGGTCGCTCTTCCAGTCGGTGCTCACCACACTGAAAGTCTAGGACCACCGGCGCCACGGCTCCCGCTGTCGCGCGGACTGCTTCCCGCCTACTTGAAGAAGGCGATCCCGTCGTCCGGCATGTCGTCGGGCAGGGCCTTGGCCCAGCGCTCGACCTCTTCCGGGGTGACGACCTTCTTCAGGTGGGCGGACATGTAGGGGCGCAGCTCGACCTCGGGGGTCTGCTTCTCGCCGACCCACATGAGGTCGCTCTTGACGTAGCCGTACAGCCGCTTGCCGCCGCTGTAGGGCCGGGAGGCGGCGGTGCGCGCCACCGCGTCCGTGACCAGGTCGATCTGCGGCTTCTTGTCGGCGAGGTCGCCGTACCAGATTTCGATGACGCCATCGTCGCGGGTCATCGTGACCTCGACCTTGCGGCCGGCGTCGATCCGCCAGAAGCCGGACTCCGACTCCAACGGGCGGACCTTGTTCCCGTCGTTGTCCAGCACCCAGGTGTGGGACCGGTACTCCAGGAAGTCCCGGCCGTCATGGGTGAAGGTGACCTCCTGCCCGAAGTTGCACTTCTCTGAGCCGGGGAAGTCGTGCACACCCGCGCCGGCCCAGTTGCCGAGCAGGAAGGCGAGCGGAACCAGGTCCTTGTGGAGGTCGGACGGGATCTCGATCATGAGCGGCAGCTTTTTCCTAAGGTGTGGGTCAGCGCTGGCCCTGGTACAGCTTCTTCACGGTCAGACCGGCGAAGGCGAGGACGCCGACGCAGACCAGGACCAGCAGGGTTTCGAAGAAGATCTCCACGGGTGCTCCTCGGTTGAGCAGGTGCGGTACGTACACAGGACCGGGCCCCAGCTTACGCGGCCGGGGCCCGGCCCTCCCTGCGAGGTGGGCCCTGGGCCCTGTCGTCGGGGTCAGTCGAGCAGCTCGCTCTGCAGGACCACGGTCTGCTGGAACGGGACGGCGGCGGCGGTGCCCTTGCGGGACTGGACGACCACGGCGATGACGTCCCCGGCGCGGACGTAGGCCTGCCGGACGTGCTCGGCGCCGTACGGCTTCACCTCGTCGTAGGCGTGGCGCTGGACGTCCTCGATGTCGGCGGCGCTCGGGTAGCCGTCGTCGAACTCGGTCGCGGCGGCGCCGCGCGCGGCGAACACGGGCGAGTCGTACCCCGTGAACTTCCCGTAGACGGTGTCGGCCACCGTTCCCGTGTCGAACTGCAGCAGGTAGATGCGGGTGTGCGTGCCGTCCGTGGTGGTCCAGCCACGGGCCGCCACGTGCCGCAACCCGTAGTCGACGAACAGCTGGTTCGCGTCGTCCCGGTCCCCCTGCGCCTGGAACACCGCCAGGAAGTCCTTCGTGGCCAGCCAGCCGTCCCTGACCCGCAGCCCCTTGTCGTCCGTCGCCCCCCGGGGCGCGGGCAGCAGCAGCGCGCGCAGGTCCGCGAAGTGGGACTTGGCCCAGTTCGTCTTGGCCAACGGCCTCGGGCTGCCGGACGGCAGCGGCGGCCTGGTGATCTCCGGGTACGCCCAGCGCCCGTCCGACTCGGTGGCGAGACCGGGCACGTCGGTGCGGTCCATACGCGTGATCCCGTACGCCGTGCCCGCCCCGAGCGCGGCGAACACCGTGACGACGGCGGTCCACCGAAGTACGGCGCGCAAGGCGCGGCGGTCCCTTGCGGGGGCCTGCGGGTCGGGCGGCTCGGCGGCCGGCTGAGAGGTGTCCGCCGCCGTCTGCGGTTGATCGGTCATACGGCCTGTCCCGGGTCGTCGATGCGGTCGAGTTGTGCGGCGAAGAACTTGGCGACGAACTTCCCGTCGACCGGGTCCGGCGCGTCCGCCGTGGCGCTGACCAGTACGTTTCCGACGTAGGCGGTGCAGAACGCGCTGCCCAGGTCGTCGTCGCCGCCCTTGGGCGTCAGGAAGCACCGCGCATCCTTGTGGCCCTCGATCCTCGGGCCCTTGCGGAAGACGTCCGTGGCGGCGAGGAACGCGTTGAAGGAGGTCGCCATCCGGCGCACGGCGGTGCGGTTGTCCAGGCGCTCCACCGTGACACCGATCGTGATCGTGTCCCTGTTGTTGAAGGCGGCTCGGCCGAAGACATAGCTCCGCATCGCGATGCCCCGGATGCGCTGCTTGTCGATCAGCTTCTCCAGTTCCCGGCGTGTGGCACCGGGCAGGTCCTTGAGCGACTCCTTGCGCACGGCGGTGGCCTGCGCCCCGCTGAGCTCGGCGTCGGCGCCGAACTCCTGGACGTCAGGTCCGCGCCGCGAGTCGTCGGTTCCGAACGGCAGGAGCAGCGCGCTGAGCGCCGACCCGGACTTCGTGTCGTCCTTCGCGGACTTCTCGTCGTCCTCGGCGGCCGCCGGAAACCTCCACGTGGGCCTGCCGGGGTCGCGGTCCGCGTCCTGCACGGTCAGGACGGTGTAGCCGACGCCGCCGATCAGCAGCGCGCCGACGAGCACCAGAGGGCCGGCCACGGCGGCGATACGGCCGGTGCGGACGGTGCGGACGGGCTTGCCTGCGCCGGACTCGGCAACAGTCCCGGCCGCGCCGCTCTCGATGATCTCGGGGATCTCGGGGATCTCGGGGATCTCGGGGATCTCGGAGGTCTCGGGGTTCTCGCTCACAGCCGCCCCAACTGCCGCTCGGCCAGTTCCATGATCTCCGCCTTGGGTATCGGCCTGCTGTCGTAGATCTCGATCTCCATGCAGACATCGCCCCGCCAGGCATACGCCTGGGCCGTGTACAGCGGGAGGTAGCCCGCCTTCCGGTCGGGTGTGTCCTGCACGAACGCCATCCCGTTCCCGTCCCCGGTGCCGGGGACGGGCCAGCTGCGAGCGTCGCCCCGGTGCTCGGCCCAGTAGGAGCCGTTCGCGGCCCACTCGGACGCCGCCGGCTTGTTCTCCTGCCGGAACTGCACGAGGTGGATCTCGACGTTGTGCGCGTCGCCCAGCCGCCACGAGGTGGCGGCCACGCGGCGGATCTCGTCGTCGACGAGGTTGTTGAACGCGTTGCCCGGCCTCTCGTAACTGTCCGCGTACGCGGCGAGGTCCACCCAGCCGTCGGCGTCCACCACGTACCTCGTGTCCCGGGCTCCCTTGGGCCGCGGAACGAGAAGCTTGCGCAGGTCGCCGTCGGTCCTGACCCGGCGGTCCTGCGCGGCCGACAGCGGCTCGGCCTCGCCCTTGGCCTGGTCGACCACGGGCTGCGAGAGCGGGGGCAGCGCGGTGGGCTCGCGTCCGGCCTGGATCAGAAAGCCGGTGCAGGCGCCTGTGACGACGCCGAGTACGGCGGCCGCGGCGATCATCAGCGTCGTGCGGCCCCGCCGCCGGAGGAGCGGCGCAAAGGCCTGCGGCGACTCGGCCGCCCGCTCCGCCTCGGCGGTCGCCCCCGCCGCCTCGACCGGGCCTATCGCCCCCACCGCTCCGACTTCTTCTTCCGCTCTCTCGGGTACTTCCAAGACGTCCCCCCACACAGCGTGAAGCGCGCATTCCGTGTGCGCGCTTCACAGAGACTCTCGGGTAACACCCGTGGTTGTACGGGAGTTCGGTTACGACTTGATGTCACCCCCCTGGTGTCGCCGGGACATTGGGCGGCTGGATCACATGCCAGTGGAGGGTCACTCCGTTGGCGTCGACCGGCTGCTCGTCCGCGGCGTATGTGTAGAGAGGCGAACCGTCGTAGGTGACCTGATCGCCGCCGTCGGGGCGGGAGATGGTGCCGAGCGTGCCGACGATGCCGGGCGGCAGCCGGAGTTCGGTGCCGGGTCGGGTGAGGAGTGGCTTACGGGTGTCCGTGCAGGTCGTGACACAGGCGACGGTGCCGCCCTCCTCGCGGTCGTAGCGGTAGAGCGTGTGTCCGTCCGGGGCCGTGAGGACGCGGCCCAGGGCGTCCGTGTCCGCGACCATGACGGTCAGCGGCGGGGGCGTGGGTGCTGCCGCGGGGTGTTGCTGCGGGGCCGCGCCCATGCAGGACGCGACGGCCAGTGCGGCCAGCAAGGGAGTCATCGGTCTCTGCATCGTGCTCTCTCTCCAGCCCACCGGAGCCTCAGTAGGCGATCTTGACGTCGCTGAGGACCGTGTGATTGTCCGTGTATCCGCCGGTGGCCCCGCTGAACCCGACCCGTACGTTCTGGGGCAGGGTCACCGCGGTGTCGATGATCTGTTTGCCGTCCAGGCTGACCAGCAGGTGCCCGGCGGCCACGCTCACGTCGACCGCGTGGGTACCGGACCGCAGGGAAGGAATCGCGGTCGAGGTGGCCGTGTACTGCAGTGTGTCGCCGGTACCGCCGACGGCCACTCCGACGAAGTTGCTCGAAGGGTCGTTGCCGTTGCGAAAGGTGTCCAGGGCGACGGCGATGCCCGGCAGTCCCGCATAACCGAGGCCGCCGCCGCCCGCGCCCAGCGACGTGGGGGGCGCCTTGGCGGGATCGAGCAGGAGGAAGGTCATACCGTCGGCGCCGCTCCCTCCGCCGATCGAAGCGGTGAAGTGCGCCTGCAGCCGCGCCGACGGTACGGCGGTGGCCTGGAGGGCGGACCCCTTGGTGTTCGCATCCGTCTTGGTGAGCACCAGGTTGGTGCCGGACAGCCCGGCCGAGCCGTTGAAGGTCCAACCGTTGGGCCCGGGCGGCGGCACCGCGTACGTGGGGGCGGTGATGCTCACGTTCCGGACCGTGTGGATGTCGGTGAGCCCGCCGGTGCCGCCGGTGAAGGCCAGCAGGGCCGTGGGGCCGAGCGAGGGCACCGCGGTCCGCAGCAGCTGCGTGCCGTCCATGGTGACCGTCAAGGTGGTTCCGGTGACGGAGACGGAAACGGCGTGGGTGCCCGAGCGCAGGTCGGGCACGGCGGTGGTGGTCGCCGCGTAGGTGAGGTTGTCGCCGCTTGACGCGGTGGCGATGCCGACGAAGTTCGCCGACGGTTCGGACCCGTTGCGGAACGTGTCGAAGGTGACCGCGACGCCCGGTTGTCCCGACCAGCCGAGGCCCCCTCCCGTGCCGCCGAGCGCGCTCGGGGTGGTCCTGGCCGGGTCCAGGAGGCTGAAGGTCAGGCCGTCGGCGCCGCCCCCGCCGCCGATGACGGTCGTGAACTGCGCCTTGAGGCCGTCGGTGACCACCGGGACGGGGAAGACCGCGGAGCCCGCCTGGTTGCTCGCGGCCTGGGTGAGCTGGAGGTCGTTGCCGGAGAGCTGCGCGGATCCGTTGAGCTTCCAGCCGCCGGCCGATGGCGCCGGGACGGTGACCCCGGTGCCGGCCGTGGTTCCCGTACCGGTCAGCGTCTCGTTCTGCGGGCCGCGGCCGTCGTCCGAGGTGAGCAGGTAGGTGCCGGTGGCGGCACCGGCGGATGTCGGGGAGAAGGTGACGGCCTGGTGCACCACGTCCTCCGGGCCGATGACCTGACCCTCGCTGAGCGGGTTGCTGACCTGGAACGGAGCCGTGGGCGGTGCCGCCTTGGTGATGGTGAGCGGGATGTTGCCCGTGTTGCTGATGTCGAAGGTCCTGGTGACCGACTGTCCGACCGGTACCTGCCCGAAGTCGGTGGAGGTGGGCGTGACCGTCAGCCGCGCCTGGCCGACCACCGCCGTGCCGGTCAGGTTCACGGTCGCCGTGCCGTTCTGCCCGGTGACCGAGAGCGTCCCGGCGTTGTCGCCGGCGGCCGTCGGGGTGTACTTCACCTGGACGGTGACGGACTGCTGGGGCTGGACGACGGTGCCGGCCGCGGGCAGACCGGTGACGCCGAAGGGGGCGCTCGGCGGACTGGTGGCCGAGATCGTCTCGGCCTCGGTGCCGGTGTTGGTGAAGCTCACGCCCAGGGTCTTGGAGGTGCCGGTGGCCACCGTGCCGAAGGCCAGCGCGGCCGGGACGGCCTTGAGGCCGGACTGGACGCCGTATCCGGTCAGGCCGAGCCCGATCGTGCCGGCATCGGTGGTGAAGTTCAGCACCGAACTGTCCGCCCCGGACGTCGTCGGTGAGAACGAGACCGACACCGAGTACGTGTCGCCGGCGTGCAGCGTCGCCGGAAGACCGGTGGGTGCGGCGGAGAACCTGCTGCCCGACTGCGTGGACACCGCTGTGACGGTCACGTCACGGGTCGCGGTGACGGTGGCCGTGGCCTTGCCGGTACTGCCCACCTGTACCTTCCCGAAGTCGACCGGGTTGCCGGTCAGCGCGGTACTCGACGGACGGCCGAAGGCGAGCACATGGCCGTCCTTCGTGCCGACGTAGACCCGTCCGCCGTCGGTGGCGGGCACGGTGAACTTGGACGCGACGCCGATCGGGCCGGACCAGCGCAGCTTCATCGTTCCGTTCACCGGCACGGCGTCGTAGGCCCGCAGCTGGCCGTTGCCGCCGTTCGGGTAGACGACCCAGACGAGGGCGGAACCGGGTGTGGTGCCGGTGGAGGTGACCACCGGCGAGCCCGTGGTGTAGTCGAAGTTGCCGGTACTCGCGCCCGCACTGGACAGCGCGGGCAGTCCCGAGCCCGTGACTCCGTAGGCGAAGGCCCGCAGCGGGCCGTGGCTGCCGACCGTGTACACATAGCCGCCCTCGCCCCCGTACGCGGCCGGGTGCCCCCAGACGCCCTCGTACGGACCGAAGTTGCCGAGCACCCCGTCGGTACCGCCGGGCCCTTGGCTGCGGCCGCCGAGGTTGTCCCGGTCGAGGAGGAAGAGCCGGCCGTCCTTGCCGATCTGCACCATGAGGTGGGGATGCTGACTCGTGCCGAAGGGCGAGCCGGGCAGCGCGACCGGGCCCCCCGAGCCGAGGTCGGTGTCGTTCTGGTCGAGCAGCGGGGCGTTGGTGGGGCTGAAGAAGTCCTGGGCGGACATCGTGCCGTCGCTGTTGACGCCCAGCCGCACCACCGACTCGGCGAGCTGGCCCGGAGGCTTCGAGCCGGGGCCGGGCGCGGGGGAGACCCCGTTGCCGGTGGTGAAGAAGATCCTCCCGGGCCCGTCGGAGACCAGGCCGCCGCCGCTCATCCAGATGCCGGCCATGCCGTTGGCGGCGGAGTCCTCGGTGGCCCACAGCGTGGTCGCGCGGGTCGTGGTGTTGACGCCCAGCACATAGCCGACGTAGGTGCCGAGGTCGCAGTACGAGGCGAAGCCCGCGTAGACCGATCCGTTCATCAGGAGCAGGCCGGGGCGCTGGGCGGCGCTGTACGCGTTGAACGGGTGGGCGGGGTCGTTCACCGGAGCGCCCTGCACCTTCACCGGCCAGCCGCCGCGCTCGGCGCCGGTGGCCGCGTCGAGGGCGTGGATGTACCAGCTGGGATGCTTGGTGTCGGGACCGTCATTGACCCTCGCGGTGAGGTAGACGGTCTTGGTGGCCGGGTCGTACACGGGGGTCGAGGTCACCCCGATGTTGGGCGTCAGATCACCGCAACCGATGGCCGAGGCCGGCCATGGCGCACCGAAGTCCCTCGTCCAGTTGATCTTTCCGGTCGCCGAGTCCAGTCCGTAGGCCTTGTTGTTCTCGGTGGCGGCGACGACGGTCTTTCCGGCCACCAGGGGCTGGGCGTAGACCTGGCCGTCCACGGCGGTGGAGAACTGCTGGCCGAAGTCGGAGCTGGACACCTGGGAGGGCGCCAGACCGGGCTCGTCGGAGTCCCAGCCGGTACGGAGCGTGTCGGTCGAGACCGTCGTCACGTCGGCGCGCGCCGGCGAGGCCGTCAGCAGCGGCAACGCTCCTGACGCCACGGGCAACAGACAGGCCGTCAGCAATGCGGTCAGGAACCCCGGCAGCCGACGGCCCGTCAGCCGCAGGCGGGTCACCGGTCTGCGCGTGCGGTTCATACACCAACCTCGGAACGCGATATGAGAGGGCGGAGACAGGTTCGTTCCGCCGGTCCTCATGATCGGCCGGAGGGGTCACCATCCGTTCGATACCGGTCCACCCGCCCGCCGTTGTCCACCCGGACGGGCCAAGGAGCGCCGCCGCTCGAAAGAAGCACCACCGGCCTGGAGCCGGTGAGAACGCGCATTACTCTTCCGGCATGGCGAAGAAGCTCGTGATCAAGGTGACAGCGGGGGCCGATGCTCCCGAACGCTGCTCTCAGGCGTTCACGGTCGCGGCCGTGGCCGTGGCCAGTGGGGTGCCGGTCTCGCTGTGGCTGACCGGTGAGTCCTCGTGGTTCGCGCTGCCGGGACGGGCCGCCGAGTTCGAGCTGCCGCACGCGGCCCCGCTGCCCGACCTGCTCGACTCGATCCTGGCCGGCGGCGGCGTGACGCTGTGCACGCAGTGCGCGGCCCGCCGCGAGATCACGGAGAAGGACGTCATCGAGGGCGTACGGATCGCGGGCGCGCAGGTCTTCGTGCAGGAGATCATGGGGGACGACACCCAGGCCCTCGTCTACTGAGACCGGTACGGGAACGGCCGCCCAGGCCCTAGGACCGCGGCCGTTTCTTGCCGTCCAGCTCGTCCCACCACTCGTCCGACTGGGGATCGCCCGACGGGTCGTCCCACCAGCGGTCGTCGGGTCCCCGCCGGTTGGCGACCATCGCGGCCACCGGCGGGATGATCATGGCCACCACGCACATGCCCACGGCCGCGGGAATCGACCACAGACGCACGACCGCCCATGCCAGGACGAAGAGCGTGACGCAGGTCCCCATCATGGCGAAGTACAGGTGCCGTCGCCGTGCGTACATGCCTCCAGCGTAGGCCCGAGCATGCCGAAGGGCCGCGCCCGAGAGGTGTCCAACCCGGTGGGCGCGGCCCTTCAGCCGTACGGGGTCCGTCAGACCGCGATCGCGACCTCGGCCAGCCCGCCGTGCTGGGCGACGACCGTGCGGTCGGCGGTGGCGCCGGGGACGAGGGCGCGCAGGGTCCAGGTGCCCTCGGCCGCGTAGAAGCGGAACTGTCCGGTGGCGGAGGTCGGGACCTCCGCGGTGAACTCGCCGGTCGAGTCGAGGAGACGGACGTAGCCGACCACGGGCTCACCGTCGCGGGTCACCTGACCCTGGATCGTGGTCTCACCGGGCTTGATCGTCGAGGGGTCCGGGCCGCCGGCCTTCGCTCCACACATGTCTTACTCCTGAAGAAGGGGCTGAAGAGGGGTCTAGAGAGGTCGGTCGGAGGTCCTACTTGTTGGCGCCGAGCTCGATCGGCACGCCGACGAGGGAGCCGTACTCCGTCCAGGAGCCGTCGTAGTTCTTCACGTTCTGCACGCCCAGCAGCTCGTGCAGCACGAACCAGGTCAGCGCGGAGCGCTCACCGATGCGGCAGTAGGCGATGGTGTCCTTGGCCAGGTCGACGCTCTCCTCGACGTAGAGCTCCTTGAGCTCGTCGTCCGACTTGAAGGTGCCGTCGTCGTTGGCGTTCTTGGACCACGGGATGTTGCGGGCGGTCGGCACGTGGCCGGGGCGCTGGGACTGCTCCTGCGGCAGGTGCGCCGGGGCGAGCAGCTTGCCGGAGAACTCGTCGGGCGAACGGACGTCGACCAGGTTGTCCGAGCCGATCGCGGCGACGACCTCGTCGCGGAAGGCGCGGATGGAGACGTCCTGCGCCTTGGCCTTGTAGTCGGTGGCGGCGCGCTCGGGCACGTCGGTGCCGTCGACCAGCTCGCGGGCGTCCAGCTCCCACTTCTTGCGGCCGCCGTCGAGGAGCTTGACGTTCTCGTGGCCGTACAGCTTGAAGTACCAGTAGGCGTACGAGGCGAACCAGTTGTTGTTGCCGCCGTACAGGATCACCAGGGTGTCGTTGGCGATGCCCTTCTTCGACAGGAGCTTCTCGAAGCCCTCCTGGTCGACGAAGTCGCGGCGGACCGGGTCCTGAAGGTCCTTGGTCCAGTCGATCCGGATGGCGTTCTTGATGTGGTTCTTCTCGTAGGCGGACGTGTCCTCGTCCACCTCGACGACGGCGATGTTCGAGTCGTCCAGGTGCTCCTGAAGCCAGTCGGCGTCGACCAGGACGTCGCTGCGGCTCATGCTCTTCTCCTCCGGGGCAGTTGCGGCGGGGCGTGCGAATGTGAGGGTGCGGACTCCGGCTCGGGCCGGGGGCGGCGCACGGGTGCCCTTCCAGCAGGGCGGGCGAGGGATGCGGAAAGACGCGGGTTTCCGCTCAGAAGGGGCGACAGAGCATGGCGGCAACGCGGCACAGGTCTACTGCCCGCCGCTTCGTGAGATCCGCCTGTCGCTTCATGCGGTCGATCGTAGGGACGGACAGCGGGGCGTGTCACCGGCGTGTCGTATTTTGAGATGCGATCGTCCACGATGTGAGAACAGATGAGCGCCCGGGGTGCCGCCGCACGGCTCCCGGGCGCTCGTTTCGCGCCACACAGCTACGGTACGGACGTGGGCGTCTCGCCCTTCGGACGGCCCGCGTCCATCACCGCGTTTCCTACCCGGCCAGCTTGACGTGGGAACCCTTCACGGTGATGTCCACGCCGTCCTGCGCCGCCTGCACCTTGTCCAGCTGGATCCCGCCCGGCAGCTGGTCGATGGCCTGCTGGAAGTCGGTGATCTCCCGGACCCGGTTCTCGGCGAGGTCGATGCCGCCGAGGCTCGGCATGTTGTCGGCGTGCACCTTGACCTTGTTGTCCTGGACGGTGACCGAGCTGAGCACGGAGAGCGTCTTCTGCAGCTTGAGGGCCGGGACCTTGACCTCCACCGCGACCTTGATCTTGCCGTTGCCGCCGTCGGAGAGGCCGACCACGCGGGCGGTGACGCCGGGGGCGACCGGGGTCGGCTCGGACTTCGCCGTCTTCAGCAACTCGTCGTAGGAGACGGTCGCGGTGCCGGTGGCGGTGGCCGCGGTGGCGGAGCTGTAGTCGCCGGAGAACTCGACGCCCTTCATATGGGCCTGCAGATCGTCGATCCGGATCTTCTCGGCGCCGTTGCCGGTGGCCGCCTCGTAGTCCTTGATGCCGACCTCGACGTCGTCGAGCGAGCCGCCCGCGACCTGGGTGAGGAAGGGGAAGCCCTTGATGGACACGTCCGGGGTGGCGGCCAGGTTCTCCGTCGTCCGCAGCTTGTCCGCGGCCTCGCCCTCCGCGAAGTGGACCGCGACGCGGTCGGCGATCACGAACAGACCGCCGATGATCACGACGACGATCAGGAATATTCGCAGGGCGCGCATTGTGGTGTTCCCCCGGCTAGGCGGTCGGCTGACTTCAACCGTATCCGCGCGCGGCGCGGCCGCCGGGTATTTGTCGATCACCTGTGACAGGCGGCACCGGACGCCGCCCGGGACGGCGGCGGGTGACGGGCGGGCCCGGGGCCCGCCCGTCGGGTCAGCCGAGCGCCCGCCCCAGCAGCCACACCACCGGCGCGGCCGCCGACAGCGGGAGGGCGACGCCCGCGGTGAAGTGCACGAACCGGGACGGGTAGTCGTAGCTCGCGACCCGGTGGCCGATCAGGGCGCAGACGGCCGCGGCGGCGCCGAGCAGCGCGCCCTTCGCGCCCAGCCCGGTCATGCCGCCCACCGCGATCCCCGCGCCGGCCGCGGCGAGCAGGGAGACGGCCACGGAGGCCGGGGTGGGCAGCGGCAGGGCCCGGGCCAGGACGGCGACCGCGACGGCCGCCGCGCCCACCGACGCCGCGTGCGCGTCGGCGCCCAGGTAGCCCGTCGCGATGATCGCCAGGGCTGAGGAGGCGACCGTGGCCATCAGGCCGTACATGCGCTCGTCCGGGGAGGCGTGCGAGCGGAGCTGGAGGATCAGGGACAGCAGGACCCAGACGCCCAGCGGGCCGAGGATCGCCGCCGGCGCCTGGTCGCGGCCCGCCACGAGCACCGCCGCGTCCGCCGTGAGCCCGCCGGCGAAGGCGAGGGCGATGCCCTGCCGGGCCGGCCACATGCCGTTCAGCCGGAACCAGCCCGCCGCCGTGACGGCCTGGAGCACGACCAGCGGGACGACCAGGGCGTACGAGCCGACCGCCGCGGTGCCGGCCAGCAGCAGGCCCAGCACCGCCGTCAGCGCGGCCGGCTGCATGCCGGGCTCGATGATCGGCGAACGCCCTTCCATCCGGGCACGCTGGGCGTCGGTGACACGGGAGTTGCCGGCGAGCGTGGCGGGACCGTAGGTGGGCCCGCCGTTGGCGTCCTCGGCACCGGCACCGGGCTCGGCGGTGGGCTCCGGCTGCTGGACGGGAGCGGCGTGACCCTGCTGGTGCGTGGGAGCGACCGGGCCCTGGTGCGCGGCGGCGGCCGCCGCCTGCTGCTGATGGCCGGGGGCCGCGGGCGGCTGGTCGTAGTTCTGCGGCGGCATGTACGCCGTCTCCGCCGCGGACACCGGTGCGTGCGCCTGCGTCTCCCAGGTCTGGCCCTGCCACTGCTGGGTGTACTGCTGCTGGTCGTAGCCGGCGGCGTCGAACCCGGAGGTCCCGTAACCGGTACCGGCGGCCCCGTGGGCGGCGGACCCGTAGCCGGACTGGTCGTATCCCGACTGGTCGTAGCCCTGCTGGCCGTAGCCCTGCTGGTGCTCGTAGCCCTGCTGGCCGGGCCATCCCTGCGCTGCCTGGGGAGCGGTGTTCGGTGCCTGCTGCTGGTACGGGTCGTGAGCCGCGTACCCCTGATGGCCCTCGTACCCCTGGTAGCCCTCATACGGCTGATCGGTCATCGCTCACCCTCCTGCGAACGGCGGGAGCACCTCGACCGTGCCGCCCTCGGCCAGCCGTACCGTCTCATGTCCGCGGGTGCCCACAGGGTCACCGTCGATGAGGAACGAACATCGCAGCAGCACGCGCGCCAGTTCACCCGGGTGTCGCTCGCGTACGGCGTCCAGCGCCTCGGCGAGGGTCGCCGCGTCGTACGGCTCCTCCACCACCCCGGCGGCGGCCTTCGCGGCGGCCCAATAGCGCACCGTGACCTTTGCCATCTCGTCCCTCTGGTCCTCGGCGGATCGGCATCCGCACATCAACACCCGCCAGGCTAGCCCGTCAGGCTAGCCCGCCCGGGCGGCCGCCCAGTCCCCGATGCGGGACAGCAGGGCCTCGTCCACGGCGTGCTCGGCGTGGCCCATGCCGGGCTCCAGCCAGAGTTCGGCGTGCTCACCAGCCGCCGCGGCCAGCATCCGGGGGTGGTCGAGGGGGAAGTAGCCGTCGCGGTCGCCGTGCACGATCAGCAGCGGGGTCGGCGCGATCCTCGGGACCGCCTCCACCGGCGACAGCGGCACCGGGTTCCACTCGCGGTGGTGGATGCGGGTACGGAAGCCGTAGCGGCCGACCATGCGCCCCTCGGGGCGGGTGACCAGCCAGTGCAGGCGGCGCATGGGGGCGGTGCCCCGGTAGTACCAGCGGGCCGGGGCGCTGACCGAGACCACCGCGTCGACGCCCGAGAACAGGGCCGCGTGCCGCAGCACCACCGAGCCGCCCATGGAGAAGCCGACGGTCACCACGTGCGCGTGCCCGAGCCCACGCGCCCACTCCACGGCGGCCGCCAGGTCCAGCACCTCCCGGTCGCCGACCGTGGAGCGGCCGCCGGAGGCGCCGTGGCCCCGGAAGGAGAAGGTGACGACGGCGCCGTGCCGGGCGAGCACGGAGGCCACGCGGCGCACGTGCGGGCGGTCGACGTCGCCGGTGAAGCCGTGCGCGACGACGAACACCAGGCCACGGGCGGGTGACGGGGACCCGTCGTATACAACCGCTCCCGGGTTGTATACGGAATCGATGGAAACCCCGTCGGCCGTGTACAGAAACGTCCGCATAGGTGTGCGTCTGCTCGTCTCGCAGTTCGGACGAACGGTGGAACGTGCCCCATGACCTGCCGGACCGTTGCTCATGTCGGCTATTCTGCTGGGCAGAGGACTCGGGCAGCGCAGCCCCCGGGTCCTTTTGTGCTTTCGGAAGCGTTGTATACGAAGCGGGAAACCGCAGGTGTACGGGGCACCGGGATCGCAGAGCAGTGTCGAAGTGCCACAAACGTCCTCGCGGGGACCGAGGAGGAACCAGACCTATGAGTTCTCTGCTGCTCCTGACCAACGCCCTCCAGCCGTCGACGGAGGTGCTTCCGGCCCTCGGTCTGCTCCTGCACAACGTGCGGGTGGCTCCGGCGGAGGGACCCGCGCTCGTCGACACCCCGGGCGCCGACGTCATCCTGATCGACGGGCGCCGCGACCTGCCCCAGGTGCGCAGCCTGTGCCAGCTGCTGCGCTCCACCGGCCCCGGCTGTCCGCTGATCCTGGTCGTGACCGAGGGCGGCCTCGCGGCCGTCACCGCCGACTGGGGCATCGACGACGTACTGCTGGACACCGCCGGTCCCGCCGAGGTGGAGGCGCGCCTGCGCCTGGCCATGGGCCGGCAGCAGATCGTCAACGACGACTCCCCCATGGAGATCCGCAACGGCGACCTGTCCGTCGACGAGGCGACCTACAGCGCCAAGCTCAAGGGCCGCGTCCTGGACCTCACCTTCAAGGAGTTCGAGCTCCTCAAGTACCTCGCGCAGCACCCGGGCCGCGTCTTCACCCGCGCCCAGCTGCTGCAGGAGGTCTGGGGCTACGACTACTTCGGCGGCACCCGGACCGTCGACGTCCACGTACGGCGGCTTCGCGCCAAACTCGGACCGGAGCACGAGTCGCTGATCGGCACCGTCCGAAACGTCGGTTATCGATTCGTTACTCCCGAGAAGGGCGACCGTTCCTCGGACGAGGCGAAGGCCAAGGCGGCCCGGCAAAAGCCGGAGGATGCGGACGCATCGGCGGTCCTGGAGACCTCCGAGGTACCGGCCGAGGCATAGCCGACGCCGGGCCGGGGCATTGCTTCCGCACAGGGAAGCTGCGATACGCCCTGCCCAGAGAGGGTCCATCCGCGTAGACTCCGCGCGTGGCCAAGGTGACTCGGGATGATGTGGCGCGGCTGGCGGGTACTTCCACCGCCGTTGTCAGCTATGTCATCAACAACGGACCCCGGCCGGTCGCCCCGGCCACGCGCGAGCGTGTCCTCGCCGCGATCAAGGAACTGGGGTACCGGCCCGACCGGGTCGCCCAGGCCATGGCCTCGCGGCGCACGGACCTCATAGGCCTGATCATCCCGGACGCCCGCCAGCCCTTCTTCGGGGAGATGGCGCACGCGGTCGAGCAGGCCGCCTCCGAGCGCGGGAAGATGGTGCTCGTCGGCAACACCGACTACATCAGCGAACGCGAGGTCCACTATCTGCGGGCCTTCCTCGGCATGCGCGTCTCGGGCCTGATCCTGGTCAGCCACGCGCTGAACGACCTGGCCGCCGCCGAGATCGAGGCCTGGGACGCCCGGGTGGTGCTGCTGCACGAGCGGCCCGAGGCGATCGACGACGTCGCCGTCGTCACGGACGACCTGGGCGGCGCCCAGCTCGCCGTGCGCCACCTCCTGGAACACGGCTACGAGTACGTCGCCTGTATGGGCGGCACCGCCGAGACCCCCGCGGTCGGCGACCCGGTCTCCGACCACGTCGAGGGCTGGCGGCGCGCGATGGCCGAGGCCGGGATCCCGACGGAGGGCCGGCTGTTCGAGGCGCCGTACAACCGCTACGACGCCTACCGGGTGGCCCTGGACGTCCTGTCCGGCCCGAACCGTCCGCCCGCGGTCTTCTGCTCCACCGACGACCAGGCGATCGGTCTGCTGCGTGCCGCGCGCGAGCTGCGCCTCGACGTGCCGGGCGAGCTGGCGGTGGCCGGCTTCGACGACATCAAGGAGGCGGCGCTGGCCGACCCGCCTCTGACGACGATCGCGTCGGACCGCTCGGCGATGGCCCGGGCCGCCGTGGACCTCGTCCTCGACGACGGGCTGCGGGTGGCGGGGTCGCGTCGCGAGCGGCTGAAGACCTTCCCGTCGCGCCTGGTGGTCCGGACGTCCTGCGGCTGCGAGTGAGCGGCGACCTGCCTTCCTGAAGGCCGGCTGAGAACGCTCACCGAGCGGCGAGAGCGTTCTTTACATCGGGCGAACAAGGTTCTGCCGGGCTTCTCAGGGAGCACTCAGGAAGCTCTCATGGTCGCGGGACAAGCTCTGTGTCATGACCGAGAGCTTCCGCCGCAGCGGCGCGTACGAGAACCCCCAGGGCGACGCCTACCAGGCCGCGTACCCCCAGCAGCAGCACGCGTCCACCCCCGTGGACCCGCAGTGGCCGGCGCCGCCGGCCCACCGCCCCGCGCAGCCGGTCACCGTCGAGCCGGGCACCACCGTCTGGCCGCCCGCGACGGCCGGCGACGGCGGCCACGGCGGCGGCACCGCTCTCCTGCCCACCGTCCCGGCGGGCGCCGGTCCCGCGCCGCAGCGCAGGCGCAGCCGGGGCACGGCGGCCCTGCTCGCCGCGGTCGCGCTGGTCGCGGCGGCCGTGGGCGGCGGCACCGCGTACGCCTTCCAGGAGCTGACCAGCAAGGACACCGTCGCCACCAGCACCACCACGAACGTGGTGCCGGCCGGCAAGAAGGGCGACGTCGCCGCCATCGCCTCCGCGGTCAGCCCGAGCGTCGTCGAGATCAAGGCGACGCTCGACAACGGCTCGTCCACCGGATCCGGCGTGATCATCACGTCCGACGGCGAGATCGTCACCAACAACCACGTCGTCTCCGGCGCCTCGTCGATCAAGGTGACGACCAGCGACGGCAAGAGCTACACCGCCGAGGTCGTCGGCACCGACAGCTCCAAGGACCTCGCGCTCATCAAGCTGCGGAACGCCTCCGGCCTCAAGGCCGCCGCCCTCGGCAACTCCGACGGGGTCCAGGTCGGTGACACGGTCGTGGCGATCGGCTCGCCCGAGGGCCTGACCGGCACCGTCACCAGCGGCATCGTCTCCGCGCTCGACCGCGACGTCACCGTCTCCACCGACGAGAACCAGGGCCAGAACCAGGGCGGCGACGGCCAGTGGCCGTTCCAGTTCGGCGGCCGGGAGTTCAACGGCGACACGGGGTCGTCCACCACGACCTACAAGGCGATCCAGACCGACGCGTCCCTCAACCCCGGCAACTCCGGCGGCGCGCTGATCGACGCCGGCGGCAACATCGTCGGCATCAACTCCGCGATGTACTCGTCGAGTTCCGCGTCCTCGTCGTCCGAGGCAGGCAGCGTCGGCCTCGGCTTCGCGATTCCCGTCAACACCGTCAAGGCCGACCTGGCCAAGCTGCGGGCCGGCTCCACCAGCTGAGACACCCAGAGACACCCCGACACCCCGAGCGGGGAACAGGAGGCACGTCATGATCAGGAAGATCTCGCACCCGATGACCGACACCGGCCCGGCCGGCCTGACGCTGGCCCTGCACGTGGCGTACGCGCTCCACGCCCCCGTCGAGCCGACGCCGGCCCCTCGACTCGCGCCGCGGGCCCCGGAGGTCGCGGTGCCCCAGATGATGGGCCTGCGCATGCCGGCCGCCCGCCCGCACCTGCACAAGGTCCCGCTGAAGCGACTCGACACGCTGCGCGGCTGAACTCCTGCCCACCACCCCTGCCCACCGCCCGGCGGCTCGCCCACCCTCACGCACCGGAAACGTGCGAGGCTGATGAGGACCCGTCCACGACACCCGTCCACGAACCCGTCCACAACCCACCGCACCCCCCGAGGACCGCGAGCGATGAGTCCCGCCGAAGGCGACCGTGAACCCCAGCGCATCCTGATCGTCGACGACGAGCCCGCCGTGCGGGAGGCACTTCAGCGCAGCCTCGCCTTCGAGGGGTACGACACGGAGGTCGCGGTCGACGGCGCGGACGCCCTGGAGAAGGCGACCGCCTACCGGCCCGACCTGGTCGTCCTGGACATCCAGATGCCCCGTATGGACGGTCTGACGGCGGCCCGCCGGATCCGTGGCGCCGGGGAGACCACGCCGATCCTGATGCTGACGGCACGGGACACGGTCGGCGACCGCGTCACCGGGCTCGACGCCGGCGCGGACGACTACCTGGTCAAGCCCTTCGAGCTGGACGAGCTCTTCGCCCGCATCCGGGCCCTGCTGCGGCGCAGCTCGTACGCGGCCGTGGTCGCGGGCACGGTTGCGGACGACGAGGCACTCACCTTCGCCGACCTGCGCATGGACCTCGCCACCCGTGAGGTCACGCGCGGCGGCCGCAAGGTGGAGCTGACCCGCACCGAGTTCACGCTGCTGGAAATGTTCATGGCCCACCCGCGCCAGGTGCTCACCCGCGAGCAGATCCTCAAGGCGGTGTGGGGCTTCGACTTCGAGCCGTCGTCGAACTCCCTGGACGTCTACGTCATGTACCTGCGCCGCAAGACCGAGGCGGGCGGCGAGCCGCGGCTCGTGCACACCGTCCGTGGCGTGGGGTACGTGCTGCGGCAGGGCGGCGCCGAGTGAACACGATCGGACGCCGGTTCCGCGTACTGCCGATCCGGGCGCGGCTGTCCCTGCTGGTGGCGGCGGCGGTGGCGTTCGCGGTGGCGGCGGTCTCGGTCACCTGCTGGTTCATCGTGCAGCGGAAGCTGTACGACCAGGTCGACAACGACCTGCACAAGGCCGTGTCCATGCCCCGGCTGCAGCAGTCGGACCTGATCAACGGCGCCCTCGCCGACTGCACCCAGACTCCGCAGCAGTCCCTCGGCGGCGTGCTGCGGAACAACACGTACTCGCAGGTGGTCAGGGAGGACGGCACCCCCTGCCTGTTCCAGTCCTCGGTGGGACGGATCAACGTCGGCCAGGCCGACAAGGACGTGGTCAAGAACGCCAGCGACCCGGATGCAACCGGCGTCATCCACAACGCCACCGCCTCGGACGGCGACGACGTACGCGTGCTCACCATCCCTCGGGTCCTGCTCGATCCCGCCACCGGGACCACCACCAACGCCGCGCTCATGGCCGCCGTGCCCCTGAAGGGCACCCAGTCCACCCTCAACGACCTGGCCCTGATCCTCCTCCTCGTCTCCGGTGTCGGGGTCGTCGGCGCCGGTGCCGCCGGTCTGGCCGTGGCCCGCGCGGGCCTGCGTCCCGTCGACAAGCTCACCGAGGCGGTCGAGCAAGTGGCCCGCACCGAGGACCTGGGCGTCCGCATCCCGGTCGAGGAGGACAGCGAGGACGAGATCGCCCGCCTGTCCCGCTCCTTCAACTCCATGACCTCGGCCCTGGCCAGCTCGCGCGAGCTGCAGCAGCAGCTGATCGCCGACGCCGGCCACGAACTCCGCACCCCGCTGACCTCCCTGCGTACCAACATCGAACTCCTCACCCGGAGCGAGGAGACGGGCCGGCCGATCCCGCCGGAGGACCGCAAGGCGCTGCTCGCCTCGGTGAAGGCGCAGATGACGGAACTGGCCTCGCTCATCGGCGATCTGCAGGAGCTGTCCCGCTCGGCGGGCCAGCGCGGCGAACGCGTCCAGGTGGTCGCCTTCCAGGACACGGTGACGGCGGCCCTGGGCCGCGCCCGCCTGCGCGGCCCGGAGCTGACGATCACGGCGGACGTGGAGCCCTGGTACGTCCAGGCGGAGCCGTCGGCGCTCGAACGCGCGGTGGTCAACATCCTGGACAACGCCGTGAAGTTCAGCCCAGACGGCGGCACGATCGACGTGCGGCTGGAGAAGGGCGTCCTGACGGTCCGCGACCACGGCCCCGGCATCCCCGAGGACGAACTCCCGCACGTCTTCGACCGCTTCTGGCGCTCCCCGAGCGCCCGCGCCCTGCCCGGCTCCGGCCTGGGCCTGTCCATCGTCGCCCGCACGGTCCAGCAGGCCGGCGGCGAGGTGTCGGTGACCCGCGCGGAGGGCGGCGGCACGACGGCGACGATCCGCCTCCCGGGCGCCCCTACGGCTCCGCCCGAGACGCCGTAGGCCGTCAGCCCACGCGCAAAGGACGGGCCCGGCGCGTACGCAGGGTACGTGCCGGGCCCCGCGGTGAGCCGCGGTGGTGTCTACTTCACGATCGTGATCCGGTTCGCGGCCGGGGGCGCGATCGGCGTGCTGGGCGAGGAGTTGGCCAGCAGGTACTTCTCCAGCGCGGCCAAGTCGTCCGTGCCGACCAGGTCGTTGGTGCCCTGCCCCAGCGTCGGGAAGCCGTCGCCGCCGCCCGCGAGGAAGCTGTTCGTCGCGACACGGTAGGTGGCGGCGGGGTCGATGGCGGCACCGTTCAGCTTGATCGAGTCGGTGACCACCCGGTCCGCGCCCGTCTTCGTCATGTCCAGCGTGTAGGTGAGGCCCGAGGACGGCTGCAGGATCTTCGGCGCGGCCGTGTTGGAGCCGCTCACCTGCTCCTTCAGTGCCTGGATCACCTGGGCGCCGGTGAAGTCCTGGAGGTTGACCGTGTTGGAGAACGGCTGGACGGTGAAGCCCTCGGCGTAGGTGACGACACCGTCGCCCTCACTGCCCTTGGCCGCGTAGGTCAGACCGGCCCGCACCCCGCCGGGGTTCATCAGGGCGAGGTCCGTGCGCGGGTCCAGCTCCTTGCCGTACGCCAGCTGCGCGTCGGCGATCAGGTCGCCCATCGGGGACTCGGTGCCGGTGTTGTTGACGTCGCCGGAGATGTAGCCGATGGCGCGGTTGCCGATCGGGGCGGCCAGGGTGTTCCACTTGTCGATCAGCGCGGTCATGTCGGGCGCCTTGGCGACGTCCCGGGTGACCACGTGGTTCGCGGACTTCACGGCCGTACGGGCGATGTCACCCGTCCAACGGTCGTACGTCAGCGTGGTGTCCGTGTAGAGCCGGCCGAAGGAGGCCGCCGAGGTGACCATGCGCGGGCGGCCCGCCGGGTCGTTGACCGTGCACACGTACGCCGTGTGGGTGTGGCCGGTGACCAGCGCGTCCACGGCCGGCGTGACGTTCTTCGCGATGTCGACGATCGGGCCCGAGATGCCGGCGCCCGCGCCCGGGGAGTCGCAGTCGTAGTTGTACGCGGAGGAGGACGGCAGGCCGCCCTCGTGGATCAGCGCGACGATCGACTGGACGCCCTGGCGCTGCAGCACCTTGGCGTACTTGTTGATCGTCTCGACCTCGTCCTTGAACTTGAGGCCCTTGACGCCGTCCGCCGAGACGATGTCCGGCGTGCCCTCCAGCGTGACGCCGATGAAGCCGATCTTGACGTCCCGCTTCTTCCACACCCAGTAGGGCTTGAGGATCGGCCTGCCGGTCTTCTCGTCCTGGACGTTCGCCGCGAGGTAGGGGAAGTTCGCGCCCTGGAACTCCTCGCCGCCGTAGCAGCCGTCGGTGGGGTGGCAGCCGCCGTTCTGCAGCCGGGCCAGCTCCCGGGCACCCTCGTCGAACTCGTGGTTGCCGACCGAGGTGACGTCGAGCTTCAGGCCGTTGAGGGCCTCGATGGTGGGCTCGTCGTGGAAGAGGCCCGAGATCAGCGGGGAGGCGCCGACCATGTCGCCGCCGGCCGCGGTGATGGAGTACGGGTGGCCCTGACGGGCCTGGCGCAGATGCGTGGCGAGGTACTCGACACCGCCCGCGTCGACGGTCTTCGTCGTGCCGTCGGGCTGGAGTTCGGTGACCCGGCCGGAGGAACCGGACGGCGGTTCGAGATTGCCGTGCAGGTCGTTGAACGAGAGGAGTTGGACGTCCTGGTAGCGGCTCGGACGGTGCGCGCCCTGCTCGTCGCCGTGCGCCTGGGCCGGCAGTGCGGCGGCCAGGGCCGCGGCGGTGGCGAGGGCGGCCGTCGTCGCGAGGAGCGCGTACGTGCGGCGTCTGGTGCCACGGGGCGTGGCTGGCATGGGACCCCCCTGTGGGTCGGCTGTGCTGGAAGTGGGCCGGTCCGGCGCAGCCTAGGGTCAACGCGCGTAGCGGGACAGGGGGTTCGTGGTTACATCCTGGTTTTCCTTTGCCTGTTCCCTTACCGCCACTTTGCCTGGGGCGCGCCGTACCCTCATACGCATGACCAGCGACGACACCGTACGGGCCTTTCCCTCCCGCTCCATCGAGACCTACTCCGCGCTCTCCGATGACCAGGCCGAGGCCGTGCTCGGGCTGCTCGCGGAGGCCGCCCGGACCGACGGGCAGCAGCCGGTGTCCGAGCAGGGGCGGCTGCAACTGCGCGGAGGCACGCGCGAGGGCGTCTCGCATCTGCTGCTGACCGTGGGTGGCGAACTCGTCGGGTACGCCCAGCTGGAGGACACCGATCCGGTCGAGGCGCCGGCCGCCGAACTCGTCGTACACCCCTCGCACCGGGGTCACGGGCACGGGCGGGCGCTCGGCTCGGCGCTGCTCGCCGCCTCCGGCAAGCGGCTGCGGGTGTGGGCGCACGGCGGGCACTCCGCCGCCCGGCACCTCGCCCAGGTCCTGGGGCTCACCCTGTTCCGTGAACTGCGGCAGATGCGGCGGCCGTTGACCGACCTGGAGCTGCCCGACCCGAAGCTGCCGGACGGCGTGCGCGTGCGTGCCTTCGTGCCGGGGCAGGACGACGCGGCCTGGCTCGCCGTCAACGCCGCCGCCTTCGCACACCACCCCGAACAGGGCTCCCTGACCCAGCGCGACCTCGACGACCGCATGGCCGAGCCCTGGTTCGACCCGGCCGGCTTCTTCCTGGCCGAGCGCGAGGGCCGGATCGTCGGCTTCCACTGGACCAAGGTGCACGCCGAGGAGGGACTCGGCGAGGTGTACGTCCTCGGGGTCGCCCCGGGGGCCCAGGGCGGCGGGCTCGGCAAGGCCCTCACCACCGTCGGCCTGCGGCACCTGGCCGCGCAGGGCATGCCGACGGCGATGCTGTACGTGGACGCCGACAACAAGGCGGCCGTCTCGGTGTACGAGCGGCTGGGCTTCCTGACGCACGAGACGGACCTGATGTACCGCACGGAGACGTGAAACCGTGGCTCACGGTGACGAAAGAGGCACGTACGGGAGCGGTTCCGGGCCCGCCGCCTGGCGGCCGGCGCAGTCGCCGCCACCTTCGGCGTAGTACGGGAACCCGGTCGGCGTAGACGCCCGGGAGCCGCTCCCGCATATCCCGCACGTCATGTCTCCGTAACCATCGATTCAGGTGGACTTGCGACCCTCGGCCAATGCAGCCTGCCGTGCCAGAGCCTTCACAGCCCCCCGAGGGGCCCGCGCGCAACGGTTCCGTGACGCTCCCACCCGCACGTTCCGACGCGCCCGACACGCCCCTGGCGCGGAACAATGGGGTCATGAGTCAGCCAAACGCCCAGGCACAGGTCCAGCACGCGCAGCCCTCCGTGGGCTCCATAGCCGCGCACCGCCCCCACACGGTGGCGGCGGCGGTCTCCGACCTGGAACCCGACATCGACGCCGACCTCGACGCGTACGAGGAGTCGCAGGCTGACGGGTCCCAGCTGCCGCAGGGTCGATTCCTCGACCGGGAACGCAGCTGGCTCGCGTTCAACGAGCGCGTCCTCGAACTCGCCGAGGATCCGAACACGCCCCTTCTGGAGCGTGCCAATTTCCTGGCGATCTTCGCCAGCAACCTGGACGAGTTCTTCATGGTCCGGGTCGCCGGACTGAAGCGCCGCATCGCGACGGGTGTCGCCACCCGTTCGGCATCCGGCCTCCAGCCCCGTGAGGTGCTGGAGATGATCTGGGCCCGCTCGCGCGAGCTCATGGCCCGGCATGCCGCCTGCTACCACGAGGACGTCGCGCCCGCCCTCGCGGAGGAGGGCATCCACCTGGTCCGCTGGAGCGAGCTGACGGAGAAGGAGCAGGCCCGGCTCTTCACGCTGTTCCGGCACCAGATCTTCCCGGTCCTGACCCCGCTGGCGGTCGACCCGGCGCACCCCTTCCCGTACATCTCCGGCCTGTCCCTGAACCTGGCCGTGGTCGTACGGAACCCGGTCAGCGGCCACAAGCACTTCGCCCGCGTGAAGGTGCCGCCGCTGCTGTCCCGCTTCCTGGAGGCCGCCCCGGGCCGCTACGTCCCGCTGGAGGACGTCATAGCCGCCCACCTGGAAGAGCTCTTCCCGGGCATGGAGGTCCTGGAGCACCACGCGTTCCGGCTCACCCGGAACGAGGACCTGGAGGTCGAGGAGGACGACGCCGAGAACCTGCTCCAGGCCCTGGAGAAGGAACTCATGCGGCGCCGCTTCGGACCGCCGGTGCGCCTGGAGGTCGAGGAGTCCATCGACCGCGAGGTCCTCGACCTGCTGGTGCGCGAGCTGAAGATCAGCGAGGCCGAGGTGTACCCGCTGCCGGGTCCGCTCGACCTCACCGGCCTGTTCCGCATCCACGGCCTGGACCGGCCCGAGCTGAAGTACCCCAAGTTCATCGCCGGCACGCACCGCGACCTGGCCGAGGTGGAGTCCGCCTCCGCGCCGGACATCTTCGCCGCGCTGCGCGGCCGGGACGTGCTGCTGCACCACCCGTACGACTCCTTCTCGACGTCCGTGCAGGCCTTCCTGGAGCAGGCGGCCTCCGACCCGGACGTCCTCGCGATCAAGCAGACCCTGTACCGGACCTCCGGCGACTCCCCGATCGTCGACGCGCTCATCGACGCCGCCGAGTCCGGCAAGCAGGTCCTCGTGCTGGTCGAGATCAAGGCCCGCTTCGACGAGCACGCCAACATCAAGTGGGCGCGCAAGCTGGAGGAGGCCGGCTGCCACGTCGTCTACGGCCTGGTCGGCCTGAAGACGCACTGCAAGCTGTCCCTGGTGGTGCGCCAGGAGGGCGAGACGCTCCGCCGCTACGGCCACGTCGGCACCGGCAACTACCACCCGAAGACCGCGCGGCTGTACGAGGACCTCGGCCTGCTCACCGCCGACCCGCAGGTCGGCGCGGACCTGTCCGACCTGTTCAACCGGCTGTCCGGCTACTCCCGCCGGGAGACCTACCGCCGGCTGCTGGTCGCCCCCAAGTCCCTGCGCGACGGCCTGATCTCGCGGATCAACAAGGAGGTCCAGCACCACCGTGCGGGCCGTCCGGCGTTCATCCGCTTCAAGGTCAACTCCATCGTCGACGAGGCCGTCATCGACGCGCTCTACCGCGCGACCCAGGCGGGCGTGCCGGTCGACGTATGGGTGCGCGGCATCTGCGCGGTGCGCCCGGGTGTCCCCGGCCTGTCCGAGAACATGCGCGTACGGTCCATCCTCGGCCGCTTCCTGGAGCACTCCCGGGTGTTCGCCTTCGGCAACGGCGGCGAGCCCGAGGTCTGGATCGGCAGCGCCGACATGATGCACCGCAACCTCGACCGCCGGATAGAGGCGCTGGTCCGGGTCACCGACCCCGCGCACCGAGCCGCGCTCAACCGGCTCCTCGAAACCGGCATGTCCGACACCACCTCCTCCTGGCACCTGGGCCCGGACGGGGAGTGGACCCGGCACGCGACGGATGCGGACGGACAGCCCCTCCGCAACATCCAGGAGATGCTCATAGACGCCCGGAGGCGCCGGCGTGGCACAGCAACACCTTGACCCGACGGACCCCGCGGCCGGGGTTGTGACCGGGGACGCCCTGGCGGGCTACCTGCGCGCCCAGGCCACGGAGTTCCTCCGTGCGTTGCGGCTGCACCGGGAGAACGGGGCGGCCTGCGGCCCGGAGGAATCCGTCGACGCGGCGCGTGCCCTGCGCCGCTCGGCCCGCCGTATCAGCGGCAGCCTGCACACCTTCCGCCCGCTCCTCGACTCCGACTGGTCGGAGGAGATCCGCCCCGAACTGGCCTGGCTGTCGGGGACGCTGGGGCTGGAGCACGCGTACGAGGCGAGGCTGGAGCGGCTGCTGCTCGCGCTGCACCGGCTGTCGGGGTCGACCGCGTTCCCGGGACAGACGGGGGGCTCCGCGGGAGCCGGCCGGTCCGCGGGCGCGACGGCATCCGGCGGCACCGGTCCGGCCGTGCCGACCCCGGCCGTCCCGGAGCGCGGCAACCTCACCGTCGGCGCGGCCAAGGCCGGGGCGCTGCTCGAACGGCAGCTCACCCTGGCCCGGACGCGCGCCCACTCCTCCGCGCTCCAGGCCCTGGGTTCCTCGCGCTTCCACGCGGTGGCCGACAAGGTCGCCGTGCTGGCCAGCGAGGTGCCGCTGACCCCGGCCGCCCCCACCACCGACCTGCGGCCGCACGCCGCGGCGGCCCAGGAGCGGCTGACGGACGCGATCGCCACGCTGCCCCTGGTCACCGCCGGCCACCCCTACAACGCGGAGGCGCTGATCCACGGCCTGTCCCCGGACCCGGCCCCGCACCCGCAGGACGGCCCCTGGCACCAGGTCCGCCTGCTGCTGCGCCTGCACCGCTACGCCCGTGAGGTCCTCCACGGGAGCGGCGCACCCGTGGACGTACGCCTGCTCGCCGCCGGCCAGGCCCTGAACCGGCACCGCGACGCCTCGGAGGCGGCCGCGGCCGCGGCCCAGGCGGCGCGCACCCCGCGCATCGCCCCGGCGACCGCGTACGCCCTCGGCGTGCTCCACGCCGACCAGCGGCACGAGGTCGAGGCGGCGCGGTTCACGTTCCAGCAGTCGTGGCAGAAACAGACGGTAAGCGCACCCTGACCCTCCCCAGGAGGCGGTGAAGACACCCGGTGACGTATGCGAAGGACACCACCGTCCAGGCCGCGGGCTGCGTTCTGTGGCGTCGCTCGCCGGTGGACGGCGGCCTGGAGGTCTGCCTCGTCCACCGGCCGAAGTACGACGACTGGTCCCACCCCAAGGGCAAGCTGAAGCGCGGCGAGGACCCGCTCGCCGGGGCGGTGCGGGAGGTGGCGGAGGAGACCGGCTACTCCGCCGTCGTCGGCGCCGCGCTGCCCACCGCGCACTATCTGGCCAACGGCCGCCCCAAGCAGGTCCGTTACTGGGCGGCCGAGGCCGTCTCGGGTCGCTTCACCCCGAACGACGAGGTGGACCGCATCCTGTGGCTCTCCCCCACCGCGGCCCGGGCACGCCTGACCCAGCCGCGCGACCGGGAACTCGTCGACGCGCTGATCCGGCAGTTCGAACACACGTAGCCGGCGTCCCGGAGCGTTCGTAGCGGAAGGGCCGCGGGCCGCGCGGCCCGCCCCCTGCCCTCAGTGGCCCGCCCGGTGGCCCTCCGCGTCCGTCCTGGCCTGGCTTCTGGCTCTGCGGGCCGGGCCGCGCCAGCCGCAGGTGCACCGGGCGAGGCAGAAGCGGCCCTGTTCATACGTCGTGGCGTGGTGCTCCGGGAACTGCGGGGCGCGCTCCGGCCCCTCCTGCTGCGTCACATGGACAACGTTACCCACACCGGAGTAAAGCCCTTCCCACCCTTCGGTATGCCCCGGCCAACGCGTGACGGCCCGGGACCGCCCGTCGTTAACCGGAACGACAGGGGGCCCGTGACGGACGTACTGGCTGGGGGTAGGCAGGCGATGGATCGGCGGCAGTACAGGGGCGCGGGTGTGACGGTCGCCGCGATGGGACTCGTGATCGGGCTGGGGGTGTGCGGCACGGGGTGCGCGGGCAGCGGCGCCGCCGCGGAGGACGCCCGCGGCGCGGAGGACGCCGTCGGCACGCTGCACCGCGCCGCCGACGCCCTGCGCGACGCGGGCAGCTCGAAGGCCACCACCTCGATGGAGATGGCCACCGGCGGCACTCGGGTCACCATCCGCGGCAGGGGCGTGTACGACTACCGGCGCCGGCTGGGCCGGCTCACCGTGCAGTTGCCGCAGGACCCCTCGGGGGCCGACGAGCACCGGCCGATCACCGAGCTCCTCGCGCCCGGCGCCCTGTTCATGAAGAACCGCGGCGCGGGCGTGCCCGCCGACAAGTGGGTCCGGGTCGAGACGGCGACGCTCTCCGACGGCAACCTCGTGACGGGCGGCGCGACGGATCCGTACGCCGCGGCGGAGCTGCTGCGCGGGACCCGCACGGCGACCTACCTGGGGCGGACCGAGCTGGCCGGGACCGAGGTGCGGCACTTCCGGGGCACGGCCGATCTCGCCACGGCGGCGAAGAGCGCCTCGGCGGGCAACAAGCCTTCCCTGGCAGCGGCGGCGAAAGGGTTCGCCACGGCCGAGGTTCCGTTCGACGCCTACCTCGACGACCAGGGCCGCATCCGCAAGCTCCGGCAGCGCTTCAGCTTCGTCAACGGGCAGCAGAAGGCCACCGTGGCGGTCGCCTCGACGACGCTGCTGTACGACTTCGGCGTCCCGGCGGACGTACGGCTGCCGCGCTCGAAGGACATCTACGCGGGACGAATCGCCGAAAATCAACCGGAGAACTAGCCGGTAACCATCTCGCGAACTAGCCCTTCCGTGCCATGCGCGGTGTGTAGACCACTGCCTACTCTAGGAAGTCGGTAACGGCAGAGAAGAGGTGATGCGCGTGGCTCCGGTCGGCGGTACGGCAGTACAGGACCACGTGGCCCTCGCCGAGATCGAGCTGTGCGGAGACCTGATCATCGCGGCCTCGGCCGCCGAGGAGCGGCTCAGCCTGGAGAGCATCGACGAGGTGCTGCGTGTGGCCGAGGAACGGGACGCCCCCGCGAAGTGAGCCCGGGTCCGCGCCGAGCCCGGGTCCGCGGGGCGGGGCTCAGGTGCGCAGGAGCCGGCCGATCGCCTTCGTCGCCTCCTCCACCTTGGCGTCGATCTCGTCACCGCCCTTGAGGGCCGCGTCCGCGACGCAGTGCCGCAGGTGCTCCTCCAGCAGCTGCAGCGCGAAGGACTGCAGGGCCTTGGTGGAGGCGGACACCTGGGTGAGTATGTCGATGCAGTAGGTGTCCTCGTCGACCATGCGCTGCAGACCGCGGATCTGCCCCTCGATCCGGCGCAGCCGCTTGAGGTGCTCTTCTTTCTGCTTGTGGTACCCGTGCGTGGGGCCCCCGGAGGGGGCTGTCGCATCGGCCTCGGTGGTCGTCATCGCGGCCTCCCTCTCAGACGGTCCAGACATATACCCCTAGAGGGTATATCGTAGCGAACTTTGCTGGGTATAGGGCCCTTGGTGCGCCCCCGTGATGATCACTTTGTCCAATGGGCGACACTTGAGGACGGCCCAATAGCCGTGGCCGAATGTTGCGCCTAGCATCAGCCTGACCGAAACCGAAGCACCCCGAGGACCCCACGTGCGCTTTCGTCTGACCCCCAGGGAGACGAGCTTCTATGACATGTTCGCCGCATCCGCGGACAACATCGTCACTGGCTCGAAACTCCTCATGGAACTGCTCGGGGCGGACGCATCCGCCCGGGCCGAGATCGCAGAGCGTATGCGGGCAGCGGAACACGCGGGTGACGACGCCACGCACGCGATCTTCCACCAGCTGAACTCCTCGTTCATCACGCCGTTCGACCGTGAGGACATCTACTCCCTCGCGTCGTCCCTGGACGACATCATGGACTTCATGGAGGAGGCCGTCGACCTGGTCGTCCTCTACAACGTCGAGGAGCTCCCCAAGGGCGTCGAGCAGCAGATCGAGGTGCTGGCGCGGGCGGCCGAGCTGACCGCGGAGGCCATGCCGCACCTGCGCACCATGGACAACCTCACCGAGTACTGGATCGAGGTCAACCGGCTGGAGAACCAGGCCGACCAGATCCACAGAAAGCTTCTTGCTCACCTCTTCAACGGCAAGTACGACGCGATCGAGGTGCTCAAGCTGAAGCAGATCGTGGACGTCCTGGAGGAAGCGGCGGACGCCTTCGAGCACGTGGCGAACACGGTGGAGACCATCGCCGTCAAGGAGTCCTGAGGCGTCCATGGACACCTTCGCTCTGGTCGTGACCATCGCGGTCGCGCTCTTCTTCACCTATACGAACGGCTTCCACGACTCGGCGAACGCCATCGCGACGTCGGTGTCGACGCGGGCGCTGACGCCGCGGGCGGCTCTGGCGATGGCCGCGGTCATGAATCTGGCCGGTGCCTTCCTGGGCTCCGGAGTCGCCAAGACGGTCAGTGAAGGTCTGATCGAGACGCCCCAGGGTTCCCACGGTATGGGCATCCTGTTCGCGGCGCTCCTCGGCGCGATCACCTGGAACCTGATCACCTGGTACTTCGGTCTGCCCTCCTCTTCCTCCCACGCCCTGTTCGGCGGCCTGGTGGGCGCGGCGCTCGCCGGCGGCACGACCGTGCTGTGGAACGGCGTCCTCGACAAGGTCATCATCCCGATGTTCCTGTCGCCGCTGGTCGGCCTCGTCGTCGGCTACCTGGTCATGACGGCGATCATGTGGATCTTCCGGCGGTCCAACCCGCACAAGGCCAAGCGCGGCTTCCGGATAGCGCAGACGGTGTCGGCGGCGGGCATGGCCCTCGGACACGGTCTGCAGGACGCGCAGAAGACCATGGGCGTCGTGGTGATGGCCCTGGTCATTTCCGGCCATGAGACGTACGGCGACCCGATCCCGGTGTGGGTCAAGATCGTCTGTGCGGTGATGCTGTCGCTGGGCACCTACGCGGGTGGCTGGCGGATCATGCGCACGCTGGGGCGGAAGATCATCGAGCTGGATCCGCCGCAGGGGTTCGCGGCGGAGACGACCGGTGCGTCGATCATGTTCACCACGGCGTATCTCTTCAAGGCGCCGATCTCCACGACGCATGTCATCACGTCGGCGATCATGGGTGTCGGTGCGACGAAGCGGGTGAACGCCGTGCGGTGGGGGGTCGCCAAGAACATCGTCATGGGCTGGTTCATCACGATGCCGGCGGCAGCGGCGGTCGCTGCGCTCGCCTTCGGCGCCGTGAACCTGG
>NZ_JADDRL010000139.1 GCF_021538895.1 Streptomyces olivochromogenes | reverse complement strand
GAAACCCCCGCATCGAAAGATGCGGGGGTTTTCTGCGTTCCGGGTCCTTTAGGGTCGAGGTATGCGATACGACCTGATCATCTTCGACAACGACGGTGTCCTCGTCGACAGCGAGCCGATCTCCAACCGGCTGCTGGCCGCCTATCTCACCGAGTTGGGGCATCCGACGTCGTACGAGGACTCCATCCGGGACTACATGGGGTCGGCGATGCACCGGATCCATGAGCTCGTCCTGGAGCGGAGCGGTCGGCGGCTGCCCGACGACTTCGACGACACGTTTCACTCACGTGTGTTCGCCGCGTTCGAGCGGGAGTTGAAGCCCGTGGCCGGCGTCGCGGACGTGCTGGAGAAGCTGGCCGCGGACGGGGTGCCGTACTGCGTGGCCTCCTCGGGGAGTCATGAGCGGATTCGGGTGGGGCACCGGACGACCGGGCTGGACCGGTGGTTCGAGGAGGACCGGATCTTCAGCTCGCAGGACGTGGGGCGCGGCAAGCCGGAGCCCGATCTCTTCCTGTACGCGGCCGAGCGGATGGGTGTGGCCCCGGAGCGGTGTGCGGTCGTGGAGGACAGCCCGCTGGGCGTGCAGGCGGCCATGGCGGCCGGGATGGACGTGTACGGGTTCACCGCGATGACGCCGGCGGAGCGGCTCACGGGCGCGAACCAACTGTTCGCCGACATGGGTGAGTTGGCTGACCTGCTGGTATGACCCGAGCCACCGGGGCGGGGCTGACATTTGTCATGCGGACCTCTGGACGATCGGTTCTACTGGCGGACCCCGGCCGGCGGCGAAGCTGAGGGCATGACGAAGAACACGGGGACCCAGGGCCGGACCGCCGACGAGAAGAAGAACCCGAGCGTGCTGGACAACTTCAAGCCGCTGCTCGTGGACGTGGCGGTGCCGCTCGGCTCGTACTACCTCTTCAAGGACGCCCTCGGCATGAGCACCTTCGCGGCGCTCGCCTGGAGCAGCGTGGTGCCGGCCCTGCGGACCGTGTGGGGCCTGGTGAAGGAGCGGCAGGCCAACGGGCTGGCCGCGCTCATCCTGGTGGTCAACGTCGTCTCGCTGCTGCTCAGTTTCGTCTCTGGTGACCCGCGGTTGATGCTCGCCAAGGACAGCGCCGTCAGCAGCACCGTCGGCATCGGGATCCTGGTCTCCGTGGCGCTCGGGCGGCCGATGATGACCGCGGGCATGAAGCCCTTCCTGGTGAAGGGGGACGCGGCCAAGGAGGCCGCCTGGGAGCGGCTGGTGGCGGGTGGTGCGGCCGGTTCGGCGGACTTCCTGCGCAAGGAGCGGGCGTTCTCCGTGGTCTGGGGTGTGGTGCTGCTCGCCGAGTGCGTCGTGCGGGTCGTGGGTGCGTACACCGTCTCCGTGGACACCATGGTGTGGCTCGGCACCGTGATCATGATCGGTGCGCTGGGGATCGCGTTCGTGGTCAGCGGCGGCCTGGCCGTCGCGCCGATGGAGCAGCTGCTGGCCGCCGAGGTCGAGGCCGAGGTGGCCAAGAGCGAGGCCGTGAAGAACGAGGTTGACGTCGCCGCCTGATGACGACAGGTAAAGCTGAGGGAAATTCATCTTTGGCTTGATCTACCCACCAGTACGCCGGGGCCCTACGCTCGCCGCCATGACAGATGTACTGCGGCGCGGTAGGGCCTCGCTGGCGTTCAGCTTCTTCGCTCAAGGCGCCACCTTCGCGCTGCTGGTGACGCGCATCCCGGCCATCCAGGACCGGTACGGCGTCTCCGACGCGCTGCTGCCGCTCTTCCTGGCCGCCGTGCCGATCCTTGCCGGTGTCGGCAGCGTGACGACCGAGCAGCTGGTGAAGCGAATACGGCCCAGCCGGCTGCTGCGCTGGTCCCAGCCGGTGGTGCTGCTGGCGCTGCTCGGGGTCGGGGCGGGCAGGGACATGACCGAGCTGGGGGTGGCGCTGGCCGCCTTCGGGCTCGCCGTCGGCGCGCTGGACGCCTCGATGAACATGCTCGGGGTGAGCCTGCAACGATCGTACGGGCGCAGCATCATGCTGAGCTTCCATGCCGTGAACAGCCTGGGCGGGATCGTGGGGGCCTCGCTTGCCTGGGCCGGGGCGCACTGGCATCTGGCGCTGTGGGTGTCGTACCTGCCGGTGGTGGCGGTGCTGCTGCCCGCGGCGCTCGTGGGCAGCCGGTGGTACGTCGACGGGAAGCCGGCGCCCGCCGAGGAGGCCGCGACGGAAGGCGGGAGCGGGAGCAGCGGCGGGGGCGTGGTCTTCAAGCTGCTGCTGCCGCTGTGTCTCGTGATGACCTTCGCCTACATCGGGGACTCGACCGTCTCCAACTGGAGCGCGAAGTACCTGAAGGACGTGCTGGGGAGTTCGGAGCAGCTGGCGACGGTGCCGTACAACGTGTACATGGTGACCACGCTGGCCGGGCGGACCCTCGGGGACTTCGGGGTACGGCGGTTCGGTGCCGCCGCGGTGGTGCGGCTGGGGGCGCTGGTGGCGGCGCTCGGGTTCGCGGTGGTGTCCCTGGCGCCGGACGCGTGGGTGGGGATGCTCGGGTTCACCCTGCTGGGTCTGGGGCTGTGCGTGCTGGTGCCGCAGACGTTCGCGGCGGCCGGGCGGTTGTTCCCCGGGGCCTCGGACGCGGCGATCGCGCGGCTCAACATCTTCAATTACGTGGGTTTCCTGATCGGTTCGCCGTTGGTGGGGGCGCTGGGGGACGCCTGGAGCTACCGCGGGGCCATGCTCGTGCCGATGGTGTTGGTGCTGGTGACCTTGGGGTACGCCCGGTCGTTCGCGGCTCAACCGGACCGATACGGTGGCGGGCATGAGCGGCCGCGCACAGCTGATGTGGGACGAAGCAGTAACGGGATATGACTTCGGCTCGGACCATCCGATGGATCCGGTGCGGCTTGCGCTGACCCGGAGTCTGGTCGGAGCACTGGGGCTCGACCGCGAGGTGGAGGTCGTCGCGGCGAAGCCCGCCGGGGACTCCACCCTGCGGCTGGTGCACCGGGAGGACTACATCGAGGCCGTGAAGGCCGCGTCGGCGGATCCCGGGTCGGCGACCGGGGCGTACGGGCTGGGCACGATCGACGATCCCGCGTTCGCCGGGATGCACGAGGTCTCCGCGCTGATCGCGGGGCAGTCGGTGGGGGCGGCCGAGGCGGTGTGGCGCGGGGACGTGGCGCACGCGGTGAACTTCGCGGGCGGGCTGCACCACGCGATGCCGGCGGGCGCGTCGGGTTTCTGCATCTACAACGACGCGGCCCTGGCGATCGCGCGGCTGCTGGAGCTCGGGGCCGAGCGGGTGGCCTACGTGGACGTCGACGTGCATCACGGGGACGGTGTGCAGGCGGCGTTCTGGGAGGATCCGCGGGTTCTGACGATCTCGCTGCACGAGCATCCGCGTACGTTGTTCCCGCAGACCGGCTGGCCGGAGGAGACCGGGGCGGCCCAGGCGGAGGGTTCGGCGGTGAATCTGGCGCTGCCGGCCGGGACCGGGGACGCGGGGTGGCTGCGGGCGTTCCACGCGGTGGTGCCCGAGCTGCTCGCCGACTTCCGGCCGCAGGTGCTGGTGACGCAGCACGGGGCCGACACGCACTTCGAGGATCCGCTGGCGCACCTGGCCGTGTCGCTGGACGCGCAGCGGGCCGTACAGGTGGCCTGCCACGAGCTCGCACACGAGCACGCGGACGGCAGGTGGGTGGCGCTGGGCGGCGGCGGGTACGCGGTCGTCGAGGTCGTGCCCCGGTCCTGGACGCACCTGGTGGGCATCGCGGCCGGGCGGGAGGTCGCGCCCGAGACGGTGATCCCCGAGGGCTGGCGGCAGGAAGTCTATGCCCGCACCCGGCAGTTGGCGCCGCAGCGGATGACCGACGGGCGCTGGCCCCTGTCCTGGTCCGACTGGGAGTCCGGGTACGACCCGGCCGACCGCCTGGACCAGGCGGTACGGGCGACTCGCCGAGCGGTGTTCCCCCTGCGCGGGCTGCTGGCCTAGGGCCTCTCGTTTGGATCATGTCGGGCCCCGAAGCGAACCGTTACGCCAACCGTGCGGTGTTCTCCCGTTCGTGCCACGGCCGCGGTCCCGGTCCGTCACCATCGCACCCGTGGTGAGCACCGCAGGACTCCGCGCGCATCTGCTGGCCGCCCGGCTCGCCGGGCCGGTGGCCACCTCGCGGGAGGAGAGCCTGCGGAGCTATCGGCTCTTCGCCGCTCGCGATCCCCGCGTGCTCCTGGGGATCGATCCCGAATGGTCTTGGGATGAGCGGGAATTGATCGGACTGATGGCAAAGAGGTGTGGGGTTTCGGCCGATCCTGCACAAAGAACCGGGCAGGATGTGATCGACCCGGAGCGGACCCTGGCCGGGCTGGACGCCTTCGCGGCCCGGCTCGCGGCCGCGGCCCGGCGTGGCGCCCCCGTGCTGTTCGGCACCGGGCACCCGCACCGCCTGCTCGGGTTCTACGCCGGCCTGGCAGACGCCTTGTCGGCGGCGGGATGTGACGTCCTCACCCCGGCGCAGGGTCGCTGTGTCGACATAACGACCCGGTTCGGCCTACGCACGTACAACCTTGATTACGTACAAGGTGTTGCCCTCGTAAGAGACCCCGCCGCTGAACGCCCCGGTTGTGAGCCCGGCGCACACACGCATTCACCACTGCCGGTTCGTACCGCGCTCGCCGCGGCGGCCGAGGCCGGCGGGCCGCTGCCCGAGCTGGTCGTCGGCGATCACGGCTGGGTCTGCGGAGCAGGTCAGCTGGGGTTCGAGGCCATTGGCCTGGCCGATACGGACGACCCCGCGCTCTTCGTGGGCGAGGCCGAGGGGGCCGTGTCCGTCGTCGTTCCACTTGATGACGCCGTGCGGTCCGATTACTACCGCCCGCTTACCCGCTACGTACTCAATCGAGCGTGTCTGTCACAGTAGGCCGCCGATGGGTGCACCTCTTCCCCACTCGCATCACACGCCCCTACATTGGGGAGTGAGCACGCAACGACGAAGAGTCACCGGAAGGGGAAGCCGGTGGCCGTCGAGTGCGGAAGGTTCAGGTGTGTCATGGCTGCAGCTGGCGAGAGGCCTCTGAACGAGGTTCAGTTCCTTACCGTGGCGGAGGTCGCCTCGGTGATGCGAGTGTCGAAGATGACCGTGTACCGGTTGGTGCACAGCGGTCATCTGCCCGCGATCCGGGTCGGGCGTTCGTTCCGCGTCCCGGAGCAAGCGGTACACGAGTACCTCCGCGAGAGCTATGTGGGGGTGGAGACGGCCTGACGGCGGCCCCGGGAATTCACCCCGGAGCACCTCGATTACGACCTCAGCGCTCGGGCGGGTAGGCTAGCCCCTCGTAGGTCGTGTGGGCCCATGGCGCCCAGCACCGAGTGATGAGAAGTGAGCGAGGGTAGTCGTGGGCTCTGTTATCAAGAAGCGGCGCAAGCGGATGGCCAAGAAGAAGCACCGCAAGCTGCTCAAGCGCACGCGCGTCCAGCGCCGTAACAAGAAGTAGTACGGCTCGACGTAGCGAGAGCTTGAGTGTGGCCCCCCACCAGTACGGTGGGGGGCCACACGCATATTCCAATACACCTGTTCCCGTCACTTCGCGCATCGGGTGGTCATCACAGCGCAACATCAACCCGCTAAGTTGGCCCGCACACGGGAAACGGAAGGAAGGCGCTGATCTTGGGCAAGGTCGTGCTCGTGACCGGAGTGGCCCGCCAGCTCGGGGGCCGGTTCGTCCGGCGGATCCAGCGTGACCCACAGGTGGACCGGGTCGTCGGCGTGGACGCGGTGCCGCCCGAGCACCATCTCGGCGGGGCGGACTTCATCCAGACCGACATCCGGCAGCCCACCATCGCGCGCGTGCTCGCCGAGACGGCCGCCGACACCGTCGTCCACATGGACGTGACCGGCACCCCGCTGGGCAGCGGCAGCCGGGCCACGGTCAAGGAGACCAACGTCATCGGCACCATGCAGCTGCTGGGGGCCTGCCAGAAGTCCCCCACCGTCAAACGGCTGGTCATCAAGTCCAGTACGAACGTGTACGGGTCCGCGCCCCGCGACCCGGCCGTCTTCACCGAGACCACCCCGCCCAAGTCGCTGCCCAGCGGCGGGTTCGCGAAGGACACCGTCGAGGTCGAGGGATATGTGCGGGGCTTCGCCCGGCGCCGCCCGGACGTCGCCGTGTGCGTGCTGCGGTTCGCCAACATCCTCGGCCCGAACGCGGACACGCCCCTCACCGCCTACTTCTCACTGCCCGTCCTGCCGACCGTGTTCGGCTACGACCCGCGGCTGCAGTTCGTGCACGAGGACGACGTGATCGAGGTGCTGCGGATCGCCTCGCACGAGCCGGAGCGGGGCACGCTCAACAGCGGCACCTTCAACATCGCCGGAGACGGCGTCCTGCTGCTCTCGCAGTGCTCCCGGCGCCTGGGCCGCCCCACGGTGCCGCTGCTGCTGCCCGCGGTCACCTGGGCCGGTTCCCTGGTCCGTACGCTGGGCGTGTCGGACTTCTCGCCCGAGCAGATCCGACTGCTCACGCACGGCAGGGTCGTATCGACGGACCAGATGCGCGAGACGCTCGGTTTCAAGCCGAAGTACACGACCGCAGAAACGTTCGCGGACTTCGCTCGCAGCCAGGGTCCCGGGCTGCTGCCGCCGGAGGCCCTGGGCGGGGCCGTCGACCGGATCGCCGCGCTGTCCCTGAGGGGCAGCGGCCACCTCCCGACGCAGAGCGCCAACTGAGGAGCGCATCAACGATGGCGGACGCCAAGGTCATTCCGTTCGATGACGACCGGACCCGCGGGAGCGCCGTGCAGCGGCCGCCGCGGCGCCGGAGCGCGGGAAGCCGGCGCAAGGGCGGCGAGCCCGCACTGGTCCGCGAGGTCCAGCCCCTGCCCGGCAGGGCGATCTCGCAGGATGATGTTCCCGTGACGCGTGAGGAAGAGCCGCCGCAGCAGCCGCGGGACGACGGGGGACTGGAGAAGCGCGTCGCGAGCGGCCTCGCCTTTCTGCGGCGCCGGCTGACCGGGGACTACGAGGTCGACGACTTCGGGTACGACGAGGAGCTCACCGACCAGGTCCTGATGTCGCTGCTGCGCCCGGTGTACGAGAAGTACTTCCGGGTCGAGGTGAAGGGCCTGCACAACATCCCGGACGAGGGCGGCGCGCTGATCGTCGCCAACCACTCCGGGACGCTGCCGCTGGACGGCCTGATGATGCAGGTCGCCGTGCACGACCATCACCCGGCGGGCCGTCATCTGCGGCTGCTCGCCGCCGACCTGGTCTTCGTGCTGCCGGTGGTCAACGAGCTGGCCCGCAAGCTGGGGCACACCCTGGCCTGCGCGGAGGACGCCGAGCGGCTCCTCGCGGCGGGCGAGCTGGTCGGGGTGATGCCGGAGGGCTTCAAGGGCATCGGGAAGCCCTTCGGCGAGCGCTACAAGCTCCAGCGCTTCGGCCGGGGCGGTTTCGTCTCCACGGCGCTGCGCCAGGGCGCGCCGATCATCCCCTGCTCGATCGTCGGGGCCGAGGAGATCTACCCGATGATCGGCAACGCCAAGACCCTGGCCCGACTGCTGGGTTTCCCGTACTTCCCGCTGACGCCCACCTTCCCGTGGCTGGGTCCGCTCGGCGCGGTCCCGCTGCCGACGAAGTGGACGATCCAGTTCGGTGAGCCGATCCCGACGGACGGCTATCCGCCGGAGGCGGCCGAGGACCCGATGCTGATGTTCAACCTGACCGACCAGGTCCGCGAACAGATCCAGCACACGCTCTACAAGCTGCTGGTCCAGCGGCGGTCGGTGTTCTTCTGAGTTCTTCGTCCTGCTGAGTTCCGCTGAGTTCTGCTGAGTTCTCCGAAAGTCGAATACGCCAGTGGGGCGCCCCTCCGAGGAGGGGCGCCCCACTGGCGTATCCGTGCGGTCTAGGGCGCTTCGTCGCTGTCGATGCCCAGGCCGGGCAGCAGGCCCGGCAGGAGCGGCGGGAGCGTCACGTCCGGCACGCTGGGCGGCGCGCTGGTGGACGGGGACGCGCTGCCGCTGTTCTTCGGCGGGTCGAGCAGACCGCCCGTGCTGCCGCCGAGCAGGCCGCCGTCCCGCTCGCTGTCGGACGCCGAGCCGCTCGGGCTGCCGCTGCTGGAGTGCGTACCCGACGCGGAGCCGCTGCTGGTGGACGGCTCGGCCGACCGGTGATGGCTGCCGGACGAACCGGTGGACGCCGAACCGGGGTCCTGCCGCTTTCCGTCGCCGCCCTGGGCGGGCGGCTGCGGGAGCAGCGACTGGAGCGGGCCGACCTCTTGGTCTATGGCGTCGAACACCGACGAGACCTGGTCGCTGACGTCCGTGAGCTGCACGGGCAGCCGCTCGCGGAGCTTGCTCCAGGACGCGCGGTGGGTCTGCGTGAAGCTGGACAGCGCCTGGATGGGGCCCAGGGAGTCGGGGTCGCGCTCATAGGCGGCGTGCAGCAGGCGGTGGCCCTCGGAGACGTCGTGCTGCATGCCGGACAGGGTGCGGCGGATCTCGCCGATCGACTCGTGATCGAGCTGACCGCCCCGATCACGCTCCATCAGCCGCCGTGCCTCGCTCAGCCGGGTCGACGCCTGGTCGAGGAAGCCCTGGCCGCGCTCGCCCTCCCCGTCGGACATGTAGTTGAGCTTGAAGTCCTCGATGCCGCGCTTGAGGCCGTACAGCGAGTCGCCGGGCAGGGCGTCGGAACTCGCGGCGGCCACTCCGCCGAAGGCCCCGGCGGCCACCCCGACGCTGAGCCCGCCGGCGGCGAGGCTCTTGGTCAGCCGTGAACGCGGTCGCAACTTCCCCAGCGGGCTCGCCCGGTGAGCGCCCCGGGCCCGATGGGTCCGTTGCTCGGGCACCGAAGGATCCGCCGCCTCGCCCAGGGTGCCCTCCTGCAGCATGGCCTCCATCGCGGCCACGAGCTGGGCCCGCTGGACGACCTTGACCTCCGGGTCGAGCGCCGGTTTGGGCAGTGCGGCCAGACCCGCGGTGAGCGCCAACAGCGCGCCCTGCTCGGTCCGTTCCGCGCCGGCCGGGGCCGATCCTTCGGGCTGCTCGGCCGCCGTTTCACGGTCGGGCAGCTCCTCCAGGGCCTGGGCGAAGGCGTTCGCCCGCCGGTGCGCCGATACGTTCGCGATCACTGGCGGCACCTCCTCTCGTCATGACGGTCGACTCCCCAGGGGGTCCTGAGGGTTGCACGCCCTCGACCACTTCCACACGATCGGGTGATCAGGGTGGGCCAGGACGTGACCACAGGGAGCCTGTATCCCGCACAACGACTGGCGCGGCACTTGGGTTACGGACTGCGGATGGCGGGTTCGGAAAGTCAACAGGCGTTAACGGAGCGTGAGTTGGATATCGCGCAGCGTGGCCGTCCGTCGCGGCCCGCCGGCGACGGGGTGGTGGCGCGGCGCAGGGGTCAGCGCGCGTCGTCCGGGAGGAGCCGCGCGAGGGTGCGCACGGCCCGGTACTGGAGGGTCTTGATGGCGCCCTCGTTCTTGCCCATCACACGGGCCGTCTCGGCGACGGACAGGCCCTGGAGGAAGCGGAGCGTCACGCACTCCTGCTGCTGGGGGTTGAGCCGGCGCACGGCGTCGAGCAGCGCGGCGTTGGAGAGCGACTCCAGGACGGAGTCCTCCGGGGAGCGCTCGACCTCGTTGGCGTCGAGCATCTCGCCGGTGGTCACTTCCAGCCGGAAGCGGCTCGACTTGAAGTGGTCGGCGACGAGGTTGCGGGCGATGGTGACCAGCCAGGCGCCGAAGTCGCGGCCCTGCCAGGTGAAGGTGCCGATGCGGCGCAGGGCGCGCAGGAACGTCTCACTGGTGAGGTCCTCGGCGGTCGCCCGGCCGCCGACGCGGTAGTAGATGTAGCGGTACACGGTGTCGCTGTACTGGTCGTAGAGGCGGCCGAAGGCCTCGGCCTCGCCGGCCTGGGCGCGCTCCACGAGATCCATCATCCGGGCGCTGTCGCTGTCGGCGGCCGGGCGGCGCGCGGTGGCCGCCGTGCCGGAGGAGCGTCCCCGTCTGCCCACCGCGGCACCGCCGTCGGCCAGTGCGTAGCACGGACCGACGGGTGCGGCGGCGAATGCGGGGACGGCGTACGCGGTGGGGACGTAGCCGCGCAACAGTTGCTGGACCGTCGCGACCATTGCGCGCAGCGTAGCCAGGCCCGAGGCGTCAACCCCGACGTGTGGGTACACGGGACTCCCAGAGGCAGAGCTTCCATCACGTGCAGTGCGGAACCTTTCACCCGTCGTGGCGACGGCCAGGTACCGGATTGCGTCCCAGGAGAATAACGCTTCGTGCAGGCACTGCTACACCCAGTTGCTCAAATCATCGATTACGTCGCTTCCGTAACCGATTGACGCCTGATCAAGTGCCGTTAAATGAACGGATGTTGACCGGAACGGTACGGGTTCCATCGAACTGGGGGGCGTGTTGAGTGCCGGGAGGCAGAATCGGGTGCCTCCCGGTTGGGGAAGTCGTTCGAGCGTCGCCCGTACGTCAGCGACGGCGTCGGTGCAGCGCGATCGCCGCCGCCGTGCCGCCGGCCACCGCGCCGACGCCGGCCGCCGCCGGAATGCCCACCTTGGCCGCCTTGCGCCCGGTGCGGTAGTCGCGCAGCCGCCAGTCCTTCTCGCGGGCGTGCTTGCGCAGCTTGCTGTCCGGGTTGATCGCGTACGGGTGGCCGACCAGGGACAGCATCGGGATGTCGTTGTGGGAGTCGCTGTAGGCGGCACAGCGGGTCAGGTCCAGGCCCTCGGCCGCGGCCAGGGCGCGCACCGCCTCCGCCTTCGCGGGGCCGTGCAGCGGCTCGCCGACCAGCTTGCCCGTGTACACGCCGTCGACCGACTCGGCGACCGTGCCCAGGGCGCCCGTCAGGCCCAGCCGGCGCGCGATCACCGTGGCGATCTCCACCGGCGCCGCCGTGACCAGCCACACCCGCTGGCCCGCGTCCAGGTGGGCCTGGGCCAGCGCCCGGGTGCCCGGCCAGATGCGCTCGGCCATGTACTCGTCGTAGATCTCCTCGCCGATCGACTGCAGCTCGGCCACCCGGTGGCCCTTGACGATCGACAGCGCGGAGTCGCGCGCGTCCTGCATGTGCTCGGGGTCCTCGACCCCGGCCAGCCGGAACCACGCCTGCTGCCAGGCGAACCTGGCCAGGTCGCGGGTCTCGAAGAACTTCCGCTTGTACAGGCCCCGGCCGAAGTGGAACAGGGCGGCGCCCTGCATCACGGTGTTGTCCAGGTCGAAGAAGGCGGCGGCCTGGTCGTCGCCGAGGACCGGGAAGTCCGGTTCCTCTGCGGTGACGTCCGTGACGTCGGTGAGGTCCTGCGAGGACTTGCGCGCTGCCTCCGCCGAGGCCTCGCCTGCCAACACGCTCCGCGCCGTGGCGGAGCGCCTACGGGGAGTGAGCCATCCGAGAGCGGCCATGGCGTGAGCATAGCCAGTTTGTTCGGTGCTTCCGGAGTCGAGAGGTTGGAAGCCTGTGAACTCTCCGCGACCGGGTCGTTAAACGAGCGGGACAATGGCCGACATGAGTCCTCTCTTCCGCAGGAACGCCCCGGCCCCCCGGGACCGGCTCGTCACGCTCGTCCGCAAGCCCGGCTGCCATCTGTGTGATGACGCACAACTCGTGGTGGGGAAGGTGTGCGGTGATCTCGGAGTGACCTGGGAGCAGAAGGACATCACCGAGGACCGGCAACTCCACGACCAGTACTGGGAGCAGATTCCGGTCGTCCTGATCGACGGTGAACAGCACACCTTCTGGCGCGTGAACGAACAGCGCCTGCGCAAGGCACTGACCGACTAGTACAAAGCGCCCCGAGAGTCGCCTAGGATCGACGGCGACTTGGTCTTGGGGGCGGGAATGGCGAGGAAGTGTGCGGTTTTGCCCCCTGGAGAGAAGCGCGTGACCCCGGTCACGTTGGCCGGGCAAAACGGACACCATCTTTGTGCACGCGTTCACAAAGACATAGCCTGCATTCGACGGGGCGGTCTAGGTACGTGTGACCGCCTGCAGCCCCGCTCTACCCGCAGGAGCACCGTGGCAACTGGCCGAACTCACCGACCGGCGACCCGTAGCCGAGGGATTCCCGAGGCCACCGTCGCCAGGCTTCCGCTGTACCTCCGAGCCCTGACCGCACTGTCGGAGCGCTCGGTACCCACGGTCTCCTCCGAGGAGCTGGCCGCGGCGGCGGGGGTCAACTCCGCCAAGCTGCGCAAGGACTTCTCCTACCTGGGTTCCTACGGAACGCGCGGTGTTGGCTACGACGTCGAGTATCTCGTCTACCAGATCTCCCGCGAGCTCGGTCTGACCCAGGACTGGCCGGTTGTGATCGTCGGTATCGGTAACCTCGGCGCGGCCCTCGCCAACTACGGCGGCTTCGCCTCCCGTGGCTTCAGGGTCGCCGCGCTCATCGACGCGGACCCGGCGATGAAGGGCAAGCCCGTCGCCGGCATGCCGGTCCAGCACACCGACGACCTCGAGCGGATCATCGAGGACAACGGCGTGTCGATCGGCGTGATCGCGACCCCGGCCGGTGCCGCCCAGCAGGTCTGCGACCGCCTGGTCGCCGCCGGTGTCACCTCCATCCTGAACTTCGCGCCGACCGTGCTGTCCGTCCCGGACGGCGTCGACGTGCGCAAGGTCGACCTCTCCATCGAGCTGCAGATCCTCGCCTTCCACGAGCAGCGCAAGGCCGGCGAGGAGGCCGCCTCGGACGGCGGGCCCCCGGCCGCCGCCGCCCGCAAGGACTCCGCCGACCAGGGACCCGACGGGGACGTCCCCGCCGTGATGCCGGCATGAGTCTCCTCGTCGTCGGGCTGAGTCACCGCAGCGCCCCGGTCAGCGTCCTCGAACGGGCCGCGCTCCCCGCGGACCCGCAGGTCAAGCTGCTCCAGGACACGGTCGCCGCCGAACCGGCCACCGAGGCCGCGGTCCTCGCCACCTGCAACCGCATCGAGCTGTACGCCGACGTGGACAAGTTCCACGCCGGTGTCGCCGAGCTCTCCACGCTGCTCGCCCGGCACAGCGGCGTCGGCCTGGAGGAGCTCACCCCCTACCTCTACGTGCACTACGAGGACCGGGCCGTCCACCACCTCTTCTCGGTGGCCTGCGGCCTGGACTCGATGGTCGTCGGCGAGGGCCAGATCCTCGGTCAGATCAAGGACTCCCTGGCCCGGGCGCAGGACCTGCACACCGCCGGCCGGCTGATGAACGACCTGTTCCAGCAGTCCCTCAGAGTGGGCAAGCGCGCCCACTCCGAGACCGGGATCGACCGCGCCGGACAGTCCCTCGTCACCTTCGGCCTGGAGCAGCTGGCCGCGGGCGCGGACGTACCGGACTGGGCCAAGGGCAAGAAGGCCCTGGTCATCGGCGCCGGCTCGATGTCCTCGCTGGCCGCCGCGACGCTCGCGCGCGCCGGCGTTTGCGAGATCGTCGTCGCCAACCGCACCTTCGAGCGCGCCGAGCGCCTCGCCCAGATCCTCGCCGAGGGCACCGACACGGACGTGGCGGCCCGCGCGGTACCGATGGACGCGGTGCCGTTCGAGCTGACACGTGCCGACATCGCCGTGTCCTGCACCGGGGCGACGGGCCTGGTCCTCACCGCGGAGTCGGTCGCCGAGGCCGTGAAGGGCCGCACCGGCGACCCGGTCACCGGCGTCGACGGCACCGGACGTACGGCCGCGCACCCGGCGGACCTCCGCCCCGCGACGCTGCCGCCCACCACGCTCGGCACCGAGGACGGCTGCCCGCTCGACCTGTCCGCCGTGCAGGCCACGGCCGGTTTCTCCGTGCACGGCGAGGCCGCCGTCGCCGGGATGGCCGCCGCCGACCTGGAACAGCACGCGGCCTGGGTGGACAACGCCGAGTCCCTGGGCCGGTCCCAGCGCGCCGGTGACGGCGCGGGTGCCGTCAGCACGCTCGACCCGGCCGACGACGCCGAGGCCATCGCCGCGCTCGCCGCCGCCGTGGCCGTCATCGGCCGCGTCCCCGAGCGCCGCAGGCCCGAGCCGGTCGCCGAGATCCCGCGCCCCGCGCCCGCCCTCTTCCTGCTCGACCTCGCCATGCCCCGCGACATCGACGCGGCCGTGCACCGGCTCGCCGGCGTGCGGCTGGTGGACATCGAGTCGCTGGCGGAAGCCTCCGCGGACGCGCCGATGGCCTCCGACGTCGACCAGGTCCGGCGTATCGTCTCCGACGAGGTCGCGGCCTTCGGCGCGGCGCAGCGGGCGGCGCACATCACGCCGACCGTGGTCGCGCTGCGCACCATGGCCGCCGACGTCGTCGCCGGGGAGATCGCGCGCCTCGACGGGCGGCTCCCCGACCTGGACGAACGGCAGCGCGGCGAGATCCGGCAGGCGGTGCACCGGGTCGTCGACAAGCTGCTGCACGCGCCGACCGTCCGGGTCAAGCAGCTCGCCGCCGAGCCCGGCGGTGCCGGGTACGCGGACGCGCTGCGCACCCTGTTCGACCTCGACCCCGAGACGGTGGCCGCCGTCTCCCGGGCCGACCACGAGTCTGAGAAGAACGGCAAGAACCGAGGGCCGGCATGAGTAACAAGGCACTGAGGCTCGGGACCAGGCGGAGCAAACTCGCCATGGCCCAGTCCGGGCAAGTGGCGGACGCCGTGAGCCGGGTGACCGGGCGGCCCGTCGAGCTGGTCGAGATCACCACGTACGGCGACACGTCCCGTGAGCACCTCGCGCAGATCGGCGGCACGGGTGTGTTCGTCACGGCACTGCGTGACGCGCTGCTGCGGGGGGAGGTCGACTTCGCGGTTCACTCGCTGAAGGACCTCCCGACCGGGCAGCCCGCGGAACTGGCGCTGGCCGCCATTCCCGAGCGCGAGGACCCGCGTGACGTGATCGTCGCCCGGGACGCGCTGAAGTTCACGGACCTCCCGCGGGGCGCCCGCATCGGTACGGGTTCGCCGCGCCGCATGGCGCAGCTGAACGCGTATGCGCGCACCCACGGGCTGGACATCGAGACGGTCCCGATCCGGGGCAACGTCGACACCCGCATCGCACTGGTGCGGGACGGCAAGCTGGACGCGGTCGTGCTGGCCGCCGCCGGCCTCAACCGGATCGGCCGCATCGACGAGGTGACCGACTTCCTGTCGGTCGACACGGTTTTGCCCGCCCCCGGCCAGGGGGCTCTGGCGATCGAATGTGCCGCGGGCAACGCGGACCTGATCGCGGCGCTCGGCGAACTCGACGACCCGTACACCCGGGCCGCCGTGACCGCCGAGCGATCACTGCTCGCCGCCCTGGAGGCCGGCTGCAGCGCCCCCGTGGGCGCGCTGGCCGACCTTCCCCCACTCTCGGCTCCGCTCGAGCGGGGGGACCCCCAGGCCGACGGGCAGATTGTCAAGGAAATGCGCCTGCGGGGCATAGTCGGCACGACCGACGGATCCCGCACGGTGCAGCTGTCCACCACCGGTCCCGTGCCTGAGACGTACGGCCAGGCAATGGAGCTCGGTCGCGAACTCGCCACCGAGATGCTTGCCCAGGGCGCGGCCGGTCTGATGGGGGAGCGAGCACATTGAGCCCCACCACCCTTCCCTCCGGCCTCGAACACGGGCACGTCACCTTCCTCGGTGCCGGACCCGGGGATCCGGGACTGCTGACTCTGCGCGCTGTGGAGGCGCTGGCGAACGCGGACGTTCTCGTCGCCGAGCACGACGTGCTCGACGTGATCCGCGCTCACGCCAGGCACGGCGTCTCCGTCGTGCCGACGGACACGGATCCTTCCTCGGATACGTATCCGGGCACGAGCACGCCTCAACTAGCGGTTGTTGACGGCGCGTCAACAGCCGCTGGCATCCCGTCACCGCGGGATGCCGCTCATCTTGTCATGGAGGCCGCACGGGGCGGCAGGCGGGTCGTGCGTGCCGTGTCCGGGGACCCCGGACTAGATACGTACGCGGCCGGAGAAATGCTCGCCTGCGCCGCCGCCGGAGTGTCCTTCGAGGTCGTTCCGGGTATCGCCTCCGCGGTCGGTGTGCCCGCGTACGCCGGTGTGCCGCTGCGGGACCCGCAGGGCGCGGACGTCCGGTTCGTGGACGCCCGTACCGCCTCGGACCGGTGCTGGACGGAGGTGGGCGCCTCGGACGGCACGGTCGTCGTCTCGACGACGCTGGACTCCGTGGCCGCGGCCGCCGGTGAGCTGGTGGCCGCGGGCCGCAAGCCGGACACCCCGATGACGGTGACCGTCGCCGGTACGACGACCCGGCAGCGCACCTGGACGGCGACCCTCGGCACGATCGCGCAGACGCTGAAGCAGGCGAAGGTGCTGCCGTCCCCGGAGGGCGGCCGGCCCGTGATAGCCGTGGTCGGTGAGCGTTCCGCCGCCGCCCAGCGCGACCAGTTGTCGTGGTTCGAGTCCAAGCCGCTGTTCGGCTGGAAGGTCCTCGTGCCGCGTACGAAGGAGCAGGCGGCGTCGCTCTCCGACCAGCTGCGGTCCTACGGGGCCGTGCCGCACGAGGTGCCGACGATCGCCGTCGAGCCGCCGCGGACGCCCCAGCAGATGGAGCGGGCCGTGAAGGGGCTCGTGACCGGACGGTACGAGTGGATCGCGTTCACGTCCGTCAACGCGGTCAAGGCGGTCCGGGAGAAGTTCGAGGAGTACGGGCTCGACGCGCGTGCCTTCGCGGGCATCAAGGTGGCCGCGGTGGGCGAGCAGACCGCCAAGGCGCTGGTCGCCTTCGGTGTGAAGCCGGACCTGGTGCCGAGCGGGGAGCAGTCGGCGGCGGGTCTCCTGGAGGACTGGCCGCCCTACGACCCGGTCTTCGACCCGATCGACCGCGTGTTCCTGCCGCGGGCCGACATCGCCACGGAGACGCTGGTCGCCGGGCTGATCGAGCTGGGCTGGGAGGTCGACGACGTCACGGCCTACCGCACCGTGCGCGCCTCGCCGCCGCCGGCGGAGACGCGGGAGGCGATCAAGGGCGGCGGCTTCGACGCGGTTCTGTTCACGTCGTCGTCCACGGTCCGGAACCTGGTGGGCATCGCGGGCAAGCCGCACAACGTCACCGTGATCGCGTGCATCGGCCCGGCCACGGCCAAGACGGCCGAGGAGCACGGTCTGCGGGTGGACGTGATGGCTCCGGAGCCGTCCGCGCTCAAACTGGCGGAGGCGCTGGCCGACTTCGGTCTGAAGCGGCGGGCCGCCGCCCTGGAGGCCGGGGACCCGGTGACCCGCCCGAGCGAGCGCCGACCGGGCGCCCGCAGGCGTCGCTCCACGACCTGATCAGACCTCGCGTCTGCCGAACGCCCCGCCGTCCGATATCGGACGGCGGGGCGTTTTCCGTGCCCGAGGCTCATGTTCTCCCCGCTCTCCGGCCAACCTCAAGAAAAACTCATATTTTTGACATTCCGTCCGAACTCTTTGGATGATCATGACCGTCGCTCCCGAGGTGAACGTCCTGACCAGGCGTTTTCGTGAGCGCGATGCTCAATTCACCATCCATTGAGGGGGAATCCTTCGTGACCCACGAAGTGACTCATTCGGAAACCCGTAGGACCGCTCGCGGCCGGATCGCCGTGACCGGCGTGGTCCTGGGCGCGATCCTGTGCGGCGCGGCGGCCACTCCGGCGCTGGCGCTGCAGTCCCGGACGGCCACCGCCGCCGTGTCGGCCGACGCGGCGACCGGGGAACTGGCGTTCACGGCGGACGACGTGCGGGACCTGGTGGCCCGTATGAAGGCCGACGGGGGCGCCGACCGGGACGAGATCGGGCTCTTCGAGTCGTACGCGGCCCAGCTGGACGGGAAGGCCCCCACGGCCCTGCACCGGCAGTCGCGGATCCTCGGCTCGGGCACGATCGTGCGCAAGCTCATCGTCGCCGCCTTCCGCCACGGCGGCTCGTGGCTGAGCAAGATCCTGCGCAAGGTCTCGCCGAAGACGTCCAAGTTCGTCGGCAAGAACAGCCACAAGATCGCTGACGCCATCGACGCGGTGGAGAACTGGGGCGAGCACGCCCTCGCCATCGCGCTCGTCAGGGCGGGTGTCCCCTACGACATCGCGATCGACCTGGCCAAGGCGATCATGCTCATAGCGGTCTGATACGAGGGGACGGCGCGATGCGCGACGACGCGATGCCGGACAGCACGACGCCGGACGGCGAGACGCCGGACGACGATGTGTCGTGGGACGGGCTCGGCAGGGGACAGAAGACACTCGCGGCGGTGGCCGGAGCCGGTGTGGGGCTCATGGCCGCCGGAGCGGTGGGCATGTTCCTGCTGATCGTCGTGCTCGCCACGGTGGCGGCCTTTCCCGGCGTCATCGAGCTGGACGGCATGGGGGCGGTCTTCTGGGCCGTGCTCTTCGCCGCCCCGTGCGCGCTCGTCTCCTCCGCGGTGCTCTTCCCGTTCCGGGTGCTCCTGCGGAACACCCTGGGCGGGGAGGGCCCCCGGGCCACGGCGGTCGACTACGCGGTCGGCTGGTTCAGGACGTTCCTGACCGTCGCCCTGGTCCTGGAGTGCACCCCCGGCGTGCACACCCACTCCCTGTGGCCCGCCGTCTGCGTGGCGACGCTGGACGCGCTGCTGGAGGCGGGCCTGCGCAGGCGCCGCACGGCGGACCACTGACGCCGGCCCGATGGTCGACCCGATGTTCCACGGCGTCGAATCCCGCCGGCGCCGGTCGACATGCCGTCGGCAAGAGGGGGCCTTTGCCGGGCGTAGCGTAGGGGCATGACGAAGTACGGATCGTTTCCCGGTACGCGTCCCCGGCGGCTGCGGACCTCGCCCGTCATGCGGCGGATGGTCGCCGAGACGCGGCTGCACCCCGCCGACTTCATCCTCCCGGCGTTCGTCCGCGAGGGTGTCAGCGAGCCCGTGCCGATCTCGGCCATGCCCGGCGTCGTGCAGCACACGCGGGACAGCCTGAAGAAGGCGGCCGCGGAGGCCGTCGCGGCCGGGATCTCCGGGATCATGCTGTTCGGGGTGCCGGAGGAGTCGAAGAAGGACGCCCTCGGGACCCCGGGGACCGACCCGGACGGCATCCTCCAGGTCGCGCTCCGCGATGTGCGCGCCGAGGTCGGCGACGACCTGCTCGTCATGTCCGACCTGTGCCTCGACGAGACCACCGATCACGGGCACTGCGGGGTGCTCGACGAACACGGCCGCGTGGACAACGACGCCACCCTGGAGCGGTACGCCGAGATGGCCCAGGTACAGGCCGACGCGGGCGCCCATGTCGTCGGCCCCAGCGGGATGATGGACGGGCAGATCGGCGTCGTCCGGGACGCCCTCGACCAGATCGGCCGCGAGGACGTCGCCATCCTGGCCTACACCGCCAAGTACTCCTCCGCCTTCTACGGCCCCTTCCGGGAGGCCGTCGGCTCCTCGCTCCAGGGCGACCGGAAGACCTACCAGCAGGACCCGGCCAACTGGCGCGAGTCCCTGCGGGAGCTGGCCCTGGACCTGGAGGAGGGGGCCGACATGGTGATGGTGAAGCCCGCCGGGCCCTACCTCGACATCCTGGCCCGGGTCGCCGACGCCGTGGACGTGCCCGTCGCCGCCTACCAGATCTCCGGCGAGTACTCGATGGTCGAGGCCGCCGCCGAGAAGGGCTGGGTCGACCGCGACCGGGCCATCTTCGAGACGCTGACCGGCATCAAGCGGGCCGGCGCACGGAACATCCTCACCTACTGGGCCACCGAAGCGGCCCAGAAGCTGGCGTAGTTCAGCGGTTCGGCGGTTCGGCGGTTCGGCGGTTCGGCCGATCCTCACCAGCCGGCGATGTCGTCCCGGCTCTGCTGCCAGTACGTGACCTTCAGGGTGCTGTCGTAGTACACGCCCTTGGCCGGCAGCGACGGGGTCGCGGCGGCGCCGCCGTTGCTGTTGGGGGTCTTGCCCTGGAAGCCGACGGTCAGCTTGTGGCCCGTCATGCCGCCCTCTCCGCTGCCGTCGGCGGCGGAGAGCAGGACGGCCGCATAGCCGGACTCGCCGGGCGCGAGGGTCGTCACGGCCTGCGGGTGGGTCTTCTCGTCGGCCTGCGGCACCCACTGCATCTCGTCGAAGCGCAGGACGGGGAAGTACGTCAGGTCGCAGTACTTCGAGCCGGTGTTCTTGACCGTGATCAGCATGTGGTTGAGCGGGCGGGACACCGGCTGCGCGGTGACCCGGGTGTCGGAGCCGTTGCACAGGACGCGGTTCTTCGGGTCCGAGGGGTCCGAGGAGCCCTTCGACGAGGACGATCCGCCCGAGGAGGAACCGCCGGACGAGGACGAGCCCGAGGAGCCCGACGCGCCCGAGGAGCCGCTGGCGGAGCCGGACGAACCCGAAGTGGAGCCCGAACCCGTCTTGGCGCCGTCGGTGGGTGCCGCGGCGCCGTCGCCACCCGTGGTCGTCGCCGCCGTGGCGGAGGACCGCGACGCGCCTTCGTCCTTGACCCCGTCGTCGCCGTTGCACGCCGTCAGGGCGAGGGCGGCGAGGGCGACTCCGGTGACGGCGAGCAGCGGGGTTCGGCGGGTACGCATGGCAAGTCCTCTTTCGAGCGCTGGGTGGTGTCGTGCTTGGATGGCAAGAGCCTGCGGGGCGATCCGTCCCGCCTGCCACAACCAGCGGCCGATCAGGGACGCTGGAATGGCTATATGGGCTCTGACCTGCTGAAACAGCCCTTCCATGGAACGTGGAGTGGGACACGGGGGATGGAGGAACAGTGCCGGACAGCACTGTCGGCGGCGGCTTCGCCGAGCTGCTGCGGGAGTTGAAGGACCGTTCGGGGCTCAGCTACGGGGTGCTCTCGAAGCGCCTGCACATGAGCACGTCGACCCTGCACCGCTACTGCAACGGGGACGCCGTACCGGCGGAGTACGCCCCCGTGGAACGGCTGGCCCGGCTCTGCAAGGCCACCCCCGAGGAACTGGTCGAGCTCCACCGGCGATGGGTGCTGGCGGACGCGATGCGCGGGCGGAAGGCGGAGGCCGCTCCGGCGAATTCCGTGCCGGCGGAGCCGCAGGAGTCGGAGGAGCTCCAGGAGCCTGAGGAGCCGCAGGAGTCGGCGGAGCCAGAGGCGGTGGCGGAGGCGGCGGAACCTAGGGATGCGACTGCGCCGGGGGAGCGGGTGACCTCGGTCCGTACGGACACGCGTCGCCGTCGCCGTACTCGCACCGCACTCGTCGCCGGTGTCGCCGTCGCCGCCGTGCTCGGTGGCGTCACGCTGGCGGTCAACCTCGCGTCGGACGACTCGGACGCTGCGCACGGCGGTCCCGTCGCGGCCGCCTCGACGCAGGACGGTAAGCCGGGCGGCGGGCACTCCGCGAAGGCGCCGGGCCACACCGCCTCGCCGTCCGCGTCGGGCACCGGATCCGCCTCACCCTCGTCCTCTGCCTCCGCCTCCGGCTCCGCGACGGGCGAGGGGGACAAGCCGGGCGCCCACGGCAAGGTCCAGGGCGGCGAGAGCGCCGCGCCGCCGCTCACCGTCGCCACCCAGCCCTACACCTGGGAAAGCCCCTGCGAGCAGCGCTACTTGATCGAGCGGCCGCCGACGGACGTCGCCCCGCCGCCGACCGAGAACGACGCGACGGCCTGGGTGGCCGCGCACGGTGCCGTCTCCTCGGGGGAGCAGTTCGTCACGCTCACCGTGCAGGGCACCGGCAAGGAGACCGTGGTCGTCGAGAGTCTGACCGTCCGCAGCGACAAGCGCTCGCCCCTCGCCTGGAACGACTACGCGATGGGCTATCCGGGCGTCGGCTGCGGCGGTGGCGTCCCGACCCGCTCCTTCACCGTCGCCCTGGACGCGGCGCGCCCCGCCGTCGTACCGGCGGCCGGGCACCGGAACTTCCCGTTCAAGGTGAGCGAGTCGGACCCGGAGGTCTACTACATCAAGGCCGACGCCTCGGCGTACGACGTGAGTTGGTACCTGGAGCTGACGTGGTCCAGCGGCTCGCGCCACGGCACGCTGCGGATCGACGACCACGGCAGGCCGTTCCGCACGAGCGGCAACAACGGGCGGCCCGCCTACGAGTTCCCGCTCGGCGGCTCGGCATGGGTCAAGGAAGGGACGACCAAGTCCTGAGTGTGCGTGCCGGTGGTCGCGGGAGCGTGCCGGGAGACCGAGGAGGACGGTCCCTCGTCGCGCACGCCTTCGCCGTTCCGGCACGCCGCGAGGGTGGACGCGGCGAGCAGCAGGAGTACGACGGCGGCGAGTGGACGGGCCGGGCCGCGGGGGGTGGGGCGGGCGGACATGGACGGGCTCCCTTCGGTGATCTCCCTTCCGGGTAGGTCCCAGCCTGGAAGCCCGGCTCCCCGCACCGCCACCCCTCACGGGGAATCTGGGACGCCCCTGTCCGTTCCACCCCTCTGACCTGCTCGAACGTCACCCCGTGGGAACGCGTTCTGGGACGGGAACGGGAGCTCAGTCCCACCAGAAGTGCCAGGCGTGCTCGCCGACGAGCTCCTTGGCGTAGGCGCTCAGGTCGCCCACACCGCTCTGCGTGATGTTGTCCGGGCAGAACGCGAAGTGCTCCGCCGCCAGCGCCTCGGCGTCGGCGAGGGTGGTCGGCGGGGCGGCCACGGAGACGATCAGCGTGTCGAAGCCGAGCGCGACGACCCGTATGCCGAAGCGCTCCTCCCAGGAGCGGAGCACCGCGCACAGACGGGCCACGTCGTCCTCGTGGTTGACCGGGCCGGACCAGCCGATGGCCGCGGGGATGTCCGCGGAACGGCGGGCCGGGACGAGGGCCAGGCGCGGGTCACTGGACCAGCTGTGGGAGCCGTCGGTCAGGGCATCGGCGAGCCGTGTCGCGCAGGCACCGGGCTCCACGGTGAGCGTGCCGGCGGGCGCGAGACCGGGCCAGGCGGCCCCGAACGGTTCGAGTTCGTGGCCGCGTTCCTCACCGTCCCCGGACGCTTCGCCGTCCTCACCGTCCTCACCGTCCTCGCCGTCTTCATCGTCCTCGTACCCCCAGTACTCCGCGAGGACGTCCTCGGCGTCGTGGTCCCCGGGGTACGAGGTGTCCTCGGGGCTGAGCTCCCACCGCTCCGGCCCGCCCCGTGAGCCGCCCACGTCGACGAGTACGGGCAGCAGTCCGGCCCGCGCGGCCGGCACGCCCAGCGCAGCCCAGTTCCCGGGCGTGGCCTGCGTGCCCGAATGCCACAGCAGTGGCTCCGACCAGGCACCGTCGACCGTCGCGTCTATCAGCCTCCCGGGCGGGAGTTGGAGCCCGACGGAACGCCCGCTCGGGTCAGCGGCCAGCTGGGGCAGAGGGTTGGGAAGAGTCGCCATGCCGGTGACTGTAAGGGGTGGGTCTGACAATGAGGTTCGTCGGAGGAGTGACCGTGGGGGCCGCCCGCTTCTTGGCCAGTGTCGTGCTTCCGCGCCCCGAGTAAAGGGCGCTCCGCTGTCGCTCCACGTCGCCTTCGGCGATGGCCCTGCGGGCCACCCTTGACTAGGGCCGCTCCAGCACGGGTGAGAAGCGAGCGGGCGGCCCGGAAAGACGCGTGGCCAGGCGGGGTTCGCGAGCATGGGTCGGCTGCGTTCGCGTCCGGCGTTGACGGGCG
>NZ_JADDRL010000138.1 GCF_021538895.1 Streptomyces olivochromogenes | reverse complement strand
GGCGGCGGGACGCCGGAACCGCACCTGCCCTGGTGGCGCTCCGCACCGCGGATCGCGGTGCTCACCACCGCCGTCGTGGTCGCCGTGATCGTGGCTGTCGTCCTCACCAACGGGGGCGGCGGCTCGAACAAGGGCGGCGAGGTCTTCCTCCAGGCCGCGAACAAGACCGGGCCCGACCCGTTCACGCCGTCGTCGGCGACGAACAGCTCCGTTCCGCCGCCCTCCAGGGAGCAGGGAACGGCCCCGGGTACGGGCCAGGGCACGGGTACGGCCACGGGCCAGGGCACCGCGACCGCTCCCGGCACGCCCACCGGCCGGGGGACCGCCACCGGCCGGGGCACCTCCACCGCCTCGGGCACCGCCCCCGGCAACGAGTCCGGGCCGGTCACCGCGGTGCGCGGCGTGGACGGCGGGTCGCCCGGCCTGTACAGCGGCATTCAGAAGTCGTCCCCCTGTGACGTCGAGAAGCAGATCAAGTACTTGGGGGCCGCCCCGTCCCGGAACAAGGCCTTCGCCTCGGTCGCCGGCGTCCAGCCGGGCTCCGTCCCCGGCTACCTGCGCTCCCTCACCCCCGTGCAGCTGCGCGCAGACACCCGCGTCACCAACCACGGCTACCGCGACGGGGGCGCCACCGACTACCAGTCCGTCCTGCAGGCGGGCACCGCCGTCCTGGTCGACAGCCACGGCGTGCCCCGGATGCGCTGCGCCTGCGGCAACCCGATGACCCCGCCGGTCGCGCAGAAGGGCACGCCCCGGCACACGGGCGACACCTGGGCGTCGTACCGGCCCTCGAACGTCGTCTTCATCGCTCCCGCGCGCCAGGTCATCAAGGTCTTCGTGATCTTCGACGTCCGTCATGACCAGTGGTTCCACCGCTACCGCGGCGACCACGGTCACCGGGACCAGTACTCCAGGCCGCCGTCGCACTGGGTCGACCCGGTGATCCCGCCGCCGCCCTGCAAGCCCGGCCAGACACGGCCGCCCGGCGGCTCCATGCCCCCGTGCGTGCCGGTGACGACCAGCGCGTCGCCGTCGACGCCCACCTCGTCGCCCTCGGGGACCTCGCCCTCGACGACCACGTCGTCCCCGTCGGGTACCTCGACGTCGCCGTCGGGCACGAACACTTCGCCGTCTTCGTCCGGTACGTCCGAGTCTCCGGGCTCCGAGTCGCCGTCGTCGAAGAAGCCGTCGTCGGAGTCGCCGTCGTCGGAGTCGCCGTCCTCCGAATCCCCGTCCTCGGAGTCCCCGTCGTCGGAGTCGCCCTCATCGGAGTCCCCGTCGTCGGAGTCGCCCTCGGCCGAGTCCCCGTCCCCTGAGTCGCCGTCCTCCGAGGCCCCTACCTCGCAGGAGCCGACCACGCAGGAGCCGACCACGGAGTCGGCGACGACATCGGGCCCCGAGTCCTCCGCCCCGGAGACCTCGGCGCCCGAGACCCGGACCACCAGCGAGGCCGGCTCCGAAACGGCCACGCAGCCGGCGGAGACGTCCGGCCAGCAGGAGACGTCAGGGCCTCAGGAGACGTCGAGTCCCCAGGAGACGTCCGGGCCTCAGGAGACCTCCGGGCCCCAGCAGCCGGAGCAGCAGCAGGAGCAGCAGCAGCCGGAGCAGCAGCAGGAGCAGCAGGAGTCCTAGGCGGAACCTCCCGGCACCCGAGCCGCCCGGCGGACATGTCCGATGTGCGCGGTGGGCGAACAGCGTCCGGGACTGTACGGCCCCTCTCGGGGTACGAGCACTGTTGCAGCAGTGACCGGCCAGGCCGGATTCCGAGAGAGACACGCATGACCGACCACCCGGACGAGGCAGTGATACCGACTGGTTTCGACGTGCCCGTGGAACCCCTGCGACGGGCGGCCCACTACACCGGCGAACCGGGGTGCATCGCCCAGGCACGGACCTTCGCCGAGCTCTTCCTCGACCAGCTCAGGAACGAATGGTGCGCCCTCATCGACGACCGGACCGACGGTGACCTGCTCCTGGTCGTCAGCGAGCTGGTCACCAACGCGGACCGGCACAGCAACGGCCCCTACATCCTGGAAATGGAGGGCACCGACACCGAGGTCACGGTGTCCGTCTACGACAGCAGCGCCGCCCTGCCGCGCCGCTTCCCGCGCGACCCCGAGCGCGTCGGCCGGCACGGACTGGAGATCGTGCACGCCCTGGCGGCGCGGGTGACCGCCGAACGCGTACCGGTCGGCAAGCGGGTGTGCGCGCAGGTGAGCATCGCTCACTGAGGCGCGCACACCACCGCCCGGGCATCGACGACCGGCGATCGCCGAACGGCGGCCGACCGGTCAGGCGCAGCCGAGTTCGCCCAGCATCCCCTGCCGGAGCCGGGCGATGATCCGCTTGATCAGACGTGAGACATGCATCTGGGAGCAGCCGAGCCGCTCGCCGATCTCCGCCTGGGTGGCCTCCTCCACGAACCGCAGATGGATGATCTCCCGGTCGCGGTCGCTGAGTTCGGCCATGAGCGGGGCGAGGGACTGGAAGTCCTCGACGAGCCGCAGCCCGTGCTCCTCCACGCCGATGAAGTCCGCGAGGACCGACTCGCCGTCCTCGGGTCCGTCGCCGGTGAGCGCGGCGTCCAGCGAGGCCGAGTTGTAGCCGTTGGAGGCGAGTTGGGCCTCGACCACCTCGTTCTCGGTGATGTTCATCAGCGTGGCCAGCTCGGCGACCGTCGGCTCGCGGTCCAGCCTGCTGGAGAGCTCCTCGCGCGCCTTGGCCAGCTCCACGCGCAGCTCCTGCAGCCGCCGCGGAACGTGCACGGCCCAGGTGGTGTCACGGAAGAACCGCTTGATCTCGCCGACGATGTACGGCAGCGCGAAGGAGGTGAACTCCACCTCGCGCGCCAGCTCGAACCGGTCGATCGCCTTGATCAGACCGATCATCCCGGTCTGGACGATGTCCTCCATGTCGTCGCCGCGGTTGCGGAACCGGCCGGCCGCGAACCGCACCAGCGACATGTTCATCTCGATCAGCGTGTTGCGCGCGTACTGGTACTCGTGCGTGCCCTCCTCCAGCACCGTCAGGCGCCGGAAGAACTCGCGTGACAGCTCTCGTGCGTCACGCGGAGCGATCGCGCTCGGGTCCTCGATGCCCGGCAGCGATCCCTCGCCCGCCCTGTCCTCGGTGCCCGTTTCGACGACCCCTGCTGCCGACCGGATCCCGGCGGTTTCCATTGCCTCTCCCACGTAAGTCACGTTTCGACGTCTGCCTCTTCGGCTTGGTGTGTTCCCGAGCCCTGCCCAGTTGTCGCGAGCGGCGGGTACCCGGAAGACCGCGTCCCATGCGTGCCTGGTGGTGCGGGTACCCGGAGTGACCCGGCCCATGCGCCCTGTGGACGGGCGTGGCGCAAAATGGGTGGCGCCGGCGGCGGACCTCCGCCGATGCTCAGCCGTATGACGGACATCACACAGTCGCAACACGCGCAGCCCGACCGGTCCTTCGGATGGTGGGACATGTTCGTCCGCCCCGAGGACGATCCGCGCAGCGACGGCGGATTCGTCGGGGAACTCGACACGCTCGTCGGCTATCTGCGCGACCAGCGGCTGACCCTGGAGATGAAGTGCGCGGGGCTGGACGCCGAGGCCATGGCCCGCCGTTCGGTGCCGCCGTCCAACCTCTCGCTGCTGGGCCTCGTACGCCACCTCGCCGACGTCGAACGGCACTGGTTCCGGCAGGTCATGGCCGGACAGGACGTACCCCGCCGCTACCGCACCGCCGAGGACCCCAGCGGCGACTTCGACGGCGCCGTGCCCGACCCCGAGGCGGTGGCCGAGGCATGGCGGTCCTGGCGGGCCGAGGTGGCCTTCGCCGAACGCTTCGTCGACGAGGCGTCCAGCCTCGACGTGACCGGCACGGACGGGGACGAGCCGATGGCCCTGCGCGAGATCCTGGTCCACATGATCGAGGAGTACGCCCGCCACAACGGCCACGCCGACTTCCTGCGGGAGCGGATCGACGGCCGGGTGGGGCAGTGACGGCGGCCCGTCCCGCCGCGACCGGCCCGTCCCGCGATTCCACCGAGGGCGCAACCGCGCGCCCTTCCCTGCGCACCCGGTGTTCATAGGCTGAGGAGATGACCGACCACGTGCCGAACGCAGCCCGCGTGATTCCCCTGCGCCCGGGGACCGCCCGCCCGCAAGCACCCGCCCCCGAGCCCAAGGAGCCCCTGTGGCGCGACCTCGTCGGTGACGTCCTGCGCCGGGAGCGCCAGGCGCAGGAGCGCACGTTGAGGGACGTCGCCGAACAGGCCCGGATCTCCCTGCCGTACCTCTCGGAGATCGAGCGCGGCCGCAAGGAGGCCTCCTCGGAGGTCCTCGCGGCCGCCGCCCACGCCCTCGGTCTGGGCCTCGGTGATCTGCTCTCCCTTGTCCAGGGCGAGCTGGTCCGGCAGGTCGACACGGGCCGCCGTGTGCCCACTTCGCCCTACCGGGGGCTGTGCCTGGTCGCCTGACGGCTCAGCCGGCGTTCTTCTCGCGCAGTTGCCGGAAGAAGGCCCGGACGTCGTCGGCCAGCAGGTCCGGCTCCTCCATGGCCGCGAAGTGACCGCCCCGGTCGAACTCCGTCCAGCGCACGAGGTTCTCCGTGCGCTCCGCCTTGTGCCGCAAGGGGAGCTGGATCTCGGCCGGGAAGAGGGCGATCGCGGTCGGGGTCGGCGAGGGCAGTTCCGGCGCCGCCGCGCGGCCGCTCGCGTGCGCCCGCTCGTAGTAGACGCGGGCGGACGACCCGGCGGTCCCGGTCAGCCAGTACAGCATCACGTTGGTGAGCATCCGGTCCCGGTCGACGGCCTCCTCCGGCAGCTCCTGGGAGTCCGTCCACTCCCGGAACTTCTCCACGATCCAGGCGAGCTGGCCGACGGGGGAGTCCGTCAGGCCGTACGCCAGGGTCTGCGGCCGCGTCGACTGCTGGACGGCGTACCCCGTACCCTCCCGCGACCACTCGGCCCACCGGCGCCACGAGGTGAGCGTGCGCTCCCGTTCCTCGGGGGTGAGTTCGGCCAGTTCCTCGGCCGTGGGCTCGGTGGCCGCCTGCGCGCCCGGCAGCAGGTTGAGGTGGACGCCGATGACCCGGTCGGGGTGCGCGCGGCCCAGTTCGCGGGAGATCGCGGCGCCCCAGTCGCCGCCCTGGGCGCCGAAGCGCTCGTAGCCGAGACGACGCATGAGCTCCGCCCACGCGTCGGCGATGCGGCCCGCCTCCCACCCGGTCTGCGTGGTCGGGCCGGAGAGTCCGAAGCCCGGGATGCTCGGGACCACGACATGGAACGCGTCGGCCGGGTCGCCGCCGTGTGCCGCCGGGTCGGTGAGCGGTCCGACGACGTCGAGGAACTCGACGATCGAGCCCGGCCAGCCATGGGTGATGATCAGCGGGGTGGCGTCCGGCTGCGGGGAGCGGACGTGCGCGAAGTGGACGTCGGCCCCGTCGATCGTGGTGAGGAACTGCGGCCACTCGTTGAGCCGCGCCTCCGCCGCCCGCCAGTCGTACGTGTGCCGCCAGTACCCCACGAGTTCGCGCAGGTAGTCCGCCGGCGCGCCGTACGCCCAGGCCGTGCCTGGCAGTTGGTCCGGCCAACGGGTGCGGTCGAGGCGGTCGTGGAGATCGTCGAGGTCGGTCTGCGGGATCGCGATACGGAACGGACGGATGCTCTCGGCGGGCGAAGACGTCATGATCCGGATGCTAATCCGAGCTTCCTTGGACCCGTCCGGATTAATGGGCCGCCCGAGCGATGAGTTCTCGGGCGGGCACCGGTCCACACTGATGACCGAGTTCCACGCCCCAGGAGGTAGCTCATGGCCACCGACGGTTTCACCACGTGCCTCTGGTTCGACGACCAGGCCGAGGAGGCCGCCCACTTCTACGTCTCGATCTTCAAGAACTCCGCCGTCGGCAGGGTCGCCCGCTACCCCGAGGGCGCCCCCCGTCCCGCCGGCACCGTGATGACCGTCGAGTTCACGGCCAACGGCAGCAAGTTCGTCGCGCTCAACGGGGGACCGGAGTTCAAGTTCAACGAGGCGATCTCCTTCCAGATCTTCTGCGCGAACCAGGAGGAGATCGACTTCTACTGGACCAAGCTCACCGAGAACGGCGGCGAGCCCGGGCCCTGCGGCTGGCTCAAGGACCGGTTCGGAGTGTCCTGGCAGGTCGTCCCGGACCGGCTCGACGGCATGATCAGCGACCCGGACCCGGAGAAGGCGACCCGCGCGACCAAGGCGATGCTCTCGATGGGCAAGCTCGACATCGCCGCCCTGGAGAAGGCGTACGCGGGGGAGTGAGCATCCGCCGGGGCCCGCGCCGGCCGGCCCGCGTGGGCCGGTCCGTGCCGACCGGTTCGGGCCCCTACGCGGATTCCGCGAGGATCTCCCGGATCACATGCCGTGAGTTCTCCGCCAGCACCGGGTTGGTCTCCCAGTAGTACGGCAGCTGGATGAGGGAGATCGACAGCGCCCAGCCGCGGCCGCGCGCCCACTCGGCGTCGTCGGCGCCCACGGCCCGGCGGAAGGTGTCCCGGGCGGCCGCGGGCAGCAGGTTCCAGGCCACGATCAGATCGACGGCCGGATCGCCCACCCCCACACAGTCGAAGTCGATCACGGCACTGAGCCGGCCGTCCGCGACCAGGACGTTCCCGGGGCCCAGGTCGCCGTGCGCCCAGACGGGCGGACCGGTGTGCTCCGGGGCGCGCAACGCCTCCGCCCAGCGATCGGTGACCGCCGCGGTGTCCACCCGGCCCGCCAACCGCGCGACGGCCTCGCGGGTGGCCGTGTCCCGGGCCGCCAGGGGGACGCCCCGGTGGCCGGGCGGTCCCTCGCGCGCGTCGATCCGGCGCAGCGCGCGGACGAACGCGGCGAGGTCCTCGGCGAGCGGTCCGGGCCGCTCGACGGCCCCGGCGACCGGGTTGCGCCCGTCGAGCCAGCGATAGACGGACCAGGGCCAGGCGAAGCCCGCGCCGGGTCCGCCCCGCCCCAGCGGCTCGGGTGTGGGCACGGGCAGCAGCGGCGAGAGCCGGGGCAGCCAGCGCTGCTCGTGCGCCACGCTCGCGACGGCACCCGGATACCTCGGCAGTCGTACGACCATGTCCGCGCCCAGCCGGAACATCGCGTTCTCGGTCCCGGCGGACCTCAGCCGCTCCGCGGGCAACGACCCCCACCGCGGGAACTGCCCGGCGACCAGGCGCCGGACCAGCGAGGTATCGATGTCGACCTCGTCCTCACGCATCTTCACCGCACACATCCGGCCCATTCCAGCGCCGGGCGGGCCCGCTGTCGACCGAATTTCGAGGCATGCCGAGGGGGCGGTGTCCCGCGACACCGCCCCCGGGCGAACCGGCCGCGCTCAGACCCGGTCGGCCGCGATCATCAGGTACTGGAAGCTGCCGTTGCGGTACGCGGACAGGAACGTGTCCTCGATCCCCGTCACCAAGTGGTCCGCCTGCCGGCGCAGTTCCCAGTAGGGGATCGCCGCCTCGGTCAGGTCCTGCACATGGACCGGCACCAGACGGTTGCGGGCCATGGCCCGGAAGTAGGCCGACCTCGGATGGATGTCGCAGATGTAGTGGGCGTTGATGAGGGACACCTCGCGCGAGGCCCGTCCGTAGGTGTCGTTGTAGCAGCCGGTGACCACCACGTAGCGTCCGCCGCGGCGCAGCACTCGGGCGTGCTCGGCGAACAGCAGGTCCAGCTCCACGTACATGGAGGACTCGTTGTTCCACGAGGCCGCGTACGCGCCGGACTCGAAGCCGGTGTCGAGCATGTTGCGGTGGTGGTAGCGCACCTTGTCGTCGATGCCCCGCCTGCGCGCCGTCTCGTTGGCGAACTCGGCCTGCTTGGCGGAGATGGTGACGCCGTCGGCGTGGCAGCCGTACCGGAGGTTCGCCACCACGCTGCCGCCGCCGCGCCCGCAGCCGGCGTCGAAGACGCGGTCGGCGGGGGCCAGCGGGCCGAGCTGGGAGGCGAGGAGTTCGGCCTGGGCGTGCTCGAGCCGGTGCAGTTCGGCGGTGACCCGCTCCCGGCGCAGGGTGGAGTCCGGTTCGTCGAGCACCGCCCAGTCGGCCTCGCCGATGCCGTAGTGATGGTGGTAGAGGTCGTCGATCTTTCCGAGTTCGAGGTTGACCGGGTTCTCCTCGGCGTTCCAGTAGTCCGCGACGCGGGTCTGGTACGTGGACTGGGTCGGTACCGGTGCGGTCGTGGTCCGGGCGACGGGTGCGGTGGTCAACAGTGACTCCTCGTGATGCGTCTGACGGCGTTTCGAAGATCCCCGGGTCACCAGTAGTCGGGGAGGTGGTAGCGGTGGGTATTGGTGGAGTGCCACTCGTGGTTGCCGGACACCCAGGCGGCGAGCCCCTGGGCGTAGCGCTCCACGAGGGGCGAGGTGGCGGACAGGACGGCGGACTCCTCCTCGAAGGCCTCCATGATCCGGTTGTGGATCCCCACGGACCTCAGATAGGCGGCCTTCAGCCCGCACCGCTCGTTGGCGGCCACGACCTGCGGCAGGTTGAGGTGATCCGGGTCGCTCGCCAGTTCCTTGGTGAAGGAGTAGAGGTCGTTGACGATGGTGGTGGCGTTGCAGGCGAGCGCCGTGATCCGCTGGACCTCCGGGCGGGCGTAGAGCTGTTCGGGCAGTTCGTAGCCGTCCACGGCGTCGACGATCGACAGACAGGGCCGGAAGTTGTTGAACTGCCGCATCACCAGGTACTCCCAGACCCGCGGGGTGTACCGGGACTCCATCCAGGCGGCCTCGCCCAGGTAGCCCAGGTGCAGCCGGGCCATGTCGTGCACGAACCGGTCGGTCTGGCTGGGGGTCGCGAAGGTGGCGTAGTCGGCGAGAGCGAACTGGTACGAGCGCAGCGGTCCGTCGGCCCGCAGGCCCTCGCGCCACTGTTCCTCCAGCTCCGGGACGCCGTGGAAGGGGTCGAGCGCCGACTGCGCGATGATCAGCGGGCCGCCCAGACCGCGCCGTGATCCGCCCCGGCCCTCGTCCTCCTCGCAGTAGCAGGAGTCCACGATGTTCTCGGCGAGCAGCAGCTTGCCGGCCCCGGTCAGGCGGTCCAGGTCCAGGGCGCCCGGATGCTGGAGCACGACGGCCCGGCCGAACTGGAAGCCGGAGAAGTCCCCCTTCCAGGCCTGCGGGAACAGATCGAGGTCACGGGCCCAGGCCTCCAGCCGGCGGTCGATCTCGGCGGCCTTCTCCGGGTCGGCGGGCGCGGCCGGCCGGTGGTGCAGTCCGGGGATCACTCCGGTGCGCCGGGTCGGGCGCATGGTCCGGGCGATGTCCGGCGGCCCGGGCAGCGTGTAGGAGTGGGTGGGTGAGCTCATGGTGTGCTCCAGGCCGTCAGTCGGCGGTCCGGCCGATCTGGACGTTTTCGAGGATCCCCGCCGCGTCCGGGACCAGGATGGCCAGCGAGTAGTAGGCGGTGACTAGGTAGCTGATGATCGCGGCGGAGTCGATGCCCATGAACCGGACGTTCAGGCCGGGTTGGTACTCCTCGGGGATGCCGGTCTGGTGGAGGCCCACGACTCCCTGGTCGGCCTCTCCGGTGCGCAGCGCGATGATGCTGCTGGTGTGCTCGTCGGTGATCGGGATCTTGCCGCAGGGGAAGATCGGGACTCCGCGCCAGGCGGGGATCTCGTGCCCGTCGACGTTCGCCGTGCCGGGCACCAGGCCGCGCTTGTTGCACTGCCGGAAGAACGCCGCGATGGCCTTCGGATGGGCGAGGAGCACCTTGGTCTTGCGGCGCATGGAGATCAGCTCGTCCATGTCGTCCGGGGTCGGCGGGCCGGTGAACGTGCTGACGCGCTGTCCGTAGTCGACGTTGTGCAGCAGCCCGAACTCCCGGTTGTTGACCAGCTCCCACTCCTGGCGCTCGCGGATCTCCTCCACGGTCAGCCGGATCTGCTGCTCGGTCTGGTTCATCGGGTCGTTGTAGAGGTCGGCGACCCTGGTGTGCACCCGCAGCACGGTCTGGGTGAGCGACAACTCGTACTCGCGCGGGGCGAGTTCGTAGTCGACGAAGGCGCCGGGCAGGGTCGGCTCGCCGACGTGGCCGGCCTGCAGCGGGACCTCCGCCTCGCCCTTGCGGTTCATCGGCCTGAGCTGCCGCTCCACATAGGACCGCAGGTGCTCGGCGAGGGAGGGCACCCGGTCCGTGAACTCCTCGACGACCGCCCAGGACAGTGCCAGCACCACGCCCGAGGTCTCGGCCCGGACCGAGGTGAGCCACAGCGGGTCCGACTGGCCGATCGCCTCGTCGCCCATCTGGTCGCCGTCGGTGACGACGCCGATGAGCTCCTCCTCGCCGTACTTGCCGGCGGTGTAGCGGGTGAACCGGCCGTGGACGACGAGGTAGGACTCCGTGACGGGCTGTCCGGCCTCGAACAGGACCTGTCCCGGCCGGACATGACGGGGCTGGAACCGGGTGGCGATCTCCCGCAGCACCTCCGTGTCGGGGTAGCCGCGCAGCACGGGCAGTTCGGTCAGCGTCTCGGGGATGACCCGGATGTCGTCGGCGCCGTTGTGCTCGAAGTGCACCCGCCCCCGGCCGGTACTCAGCTGGAGGCGCCGGTTGACGCGGTACGCGCCGCCCTTGACGTCCACCCACGGCAGGGACTTCAGCAGCCACCGGGAGGTGATGGCCTGCATCTGGGGTTCGGACTTGGTGGTCGTGGCGAGCTGGCGTGCGGCCCTGGTGCTGAGACTGGTGAGCTGCGCCGCGGACGCGGGCTCGGGGGCTGGTTCGTCGACGGCGGAACCGGCGGCGCTGTCCGGTGTGGACACATTCCCTCCCGGGAGGTGAACGGGGTGACCGGATCGGTCGGTGGTGAGCGAGTTGGTCGTGCGCTTGGACCAGCGAAACAGCCGGAAGTGATCTCCCGGTACGGCGTGAAGGGGGCGGTTTCATGATCTGGTGGTGTAAACATCCCGGTTGTCGCGCACGGCGCGGGCGTACGTGATCACGCGCCGGTGTTCCGCCCCGGCACCCGGTGCTGCCTCGGGTTTCGCCTCAGGAGAGATCGTTCACCAGCACCGCCGCCCCGTCGAAGCGGCCGGCCTTGAGGTCCCTGAGCGCCTGGGGAGCCTGTGACAGCGGATACGTGTGCGTCGTCGCGCTGACGTCGTGCAGCGCCGCCTTCGCCAGGAACTCGCGGCCGTCCGCCCGGGTGTTGGAGGTGACGCTGCGCAGTTCCTTCTCGTAGAACAGGTCGGTCTCGTAGTGCAGGGTCGGTACGTCGGTCAGATGGATGCCGGCGACCGCCAGGACCCCGCCCCGGTCCAGCGCCCGCAGCGCGACCGGGACCAGGTCGCCGACCGGGGCGAACAGGATCGCGCTGTCCAGGAGCTCCGGCGGCAGGTCGTAGGCGTCGCGGGCCGAGGCGGCGCCCAGGTCGAGGGCCAGCCGCCGGGCGTCCGCGCCACGGGTGAGGACGTGCACGGTGGCACCTTCGGCGAGGGCGACCTGCGCGCACAGATGGGCGCTGCCGCCGAACCCGTACAGCCCGAGGCGGCCGCCCGGCGGCAGCGCGGCGCGCAGCAGCGCGCGGTAGCCGATGATCCCGGCGCACAGCAGCGGCGCCGGCGCCACGTCGTCCAGGGCGCCCGGCAGCCGGTAGGCGAAGTCGGCCGGGACCGTCGTGTACTCCGCGTAACCGCCGTCCGCGTCCCACCCCGTGTACTCCGACCGCGGGCACAGGTTCTCGGCGCCCCGCAGGCAGTAGTCGCACTCGCCGTCGGTGTGCCGCAGCCAGGCCACCCCCACCCGATCACCCACCGCGAAGCCCTCGACCGAGGCCCCGGTCCCGGAGACGACGCCCACCACCTCGTGGCCCGGTGTCACCCCGGGCCGGCGCACGGGCAGGTCCCCCTCGGTGACATGCAGGTCGGTCCGGCACACCCCGCAGGCGCGCACATGGACCAGGAGCTCGTCGTCGGCGGGTACGGGCACCGGCCGCTCGACGAACCGGAGGGGCTCCCCCTCGACCGGTCCGGGGCGGTCCACCGACCACGCCCGCATCGTCGCCGCCGTCATCGGGTCCGTCATGCCGTGCCCCGTCCTGCCGAAGGCCGCCGTCTCCGCTCTCCCAGTGTCGAACAGACCGACTGGTTCGGCGCGCGGGCCGACCGGGGGATGGCTAGCGTGAGTTTCGGACAGTCCGTCTCACCCGAGAGGGCCACGACCATGGCCGTGCAACCTGAAGGAACCCCCTGCTGGGCCGATGCGATGTTCAGCGACGTCGAGGGAGCCAAGAGCTTCTACGGCGACGTCCTCGGATGGACCTTCGGCGAGTCGTCGTCGGAGTACGGCAATTACACCCAGGCCTATGTGGACGGCCATGCGGTGGCGGCCGTCGTCCCGCCCATGCAGGGGCAGGAGGGCCAGTCGCAGTGGTGCCTCTATTTCGCCTCGCCCGATGCCGCCGCCACCGCCACCAGGATCCGTGAGAACGGCGGCGAGATCCTGATGGAGCCGATGCAGGTCGGCGAGTTCGGCACGATGTGCCTGGCCCGTGAGCCGAGCGGAGCCGTGTTCGGGGTGTGGCAGGCGGGCGTCCACGAGGGCTTCGAGGCCAGGGAGGTGCCCGGCGCCTACTGCTGGGCCGAGGTCTTCACCCGGGAGCCCGAGACGGCGGACCCCTTCTTCACCACCGTCTTCCCCTATACCGCGCAGCAGATCGAGGACGACGCGGTGGATTTCCGGATCTTCAATCTCGACGAGAACGCGGTCCTCGGCCGGATGAAGATGACGGAGGAGTTCCCGCCCGAGGTGCCCTCGTACATCAATGTGTACTTCGCCGTCGCCGACTGCGACGAGGCGGTCGCCAAGGCCACCAAGCTCGGCGCCGTCCTCCGGTTCGGGCCCATGAGCAGTCCCTTCGGCCGGTTCGCGGCGCTCAGCGATCCGCAGGGCGCGAACTTCTCGGTGATCGACGTCACGACCACGGAAGGGGACATGCCCCGGACCACGGACGTCTGACCGGGGCCCGGGCGTCCCACCGCGACGGGCTGCGACGGGCCGCGACCTCGGCGACCGGCCGGTCCGCGGCGTCGTGGCATGATCGTGCCCATGCGTGAACGAGTTGTGGCCGCGTGCGACGGGGCTTCGAAGGGAAACCCCGGACCGGCGGGCTGGGCCTGGGTGGTGTCCGACGACTTGGCGACCCCGGCTCGCTGGGAGGCGGGGCCGCTCGGCCGTGCGACCAACAACGTCGCCGAACTGACGGCGCTGGAGCGCCTGTTGGCGGCGACCGACCCCGGCGTGCCGCTGGAGGTCCGGATGGACTCGCAGTATGCGATGAAGGCGGTCACCACCTGGCTGCCGGGCTGGAAGCGCAACGGCTGGAAGACCTCCGCCGGCAAGCCGGTCGCCAATCAGGAGCTGGTGGTGCGCATCGACGAGCTGCTCGACGGCCGCTCCGTCGAGTTCCGCTACGTCGCCGCCCACCAGGTCGACGGCGACCCGCTCAACGACTTCGCCGACCGCGCGGCCAGCCAGGCGGCCTCGGCGCAGGAGTCCGCGGGCAGCGCCCTCGGCTCGCCGGAGCCGCCGCCGTCGTCCCCCGCCGCGGCGTCCGCCGCCCCGCGCCGCAAGACGCCCCGCAAGCAGGCCGGCGGCTCCTCCGCCCGGACGATCAAGGCGAAGTTCCCCGGCCGCTGCGTGTGCGGCCGCTCCTACGCGGCCGGCGAGTCCATCGCCAAGAACACGCAGGGCTGGGGCCACCCGGAGTGCCGTACCGCCGAGGCCTGATCAGACGTCGAAGGTGTAGAACGACGTGTGGTCCAGCAGATCCACCGGACGCACGGTGTTCCACGGCTTCATCGTCTCGTTCAGGTCCACCACGTCCGGCGTCCCGGCGGCCGGCACGTAGCCGGCCCCCGGGTGCCGGCGCTGCCACTCGGCCCACAGCTTGTCGATGTAGGCGTGGTGCATCCAGAACACCGGGTCGTTGGGGGAGACACCGGTGGCCATCTGGCCGCCGACCCACACATGGACCCGGTTGTGCAGGTTGACCCCGCGCCAGCCCTCCAGGTGGTTGCGGAAGCCGTCCGAGGCGCTGTTCCAGGGCGCCATGTCGTACGTCGCGATCGACAGCACCGACTCGACCTCGGCGCGGGTGGGCAGCTCGCGCACGGCGGTGCCGAGCGACCGGCGCAGGAACGTACGGCCGTCGACGCGCACATTGATCGGCCAGTTGCCGCTCGACCCGGCGAACGGCCCGTCCGTCACCCGGCCGTCCGAGCTGCGCCCCGTGCCGCCCAGGAAGTCCGGCGCCCAGAGCGAGGCGCGCACCGTGCGGTCGGTGCTCCAGTCCCAGTACGGCAGCGCCACCGACGCGTCCACCGACTGCAGCGCCTGCTCGAAGTCGAGCAGGAATCTGCGGTGCCAGGGCAGGAAGGACGGCGAACGGTGCCCGGTCCGCTCGCTGTTGTCGGTGTCGGACATGATGAAGGCGTTGTGCGTCCTGACGAACTCGTCGTAGCGCCCGTTGCGCTTGAGTTCCAGCAGGGCGGCGACGAACCGCCGCTTCTCGTCGGCGGTCAGGCTGGCCTGGTTCTTGCGTACGGTCATGGTGCGGGTACTCCGGATGTCCTGGCGGGGGCGGTCAGTTGGCGGGGAACGGGAGGAGCGCGGCGCCCTGCAGCTCGTCCACCGCGGCACGGGCGGCGGCGCGCGGGGTGGGCACCGGGTCGTAGTGGCTGACGACGCTGATCCAGCTGCCGTCGGCGTTCCGCATCACGTGCAGCTCCACCCCGTCGACGAACACGGAGTACCCGCCGCCGTGCTCGTGGTGGTGACCGCCACCGGTCGTCGGACGCCCCTGTATCCGGCGGCCCTTGTAGACCTCGTCGAAGGCCGAGGGGGAGCCGGGCCGGTGCCCCGTGTGCTCGTTGTGTCCGGTGTGTCCGGTGTGTTCTTCGTGCCCGGCCGAGGTGGCCGGGGCGGCGGAGGCGGAAACGGCGAGGGCCTGGGCTCCGGCCGCGACGGTGAGGGCGGCCGCGGCGGTGAGCGCGCGGCGACGGCTGAGTTCGGGCATGCGGGATCTCCTGGACGTTTGTCGGGAGGTGACTCCGTATGCCTATCGGCTCGCGCGAGACCGGGAGAAATCGCCCGGAGTCGGTTGGCCGTGATCCGGACAAGTGCCAACATGTCATGCAGAGTTGAACAAAGATGATCTTGCTGCGGATGAGGATCTTCATGCCCGGAATGGGGAATTCCTTGCCGACAGGAGGTGGTTTCCGGTGATCTTTCGCGGGCGGCACCCGGGCGAGTGGCGCGGCTCACCGCGCCAAACTGACGCGATCCGAAAGCCCGGCATCCCGCCCTCGCCCTGTTACCCTGCGGTCCCGTTCGACTGCGTCGAGTGATTTCGCCGAGTGGCTTCAGGGGTGTGCGCGTGAAGGTCGTCTGCGTCGGGGGCGGGCCCGCCGGCCTGTACCTCTCGATCCTGCTCAAGCGGCAGGACCCGTCCCACGACATCACCGTCCACGAACGCGACCCGGAGGGATCGACCTACGGCTGGGGAGTGACGTACTGGCGCAGCCTGCTCGACAAGCTCGACGCGCACGACCCCGAGTCGGCGCGCGCCGTCGAGGAGCACTCCGTCCGCTGGAGCGACGGCGTCGCCCACGTACGGGACCTGACGACCCGGCACCACGGCGACCAGGGCTTCGGCATCGGCCGCCACCAGCTCCTCGCCCTGCTCGCCGAGCGCGCCCGCTCGCTCGGTGTACGGCTGGAGTACGGGAGCGAGATCACCGCCGTGCCGGCCGGCACCGACGCCGACCTCGTCGTCGCCGCCGACGGCGTGCACAGCGCGCTGCGCGGCCGGCACGCCGACCACTTCGGCACGGCGGCCGACTCCGGCCGCAACCACTACATCTGGCTCGGCACCACCAAGGTCTTCGACGCCTTCACCTTCGCCTTCGTCGAGACCGGCCACGGCTGGATCTGGTGCTACGGCTACGGCTACAGCGGCGAGCACGGCACCTGCGTCGTCGAGTGCGCCCCCGAGACCTTCACCGGCCTCGGACTGGACCGCGCCGACGAGGCCGACGGGCTCGCGCTCCTGGAGAAGCTCTTCGCCGGAGTGCTCGACGGCCACCCCCTGATCGGCCGCTCCCCGGCCGACGGCAGCGCCCGGTGGCTGACCTTCCGCACCCTCACCAACCGCACCTGGTACCGCGACAACCTCGTCCTGCTCGGCGACGCCGCCCACACCACCCACTACTCCATCGGCGCCGGCACCACCCTCGCCCTGGAGGACGCCATCGCCCTGGCCGACGCCCTGCGCGCACCCGGTTCCCTCCCGGCGGCCCTGGCCGGCTACGAGCGCCGGCGCAGGTCCGAGCTGCTGTCCGTGCAGAGCGCGGCCCGCCACAGCGCCCAGTGGTACGAGAACCTGCCCCGCTACATCCACCTGCCCCCGCACCGGATGTTCGCCCTGCTCGGCCAGCGCCACTCGCCGCTGCTGCCGTACGTCCCGCCGCAGCTGTACTACGGCCTCGACAAGGCCTGCGGACAGCTGGAGGCGCTGCGCAGGCTGAAGCGGTGGCTCGGGCCGCGGGCCGCGCGGGCCCTGCACGCCCGCTCCTCGGGCGTGCGCGAGCGGAGCGACCTCGGGCGCGGCGCCCGCGAACAACCAAGGAAAACTTGGTGAATGACCATTCACTCGCTAGGGTGAATTCGTATTCACCAGCCGATGCCTGCCGCCGACGGAGTGCCGATGGACCAGACCGCGCCGATATCCGTCCAGCCCGAGCGGAGCCGGCCGACCATCGCGGTCCTGGCCTTCGGCGGCATCCTCATGGCCGTCATGCAGACCGTGGTCGTCCCGCTGCTCCCGGACCTGCCGCGGCTGACCGGCTCCTCGCCGGGCGCGGTCTCCTGGATGGTGACGGCCACCCTGCTCGCCGGGGCCGTCCTCACCCCGGTGCTCGGCCGGGCCGGCGACATGTACGGCAAACGGCGGGTGCTGATGGCGGCCCTCGCGCTGATGACCGTCGGCTCGGTCCTGTGCGCGCTCTCCTCCGACATCGGGGTCCTCATCGCCGCCCGCGCGCTCCAGGGCGCCGCCGCGGCCGTCGTGCCCCTGTCCATCAGCATCCTGCGGGACGAACTGCCGCCCGAGCGGCGGGGCTCGGCGGTCGCGCTGATGAGCTCCACCGTCGGCATCGGCGCCGCCCTCGGCCTGCCGCTCGCCGCGCTGGTCGTGCAGTACGCCGACTGGCACACCATGTTCTGGCTGACCAGCGCGCTCGGCGCCGCGGGCGTGACGGCCGTGTGGTGGGCCGTGCGGGAGTCCCCGGTGCGGGAGCCGGGCCGGTTCGACGCCCTCGGCGCGCTGGGCCTGGCCGTCGGACTGACCTGCCTGCTGCTGGGGGTCTCCCAGGGCGGGCAGTGGGGGTGGACGAGCGGCCGGATCCTCGGCCTCTTCCTCGCGGCGCTCGTCGTCCTCGCCCTGTGGTGGTGGCAGCAACTGCGCACCCGGCAACCGCTGGTCGACCTGCGGCTGGCGTGGCACCCCCGGGTGGGGCTCTCCCATGTGGCGGCACTGCTGACCGGGTTCGCCTTCTACGCCAACTCGCTGGTGACGGCCCAGCTCGTGCAGGCGCCGAAGGCCACCGGATACGGGCTCGGGCTGTCGATCGTCGCCACCGGCCTGTGCCTACTGCCCGGCGGCGTCACCATGCTGCTCTTCTCGCCCCTGTCGGCCCGCATCTCGGCGGCCCGCGGCCCACGCGTCACCCTCGCCCTGGGGGCCGCCGTCATCGCCTGCGGCTACGCGGTGCGCATCGCCGACAGCCGCGACCTGTGGATGATCATCCTCGGGGCCACGGTGGTCGCGACCGGCACCACGCTCGCCTACTCGGCGCTGCCCACCCTGATCCTGCGTGCCGTCCCGGCCGGGCAGACCGCCTCCGCCAACGGCGTCAACGTCCTGATGCGCACCATCGGCCAGGCCACCTCCAGCGCGGCCGTCGCCGCCGTCCTGGTGCACCACACCAGCCCGGTCGGCGGGGCCCCGGTGCCCACGCTGCACGGCTACCTGCTGGCCTTCGCGATGGCGGCGGCGGTCGCCCTCGCGGCCTCGGCCGCGGCCCTGTCGATCCCCGGGGACGCGCCCGGCGACGGCCCCCGCTCCGCCCCCGGCGGCACCCGGGGCGCGCGCGACCAGGCGATGGAGGGAGCATGAGTGCCGTGAGCACTCCACCCGGCACCTCCCCGCCCGCGCCCGCCCGCCGGGACGCCGAGGCGACCAAGGCGGCCATCCTCAAGGCGGCCCGGTACCTCCTCGCCCGGCACGCCCACGCCGACATCACCCTCAAGGCGGTCGCCGAACGCGCCGGTGTCAGCCCCCCGTTGATCCTGAAGTACTTCGGCAACAAGGACGCCCTGTTCGCCCGCGTCATGTCCTTCGAGACCGACGCGGCGAGCCTCCTCGACGCCCCTCTGGAGGGCCTCGGCCGGCACATGGTCCGGCACGTCGTGCGCAGCCAGCGCGAGCGGGGCGCCGACCCCCTGCTGCGCATCGCCTTCGCGCCCCTGCACGGCGACCAGGGCGAGATCCTGCGCGCCAACTTCCGCGCCCAGGTCACCGAACGGCTCGCCGAGCGCCTCGACGGCCCCGACGCGGGGCTGCGCGCCGAACTCGCCGTCGCGGCGCTCCTCGGCCTGGGCGTGATGTACGGCATCGCCCGCGGCAGCCACCTGCGCGCGACCTCCCCCGACGACATCGCCGACCGCTACGGCCCCGTCGTACAGGAGCAGTTGACGCCCCTGCGGTGAGCCGCGCGTGATCCGGGGGCGCGGGGCAGGCAACCGGAGCGGTGCGTTCCGCGTGGGTCCTGGACAGGTGACAGACTGGCGTCATGGACGAACGCGTAATCGGCAGGTCGGGTCAGCGGGCATCGGTCGTCGGCCTCGGCACATGGCAGCTGGGCGCCGACTGGGGCGACGTGGACGACAAGGAGGCCCTCGCCGTACTGGAGACGGCGGCCGAGGCGGGGGTGACCTTCTTCGACACCGCCGACGTGTACGGCGACGGGCGCAGCGAGGAGACCATCGCCGCCTTCCTGAGCGGCAGGCCGGACCTGCACGTGCTGGTCGCCACCAAGATGGGCCGCCGCGTCGAGCAGATCCCGCAGAACTACGTCCTCGACAACTTCCGCGCCTGGAACGACCGTTCGCGCCGCAACCTCGGCGTCGACCGCATCGACCTGGTGCAGCTGCACTGCCCGCCGACCCCGGTCTACTCCTCGGACGAGGTGTTCGACGCCCTCGACACCCTGGTCGAGGAGGAGCGCGTCGCGGCCTACGGCGTCAGCGTGGAGACCTGCGCGGAGGCGCTCACCGCGATCGCACGGCCGAACGTCGCGAGCGTGCAGATCATCCTCAACCCGTTCCGCATGAAGCCGCTGCGCGAGGTGCTCCCGGCCGCCCGGGAGGCGGGCGTCGGCATCATCGCGCGCGTGCCGCTCGCCTCCGGCCTGCTGACCGGCAAGTACACCAAGGACACGGTCTTCGCGGCGAACGACCACCGCACCTACAACCGGCACGGAGAGGCCTTCGACCAGGGCGAGACCTTCTCCGGCGTCGACTTCGCCACCGGCGTCGAGGCGGCCGCCGAGTTCGCCGCGCTCACCCCCGAGGGCTGGACCCCCGCCCAGACGGCCCTGCGCTGGATCGTCGAGCAGCCCGGTGTCACCACCGTGATCCCGGGCGCCCGCTCGCCGGAGCAGGCCCGGGCCAACGCGGCCGCCGCCAAGCTCCCGCCGCTGCCCGAGGAGACGGTCACGGCGATCCGGGACCTGTACGAGCGCCGGATCAAGGACCAGGTGGAGGGCCGCTGGTAGGACGCCCCGACCGTTTGAAGGATCGGCGCGACGGTTACCCGCTCCCCATGGAGCGGGTGGAAGCGCGGCCGACCGGGCGCGACGAGACCGAGGAGGAGCGAGCCGACCGTATGTGGGGCGAGCTCATCCAGGAGGTCCGCGTCGCGCAGACCGGTGTGCAGATCCTCTTCGGCTTCCTGCTCACCGTGGTCTTCACCCCTAAGTACGCCGACCTGCCCCATACCGACCAGGTCATCTACATCGTGACCGTGGTCCTCGGCGCCTGCGCGACCGGCGCCCTGATCGGCCCCGTCTCCCTGCACCGCGTGGTCGCGGGGAGGCGCGTGAAGCCCCAGGCGGTACGGCTGGCGTCCCGGATGACCTTCGTCGGGCTGGTCCTGCTGCTCGCCACCATGACCTCCTCGCTGCTGCTCATCCTGCGGGTGGCGACCCACGACGCCTTCGTGCCCTGGCTGGTCGCGGCCGTGGTCGCCTGGTACCTGGTGTGCTGGTACGGGCTGCCGCTGTGGTCACGCCGCCGGCACACGACGCGCTGACTCAAGGGCCGCCAGCTGCCGGTCGTGCACCCGGCTGAGCAGCAGCAGCGACAGGACGGCCCCGATCAGGGCGCAGAACATGTCCCACTGCGTGTCCCAGACGTCTCCCTGGGTGGCGAGGAACGCGTCCGCCGAGTGCCCGCCGGCCTCCGCCGCCGCCCACTCCAGGAGCTCGAAGAAGGCGCTGAAGGCGAGGCAGGCGCACACGGTCAGCGGGGCCAGCCAGCGGCTGCCGCGCAGCGGCGAGGTGCGGCTGAGCAGCTCCCGTACCAGCACGGCCGGGACGAAGCCCTGCATCAGATGGCCGAAGCGGTCGTACGGATTGCGGTCCAGGCCGAACGTGTCGCGCGCCCAGTCGCCCAGCGGCACCTGCGCGTAGGTGTAGTGGCCGCCCAGCGCGAGGACCAGCGCGTGCACGGCGAGCAGCCCGCACAGCAGCCCGGTGAGCGGGAAGCGGCGCCAGGTCAGGACCACCAGCGGCAGCCCGACCAGCACCCACACCGTCTCCAGGAACCACGTCGTGCGATCCCGCGCGCCCCAGGCGGACAGGGCCATGCCGGCGACGACCACCCCGGCCGCGAGGACGGGCAGGGTGAGGCGTGGGGAGCGGCGCGGGGAGGTGTGCACTGCGGCCATGGCGGACTCCTTGTCGTGGGAGCCCCATCGTGGCCGAGCGGTCCGGGCGGGACATGAGTACGGCTACTCAGCCCGCGGCGAGGATTTCCGCCAGGAGGTCGTCGACGCGGACCTCCTCCCGGCCCGGCGCCACGACCTCCCGGCTCTCGCGCAGGAACGCGGCGACGGCGGGCGCCCACGCGTGCACGACCGCGTGGTGGCGGCCGCCGTCGGGCCGGGCATCGCCGAGGAACTCCAGGCGCAGCTCCTGCCACATGCCGGTGGACACGGGCCGCAGCCGTACGTCCCCGACGCCGACCGGCCCGCGCAGCCCGTCGGCGAGCAGCTGCCGGTCCAGCCGCCAGCGGGCCAGCACATGCCCGTCGTGGGCGAAGACCGCGGTGACGGCGAACGGGTCGTCGGCGTCGTACATCAGGTGGGCGAGCACGCTGCAGCGGCCCGTGCCGCCCGCCTGGAGCTGCACCACGAGGGTCTTGTGCACGAAGGTGTTCACGCGTGGGCCTCCGAGGACGGTCGACGTAGTGTCCTCTAGTACCCCTCTCGTGCCCGGGATGCTCACTCGTCGCGTTGATTTTCCCGAGCGCCGCGCAGCGCGGTGAGGCAGCTGCCGATGGCCTGCTGGAGTTCTTCGAGGCGCTGGACCATGTCGTCCTCGTAGTAGTCCTGGGCGTCGTCGAAGGTGAGCTCCTCGAACGCGCGGGTCGCCTTCTGCAGGCTGTTGTAGAACTTCGTCCGCCGTTCCGTGACCCGCAGTTCCGGGTCGGCCTCGACGGTCTCGGTGACGAGGGACTTCATCGTGTCGTAGGCCTCGGTGGCCCACTCGCCGCAGTCCTCGCCGTCGTCCAGCTCGTCGATGAGCGACAGGTGCCGCTCGGCCTCCTGGCGCACCTCGACGGGCGCGTCCACGGTCTGCCCGGCGGGCGTCCTGATCTGTCCCGACTCGGCGATCTGGCGCACGTAGCCGATCCGGTCCGCCGACCGGCTCTCGCTGGCCACGGCCTTCTTCAGGTCGTCGGTGCGGACGACGTCCCGCGCCAACTCGGCCTGCAGCTCGGGGTCTTCGCGCACCCGGTCCAGCAGGGCCGTACGGGCGGCCCGGGCGGTGGACGGGTCGGCGAGGATCGCGGCGCGCAGGGCGGTGGGGTTCTCCGCGACTTCGAGGGCCTTGGTGGGCCGGATGCCCTCGGCCTCGGCGGCCTCGGCGATGGCGGTGCCGCGCTCGGAGGTGGCGCTGGAGCGGGAGACGTAGTAGCCCAGCCACACGTCCGCGTCCGGCAGTTCGACCTCCTGGCCCGGTGCCAGCTCCTCGAAGTGGGGGACCAGACCGTCGTCGGCGGCCCGGTCCCAGGCCTTGTAGTAGCGCATGACCCGCTCGGCGGAGCACCCGGCGAGCTCCGCGAACTCCTTCGCCGACACCTTCGCCGTCTCGTCCGCGCCCTGGCCGCCGGGCCGTACGCTGCGCGCCACCATCAGCGCGAAGGTCCAGCCTCCGGTCCGCGCGTAGACCCCGAACTCGCGCGCGTCCCGCGCCACGAGGTCGGACAGGGGTGCCGGAGACATCTGAGACACCGCAGACGCCTGGGACACTGCGGACGTCTCGGACGGGTCGATCGCTAGGGTCACGGATGACTCTCCTGGGAGCGGGGCGGGTTGGTCTGCGCGGGCGCAGAACGGCAGCCTATATGGCCCATTGCGTCGCTTTGGCGGACCCCGCCGGATCAGTTCGCCGGTTCCCGGAAGGTCTGGAGGAAGGTCTTCAGGGCCAGTCGGTCGGTGGTGCCGTCGAAGGACGTGGCCGGGGCCGTGAAGCGCAGGGAGAAGCTGCGGTGCCCGCCGATGAGGAAGCCACGGCCGAAGGTGCGTGTGCCGTTCTTCGCGGACCCCTCGAGCCACTCCATGTCGGCGGCCTTGTGGCCCCGGTAACTGGTCGCCTTGATGGCGCCGATCAGCCGGAAGCCGAGGAGCTTGCGCAGGCCGGGCTGGACCTCGTCCCGCCAGACGGCGACCGGGTCGGGACCCACGCGCGCGCTGTAGGTGACCGCCAGGGTGCGCGGGTCGTCGCCGCCCGGACCGAAGGTCACGCGGAACGCCTGGTTGCCCGCGCGCTTGGTCTCCAGCCGCTGCCAGCCGGCGGGAAGGGCCACCGAGAAGCCCTCCGGGGCGGTGTAGCGCCTGAAGCCGGCGGGCAGCGCGTTCGCCGGGGCCGGCTTCGAGGCGGACGGCGTGGCCGAGGGGGAGGCGCTCGGCCGGGCGGAGGGCGAGGCGGTCCCGGGACGCGCGGGCGCGGCGGTGCGGCTCGGCGCGGGCGAGGGACGCGTCGCGTGGCCGTCGGGGCGGGCGTCGCCGGAGGCGGCCGTGGCGGACGGCCGGGGTGCCTCGGCCGCCGTGCCGGTGCTGTCGGTGCCGGGCAGCCCGCGGGTGCCGGCGAGCACGGCGGCCGACACGGTGGCGACGGCCAGCGCGGTCCCGGCGAGCATGGT
>NZ_JADDRL010000137.1 GCF_021538895.1 Streptomyces olivochromogenes | reverse complement strand
GGCGTCACTGATGGGCGCGGAAGCCGTGGGCACCCTGGTCACGACCGATCTGACCGTCGGCGGTATGACCTGCGCGGCCTGCGTCAGACGGGTGGAGAAGAAGCTCGGCAGGCTGGAGGGTGTCACGGCGACCGTCAACCTGGCCACCGGGCGGGCCCGGGTGAGCCATCCGGCGGAGATCGCCACCGGGGAACTCGTCGCGGCCGTCGAGCAGGCCGGCTACACGGCCGCGCTTCCCGAACCGCCCAGGGGGCAGCGGCACGCGGACGGTGAGTACAAATCGAGCAAACCGGACGACGGTGATGTCGAGAGCGCGTGGGTCGAGCGTGAGCGGCTCGTGGTCACCGCCCTGCTCGCCGTGCCGGTACTCGTCCTGTCCATGGTGCCCGGGCTGCAGTTCCGGAACTGGCAATGGCTGTGCTTCGCGCTCGCCGCCCCCGTCGCCGTGTGGAGCAGTCGGCCGTTCCATGCGCGGGCGCTGCGCGGGCTGCGGCACTCGGCGGCGACCATGGACACGCTGGTCTCACTGGGCGTGGCGGCCTCCTTCTCCTGGTCCGCGTACGCGCTCTTCCTCGGGGGCGCCGGGCAGCCCGGGATGCGCATGCCGTTCAGCCTGGTGCCCTCCGCCCCGGACGGCGTGGCCCACGTCTACCTCGAAGCGGCCGTCGGCGTACCGCTGTTCGTCCTGGCGGGGCGCTTCCTGGAAACACGTGCCCGGCGCGGAACCGGTGCGGCGCTGCGGTCGCTCGCCCGGCTCGCCGCCAAGGACGTGTCGGTGCGTGAAGGCACGTCCGAACGGCGCGTGCCGATCGAGGAGTTGGAGGTCGGGCAGGTCTTCGTCGTACGGCCGGGGGAGCGCGTCGCCACCGACGGCGAGGTGGTGGAGGGCAACTCCGCGGTGGACCTGTCCCTGGTCACCGGGGAGAGCGAACCCGTCGAGGTCGGCCCCGGCTCCACCCTGGTCGGCGGGGCCGTCAACGCCGGCGGGCTGCTGCTCGTACGGGCCACCGCCGTCGGCGCCGACACCCAACTCGCCCGCATCACACGGCTGGTGGGCGAGGCACAGGCGGGCAAGGCGCGGGCGCAGCGGCTGGCCGACTCGGTGGCCGAGGTCTTCGTACCCTGCGTCCTGGCGCTGGCCGTGACCGCTCTCGGCTTCTGGCTCGGCGCCGGTGCCGATCCGCAGGCCGCCGTCACCGCGTCCGTGGCCGTCCTCGTCGTCGCCTGCCCCTGCGCGCTGGGCCTGGCGACGCCGACCGCGCTCATGGCCGCCACCGGCCGGGGCGCCCAACTCGGCGTCCTCGTCGGCGGACCGCAGGCCCTGGAAGGATTGCGGCACATCGACGCCGTCGTGCTCGACAAGACCGGCACCCTCACCTCCGGCCACATGAGCGTCGCCCGGGTCACGGCCGTGCCCGGCGGCCTGGGGACGGAGGCCGTCGTGCGGCTGGCGGGTGCGGTCGAGCAGGGCTCGGAACACCCGCTGGGCCGGGCCGTCACCGCGTACGCCCGGCAGGCCCTGCCCGAGCGGCCCCTGCCCGAGGTGAGCGGGTTCACCGCCGTGCCCGGGCAGGGAGTGCGCGGCCGCGTCGAGGGTCGGCTGGTCGAAGTCCTCGCCCCCGACGACGAGGTGCCCGGCGCCCTGGCGGACGCGATGTCCGTCGCCGAGGCGGCCGCCCACACACCCGTCCTGGTACGCGTGGACGGGGTGGTCGAGGCACTGATCGAGATCGGTGACGTCGTACGGTCCGGCAGCTACCGGGCCGTGGACCGGCTCAGGCGTCTCGGCGTGCGTCCGGTGCTCGCCACCGGCGACCGGGAGGCACCCGCACGCGCCGTCGCGGCGGACCTCGGCATCGAGGAGGTGCACGCCCGCCGCACGCCCGAGGACAAGGCCGGCCTCGTGGCGGACCTGCGGGAGCAGGGACTCCGGGTCGCGGTCGTCGGCGACGGCGTGAACGACGCCGCCGCGCTGGCCGGCGCCGACCTGGGCATCGCCCTGGGCAGCGGCACCGACGTCGCCATCGGAGCCGCCGACGTGACGCTGGTACGCGGTGACATCGAGGTACTCGCGGACGCCGTCCTGCTGGCCCGGCGGACGCTCGGCACCATCCGCGCCAATCTCGTGTGGGCCTTCGGCTACAACGCGGTGACCGTGCCGCTCGCCCTGGTCGGCCTGCTCAGCCCGATGTTCGCCGCGGCCGCCATGTCGGCCAGCTCGCTGCTCGTGGTCGGCAACAGCCTGCGGCTGCGCGCTTGGCAGCCCTCACCCGTCCGGAGGCGTAACCGATGAACGAGCCGAACCTCTGGCGTCCCACCCGCCGCCGGCTGACCGAGGCCCTGTTCACCGCGCTCACGCCCATCGCCGCGTGCAGCGTGGCCCTCGCCGTCCTGACGACCTGGGTCGGGGCCGGGAAGGCGGGCAGCCCGGCCCGGATCGCCGTCGCGGCCGGGCGGGTCTTCCTGCCGTACGGCAACACCGATGAGACCGCGGCGTTCTTCGACATCACCAACGTCGGTGGCGCGGACGACCGGTTGATCGGCGTGACGTCGTCCGCGGCGCCCGCGGGGATGACCCTCGGCCGGCACAGCTCCGCCGGCGACGGAGCCGCCTACAAGGCCGACTTGAAGGCGGCCACAGTTCCGGCGGGCGGTGAGCTGAGCATGTCGCCGCACGGCCTGGACGTGACCCTGCGGGCCGGGGCTGGCTGGCGGGCGGGCGACCTGGTTCCGTTCACGCTGTACTTCGAGCACAGCGGCCCTGTCGAGACGGAGGCGGTGGTGATGCGGCCGAGCGGCAGCGGCTGGTGAGCGCCGGTACCCGACGGCGGCCGCAGGAGCGGCCCACCTCAGTAGTCGGGCTCAACTGCCCCTGGGTTCCCACGTGTTGTCATGAGCCAGATCACACCGCGCGGCGTGAGTCCGAGCCCCGGTGGATCCGCGTACCCTCGCATGACGAGCAAGGCCCGGATGCGAGGATGGGGCGCCATGACAGCAGGGTGGTGTTCTCGCACGATACGGGCCGCGGTGTTCGCGGCCGTGTGCGTGCTGCTCGCCGCCCTGGGACACGTCCTGATGTCGGGCAGCGACGTGCCCGCGTGGGCGCTGGCCGCCGGCGTGGCCCTGACCGGTGCGGCGGGCTGGTGCCTGGCGGGGCGTGAGCGCGGGCTGCCGTTGGTGGTCACGGTCGTGGTCGCCGCCCAGACGGTCCTCCACGAGGCCTTCGCCTACGCGCAGTCGGTGTCCGGGGGCCCGGTCTCCATGGACATGGGCGGCATGGGCTCCAGGAACGTGGGTTCCATGGACCTGGGCGGCTCGATGCGCAGGGACTCGATGGACATGAGCCGCATGGATCACATGTCCCACATGGATCACGTGGGGCACGTGGGCCACTCCATGGACGGCGGCTCGTCGTCGTTCGGCATGCTCGCCGCCCACCTGCTGGCCGCGCTGCTGTGCGGCCTGTGGCTGGCCCACGGCGAACGGGCCGCCTTCCGGATCCTGCGTGCCGTGGCCGGATGGCTGGCGGCACCGCTGCGGCTGCTGCTCGCCCTGCCCGTCACCCCGGACCGTCCGTGTCCGGGCGTGCGCCGCCGCCGCTCGGAGCGGACGCCGCGGCGTCCGCAGCTGGCCGACTCGATCACCTCTCGGGGTCCGCCGGTGGGGAGCGCTGTCGTCTGACGACAGCCGGTTTCCCGAGGCCGCGCGATCGCGCCTCGGGCCATGGCCGTACGCCCGTACAGGCGCCGTAGCGGTAACGCCGCCGCGCGCCGTCGCGTCGTAGGGCCGTCTCCCCACTTCACCGGACCGTCCGCGCGCGCTCGCCTGCCGCGGGTCCGGATCACGGATGACCGAGAAGGACACCAGGTGATGACTCCTGCCCTGCCCACCTCGCGCCACAAGGGCGCCACGACGACGGCGCTCGACGAGTCGACGACCGCGTGGGCGCTGGCTGCCCGGGGCGGTGACGCGGACGCGGTCGACCACTTCGTCCGCGCCCTGCACCGCGACGTCCAGCGCTATGTCGCCCACCTGTGCGCGGATCCGCAGGCCGTCGACGACCTCGCCCAGGACACCTTCCTGCGCGCGCTCGGCAGCCTGCACCGTTTCGAGGGCCGCTCGTCGGCCCGCGCCTGGCTGCTGTCCATCGCCCGCCGCGCGGTGATCGACAGCTACCGGTACGCCGCCGCCCGGCCCCGCCTGGCCGACGTACCGGACTGGCGGACGGCCGTCGAGCTGGCCCAGCCGCAGGGCCTGCCCGGCTTCGACGACGGCATCGCGCTGCTCGACCTGCTGGCCGCGCTGCCCCAGGAGCGCCGCGAGGCGTTCGTCCTCACCCAACTGCTCGGCCTGCCCTACGCGGAGGCGGCCGAGGTCAGCGACTGCCCGGTCGGTACGGTCCGTTCCCGCGTCGCCCGCGCGCGGGCGACCCTGACGCACCTGCTGGACGAGGCGGACCGGCCCGAACCGGCCGTGCTGGTGGGCTGAGACAAGACCGTCGTGAGGGGTGGTGCCCGCCGGAAGCCGACGGGCACCACCCACCTCGACTCCGGGGCGGGTGTGGTCCGTCCTAGCGAGTTCGCCGACCTTCGGGAACTCGGGCCGCGTTCGGCCCGACTACTGGACCGGGTGACGGAGGGTCACCCGCGTACCGAGTGGATCCGGGAGTTGTTCGATGCGTTCTCGTGTGTGGGGCAGTACGGCGGCCGTCGTGCTCGGCGGCCTGCTGGCGACGGGCTGCGGAGGCGGGACGGACCAGACGTCGGACGAGAACGCCGGAAGGGCCGTCACCGGCGGCTACCCGGTCTCCGTCACCGACTGCGCGGGCGCCGGGACCACCATCTCCGCCGCACCGCGGAAGATCGTCACCAGCAACGCCTCCGCCTTGGAGCTGCTGCTCCGGCTCGGCGCCGGCGACCGGGTCCTCGGCACCGGCTTCCCGCCCGGCAGGGGCACCCTGCCCGCCGCCCTGGACGCGCAGGCCCAGCAGGTGAAGGTGCTCGGCCGGAGCGTGATCCCGAAGGAGAAGCTGCTCGGCTCCGGCGCCGACCTGTACATCGACACCTTCGCCTCGATGGGCGGCATGGGCGGCTCCGGCATGGGGGACGCGCCGACGGCCGAGGAGTTCGAGGCGGCCGGGATCAAGCACATCTACCTCAAGTCCACCGCGTGCGCAGCGCGCGGCGACGCCCCCGTGACCGATCTGTCCGCCGTCGAGGCCGACATCACCTCCCTCGGCGCCGTCACCGGCACGCGCGCGAAAGCCACGGAACTCGTCGCCGGGATGAAGAAGAAGGTGGACGCCGTCCACAAGGCGATCGGCGGCACGCCCGAGGGCAAGCGGCCGACGTACTTCTTCTTCGACTACGACGCCGGCACCAAGCAGCCCACCGTCACCTGCAACCGGCAGATCGCCAACGCCGTGATCACCCTGGCCGGCGCCCGCAACGCGTTCGCCGACTGCGACGGCGACTACCGGCAGGTCGGCTGGGAGGACGTGATCGCGAAGAACCCCGACTGGATCCAGCTCGGCGTGCGCGACCGGGGCGGCGAGGAGGCGAACGACACGGCCTTCGACGAGGCCGAGCGGTGGCTGAGGTCCAACCCCGCCACCAAGGGCCTGAAGGCGGTACGGGAAGGCCACTTCCTGCGCATCGGCTCGGAGCGGACCACCATCGCCTCAGTCGCGAACGCCGACACCGTCGAGGCGATCGCCAAGACCCTCTACCCGGGCAAGGTCGGCTAGCCGTGGCCCTCACCCTGGCGCGCCGCAGGACGGGCGGCGCCGCCCCCGAAAAGCGCGGACTGCCCGCGGGGCCGCTGGCGCTGGCCCTGGGCGTGGCCCTGCTCGCCGCGCTCACGGCCGCCGTGGCCTGGGGGGCGACCTCCATCCCGCCCGCCGAGGTGTGGGGCGTGGTGTGGCGCCGGCTGTCGGGCGAGGCACCGCGCGCGGGCACCGACGACCTGATCGTGTGGCAACTGCGGGTCCCGCGCGCCCTGTTGGCGGCACTGGTCGGCGCCGGACTCGGGCTCGTCGGTACGGCCGTACAGGCCCTGGTCCGCAACCCGCTCGCCGACCCGTATCTGCTCGGCATCTCCAACGGCGCGTCCCTCGGCGCGGTCGCCGCCATCGTGCTGGGACTCGGCACGGGCGGAGCCCTCGGCATCGGCCTGTCCGGCGCCGCCTTCGCGGGGGCCCTGGCCACCTTCGCCCTGGTGTGGGCCGTGGCCCGGCGCGGCGGCGGATTCGCCCCACTGCGGCTGGTGTTGGCGGGCGTGGCCATCGGCCAGTTCCTGTCCGGCTTCACCAGCTACCTCGTCCTACAGGCCGGGGACGAACAGCAGACGCACAGCGTGCTGTTCTGGCTCATGGGCAGTCTCGGCGGGGCGAACTGGCAACTGCTGGCGGTGCCCGCCCTCGCCGTACCCCTCGCGGGGCTGTGGCTCCAGGCCCGCGCCCGTGGCCTGAACGCCCTGCTCATGGGCGACGAGACCGCGGCCGGACTCGGCATCGACGTCACCCGGCTGCGCCGTGAACTGTTCACCGTGACCAGCGTGCTCACCGGCGTCCTGGTCGCGGTCTCCGGCGCGATCGCCTTCGTCGCCCTGATGGTGCCGCACGTCTGCCGCCTGGTCGTCGGCGGCGACCACCGGCGACTGCTGCCCCTCTCTGCGCTGTTCGGCGCCCTGCTGCTGGTGGTGGTCGACATCGTCTGCCGTACGGCGATGGACGCGCAGGAGCTGCCGGTCGGCGTGGTCACCTCGCTGCTCGGGGCTCCCGCCCTGCTGTATCTGCTGGACCGACGCCTGGGGAGCGGCAGTTGAGGATCGACATCGAGAACCTGCGGGTCGCCTACGCGGGCCGCACGGTCGTGGCCGACGCCCATCTGGTGGCCGCCGAGGGCGAGATCACCGGGCTCGTCGGGCCCAACGGCAGTGGCAAGTCCACGCTCCTGCGCACCGTCTACCGGCATCTGAAGCCCGCCGCCGGACGGGTGCTGCTGTCCGGCACCGATCTGCGCGAGCTGAGCCCGGCGCGGTCGGCGCGGCACGTGGCCGCGCTCCCGCAGGAACGCGGAAGCGACTTCGAGCTGAGCGTGCGCGAGGTCGTGGCCATGGGGCGCACGCCCTACAAGCGGGCCTTCGCGAGCGAGGACGCCACCGACCGGGACCACGTCGCCCGCGCCTTGGCGGACGTCGGCATGGCCGGGCAGGCGGACCGCCGGTTCACGGCCCTGTCCGGCGGCGAACGCCAACGCGTGCTGCTGGCCCGGGCGTTCGCACAGGACCCCGACGTCCTCGTGCTGGACGAGCCGACCAACCACCTCGACATCCGCCACCAGGTGGAGCTGCTCGCGCTGTTGCGCGGCCAACGCCGTACGACGCTGGTGTCGCTGCACGACCTCAACGCGGCCGCCTCCGTCTGCGACCGGCTGCACGTGCTGCACGCCGGGTCCGTGGTCGCCTCCGGACGGCCGCGCGAGGTGCTGACACCGGAGTTGATGGCGGAGGTGTTCGGCGTCCGGGCGACCGTGGTCGACCACCCCCTCACCGGTGACCCGCTGATCGCCTTCGACCACCGGGCCCCGGCCGGCACCGAGGAGCCCGCGACGATACGGACGGCCGCCGGATGACGCGACGCGGGAACTCACTCGACCCCGCGCCCGACTTGTGGGACGAGGCGGCCGACCGGCGGCCCGCCGACCGGGGGAGGAACGCCAAGGTGCCACAGAACAGGCCCGGTTCGGAGCGGCCCGAGAGCAGGTCCGGTTCGCAGCGGCCCGGCCACAGCCCCGTCGACGAGGACCGCTGGCTGCTGGTGGCCGTAGCGGGCGTGCTGTCGTTCGTGGCGATGCTCGACATGAACATCGTCAACGTGGCCCTCGCGGACATCGCCGACGGTCTCCACACCTCCGCCGCCACCGCCCAGTGGGCCGTCCTCGGCTACCAACTCCCTGTCGTCGCCCTCCTGTTGCCGGTCGGCCGCTGGCTCGACGGCGTGGGGATGCGGTCCGCCGTCCTGGCCGCCACCGCCGGCTTCGGCCTGTGCAGCGTCCTGGCCGCCGCCGCGCCCTGGGCCGCCTGGCTCATCGCCGCCCGCCTCGCGCAGGGCGTGTGCGGAGCGGTGCTGTTCGTACTGATGCCGCTCCTCGCCATGCGTTCCGTACGGCCGGAGCTGCGCGGCCGGGCGATGAGCGTGCCCGCCACCCTGGGTCCGCTGGGCGCGGTGACCGGACCGGCGGTCGGCGGCCTGCTGCTGGACCACCTGGGCTGGCACGCCGTCTTCCTGGTCAAGGTGCCCTTCTGCCTGCTCGCGCTGTTCGTGGCCCGGCGGGCGATGCCGCCGGACGGCGGGCTGCGCGCGCCCGACCGGCGCGCCACGGCGGACGCCCTGCTGGTGGCCTGCGGCGTGGCCGTCCTGCTGCTCGCGCTGACCCTGGCGTCGAGCGGCCCGGTGTGGCTCGCCCTCGCGGTGGCCGCGGGGCCGCCGTTGTGGTGGTGGCTGCGCGCTCCGAGCGGGCGCACGGTGACCCGGGCGCTGCGCGGCGCGGGACTGCTCCGGGCCCATGGGGCGGTACTGGCCCTGGCCGCCGCGTTCGCCGCCATGCACTACGTCGTCGCGCTGCACCTCCAGCGCGACGACGGGGTCAGCGCCACCACGACCGGGCTGACCGTCCTGGCCTTCCCGCTCGGCATGGGCCTGGCCGGACCGCTGGCCGGACGCCTCGCGGACCTCCCCGTCGCTCGGCCTCGCTCGCGTGGGGGTACCCCCACCGGCGCCCGCCCGGTGGCCGTGGCCGGTGCCGTCCTCACCGCGGCCGGCCTGCTCCTGCTGGTGGCGCTCGGCGACGACTGGTCCCCGGCGGACGTGGCCTGGCGGCTCGCGCTGGCCGGGATCGGCATGGGCCTGAACGGCGGACCCACCCAGGCGCTGGTCATGGGCGCCGCACCGGCGGACCGTGCGGCCACCGTCGGCTCCACGGTGCAGCTCGCCCGCAGCCTCGGCTTCACCCTCGGCCCCGCCCTGGCCACCGCGGTCGGGGCCTTCACCGGGCCCGGCGGCGGCGCCCGGGCCGGGCTCGCCCTGGCCGCCACCGCCGCCTGTCTCGCCGTACCCCTGCTCGCGCTGCCCGGGCGGCCACCGGCCCGCGTGCCGGAGAACACCCCCGACGCCGCCCACACCTGACCCAGGAGACATCCCCATGTGCGGAATCACCGGCTGGGCGTCCTTCCACCACGACGCCCGCACCCAGGCCCCGGTCATCGAGGCCATGACCGCCACCCTCACCCCGCGCGGCCCCGACGCCCGGGGCGTCTGGCTCGGCGAGCACGCCGCGATCGGCCACCGCCGCCTGGCCGTCATCGACCTGGCCGGCGGGGTGCAGCCGATGACCGACCGGCCCGACCGGCCGGCCCTCGTGCTCAGCTACAGCGGCGAGATCTACAACCACCACCGGCTGCGGGCCGAACTGCGCGGGCGCGGCCACGACTTCGGCACCCGCAGCGACACCGAGGTGGTGCTGCGGGCGTACGCCGAGTGGGGCGAGAACCTCGCCGATCACCTGGAGGGCATGTTCGCCCTCGCCGTCTGGGACGAACGGGCCCAGCGGCTGCTGCTCGTCCGCGACCGCCTCGGCGTCAAGCCCCTGTTCTGGGCGGCCGTCGACGGCGGCCTGGCCTTCGCCTCCGAGCCCAAGGCCCTGTTCGCCCACCCGGAGATACGGCCCCGGGTGGACGCCGACGGACTGCGGGAGGCGTACAGCCTGCTGTTCAACACCGGCCCGACCGTGTGGTCCGGGGTACGCGAGGTCGAACCCGGCGGCATCCTCGTGCTGGACCGGGACGGCGTCCGCGAACGCCGCTACTGGCAGCTGGAGGCCAGGCCGCACACCGACGACCGGGACACCACCGTGGAGCGGATCGGGGAGCTGGTCGGCTCGGCGGCGCGCGGCCAGTTGGAGGCCGACGTCCCCCTGTGCAGCCTGCTGTCCGGCGGTATCGACTCCACGGTCCTGACCGCCCTGCTCGCCGACGAACTCCGGCTGCGCGAAGGCCCCGACGCGCGCATCCGCTCGTACGCCGTCGACTACAGCGACCAGGCCGAGCGGTTCACCGGCGACGTCCTGCGCACCGGCCACGACACCCCCTACGCCGCCGAGGCCGGCGCCTTCATCGGCACCGACCACAGCACCGTCGTCCTCGACCCGCGCGCCCTGCTCGACCCCGAGCACCGCACGGCCGTCGTCGCCGCGCGGGACTCGCCGATCGGTGTCGGCGACATGGACACCTCGCTCTACCTGCTGTTCGGGGAGATACGACGGCACTCCACCGTCGCCCTGTCCGGCGAGGCCGCCGACGAGGTGTTCGGCGGCTACCCCTGGTTCCACAACCCCAAGGTGCTCGCCGCCGAGACCTTCCCCTGGCTGCTGGTCACCGGCGACGAGGCGGCCATGCCCCTGAACCCGGAACTCGACCTCCGCATCGGCGAGTTCCGCGACGACACCTACCGCGAGGCCCTGGCCGCCGTGCCCCACCTGGACGGCGAGAGCCCGGCCGAGCACCGGCAGCGCGAGATGCAACACCTGTCCCTGACCCGCTGGCTGCGCCAACTCCTGCACCGCAAGGACCGGTTGAGCATGGCCCAGGGCCTGGAGGTGCGGGTCCCGTACTGCGACCACCGTCTCGTCGAGTACGCCTTCAGCACCCCCTGGGCGCTGAAGAGCTTCGACGGCCGCGAGAAGAGCCTGCTGCGCGCGGCGGGCGCCGGCCTGGCCCCGGACTCCGTGCTGCACCGGCCCAAGAACCACTACCCGGCCACCCATCACCCCGACTACAACCGTGGTCTGCAGGACCTGGCCCGCGACGCCCTGGCCACCGAACAGGTCCGCGCCCTGGCCGACGAGACCCGCGTCAAACCCTGCCTCGACACCCCGCCCGACCGACTGGAGTGGGGCCACCGCCTGCGCCTCGAACGGGTCGTCGACCTCGCCCTGTGGCTGGACCACCACCAGCCCGAACTCGCCCTCTGAGGAGCCTCCGCATGACCACCCAGGAACCCCGCACGGCCATGGACCAGGAGACGCTCCCCGACCCCGTGCCGCTGATGGGCTGCCCCTACAAGGCCGATCCCTACCCCCTGTACGAGCGGATGCGCGAGGCTGGCCCCGTCCACCGGGTCCTGTTCCCCAGCGGTGTGCAGGCCTGGCTCGTCACCGGGTACGAAGCCGCCCATGCCGCGCTCGGCGACGACCGCCTGGGCAAGAACCACGACCGCGGCAACGACCGCTGGCGCGCCCGCGCCTCGATCATGCCCGAGCCGCAGCACTCCCAGCTCCAGGTCCACCTGCTGCACCAGGACCCGCCGCGGCACACGGGCATGCGGCGCCTGGTCACCGACGCGTTCACCCCGCGCCGGGTCGAGGAACTCCGGCCCCGTTTCCAGGAACTGGCCGAAAGCCTCGTCGACGCCCTGCCCGAGAGCGGCCCCGCCGACCTCGTCACCGGCTTCGCCGCCCACTTCCCCTTCCGGGTCCTCGCCGAAGTCATCGGCCTGCCACCGGAGTTGGCGGACCGCTTCGACCGGGACTGGGGCAAGGTCGTCCAGCCCGTAGGCCCCACCGACCCCGGACGTCCGCGCTACGAGGCACGCCTGAAGGGTCTGCAGGGCTACATCGCGGACGTCGTCGCCCACAAGCGGGAGCACGCGGACGACGGACTACTCAGCCGCCTCGTCGTGGCCCGCGACCGCGGCGAACTGTCCCCGGAGGAGCTGGACTCGATGATCTTCCAGCTCCTGGTGGCGGGACAGGAACCGGTCACCAACCAGATCACCACCGCCCTCATCGCCCTCTTCCGCCACCCCGACCAGCTCGCCCGGCTGCGCGAGCACCCGGACCTGCTGCCCCGGGCGGTCGAGGAACTCCTGCGCCACGACAGCGCCTTCGAGCTGACCACCTGGCGCTTCTTCGACCGGGACAGCGACCTGCACGGCACGAGAGTCCCGGCCGGCGACTCCGTGATCGTCTCCCTGTGCGCCGCCAACCGCGACCCGCGCCGCTTCCCCGACCCCGACACCCTCGACCTCGACCGCAGCCCCAACCCCCACCTCGCCTTCGGCCACGGCATCCACTTCTGCCCCGGCGCGGCGCTGGCCCGCGTCGAACTCCGGATCGCCCTGGGCACGCTCCTCGCCCGGCTGCCCGGCCTGCGTCTGGCCGTCCCGGACGAGGACATCGAGTGGATCCCGGCCGTCCTCGGCCGTGGCGCCCACCACCTGTCCGTGGGTTACGACCGACGCCTCTGACCCCGGCCCACGCCTGACCGGGGCTAGGGCCTCTCGTTTGGATCATGCCGGACTCGCGGGGTCTGGCACCGTGCCTCGCCGCGTTGTCGTCGGTTGCCATGGCTCCGCCATGACGCCCTCCTCCGCCTTGCGATGCACGGCACCAGACCCCGCTCCCTGATCCGGCCTGATCCAAACGAAAGACCCTAGTCCGGCCGGCCCCGGCCCGCCCGAGCGACCCCACCTTCCCGACAGCGCGCCCGGCCTCCGCCACGGCGCCATGCCGTCATGCCATCGCGCCCCGAGCCAAGCCTCCCGGAGACCTGCCATGCCGCTGACCACCGCGCCCGACACCTGCCCCACGAGCGTCGGCGCCGCCATCCTGAACCTGCTCCTGCCCCACCACCGCACGACGGACCACGCCCCCGTCGCCGCGGGGGCCTTCCCCCACCAACTCCGGCTGATCACCGACTTCGTGCGCCGTGACGCCCCCGTCGTGTTCACCCTGCCCGGCTTCCCCTGCAAGTCCCCCAACCCGGCCAAGGTCCTGGGCCACCTCCCCGACCAGGGAGAGCGCCTCTCCCTGACCTTCCTCCACACCCTCTGCACGCACATCGAGCGGATCCACCCGCCCGGCGCCCACGTCATCATCTGCTCCGACGGCCACGTCTTCGGCGACCTCGTCCGCGTCCCCGACGAGCACATCGACGCCTACGCCGACGAACTACGCGTCCTCATATCCCGGTTGGAACTGACCAGACTGTCCGTCTTCGACCTGCGCGACGTCCTCGGCGACCTCCCGCACGACACGAAACGCGCCCACGTCCACGACCGCTACGCCCCCGCCCTGGACGCCCTGCGCGCCGAGACCCGCGCCGACGCCCACTCCCTCGCCCTCTACCGGGGCATCACGCGCTTCCTTGTCGAGGACACCGCCGACCACATCGGCACCCGCTCCGCCCTGCAGCGAGAGTGCCGTCGGCGTGCGTACGGAGTCATCCAGCGCAGCCGCGCCTGGGGTGCGCTGATCGCCGAGCACCACCCCGAGGCCGTACGCCTGTCCATCCACCCCCAGCCGATCGGCGCCCCCAAGTTCGGCATCCGCCTCCTGGACGCCCCCGACGCCTGGACCACCCCCTGGCACTCGGCGGCCCTGCGCCGCACGGACGGCACCTGGGCCCTCATGCCCCGCACCCAGGCGGCCCGCCTGGGACGCCTGGTACGACACGAGGGCCGGGCCAGCCACTTCGAGCAGACCTGAGCCGGTCGACGGCGGGCGGGTCAGGGGCCCCGGCATCGAGGACCCCGCCCGGTATGCCGACCAAGCGGGGCGGGGTCCTCGGCGGTCCGTGTCTGTGGCGTACAACGCCCGGAGGTCAGTTCTCCTGCTCGTCCGGGCCCTCGGGAGCGAGCAGCACCGCCACGCGGCTGGCGTGGGCGACGGCGTCGCTGACGCGCGGGTTGAAGAAGGCCTCGACGCTGTTGCGGTGGTGGGGGCTGATGACGATGAGGTCGGCCCCGGCCTCCTCGGCGACGGTGGAGATGGTGGTGGGGATCTGCGTGGTCAGGCCGTGGGCGAGCGTGCCGTCCGCCGGAACCCCCCGCTCCCGCAGCTCGGCCACGGCTTCGTCGAGGACGGCCTTGGCCTCGGCGTCGTCCTCCAGCGGGAGGACGGCGGCGATCGAGGCGGCCGACGCGGCGATGTGCAGGACACTGACCTTGGCGTGGGTCAGCAGGGCCAAGTCGCCTGCCAGACGTATCGCGGAGCGACGTGCGGGGCTCGGATCGATGGCGACCAGGATGTGCTGGAACACTGACATTCACCTTTCGGGCAAGTGCGCGCGTACCGGTCGGATGGCCGGGACAGCGGTGGTATTCGATGGAGGCAACCGCGCACAGCAGCCCGGTGTTCCTCGAACACGGGCCCATTTCGAGAAGATCGGCCGACAGGAGTCAGTCGGTGGCGAAGTGGTCCGGGGTGATCTCCTCGGACAGGAACTTGTCGACCACCGCGTTGAACGCCGAGGGGTTCTCCAGGAAGGGGAAGTGCGAGTTCGCCTCGCTCGCCGGGAAGACGTGCAGCCGGGCGTCCGGGATCTCGTGCGCGATGAACCGCTGGGAACCGGGCTCGACATGACTTCCCTCACAGCCGATCACCAGCGTCGGCACGTCCACACGCGGCAGCAGGTCACGCCAGTCCTGAGCGCAGTGGTCGAAGAGCAGAGGGACACCTGCGTGAGCGGGCGTCGAGCTGATCTGTCCGGCGACGAAGGCGAGGACCTCGGGGTCCGGGTCACCGGAGAACATGCCGCGCACGAAGTCGTGGTGGACGCGGTCGCCGTCGGGGCCCGCGAGCGCGGCGCCGAGCGCGAGGAGCCCGGCCACGTCGAAGATCGCGCCGGACTCGCGCTGCTCCTCGGGCGACATCCAGGGCACGGCGGCGACGGCCGCGGGCTGGTCCACGGCGACGAAGCGCCGGATGCGGCCGGTGCCGTACTGATCCATGAAGCTCCACCACACCGACACGCCCATCGACCATCCGAGAGCGTCGAAGCGGTCGAGCCCCAGCTGGTCGACGAGGCCGAGGACGTCGGCGGCCAGGCGGGAGACGCGGTAGCCGTGGTGAGGTTTGTCGGAGACGCCGTGGCCGCGCAGATCGAGAGTGATCACGCGATGGGCGGGGGCCAAGCCGCTCAGCTGGTGCCTGAACATCTCCTGCGTCTGGCCCCAGCCGTGCAGCAGGATCAGCGGGACGCCCTCGCCCCCGCTGTCGCGGTACACCAGACGCACGCCGTCATTGGTCGTCAGCTCGCCCACTGGTCCCGCCCGTTTCCCTGCCCGATCGGGGCAGCCGTTCGCACGCCCGCCGTCCCGGTGAGCGCCTGCGCACCGGAGCCGACGTCCTGGTCAACTCCTGTGTAACGTATGCCGGGCCCTGGGATCCGGCCGACACAACCGAGCTCCGCCGGGATCGACACCGGCAGCCGTCGGATCGTTCAGCGGACGGTCTCGAAGGTTCGCCGCGCCCAGTCGGCGAAGCCGGTCCAGGGGACGTTCGGATGGGCGTCGTGCAGCGCGGGGATGTCGACGCGGTATCCGGGGCCGTTCAGGAACCGCCACATCGCGTGCATGTCCGGGTTGCTCACCGCCGCGAGCGGCACCCGCTCGTGACGGACCTCGCGTCCCACCGCCGCGGTGAGAGCGGTCGCCATCTGAGCGGGTGTGGGCGCGTCGCTCGCCAGCTCGATCCGCCGCCCGGCATAGCGGGCCGGGTGCAGCAGCACCACCGCCGCGAAGGCGCCGAGGTCCGACCGGTCGAGCTGCTGCAACGGCAGATCGGACGGCAGGGGCAGGTCGAGCGCTCCGTTCAGCACGATGCGTTCGGCTCCGCCGAGCGCGTTGTCGTAGAAATACGTCGGCCCGAGGATCGTGTAGGGCACGTCGCCGGCGGCGAGAGCGGCCTCGATGCGCGCCTTGCTCTCGAAATGGGGGACCCCGCTGCGCTGATCGGCCCCGGCCACCGAACTGAACACGAGATGCGGGACCCGATTCGCCCGCGCCGCCTCCAGAATGGCCCGCCCCTGGGCCACCTCGGCCTCGATGCCCGCCTCGAAGGGAGTGGTGAACGCGAACACTCCCGCCACCCCGCGCATGGCCGCGGCGAGCGAGTCGCCGTCGCTCAGCGACCCCTTCACGACCTCGACGCCCCGAGCCGCCAACGCCCGCGCGTTCTCCTTGTCCGGATCCCGCACCAATGCCCGCACCGTGGCCCCTCGGCCCAGCAGGGCTTCGGTCACGGCACCGCCCTGACCGCCGGTGGCCGCAAGCACCAGGATGGGTTCGTCGGACATCAGGGTGGCCTCCCGGCTCGGCAGACTGCGCTGACGGAGATCATCAGCGACCGCGCGCAACGGTAACCACATCTTGTGTCCCACGGCGTGCCGTGATCCCCCGGCTGCGGCATCGAGGACACGGACAGAGCAGCATCCGGGCACTGACAGACCAGCCGCCCGGCACCGCGCCCGCACCGGGCGGTACGGCCCGGTTCCCCGGCGGCGGCTATCCCTCGCCGGGCCACGGCCCCCGGTGGTGGGCGCCGGCGGAGGGGGCCGGCCAGTTCAGGGCGCGGTTGAGGTCGGCGAGGGTGAGGATGCCGACGAGGCGGCCGCCGTCGAGGACCAGGGCCCTGCGCACGGTGCCGGTCTGCAGACGGGGCAGCAGGTCCACCATCGGCTCGTCGGGGGCGGCGGTCACCAGGCCGGGCAGGGGGAGCATCACGTCACGGACACGCGTGGTCGAACGAGCCTCGACCGGGGTCCGGTTGATCAGGTCCATCGTGATCAGCCCGGCCACCGTGCCGTCCGGCGCGAGGACGGGGAAGGCGGAGTGGCGGTAGTGACCGAACGGGCCCTCGGCGAGGAGGTCGGAGAGGGTCGCCCCGCCGGGCACGGACACCGGATCGGCGGTCATGACCCGGCTCACCGGTACCCCTCTCAGCGCACTGTTCAGCTGCGCCTGCCGGGCCTCGGCGGTCGCCGCCGCGATCAGGAACCAGCCGAGCAGGGCCGGCCAGAGCCCGGAGAAGTCGCCGCGGAACAGGACGACGGCGAAACCGGCGGCCACCATCAGCCAGCCCAGCCCCCGTCCCGCCGCCGACGCGCCCCGGGTGGCCCGCAGGCGGTCGCCGGTACGGTGCCACAGGTACGCCCGCAGCAGTCGCCCACCGTCCAGCGGGGCGGCGGGCAGCGCGTTGAAGACGGCCAGTACGAGATTGATCGCGGCCAGCCAGGCGACCGCCTCGACGGCGAGCCCCGACGCGTGCAGTGCGTCCAGCCACACCGCGAGACCGGCCAGCAGACCGCCGAGCAGCGCGCTGGTGAGCGGGCCCACGCCCGCGATGCGCAGTTCCGCGGCCGGTGACGGCGCCTCGCTGTGGAGCCGGGCGGCGCCGCCGAGCATCCACAGGGTGATGCCGTCGACCTCGACACCGTTGCGGCGTGCCACCACGGCGTGCGCCAGCTCGTGCGCCAGCAGCGAGGCGAGGAAGACGACCGAGGTCAGCAGGGCGAGCGCCCAGTAGAGCACGACGGAGTGGCCGGGGTACGCCTGCGGGAACCGGCCGCGCGCCAGGGCGAGCGCCACCACGACGACGATGACCAGCACGCTCCAGTGCAGGCCGACCCGGACACCGGCGATCCGTCCGAGAGACAGCGTCGCCTTCATGAACCACTCGCCTCACCTTCCGGCTCCCGGTCCACGAACAACTTTCCGCACGGCGGAGGACGGCCGCGGCGGCACCTCCATGGTGCGCCGTCGCCCGGCCCCCGCGGCAGCCCCGCGGGCCCTGAAGCGGGCCTCAGATCGAGGCGCTCCGTACCGTCCCGTCGGTGAGGTGGCAGCGGACGTCGACCACGCCCTCGATGGCGCGGGACAGCCGGTCGGCCACGGGGACCAGGGCCCCGCCGTCGATCCAGCCCGTGAGGGTCACGACGCCGTCGGAGACCTCGACCTGGATGTGGTCGGCGCACAGCGGGAACAGCCGGTCCACGACCTCGTGCCGCACGTCCTCGGTGAGGCTCTCGTCGTCCCGCAGGAACACCTTGAGCAGGTCCGCTCGGCTGACCACGCCCACGAGCGAGCCCGTGCTGTCGATGACGGGCAGCCGCTTGACCTTGCGCCGGGCCATGATGCGGGCCGCCTGCGACAGCGTGGCACCGTCGTGCACGGTCACGGCCGGGGCGGTCATCAGGTCCTGAGCGGTCAGGGCGCCGGCCTTGGCCAGGTCGGACATCCGGCTCAGCTGGGTGAACCGGTCCGGGTCGCTGTCGCGGAACTCCTCCTTGAGCAGCAGGTCGGCCTCGGAGACGACACCGACCACCCGCCCCTCATCGTCCACCACCGGAAGGGCACTGATGTTCCGCTCTTCGATCAGTGCGGCGATGTCCTTGAACGGCGTGTCACGGCGGACGGTGACGACGGTGCGCGTCATGACGTCGTCCACGCTGTGCAGGCTGCCGTGCATGATGACCTCCTCGCCGAGCCGGACACCGTCGGGACCACCGGGGTCTCGCCCGGTCCGCTCCACTACCAGGGTCCGCCGAGTCGGCCCGGGCTGCCAGAGGCGGCGTCCGGTCGGCTTCGTTCGCCCTCGCTTTCGTCGCCCGTTCTCATCCCTTCGTCATCCCTTCGTCGCGGTCCCGTAGACCGTCGGCGGACGCCGGGACGGGTGCGCCCTCGCCACAGTGGCCGTATGGAGAAAACGAAGGGGATCAACCGGGCACAGTTCCTGACCGGGATGGCGGCCGTCGGGTTCGCCGGGGCGCCGGCGCCGGCGGGTGTGGCGCGGGCGACGCAGGGGCGGCGGCGCGGGCCGTGCCACCAGGGCGTCGTCTACACGCTGGGCGAGGGCGAGACACCGGGTACGGCCTTCAGCCTCGCCCGGATGCGCGAGGACATCCGGGTGATACGCGACGAGCTGCACGCCGGAGCCGTGAGCGTGACCGGCGACGGCGTCGAGCGGCTCACCGCCACCGCCGCCGAGGCCGCCGAACGAGGACTGCACGTCTGGCTCCAGCCGACCCTCGGCGATGTTCCGGAACGCGACATCCTGGAGCACCTGGCCGAGACCGGCCGGTTCGCCGAGCGGCTGCGCCGGCAGGGCGCGAGCGTCGACTTCAGTGTGGGCTGCGAGTTCGTGCTGTTCGTGCCCGGGATCGTCCCGGGGGACACGGCCCTCGAACGCGTACGGAACCTGCTCAGCGGCCAGGTCGACTACGAGAGGATGCAGCGCCTCCTGGACCGCTTCACGGCGAAGGCGGCACGCGTCGGCCGCTCGGTCTTCCACGGCGCCCTCAGCTATGCCGCGGCCCAGGACGACAAGGTCGACTGGACGCTCTTCGACATCGTGGGCATCAACTACTACTCGTACTTCCGTCACCGCGCGGACTACGTGCGGGAGCTGCGCGGCTTTCTGCGCCGGGGGAAGCCGCTGGCGATCACCGAGTTCGGCACGTGCACCTACGCCGGTGCCCCCGAGGCGGGCGGCATGGGCTGGGACGTCGTCGACCACGACAAGCACCCCGAGGAGATCAAGGGCCACTTGGTCCGCAGCGAACGCACGCAGGCCGCGTACGTGGGTGAGCTGGTGGACGTCTTCTCCTCGCTGGACCTCCATGCGGCGATGGCCTTCGAGTTCGTCACCCCGGACGCCCCCCACCGCCCCGACGACCCGCGCCACGACCTCGACATGGCGAGCTACTCCCTCACCAAGACCATCAAGGACCACCCCGACGACCCCGCGTCCGACTGGCACTGGGAACCCAAGGAGGCGTTCCACACGCTGGCCTCCCGCTACGCCCGCGCCCACCGAGTGCGGACGCGCAGCTGACGCCGGCAGGCGGGCGACGATGTCCCACCGGCCCGGGCCGTCGTCCGGTCAGGACTCGGTGGCCAGCCGTACTCCCAGCCCGACGCGAGCGTTCTGCGGGAGCAACCGCAGGACGCTCGCGTCGGCCTGGGCCGGCAGCGCCACCACGAGGGCCGCCGCGCCGAGGGCGGTGGCCAGCGCGGCCAGGCGCGGCCGACGTGACCTGTTGCGGCCGGACGCCGAGGCGCCGGGCCCTGAGGTGGGGGACAGCGGGTTGCGCACGTCGACTCCTGGGTGGGGGCGGTCGTCGTCCCGTATTGCCGGACGGGCACCGAAGTGCTTGTTGATCACGGGTAGTTGGTCAAGTCGGCCACATTGCTGCCGGAGTTGGAAGGTCCGCCGGTGTTGTTGATGACGTGACTGATGGTGCCGGTGCCACCGAGGGAGACGGTCACCATGCTGGTGAAGCGGACGTTCGGGTTGTCGGGTGCCTCGATGGCGCGGGCGGCGGTCACGCCGGGGTTGACGTTGAAGTAGCAGTAGCTGCCCAGCCCGTAGGCCTGGTGGCTGGTGACCGAGTCGGCGACCTTGTAGGCGGCGTAGCCCTGGGTGGAGCCGTTCATCCAGGCGCCCTGGGTGGGCGGGTCGTACGGCAGCTCGTTCTGGAAGAAGTAGGTGCGGCCGCCGTTGCCGTTCCAGACGGTCTGGTACTTCTGGAAGTGCTCGACGAACAGGCCGTACATGGTGACGTCGTCGCCGTTGACCACGAGTCCGGTGTCCGTGGTGTTGCTGGTCCAGCCGACGCCGCTGCCGTGGTCGGCGCGCCAGATCCACATGTGGTCGCCGATGACCTGGGAGCTGTTGACGACCAGGCCGGTGGCCGCCTTGCCGACGCCCGCGCCGCCGACGCGGAAGTAGACGTCGTGCAGGGAGGTCGGGTCGGCCGCGTGGGGGGCGGTGGAGCCGGCCGGCCCGACCTCGACCAGGGTCTTCGAGCTGGTGGTACCGGCGTCGAAGAGCAGACCGGCGATCTTCACGCCGTCCACGTCCGCCACCGTCATGGCCGTGATGCCGTTGTCCGGGACGAACGTGGCCAGACCGAGGCCCAGGACGACCGTGTCGGGACGGGTCACCTTCAGGGTCTGGTCCAGGTGGTAGACACCCGGGGTGACCAGGAGGTTCTGGCCCGCGGCCAGGGCGGCGTTGATCTGTGCGGCGGTGGCGCCCGGCTTCACCACGTAGAACTGGCTCAGCGGCAGCGAGGAGCCGGCCGGGCCGCCCGCCCAGCTGGTCCCGGTGGAGTTGGACCGCAGGGACGGTACGAACACCTGGTAGGCGCCCGATCCGTTGACATACAGGAACGGCTTCTCCCGGCTCACCGGGCTCTGTGCCACCGTGGTGTGCGGCGGGTTCGGGAAGGTGGTGCCCGGGACGCCCTGGCTGCCGACGAACACCATGTTCCAGTTGGACCCGGTCCAGCTGCCCAGCTGGGAGTTGCGGGTCAGCCACTGCTGCTGGGTGCCGGAGTCGACCCGGCCGTCGATCTTGCTGTCGGCGAGATAGCCGCCGCTGGACCAGCCGCCGTCGTCCAGGGCGAGGTTGCCGCGCAGGTGCATCCGCCGGTAGGGAGCGGCTTGCGAGACGGCCCAACGGTCGCTCCCGTTGGTGGGGTTGACCGACAGGTTCTCGGCTCCGCGCCAGAAGTTCTGGGTGGCGTTGCCCTGGAACCAGTCGGCCTCCGCGTGCACGGCTCCGTTGACGGAGACCGCGTCGGGGGTCAGGCCGAGGCCCACGACCTGGGTGTAGAAGCCGACGTTGACGTTCGCGTTGTAGGCGCCGGGCTTGAACAGGACGGCGTAGCGCTGGGAGCCGAACTGATTGGTCTCCTGCTGCTGGAAGATCGAGTCCAGTCTGCTCTGGATCGTCGAGGACGACATCGACGGGTCGAACACGACGACGTTCGGGCCGAGGTCGGGGTTGCTCGTCGACTGGGTCACCGGGACCACCTGGAAGCGCTGGGCGGCGGTGCCGTTGCAGGTGTACTGCACGAACCGGACGCTGTCCGCGGTCGAGGCGCCGGGGTCGTCCAGGCACTTGCCGCTGCCCCGGTTGACGAAGTGGAAGGCGCCGCCGCCGTCGTCGACCGGAAGCCACTGCTGGTTGCCGCCACCGCCGTAACTCCACAGCTGGAGCGGCGCGTTGTCGGCGGTGGAGACGTCGGTGACGTCCACCACCTGACTGCTGTTGTTGCGGTTGTTGATGCGCACGTAGCCGTCGCCGGTGGCGGTGAAGCTCCACTGCTGGGCCGTCGTGCTGTTGCAGGTGTACTGCTGGACGACGGTGCCGTTGGCGGTGCCGGCCGCCTTGGCGTCCAGGCACTTGCCGCTCGCCGCGTTGATCACGGTGGACCAGTCGCCGGGCAGGGCGGCGGCCGCGGAGGCCGCGGCGTGCGCGGGTGCGGCGGACAGCAGTGCGGCGGCGGTGACGGTGACCAGCGCGGCCGCGACGGATCTGGGGCGGCCGGCGGGGGTTGAGCGGGGGAATCGGAGCACGGGTACGGGTCCTCCTTGCCGAACGGATCGGCCGACGACGGGGGTGGGGATCGGCCTGGTCAGCCGGCGTAGGCGGCGAAGACCCGGGTGTAGTCCCAGGCGGACTGGCCGACCCCGGAGCAACTGTCGGCCGGGCCGCCGGTGCACGGCCGGTCGCGGTTGGCGGACCAGAAGGTGAGCCGGGCCAGGTGGTGCTGCTGTGCGTAGGCGAGGATCGTGCGGAAGTCGTTGACGGTGACCGTCTCGTTCTGGTCGGTGATCCCGTTCATCGACGAGATGCCCATGTCCCGGTAGGCCTGGTCGTCGCTGTAACCGTACGCGTTCTTCACCGCGTTCTTCAGGCCCTCGGCCGCCCGCACGGTCAGGTTGCCCATGTTCTGTCCGGCCCCGCCGAAGTCGAACGGCATGATGGTCCAACTGTCCACCGTCAGACCGGAGTTGGCGGCACGGTTGATGAGGCCGGTGTCCGGTCCGTTCTGCCCGGTGCCGATGGTGACGTACACCTTCAGACCGGGGTTGTTCGCCTTCACGGTCTTCAGCGCGTCCACCGTGCGCTGCTGCACGGTCGCGCTCGCGTACGCGTCGGCCTCGATGTCGATGTCGATCGCCTTCAGCCCGTAGGCGTTGATCACCTTCTGGTAGGCGGCGGCGAGTTCGCCCGCGCTGGAACAGGAGCTCTCCAGCTTGTTGCCGCTGTACCCGCCGAACGACGGGATGATGTCACCGCCGTTGCCCCGCACGGTGTTCACCGTCTGCTGGTCCACGCCGCCGGTCAGCGGGCGGCTGCCGTCCCACTGCGGGTTGCAGTAGCCGTTGCTGAGCACGAAGGCGAGCGTGAACCACTTGACGCCCGTGGCGTTGGTGATCGTGGTGGGGCTGGGCGGGCTGCCCCAGCCGTTGTAGAGGTACGGCGCGACAGCCATCGGCGAGGCCGGGGTGCCGCCGCCCGCCGCGGGCGCGGTCCACTTCTGGTTGGCGGCGCCGGTGCAGCTCCAGATCTGCGCCCGGGCGCCGTTGGCGGAGCTGTTGTCGGTGACGTCCAGGCACTTGTCGGCCTGCGGGTTGACGATGTCGTGCGCGGCGGTGACGGTCCACTTCTGGTTCGCGCCGCCGGTACAGGTCCACAGCTGCGTCTTGGCGCCGTTGGCGGTCGAATTGCCCGTGACGTCGAGGCACTTGCCGAGTGCGCGGATGGTGCCGTCGGTGCCGACGGTCCACTGCTGGGCGCTGGTGCCGTTGCAGTCGTAGAGCTGGACGGGCGTGCCGTCGGCGGAGTTCGCGCCGGCGACGTCCAGGCACTTGCCCGCGAGACCGGTGATCGTGCCGGTGGCGGCCTGGGCGGGGGAGGCGGTGAGCAGGCCGGCCGAGAGCGACAGCACGG